>CAYJOR010000015.1:0-51773 GCA_964371865.1 uncultured Desulfovibrionaceae bacterium | reverse complement strand
ACTAAAAGAGGAGCTTATTATGAAAGTCTGTTAGATTTGGCTGCATAAAAAATATGATCAAATTCACTGACACTTAATTTGACAGTTTCACGCTGATTATCTTCTGATAGTAAAAGACAATCAACCCAATTTGCGAGAAAGTGTTGAACTACTAAGCTATAATCAAGTAACTGACACAGCACAAAGTGTTGAAAAAAATGGTGGTAGAATTGAAACACGTAAAGCTTATGTCACTAATAATATAGACAATCTATATAAGAAAGAGAAGTGGAAAAACATATTGTGTGTGGGTTCAATTTATCGTGAATTTGAAAAAAATGGCACAAAATCAAGCCAATGGCATTACTACATTTCAAGCAAAAATATGACAGCAGAAGAACTTTTGCACCATGCGCGTATGGAGTGGCGTGTAGAATCAATGCATTGGCTTTTAGATGTGCACTTTTCAGAAGATAAAACTAGAGTTAGAGATTTAGAAGTACAGAAGAACCTCAATTTATTACGTAAGATTGTCATAAATCTTGTTAAACAGTATCAAGCTTCATTACCTAAGCAACTACCTATGTCAAGAATCCTAAAGCGAAACTTATTTAACATTCAGAATTTATTAAACTTTGTAACATATTTTAGAGAAAATAGAGAATTGGAATAACGTGGGTATATATGTGTTTTAGTCCTTTTTTAAAATTAACATTTTAGGGTAAAAATACTATCATAAAAAAGTTTAGAAATAAAAATTCTTTGGAATATAGAATTAAATTTTAGTAGCATTTTTCTTTGCTTGACTTAATAAATCTCCTGCTTCAAGACGTGATTTTTTTAGATTTCTTTTACCTTGAGCTTCTTTATGTTTTGGATTTGACGAGTTATTAGGTGCTTTTATTCTTGAAGTAGATTTATCTTCTATCATTATTTGACTTTGTAGACTATTTTTAGCTTTTATGTTATTTTTTTCGAGTTTTTCTTGATTTGTTGCAGCTTCTTTCCTTTTGAGATCAATATATATAACACCTCCCATAGAGAATAAGCAATATGTTATTGGAGAATAAGCATGTGACACAAAGAAACCACCCACACAGAAAGCTACTACACTTATACGTAAAAAGAGGTATAAACTCTGCTGATTTGAAGTTAAAAATGATGCATTTTCACCATATTTTGAAAGTTTATATAAAGCAAAAAATATAGCACAAAAAGCGTATAAACCAGCAAATCCAAGTTCTACACCAGTTTGAAAAAAACTATTATGTGCAGTTTTCCAAGGACTGTCAGTGAGAGTTGCAATACCTGTTACAAATTGTCCAATACCTACTCCGAAGAAGGGTCTCCTAAGCATAACCTCAAAGGCGTTACCCCAAATAGCTAGTCGGCTATCACCAGATTCAGAAAGGTTATAATCGGTGCCGTCAATTAAAGATTGTATCCTAAACCAGAACTCTTCACCTGCAAGAATCCCGAATATACAAGCTCCAATAGTACATAAAGTAATAAGTAGCATACGCCTTTTTTTAGCTAGTATAATAGCATATATTGCAACAGCAGCTAAGGCCAAAAGTCCACCACGCGATCCTGATAGAGCAACCCCGGCAACAGCACCACCAGTAGCTAATATTGAAACAGTTTTTACAATAAAGTTCTTTTGTGTAATACCATGTACAGCGAAAGGAAGATATACAACACAAAGAACAGCAATATCATTAGGGTCGTACGTGCTACTAACACTAATACGTCCACCTACTTTTTGCAAAAGCATTTGAGTAGATAATAATAAAAGTACAGATATCAAACAGAGTTGAAAATTTTCAGGTCGTTTACTTGCTAAAGCAACTATTATTGCTGAACTTAAAAGTAAACGTAAGTAGCCTATAAAACTATTTATTGCTTCCCCTGGGTATACACTAAACGGGATACTGAAAAAAGCCAAAACTGTAATAGCTAAAAGATATTTTTTTATAGATGTTTTAGTAAAAAGAAGGGTAATATCTTTTAGATTAGTTGCTAAAACAGCAACTAATCCGATAGCAACACTTACTTTCCCTAGTTGTAAAGGTGCTAGAAAAGGGAAAATTTCTTGAAAACGTCCTAGTAAAACAAATACAAGAAGCCAAAGAGCAAAAGTAGAAAAAAATTGCATATATTATTTCCAAACTCCGGGGAGAGCATCCTTTTTACGCTTTAAGATTTTATTAAGTATAAGATTTATACCCCATGTTATAAATGGAAGTGGATCTTTTATATTCCAATCGTCGTTAGCAGAGTAGTGAGTAGGTTCAAAAAATATTTTCTTTATATATTGTAGTTTATTAGTAGACTCTCTAAACTCTGCTACAATGCGTAGAATATCCCCTCCAAGCCAGCGAGTGCGTGTACCTTCTTTTGCCTTTGGAATAGCAAAGTCAGCACTGTTTTGAGCAAGAAGAGCATAGTAATAAGGATAGTCAAAACCGGCAGCAATATTATGCTTTACTGATCCCCAAAAGCGAGGGTTCACGTCAATCAAATAGCTTTTATTATTTTCTGTGTCATATATAAAATCCATTTGGCAAACTCCATTCCACTCAAGATGTGAAAGCAGTTTTTTGAATGAATCTAAAGCCGTAGGATAGTAGTGAGTCATACGTGTTGTAGATTGCCCAACATAAAGCGGATAATTTGTTGTGAGTTTATATGAATCTGAGGCTATATGTTTTCCTTGATAGTAAATTCCGCAAGCACCGACTAAATCACCAATAATTATTCTTTGAACAATATAATTTTCAGGATTAGAAATTTCTTGAGTAATTGTTGAGTAAAACTCATCAAACTCATTGAACCTTTGCATTCCCCAACCGCCACCACCTTGTTTCGGTTTGACTATGATAGGAAATATGAGATCTTCTTTATTAAAAGTTTCTGAAAAAATTTCAGCCAATTCCCAAGTTTTTGGAGTATCAATAGCAAGTTCATTTGCAAGAGTAGTCAGTGTACCTTTTGCGTGAAGAAGTAAAGCTTTTTCGTACCCTGGAAATAGAAATGCTAAATTAGCTTTTTCTAATATATTTTTATTTTTCAAGCAGGTAAAGGTTTCTTCTAATACGGGAAGAAGAATATCAATCTTATTTTCTTTCATAAAGTCAATGATGGAATTGATAAAATTCTCTTGCTCGGTAAAGGGAGATGGATACGTCATTCTTCCTTTGCAATAACGTGACATGCCAGCCATAGTAAAGGAAGTTCGATCACCTATATAGACCTCAAACCCCTTTTCTGCAAGGTTTTGGCATATTGCATAAGCAACTCGTGTATTTCCTGATGTTACAAGGACCTTAGGCATAAGATATTTTCCTTTAATTTTGTTATTATACATAGATTAATTGTTAGTTAGTTTAAACTTTTTATATCTTTTCATTATAATTTTATATAATTCGCAAAAAAACCAAAGAAATAATGCTATTATAACGCTTGAGAATATAAGTCCGGCAAAAGAAAAGAGTAAAGAATTTACATTTTCTAGTAATTGGCTTGGTAAACGAAGAATTATAAACTTTATTCCTCGTAAGAAAGTGAGATGAACTATATAGAAAAAAAGTGGCGAACTTCCTAATACAAGAAGCATTCTATTTGTAAATTGAAAACGTTCGAGTAGGGCAAGTAAGAAAAATGTAGCTGATAAACCATATAGTATGAACTGCAAAGAAGGAGGGTATTTATTAATAGCAATAATATCGCCTAAAGTCTTTAATAAAGAATCGTGAACTTGCCAAAGGCTAGGATCTCCATAAATTCCTGTCAAGCGCAAGAAAAGAAATACAGCAAGACAGGAAATGCCTAGCTTGATCCAACTAGAATAACTTTTTTCTTTTAACGAAAATATAGGAGCGCAAAGATAACCTAAGAGTAAAATTCCAAACCATGGCATAATTGGCCATAAATTATACAGTTCAGCTCCCCAAGGTAATGGGATTGGTGCGTTAATAAAGGCGAATGTCCAAATTGTATTTAATAAAGAGCTAGAAAATGTTAGAGTTTCAAAATAATTTTGACCCGCAATACATATAAAAGCGACTGTCCAAAGGATATATTTAGGAAGTTTATATATACATCCTAGTATAATCATTCCTATTCCAGTGGGCCAAAGAACATGTAAGGTTATAGATCCTCCTTGAGAAAAAGGAGAGCTAAAAAATAGCAAACAGTTGACAATAGCTAACATAGCGCCACGAGATACTAAATATTTAAATAGAGAAGCGTCTATTCCACGGCGTGTTTGCCATAGATAAGAGCCTGCTCCTGCTAAAAAAAGAAAAGTTACTGGAACTATAAATCCGCTAGTGCAACGTAACCAAAATACAGCTGTATCAAAGTTTTCCAAATGGTTAGCATTTACAGGTAATGGATTTTCTATACCTAAAGTATCTTTAGCCATACGGCTAAGCATATCACGCCAATGATCGATAAGCATAAAGAGCATACAGATGCCTTTTAGCATGTCTATTGAATAAATACGTTGTGGTTTTGGTGTTATACTATTATAAGTCATGATTTAGCCTTTCGGATTCCAAGTTACAAAAACTTCGCCTTGCCATAGTCTTACTAGTCCAAACATACCAGCGGCACTTTGCAAGATAAAGAGTCGACTAACTCTTCCAATTACTTTAGCTTTTTCTCCTAAATAAGCGCAGATAAGAAGAGCAAAAGCACCCATAAGACCCAAAACAGGGAAAATGCCATCAGCAAATAGAGCCGAAATTATAAAAAGTGCTAACCATGGAAGAGTCATCCATCTTAATATTTTATGACTGAAAAACTGCCATAAAAATCCATAACATTTTTTATCAAGCAAAGCTTTGAAATGTGTGAAGAATACGTACCATGATTGTGTCATAATACGTGTTTGACGAGCAAAAGCATTGCTATCATCTTCAGGCGGTTCACTTACTAAAGCTTGAGGAACTGCAAGAGCTTTTTTTCCATCAAGAACTACATGAATCGGGTGCGCTAAATCATTAATGATTTTCATTGGTAGTTCGTTATAATGCTCTTTTCTCATGGCATAAATTCCACCGTCTGCACCTGCAATTCCGTATAATGCTCCTTCATATTCTTTGAGCCATTCTTCGTATTGCCTGTAAATACTGCCGGTTGTTTCATTACCGTTTTCATCTGTATAAACACTTCGTCCGCTTACAAGACCGACTTTAGAATCGGCAAAAGGTGCTACAATACGGCGCATTGCATCAATATGGAGCATACTGTCGGCATCTGTGAAAAAGAAGATATCTCCACGAGCTTCGGTAACAGCTCTATTGAGAGCTTTTGTTTTGCCCTCACGCGGTTCTTGTCGAAGTAGTCTTAATCTTTCGCTTTCGGTGTTTACTTTTTCCATGTAGATACGTATAATATTATCAGTTTCATCAATGCTTTCATCTGAGATAATAAGGAATTCAAGCTTATCTTTTGGATAGTCGAGCTTGAGAAAATTTTCTATCTTTTCAGCGATTACTTTTTCTTCATTGAAAGCAGAAAGTATAATTGTTACACTTGGGAGGGCATCGTCTGAGTCTTGCGGAAGTGGAGCTTTATAATTTTGCTTTTTTTGTAAGAACATAAGACATAAAGGATAGATAAATAGAGGATATACAAGAAGAAAAGCAAAAAGCCAAAAAAGAAAAGTCATATTATGTCCTCCTAATAGTAAAAATATTTTAGTTATCTAGATTTGAGTGAAAAAATTTGTGATTGTTGCGAAATCATTTTCAGTTACTTGGTCGTGCGTAGGAAGAGTTATAAGATTTTCAGCTAGATAAGTCGCACCCTTGTATAATTCTTGAGGATTTCCATTAATTTCAACAAGATGAGGTTTAAGAGTTTCTACAGCATAAAGAGCTAAAGGAAAACCACGACTAATTCCTAATTTTTTCGCAGTATTACCATTATCATGAGACATTATTTTTTGAATATACTTTTCTTTACCTTGTGCAGAAATCAAAGGATATCGTAAATAGACTGTCTTGCTTTCGTTTTGTGCTGGAATAGAGAGTAATCCTTCATGATTATTGACGAAATTATTATATTTTTCAGCCCATTGATTACGCTTTCTGTTCGCATCACTCAGCAAAGGTATACCCGCAAGCGTAAGACCCATTCTATAAGGCGACATTTCACCGTCCGGAAAGTCTGGTTCAAATATTGATGCTCCGATATTCAAAAAAGGTAAAGATGCCGGTATGCTATATAAAATTGGTCGACGCAAAAGATAAAGCGCGACAGCTTTTATCATAGTTGGTATATCATGCAGAAGTTTACTGATTTTTCCTTTGTCCGCTCCCTTGTATAATTCCTCTTTTGAAATCTTAAGGGAAGAGGCAATAGCCTGCGAATTTGTAAGCAATATTCCGCCCTCAACTGATGTAAGTGGTTTACCTCTGCTTAGACTGAAAAGACCGATATCTCCCATACATCCTGCATACTTACCTTTGACTGTTCCACCCATAGCTTGAGCAGCATCATCAAGAAGATAAGTTCCAAATTCTTGAGCTATTTCTTTTGCTTGAGCACCATCGAACGGAAGCCCAAATTGATGACATATCACAATAGCTACAGTTTTATCAGATACTGCATTTCGCATTGATTCATAATCGGGAGTGAGTGTGAGCGGATCTATATCATAAAGGCGGACTTTGAATCCGGCGTGAACAACAGCGGATGGCACAGAATAAGAAACATAAGCCGGAATAAGCACCTCATTACGGGCTTCTTGCTCTTTACTTGAGTAGAGCTTATGTAAAGCCACAAGTGCTAAAGATAAACCTGAACGACCTGAATCTGTGAGTGCAGCATATTCAGAATTGAAGTACTGTTTTAGTTGCACATGCAATTTTTCTTCAGTTTTACTTGCACCTAAAGAAGAGATAAAGGCCTTAAAAAGACTAGACAAAGGTAAAGGTGGCCCAGCTGGTGGAAGAGTACGTAGACTAGAAATTTTATTCATTATGGTATACCTCGCACAATTACAGGTCCTATAGTATTAGCCACAAAAAGAGGGAGTTTTTTCCACATCCTAATAGCAAGTTGAAACTTTGGATTACTATTTGAAAGACTTGGCATACTTGCGCCGTCTTCTAATATATATTCCCAATATAATGGAACTTCTCGAACTCCCCATTGCTTTTTAAATGACCATGGCCCGCTGTTTGGTGTGGATCTTCCAAAATCGAAAAATTTAAATCCTTCGTCAGCTGAAAGGCTCAAAGCCTCCCAATAAAGACTATGGTTCGGGCAGAAATTACGGTGTGCTAAAAGTGATGAAGCCCACGGCATCTGCATTGTATCACCATAACGATATAAAATACCTGAAGCAATACAAAGTCCATCACGATAAACACATATAATTTCTGAATCTTTTCCTAAATAATCCATAACAATAGAAAAAAAGGATTTAGCATAAACAGGAGTTCCTAAATCTCTCATATTCACGCAAAAAACGGAATAGAAATCATCAAGAAGTTCTTTTCCTCCACGAGTTACTGTCAAACCATTTTTTTGCGCTTTACGTACTTGGTTACGGACTTTATCTTTAAAACTTTTCCAAAGAAGTTCAGAATTTTCAGGTAAATCCAGAATCATAGAGACTTTATGATCAGCCTTTGCAGGTAAATCGAGTCCGCAAGGGTGCATATGTCTGAGTTCTATTGAATCAGCTTGAAGTTTTTTGCGCAGCTTTTGTGCCTCGGCAACAAGTAGAGCTGAAATTTCATTAGAATCGCTAAGTACTCCACCATAATTTACAAATGGTAGAGAGCAAAGATTTGAGCCGAAAATTTTAGATGTCACATGAGTGATTGGCAGAACACCCACAATTTTTTCATCATTTTCAATTTTTTCAAAAGCTGTGAGAGCAAACGTTTTATGCCCGAACGCTTTTTCAAATATGGCAAACCATGAAGGTAGAGCATAGCCAAAAGAACTATCTTTTTCCCTTACATAACTTTCCCATAACTCTCTATCTTTTGAATGAGAATTTTGAGATGATGATATATCAAAATTTAGACAACGTATTGATATATTAGTCATTAGGTAATACCTCTTTCAATACTACACTCATAGGCGCAAAGGAATGCCTTGCAAAAAGATAGCGCAACTTACTTTCAGTTGTTGCTAAATTAATGTAATGACGGAACTTTGATTTTAAAGAACCTTGCATACGTGGTTGATCGGGGTCAATTTCCCAAGGGTGAAAATATAAAGTGCTAGGATGGCCTGCTTTTTCTAAGTGATTATAAGCTTTTGACATAAGTGATACAGGCAATAATCGTAGATAGCCACCACCTGAAAAAGGTAGAGTCATATTTTTACCGAGTAAAGAAAACTCTATAGTACTTGGAGGAAATTCTTTGAGAGTTCCCTTTTCACGTTCTATAATATGCGGAAAACGTTGTGCTCCGGGAATGCCATAAACATCATGATGAATAGGAAAGATACTTGAATCGTAGCTAAAACCGGCTTCAATAAGTGCATCTAAAGCCCAAAGCGTTTGATTGGTGATTGTATAACTTGGAGCTCTGTATCCATCAACCGATTGCCCTGAAATATCTTGTAGAAGTTTGCGAGAACGAGTGATGTCATCTAAGAAAATTTCAGGTGTGAGAGTAGTTATACGTTCATGCCCGTAACCATGACAGCAAACTTCATGCCCTTCATTTGACATACGTTTAACGATATCAGGATAACGCTCCGCAACCCAACCGAGCACGAAGAAAGTTGATTTTAGCGAAAGTTCGCCAAAAATATCGAGAATTTTATTTGTATTATTTGAAACCCTGTGTGGTAAACTATCCCAACTAGAGCGATTAATTGAATTTTCAAATGCGCTGACTTGGAAATAATCTTCCACGTCTACAGTAAGAGCAATATTCATATTTTCTCCTTAAAATGAATAAGCAAAGTCGAACATTATCTGATTAGAAAAATATTCACTTTCTATATAAGGGATAGTATATTGTAATCTATGGCTTAAACCAATATTAGCATCTTCACTAAGGTCATATTTAATGCCATAGAAAGCAGTGTGTCGATGATCTCCGAGTTCATGTTTCTCAAAGATAATTGCGTTATAATTTAAAAATAGAGAAGTACGGTCTGTAAGGTCATAATTAATAGTAACTCTAGGTGAAATAGTATTCCCTTGTTCTTGATCAATTGCGCCTTGAATATAGGAAATACTTGAAGTGTAGGTGTTATAAGTAAGACCTACAGTAAGTTGAGTACGTTCAAATTTTTTCGCCCAATTAAGCGAGTAACTACTCTTATTTACAGTTTCACCGGCTTCTAAGTCGTCCTCAAATGAAGTGTTGTAAGAGAAAGAAAATACACTATTTCCAATTGAATAATTTATACTTGCTTGCACATAAGGAGAGAGCTTTGCATCTCCACTATCCGGTACACTATAGTTTGGACCGGCTTCAATACTTGCAGATAGATTTTCACTAAATTGATAACTTCCACCTACATAAAGGTTATAACGAGAGAGATCTATACTTTCTTCGTCATTATATATTTGTCTTGTGTAGCCACCACCTGTATAAAGGCTTGTTCTGTCGTTTAATTCATGGTTGATTTTGAAGTAGGGATTATGTGACTGATTTACATTGTATTTAAAATTGTACTGGTCTGCATTAAATGAAAGAAAAGAAGGGCTTGTATTTGTTTCTCCTTGACTGTAGCGTGTGTCAATAAAATTGTAACCTAATGTAATATTAGTTTTTTGGCTTGGGGCAAGCGAAAAGTATGGGGCAACGGTAAAGACGTTTCTATTTCTACTATCGTCAAAGTCATCACTTGCCTGAAATTCACCAAGTTCAAGATTTTCATAGACTTGTTGCATGCTTTCACTAATATTAATAAAGAATAAATCTTCTATTACATTTGCACTGAGTTTTGCATCAAGGGTGTGTTGATATTCAGGATCAAGGTTTTTTCCGGTGTAGAAACTGTAATCACCTCTGTAATTAAAGTTAGCGGATAAACGTGCACCTTCGCGTGAAATTGAGAATTTAGGGCGAATATGCGTTGTAAATGAGCTTTCAGGGCTTACTGCTTCATTATCAATATTGTCATTAAATTCAAGCGATGTTTCAATAGCGGCATTTACTTCGTAGTCAGGTCGAGAATTTAACGCAGTAAAACCTGTTTCTTCAGCAAAGCTTATATTAGGTAATGCGAAAAGAAGTAAAGATGCTAGAGTGATTAAATATTGATTTGTACGCATTTTATTTTCCTTGTTAAGATCTATCAAGTTCATATTATTACAGTAAGAGTTCGTCACTATTCTTTTCAAATTTGTTTTTTGAGGTTTTCCCCTTCGCTTGATTATTTACTTCATTCACAATATTTTGTGATAAAAGGACTATAAGCTGTGAAAGTGATACTAGACTTTGTTGCATCAATTCAATATTGGTTTCCATTCTGTCGCAAAGCTTTGCTACTTCATCAGGTGACCATTTTGAATCGTATTGGGCAAAAGTTTGAGGTTGAATGGTTTGCACTGCTTCTTGAGTTAGTGCTTTTTCTATAGGTCCCCAAAATTGAGCTTCAAAATCTAGCTGAGTTAGTATTGCAGTAATATCTTCTTCATCAGTGAATGATTGCCCTTTTGTAAAAGCATCAAGCAGTATGTAATCGCACAAAATATTGATAAGTCTTGGCACACCACGAGTTGCTTTATGCACAAGTTGAATAGAATTATCACGCCAAGTAAGCGCATTTCTATTTCCTGCTTGTTCAAGTCTATGATATATATACGAGGAAACATGCTCAGCATTTAGCGGTGATAGATGACAGTGAACAAGTATGCGCTGACGTAATTGGATAAGCTCAGCACTATTTAGTTTATCGCGAAGCTCCGGCTGCCCGACAAGGATAATTTGCAGGAGTTTTGAGTGCGCAGTTTCTAAATTTGAAAGGAGGCGGATTTCTTCAAGCTGTTCTAATCCAAGGTTTTGTGCTTCATCTATAATCAGTACACAGCGGTGAGCTGCGGCATATTGTTCAATAAGAAATTCATTAAGGTCGCGTAGAAGTTCAGCTTTGTCGTTGCTATTGCTTGAGAGTCCAAAATCTTCATTTATCATCTTTAAAAGCTGAGTACTATTTACTTGAGTATTAAAGATTGTAGCAATAGTCATATCTTCTGATATTTTATTTAGAAGGCGTCTAATTGTTGTTGTTTTTCCCGTACCAACTTCACCTGTGAAAAGAATAAAGCCGGTGTTTTCCATAAGTCCATACTCTAGGAAGGTGAGAGCTTTTTTATGAACGTCACTTAAGAATAAGAAGTCAGGGTTAGGAAGAAGTTCAAAAGGTTTTCGGTATAGGGAAAAAAAGGATAAATACATAAGGTCCTCAGTTATTGATATCCATAAGCATAGCTGGATAGATTATAAATTTCTTTATCTGCACCTGTTGTGGTTGCAGCATTGTAAATCATGCCTAGAAGCGGAACATCTTGTAATTGTTGAAGAGCGCTCTCTAAGTGGCTTTTGTGGGTTGTATTTTCACGTACAACAAGCATAACACCATCAGTCATACGGGTAAGCGCACGGCTTTCTGCAAATGGAAGGAGCGGGAGAGAGTCAACAATGATGATACGATCAGGATAGCGGTGTTTCACTTCTAATAAAAAGTCTTGCATACGTTTAGAGGTTATAAGCTCGGCAGGGTTATCTATAAGGCTACCGGCACATAGAAGAGATAAACGCCCAATTCCGGTATGAATAATACATTCATTTATAGGAGTGTTGTGTAAAAGGCAATCTGATAAGCCTTTTGGTGGATTAGAAATTCCTAATACATTGTGGCACATTGGAGCACGTAAATCTACGTCAATTAGAAGAACTGTGGTATCGAATTCACTTGCTAAAGCACAAGCTAAGTTACAAGAAACAAGGGTTTTTCCCTCACCTTTCATAGGGCTTGTCACCATAAATAAAGATTTATCTGGCTGACTTTTGCGTAGTGCTATTATGTATTCCTTTAAAATACGGTACGAACCACCCTCTACTAAGGCGTTTTCGTTTGCCATTATAAGTTCAGGGATAGGATTTATTTCTACGCTTTCTATAGGATTACTTTGTTCTTGAGGTTGATTTATATTTTGTTCTGAAAGAGTTGTTTGTTGAACAGAGTCTTCATTTTTTTTAGTTTTGGCGACTGGAGAAGCAGACATTAATCTTTCAGTTGTAGAATGATTTTTTTGATTTGTCTCAGTCAAATTCGGTATTTGATTTTGCTTAGGATTTTCAGCTCTACTTTGTCGAGCTTTTTCCATTGCTTTTTCTATTATGCTCATAATATATCCATTGTTCTTGAGATTTGTTTAGAAGGGTAAAAGTCTTTCAATGTAAGTATAGCCAAGGAATTCTAACACCGCAGCCATAAAAATAACACCGATAACACCGAGTGTGATTAGTATGAAAATCAAGTTTGAAAGTTTTCTTTTTGCTAAAACTTCCGGCTGAATAATAATAGGCAGTTTTACTAGTACCGGTGCAGAATAGACGTGTAAATCATCGGCGGAGTGAATTTGAGGGCGAAGAATAGATTTTAATATAATAATACCAATAGCTAAGCCAAAACCGGCTATAATTCCGGCTATCATTATTAAATAACGCATTGGAAATATGAATTTTGTTGGTGTGATTGCGGCATCAATAACTTTAAAGCTTACAGCTTTATCTTGTAATTCCATTTGTTTTGATACTTCTGATTGACCAAAACGACTTACAAGTTGATCATAAATAATCATTTCATTTGATTTAGTTTGTTCAAGTTCTGTGAGTCTTGTTTTTATAGCAGGAAGAGCTTCTAAATTTTTTAAGTTCTCGTCACGTTCTTTTATGAGCGAGAGCTCTGTTTCTTCTAAAGAGTTTAGTTCAATTTGAATGATTTGAAACTGGGTGTTATTGCTTTCAGACTCAGTATTATTTTTTGCTTCTTCTAAGCGTCTTTTAGTGTTTGCTACTTCCACTGTCAAACGCTGAATTGCAGGGTGTTTTTCTGTGTAGATTGATTGCGCATCTCGCAATTTAGTTTCTTGTTCGCGCAGTTCATCTGATATTTTTGCAATGTCTGAGGTTAAAAGCTTTTCAGAGTTTAGTTTATTTTTTTCTATGCGTATAGTTTCGATTTGCTGGTCAAGATTATTAATTTTTTGTTGAACTAAGCCTTCATTTAGAGAAAGGTACATACCTTGTTCAACTTTATAAGCATCAATAGCATCTTGAGCCTTATCAATACGTTCTTGGAAAATTTCAATTTGATCACTTAAGAAAGTTGTTGCATCAAAGGATTCTTGGCGTTTTTCAGATGTGTTTTGTTCTATATATACTCGAATAAGAGTATTTACAAAATCGCGTGCAACAGTAGGTTTATCGTTGGTAAAGCTAATGTAGAATACACCGCGTTTTTTATCATGCCAAATAGATGTACTATTTCTTAGATTTGAAATAAGAGTTTCTTTCTTTGCTTCTGTATTTGCAAGCAAATCTAGTTCTAATAAAGAAGCAACCTCTGAAAGAAGGTTACGGCTCAACAACTGCACTTCAAGTAGGCGAATTTTAGATTCAACTGATGTTGTGATGGCAATACCTTGAACTAAATCACTCACAATATTTTCTTCTACTGAGATAGTGGAAGATGCTTGGAACTTTTTAGGAAGTAAGTAACTTACCACAAAAGCAGTGATTGATGTGATTATAACAACAATACAGATAAACTTAATGTTGTTTAATAGAAGATTTATATAACGCCCAATATTAAGAGAGGCATTTTCTGTTGATGAGTTTTTTATATGGGTTGTTTTCATAGAAATGAATGACCTTTGTAAACAAGAGTAATAGTAAATCAATAAGATAAAATAGTGAAGAGAAGTTTATTTACTATTACCTTGTAATATCACATTAAAATAAGTTAAGATGTTAAAAGAATTTATACTATTAAACTGATTCTAGAACCAGCTTGTATCTACAACAATAAGATCACCAGCTTGTAGATGAATGTTTTGTGATAAATCACCTTCATTAATAAGGTCTTCTAAGCGCACAACAATTCTTTCTACATTACCATTAACTTGACGAGTAATTACAGTTTCGTTCGGGTCTGCAAATTTATTAAATCCGCCTGCCTTATGAATTGCCTCAAGGATTGTCATTTCTGTTGTTAGAGGAATTGATGTTGGGCTATTTACAGCGCCTTCAATAAAGACAAGAAGATTTTCTTTTTTAGGAATGAAAAGTCTATCACCAGCTAAAATTTCAAGTTTTGCAAGTTCACCTTTACCTTCTTTGTATATAGTTTCAAAATCGCTAGCAATTTTTTCACCATTTCTTTCTATGTAAGCATTTGTAAGATCGGCAGTAAAATCAGGTTTAACATTTGTAAGTATATGTAATAATGATGTTTTTCCTGAAAGTTGAATCACTCCTGAAGTTGTTCCTGGTCCATATACAAGCATAGAGTTTGCTGGGAATGAGTTTACTGCAACAGATACAATCGGATTGAACAAAAGATCAGTTAATGCAGCAGTAATTCTATGGCGTAGAGTGCGCGGTGTAATTCCGGCAGCTGTCATTTCACCAATATTTGGTAGTGATATTTTTCCATCAGGGCGTACAACAGCTTCGGTGCTAAGTTCAGGTTCGCCCCAAACTTTAATACTTAGGGCATCACCTTTACCGATAATGTATTCTTTATCAGCGGCAAGTGCAGTTCCAAATGTAGAAAGAAAAATAAATAAGAGGGTAAATACCAGTGTAAACTTTTTCATTAGCGTGCTCCATTTCTTGTAAAGACTATTAAAACTGTTCGTAATATTATTTCTATATCAAAAATAAAAGATTGTTTTTTGATATAGTATAAATCGTATCGTAATTTTTCTAAGGCATCTTCAACTGATGCGCCATAAGGGTAACAAACTTGTGCCCAACCTGTAACACCGGGTTTTAGATGGTGTCTTTCCGCATAATATGGGATAGATTTTTTCAATTCGCTGATAAATTCAGGTCTTTCAGGGCGTGGTCCAACAAGGCTCATTTCCCCTTGAAGAACATTGATAAGCTGAGGAATTTCATCTATACGGCTTTTGCGAAGGAAAGAACCGATACGTGTGATACGTGGATCTTCTTTCACAGCCCAAACAGCACCGGTAGACTTTTCTGCATCAGAGCGCATACTACGGAATTTGATGATATGGAAAAGTTTATCATCACGTCCCATACGAATCTGGCGGAAGAAGATAGGCCCCGGTGAATCGAGGTGAATTAATAATGCAACAAATGGGAAGAAAGGTGCAAAAATAAGTAAGCCGATAACCGAGCAGAATATATCAAAAGCACGCTTAATAAAGCGTCTTCTGATAGAAAGATAAAAACCGGAAGTGAATATAAGATCACTTGGTTTGAGGTTTTCTATATAGAGTTTACGCGAAAGAAATTCATAAAATGTCTGCGCTTCAACAACTTTTATTCCAAGCATACGACATTTTAACATTTGTTGAACCGGCATTGTTCCGCGTCTTTCTGGGAAAGATGCAATAATCATTTTCACGCCGGCTTTCTGAGCTTCTAGATAGAGTCTGTCGTCGTCTTCTTCCGGAGTTACTTGAGTTCTATCTTCTGATCTATTTTGTTTTTGAACATTGATAACTCCTTCTAAGGTAAAGCGTTTGCGTGATTTCTTAATGAGTTCATGAATACTTTCGGCATGTTTATAATCGCCAAGAATCATAACTTTTGTACGTAAAAAAGGAGGGTATACCCAGTTGGAAACTAAAAATTTGCTTACGCTTTTGAAGATAATAAATAGCACAATTGCAATCATTACTGAAGCAGTTGAGAAAGGAAGAGGTAGAATTGCGTGAGAAACAAATATAAACACAATAGAAACTGACATAAGAAAAATTACAACAAAATTAAATATTGTAAAATTAGGTTCTTTAGCAAGTAAAATGTCAGAAATAGAAGCACAACAAAAGATAGAAAGAGCCAAAGCTAAATAAGTTTGAGCGTTTAAAGGTGTGAGGCCAGTTAGGATAGTTGACTGTAAAAATCCTAAGCAAAGCAGAGTAATTCCTAACCAAAGAAGATTGCTCAATACTGCTGAAAGCCATCTAACATTCATTTTAATATCCATAATGTATCCTGTAAATTTCTAAGCGAAAAAGTGAGTTATAAAACTAATAAAAATATAGCCTTACAAGCACGTTGTACTAAAGGTAGTTGTCTTTAGTATTTTTCGTTGTGTGACTTATCTTGTACAGAGTAAACTAAACAAGATGTTATATATTCCAGTTTGGAAAGCGTATTGAATAGCTCTCCAAACTGTTCAAGAATGTTATTTATTTTCGTCTATAAGTTGTTGTGCATGAGTTGATTCTGAGAAATCGCCAAGTTCAAGTGATTTTTCTAAAGCTTTTATAGCTTCAACTTTATTATTTTCAGCAAGTAAGGCCATTCCATGACGATAGTTTAAAACAGCTGAGTTAGGATGTGTAGATAAACCACTTTTGATGATATTCATAGCTTCACTTATTTGATTATCTGCTAATAAAGCGAAAGCGTAGGTGTCAATTACTCCTTCATTTTCAGGTGCTTTTGCGAATACTTGTGTAGCAAGTTCAACAGCACGGCTTGTATTATGTCCACTTTTAGCAAGCGCCATTGCCAAGTTGTTAATATTTGCTAAATCTTGAGGATAGAGTTCAAGAATTTTTTCATAGCTTGCAACAGCTTCTTCAACTTTTTCCTCTTGGAGAAGTGCATAAGCTTGACCTGATAAAGCATCTTTATTTTTAGGGTCTTTCAAAATGGAAGTACGGAAATAAGAAAGAGCTTTATCGTAGCGGTTATCACGTAGGCACAAGTTTCCAAGTTGTATCATTAGTTCATTTGATTGTAGTTTTTTGTAAGCTTCTTCAAGAGTTGTAAAGGCTTCATCAAACTTATCATCATTTTCTAAAGTAAAAGCTTTGATAACATACCCGTCGTTACTTTGAGGGAATAGTGCTATTAGATTTTCAGCTTCTGCTAAAGCAGCAGTGTAGTTCTTAGCTCCTGTATAGAGACGGTATCTAGCAAGTATAGCTTCAGGTGTTTTATTCAATTCTTCAGTTGAGAAAATAGCCAAAGCTTTATCTAGTTCACCTTGTTCATTGTAGTAATTAGAAAGTAAAACACGAACTTGTGGAACAGGAAAAGCTGCGTATTTATCAGTAAGATATTTTTCAGCTTTAGCTTTATCACCAGCATTTAGCGCACGACGAACTAAAGAAATAAGTGCACGTTCTGAGTTTAGAGCATTTGCTTTTTCAAGGCGAGCAGTTGCTTCATCTTTTCTGTCTAAGTTGTCAAGAATTACAGCCGTATTGACAAGAAAGTCTTGACTTTCAGGATGTTGCTCCAGATAGGAATCAGCAAGTTGTAACGCTGCTTCATTTTCACCAGTAACTATATAGATATTTGATAGTAACTCTATAGCAGGTAAGAAGCTTGAATCTTGTGATGTTGTTTGTTTTAGAAGTTCAATAGCTTTTTCATTTTCCTCTAAAGCCATGTAAGCACCGGCTTTCATAGTTAGAAAGAGTGAGTGATTAGGTGTTTCAACAAGCCCTTCATCAACAATTTTCATTGCTTCTTCAATATTGTTTTGCTGCATATGGTAATTGTAAAGAGCAGTTCTAATTGCTATACTTTCTGAATTTATTTCCATAGCTTTTTGAAGTTCAGCTAATGCTATTTCAGATTTATTTTGCTCCATAAGTATTGATGTTCTTGACATAGTAGCTTGAGTGTTTTCAGGAGCAATTTCAAGTGCTTTTGCAAAAGACGCGAGAGCCTCATCACTATTTCCGAGTGCTTTTTGCACTTCACCTAATAAACTATAAGCTTGAGCACTTTCAGGTGAAGCTTTTATTAATTTTTTAAGTTCGTATTCAGCTTCTTGCAAACGTGATTGAGAAGTTAAAATTTGCGCAGTTAATAGAGTTGCTTGGACGTTATTTGGTTCAACATCAAGTATACGGCGTAAGTTACTTAGTGCAGATTCTGAGTTGCCAATTTGATGCAACGAACTAGCAAGGTAATATAAACCATTCACAGAAGGAGCGATATTTACTGATTGTTGAAATAATTTACTTGCTGCTTCAAAGTCCTGTTTTTGAAATGCGAGCATGCCAGCTAGAGCGTATTCAGATGGATTTGACTTGAAGTTTTTAGTCATATCAGAGTGAATAGCTTCAGCTTCTTCAATTTTCCCTTGTTTAATAAGGAGTTCTCCAAGTGCGTAAACAGGGTTGATATCAGTAGGAAGTAAGGTGATAATTTTTCTGTAACTCGCTTCAGCGGCTGCATAGTCATTCGACTCTTCTGAAATTAAAGCGCTTAATTGGAGTGCATTTAGGTGATTAGGTTCAATCGCTAAGATTTCATTTATAAGTTTTAAACCTTCTTGAGTGTTACCTTCAGCAAGATAGAGTGTTGAAAGGTTTATTTTAGAAGGTATTCTGGTTGAATCTAGGGCAATAGCTTCTTTATAAGCTTTTTTTGCTTCATCAACTCTATCTAAGAATCTTAGATTTGTACCATAGATTTCACGAGTTTCAGCGGTGGCAGCTTGCAATTTTTCTACTTGTTCAATATAAGCTAAAGCCTGTTCTGCATCTCTTGGATTTGTAAAGAAGTTAGCAGCAGTAAGAAGAAGAGAAGTGTTCGTAGGTTGTTGCACAAGGCATTTTTTTAGTTCTGCTTCAGCCTGCACTCTTTTTCCTGATTGAATATATGCTTTAACAAGGTCATGACGTAGTTCAAAGTTGTTTGCATCTTCGTCAAGAGCGTTTTTAAAAAATACTATAGCTCCATTAGGATTTCCTTCTTCCATAAGCTTCTTACCTTCAGCTTGAAACTCCGCAACATTATTAGAGTTACATCCAGTTAAAGTAAGTGTACAAGCGAGTAAAAACGCAGTGGAAAGGGTTGTAAATTTTTTTGAACTAAACATAATACGAGTACCTGACATAAATAGTCTCCTTTTAGACAATAACCAGTGAAGTGCAGCGTTATAAAAGTTCACATAGGTTAGGTAAACATTTTGCTTGTTAGAATTCATTTGTAAAATCTTCTCAGTTTAGCTAACAAGCGCATTTCAAAGCAGAGTTGAAAAGTTTTTTAGTTGTACATGATATTTATACTATAAAGTAAGAGAGTTAGCAATACAATTCAGTAATTAAAAGTATAAAAATTTTATAAATTATTAGATGTTTCTAATAAAATTTATCTAAGCGATAGTAAATTTAAGTAATAAAGGTAATAAATGGAAAAAGAATTACCTAAAGAAAAGATTGGTAATTCTTTGATTTTCCATCATTTATATATAAATAAAGTAACTTTTAGTACCATAAATTATTTTTATTTTGAAAGGCTTGCGTACCATTCAGCTGCTAATTCTAAACCTTGACGCACATCAAAAGAAGGAGCATATCCAAGCAAGTTTTGAGCACGGCTGATATCAGCAAGAGAATGGCGAACATCACCTCGTCTAAATTCGCGATAATGTGGTTTTGTTTGAGTTATTTCAGGCTTGTATTTAAGAACTTCGAGTCGAATGAGTTCATAAAGTTCATTCAAGGTTGTTCTTTGCCCAAATGCTACGTTGTAAACAGTATTAGTACCTTCTCCGGTAGCAAGAGCTGCTAAAATATTCATTTGAACAACATTGTCGATGTAGCAAAAATCGCGTGAAGTTTCGCCATCACCGTTTATGTATACAGGTTGATCTTCGAGTAAAGCTGCGTACCATAAAGGAATAACAGCTGCATAAGCACCTTGAGGATCTTGCCTTTTACCAAAAACATTGAAGTAGCGCAAACCTGTACTATTTAGCCCATAAGTAGTTGAAAATACGGAAGCGTATAATTCATTTACGTATTTTGTTACAGCATAAGGTGAAAGAGGTGCGCCGATTCTATCTTCTTGTTTAGGAAGAGTAGGTTCGGTTCCATAAGTAGAGGATGAAGCTGCATAAACAAAATTTTTGACTTGCGCATCACGAGCTGCAACAAGCATATTCAAGAAACCATTGATATTACATTCATTCGCTGTGATAGGGTCATCAATTGAAAATGGAACTGAACCTAAAGCTGCTTCGTGGAGAACGTAGTCAACACCATTGCAAGCTTTATGACAAGTATCTAGATCACGTATATCACCTTCGATGAAAGTGAAATTTTCCCAAAGTTCATCACCAACTATTTCGTGTACTAAATCAAGGTTTTTTTGGTATCCACGTATAAAGTTGTCAAGACCAACAACTTTTTGATTTTGTAGTAGTAGAGTTTCGAGTAAGTTTGAGCCAATAAAACCGGCAACTCCAGTAACAAGCCAAGTAGATGGAGCGTTTTTAAGTTCTTCTAAAATTTCACTATATTGTTTCATAAATTCCTCATACAGAAGTATTTTTATGTGTTATAAGCGCCACAAATTAAATCCGGCATTCTTCATTTTTTCTCTATCTAAAAAGCTTTTGATATCGAGTATAGTTACAGATTTTTCACCAAACATAGATTGGATTTGATCTGGTGTAATATCTTTAAAAGCTTTATGTGGAACAGCAAATATAATTGCATCTAAGTTTGTGAGTTCTTCGATGGAATTAAGCGTAAATCCGTACTCTTCGTGTACTTCAGCACTATCTGCAACAGGGTCGTGCACGAGTGGAACAATACCAAATTCTTTTAATTCTTCAACTATATCAATTATTCTGGTATTGCGAGTATCAGGTACATTTTCTTTGAAAGTGAAGCCTAAAATTCCAACTCTTGCATTTTTTACACTACTACCTGACTCTATAAGTTTTTTTACACATGTACTTGCTATGTGTTCACCCATGCCAGAATTTATTCGACGACCTGCCAAAATAACTTCCGGATGATAGCCAATTTCTTGTGCCTTATAAGTAAGATAGTAAGGGTCAACACCTATGCAGTGTCCGCCTACAAGACCCGGTCGGAATGGAAGGAAGTTCCACTTTGTGCCGGAAGCTTCTAGAACATCTACAGTATCAATATCCATTCTGTTGAAAATAAGAGCAAGTTCATTCATGAGCGCAATATTGATATCACGTTGAGTATTTTCGATAACCTTACACGCTTCTGCTACTTTAATGCTTGGTGCTTTGTGGATACCGGCAGTTACAACTGCTCCATAAAGATTTACAAGAGCATTCGCGGTAGCCTCATCAGAACCGGCTACAACTTTGCAGATAGTTTCAAGGCGGTTTACCTTGTCACCCGGATTAATACGTTCAGGAGAGTAGCCAACTGTAAAGTCTTTACCGAATATCATACCTGATTCTTTTTCTAGAACAGGCACACATTCATCTTCAGTTACACCGGGGTATACTGTAGATTCATAACAGACAATACAACCTTTTGGCATATTTTGACCAACAGTTTTGCTTGCGCCTAAAACCGGAGACAAATCAGGAGTACAGTGTTTATCAACCGGAGTTGGAACTGCAACAATAATAACTTGCGCTTCGTTTAATTTTTTAGGGTCAGCTGTAAAAATAGCGTTTGTAGCTGAAAGTTCATCATCTTCAACTTCAAGTGTGTTATCATGGCCATTATTGAGCATTTCCACACGCTCTTTATTAATGTCAAATCCTATAACATCGAATTTACGCGCTAAAGAAACAGCAAGTGGAAGTCCAACATAACCCAGGCCTACAACAGCAATTTTTGATTCTTTATTATCAGAGAAAGTATAGTTTGTCATATGTTTACCAATGTATTAATAAAATTTATTATTTAGTTAAGAAAATTGAACAATTGTGAAATAATAACTTATTGTCGCTACACTATAATTTACAACGTTTATTGTCAAGCTTTTACTTTATGATGTATAAATTGTTTTGCTATAAAAAAAGTCACTTATCATACTTGAATAAGTGACTTTTTTATAATCATCCGTTATTAATCATAACTTATTTATTGTTGATTTTATTACGACGACGTTTGATTGCGCCCAAACCTGCTAAACCTAAACCTGTAAGAAGCATTGTAGCTGGTTCTGGAGTTGGAGCTGTTGGGTCAACTCTTGTATTTGTGATAGAAAAACTACCTTGAATATTGAAATAGCCTGGAATTTCTTTATCACCAATAATATTTTCTTTAGTGTTGTTCTCTTCACCAATAACATAGTTATGGTATAAAGTTGTCATTGTATCGTTATTGATTAACCAACCGCTATATGTGTTTGGATCATTTTCTTCGCCAGGAACAGTAACTAACGCTCTACCATCAACAAACAAACCAACACCTGTAAGACCATATTTGTAACCATCTCTTGTTATTGCTGAAGCACCTGAAGTAGTAACTTCATTATTGTTGTAATAAACAAATGAGTTACCGGTAGTTGCACTAGAAAATGTATATAAAGGTATTGAATATTTTATAGACATATGAAGTGCTTCACCATTAGCGTCTGTAGCGGATACCATATAAGAAAAAGTCATTGTTGCTAAACTTGTAGCAGAACCATCTGCAAAAATACCATCAGTGTTGTCAACTGCATGACTTAGTAGGTTTTCTTCTTGAAGACTTTCTGAAGTGTTATCAGCTTCAAATACAAAAGTTCCGTTTGGATTATCAGGTGTGCCCGGAGTTAAAGTGCTTGCATAATAACCTGAAGTCCAAGAAATTTTCTCAGTTTCTGCAGTACCTAGAAACTCACTGTTAAACTTAGAAAATGTAACCTCTTGAAGTGAATAATCCCAGTTTGTTATCAAGTCAGCTTTTGCAGTAGCCGCGCCAAAAATTAAGAATAAGCCTAAAGTTAAAGATGTTGCTAATCTGTTCATAATGCCTCCTGAAATTTTTTCGTTTATACGATTGTCTTATTACCCTGTATAAAGCAACTACTGTGCCAAAATGTAACTATTTGAAATTATAAATATTATTTTAGAAAGAAGTATTTAAGATGTAAAAAAGCCCGACAGTTGAGTCGGGAAAGTTTACAGAGATTAGATTTTTTAGGTAGTTAATCATAGAATACGGGTTTTCAATACGCATAAAAAAAGTCACTTATTCCAAAAAGGAGTAAGTGACTTGTGATTTGTAGTATATAACTAAAATCTATTTACGGTTACGGCGACGTTTAGCATAACCTAAGCCAGCTAAGCCTAAACCTGTAAGAAGCATTGTTGCAGGTTCTGGTGTTGGTGCAGGATCTGGAATAACTTTAGTATTTGTAATTGAGAACACACCTGAAATTTTGAAAGCACCTGGGGTTTCTTTTTGGCCAATACTTACGTTACTATCGCTACCAACAACATATTCTTCATATTTGTTGGCCATAGTATCGGCATTTATTGCCCAGCCAGTGTAAAGATTAGGATCTCCTTCAGCACCTGGAAGAGCAACTAAAGCTCTATCATCTACAAATAAACCAACACCGGTGATACCGTATTTGTAGCCGTCATGGGTAATAGCTGTTGCACCTTTGGTACCAACTTCTGAGTTGTTATAGTAAACATATGCTGTCCCAGCTTCAACATCATAAAATGTATATAATGGGATAGTGTATGTGATATTCATATGAACATTAGGATTCTCAGTTGATACTACACTGTAAGAGAATGTTAAGTCAGCTAACTTAGTAGCCGGAGTATTTTGAAGTGGAGCATCGTCAGTTGTCTGATTTAAAAGGGCATCTTTATTTTCACTACTTGCAGCAGTGTTGTCACCAGAAAAAGTAAGATCGCCAGCTGAGCCACCGTTTGGATCAATGGTAACGTCGTAAGTACCAGATTGGAACTTCATGTTATCTTTGCCGTTAGTAGCAGTACCAACAGTTACAAAGTCAGTATTGAAGTTAGTTAGTGATACAGAAGTTAAGTCATAAGTCCAGTCTGTAAGAAGAGCAGCTTGTGCGCTAGCAGCTCCAAGTGTTAGTACAATACCACAAATAAGGCTTGTTACAAATTTATTCATATTATATCTCCTAGAATAAGTTACTAAACTTTACTATGCAAGTGGCGTGCCAAAATGTGAAATTGTTGCTAGTGCTATAAATATGTATATATATATTTATATATATGTAAAGAATTCCGACACTATTGTCGGAATCTTTTACATGTGTTAGGGTGTTTATTTAATTTTACTATAAGAATAGTTATATCGCTCTAGTAGAGCGGTAAGGGAAGTCGACCATACACCGCTTCCAAATGTTGTGACGATTAGTTCATCTAAGTTATGTGGGTTGAAAGTCATACTTTGCGCATTTGAGAAAGGGAACTCTTTACACCAACGCCAAGTTCTTCCACCATCTGCACTAAAGAAAAGACCATGACTACTCCCTCCTGCAAATATAATATCTGTTTTTTCAGGGTGAACGATGATAGACATCCAATGGTCATAAGCTCTCTTTATACCTAAAAGGCGCGGAATATCACTATCTTTCATAATGTGCCACCATTTTTTTCCACCGTCTTTAGTATAATAAACACCACCGGCAGGTATTCCTTGTGGACTTGCAGATGCTACATAAATTCCATTTGGATCTTTAGGATGAAATGCAATTGCGTTAGCCCAATGTCCCAAAGGTGATCCCTTGCTTATATGTTTCCAAGTTTTGCCTTTATCAGAAGAAACCCAAACCCCACCCTCATCTTTATCAAAATAATGAGGTTTTGGAGCTCTTAACCCAGTAATAAGAGCGTATAAATCACCTGTTTGAGGATGGAAACGTAATTTATATATATGCCTATTATAGCCACCGGGTTGTGTTTCAGTTGCTTTCCATGTTTTGCCATCATCATGAGAAACATAAACGCCTGATGTATCGTCGCTTTCACCAAAGAGGGATGCAAAAAGGATTCTGTTTTCTTTTGTAGATGTAGGATCTATAACTACGCTTGTAGTTATTTGTGCAGGAAGTGCAGTGTCAGCTTTTCTGTTATAGGGAACTTTCCATGTTTGACCCCAGTCAGTTGAAACAACAACACCGCCCTGATGAAGTTTTGCTTCAGGATTGATTTTTGACACAGAAAGGAAGTGAGGTATATCATGAAATCTACTTGTAGCCGCGTAAATTTTTCCGGGTACTTCATTATCAAAAGCTAAATCATAGAAAGTGTTTGTCCATGGTGAACCTTTGGCTGACCATGACCATGTTTCTCCCTTATCTATTGATCTAGCAAAACCGATGTCGGTATAAGCTATATACTCACGATTTTCATCATGCGGGTCGAAATAATAGCCCCATACAGAAGTTACTTCTAAGCCAATGGATTTATTGCGAACAGCTGTATCGCCCTCAATTGGTGGGTAAATTTCAGAAAAGAATGTTTCCCAACTATCACCACCATTTCTTGAAATAAAAAGTTCACCCTGAGTCACTATCATAAGAAGTTTAGGGTCAAGTGGTGATACTGCAATGCCAATAAGGTAATATGACCAGTAAAGATGAGTTTGAAGCCAAGATCTTTCAACATTAATTTCTTGCCAAAAAGTTTCTTGATTTTTATGCATACGAAAGGTTTTTTCCCATGTAGCACCACCATCAAAAGATCGAATTACATCAGATTGGGAATTATTTCCAACTCGATTTTCAATTGCATAAAGTATGGATGATTGATTTGTTGGAATAGCGAACTGTCTTATACTTCGAAACTCATCGGTAAGGACTTGCCAACTTTTTCCTGAATCGGAAGATTTTAAAATACCTTGTTTATCAATAGCTATATAGAGAAGCGGTTCTTTATTTTCAGAAAGGTTTGCCTCAAATGTAGTAATGTTGCCTGGAAGAGGGATTCTTTGCCATGTGTTGGAATTATCTGAGCTTATCAAAAGCACGTTTTTATTTTCTATTGCATAAATATTTTTATCTACACGCTTAAAATGACTTGTAGGTTTATCGGAAATTTTTTTCCATGTATTTTCATTCCCCCTCCAAACACCAAAATCTGTACTTACTAAAAAATCAGTAGCTGAATTGTTGAGAGGTAAAAATGATGAAATAACTTTTGTTCTTTTGTCATTTTGATCTGCATTTTTTTCATCAAACCAAGGTCCACGATCTTGATGTTTCCACGTTTTTCCTGCGTCTTCACTGACAGAAATAGAATAGCGATCATGAAGCCATACCATTTTATTCTTTGATAAAAAAGTCGGAGGAATATAATAATGAGCTCGACGAGGACTGGTTTTCCAATTTAGCATTTCCCAGCTTTTTCCTGCGTTAGAGCTTCTGTAAATGCCGCCCATATCGCAGACAACAAAGTATAGATTCTCATCATAAGGAGAAAAAACAGGGACGAAAAAACCACCACCACCACCAATTCCTCTTACAGTAAAAAGTGGTTTTTCGTCACTTGCATAACTTGTTGAAAAAGAAGTAAATTGTATAAATATTCCAAAAACAAGTAGGCATAAAACCCATAGTGCAGATGAAATTTTGATTTTATTTAGCTTATGAGAAATATTAAATAGTTGTTTCATGGAAAACCTCTTGTTAGAGAGTTATTTTATGCTTCTTTAGTAAGTCATAGAATGTTGGTCGGCTTACTCCAAGCAATTGTGATGCTTGCATAATATTCCCCGAATGTTGTTGCAAGGCATTCACAAGCATTTTTCTTTCTATAGCATTACGAGCTTCTTGTAGTGAAGCATAATTGATATCTTGATTATCTTCATAGTTACTTTCAAAAGCAGAGGAAGTAGATGTTAGTTCAAGAGCTTCTGCCTGAATAATAGGACTATCGGCGAGGATTATTATCTGCCTCATTTTATTTTCTAATTGGCGAATATTACCTGGCCATTGGTAGGTGAGCATAAGTTTTTCTGCTGCCGGATGGAAACTTTTAATTTTTCCGGTAGTGTCGTATTTATTAATAAAATGATTTGCAAGTAATAGAATATCTTGCCCACGTTCACGTAATGGAGGAAGAGGAATTTTTACTACGCCTAATCTGTAGTACAAATCTTCTCTAAATCCACCTTTAGCAACCATCTCTAATAAGTTACGATTTGTTGCGGCTATGATACGCACATTTACTTCAATATCCTGTCTACCACCCACTCTTTGAAAGGTCATTTCTTGTAAGAAGCGGAGGAGCTTTACTTGGAGTGAAAGCGGTAATTCACCCATTTCATCTAAAAATAAAGTACCATTATGTGCAAATTCAACTTTACCTTGTACTCTTTGTGTTGCACCTGTAAATGCACCTTTTTCATGCCCGAAAAATTCTGCCTCAAGCAGATGTTCAGGAATTGCGCCACAGTTGATTATAACAAGAGGACCCTCACTGCGTGAACTCATTTGATGAACCGCTTTTGCAATAACTTCTTTACCGGTGCCGGATTCTCCTTCTATCAGCACAGGAGCATCAGAAATGGCAATACGTGTAAGATTCTTCAAAAGTTCTAGCATTTTGTTATCTTGAGTGATAATACCAAGATTATTAGTTGCTTCCTCTTCAACTTTTGGAACACTGTTAGCGTTTAATTCATAAAGGAAGAAAGCACGGCGAACAATAATCTTCAATTCTTCAAGATCAATAGGTTTACGACAAAAATCGTAAGCGCCACTTCTGATAGAGTTGTGAGCATTTGTTTCGTCATGGTGTCCAGTTATTACTATTACTTTGCAGAGCGGATCTGCAACTAATAAAGCATCAAGACAACGAAAACCTTCAGTATTACCTTCTGCATCGGGAGGGAGTCCAAGGTCAAGTGTAACTACTTGGGGTTTGTGTTTTTTTTGTAAACTTACGGCTTCTTCTACGTTTTTAGCTCTATACACATCGTATTCTTCTGCTGAGAAACCCCAGAAGAGTTGACGTAAGATATCCTCATTATCATCTACAATTAAAAGGCTTTTTTTCATAATTTCTTCCTCAGGTGACAAGGGTGTTTTTCTAAATCCAAGGGTTTTGTTGAACTTTCAAGTAAATCCTTGGATTTAGAAACAGAGCCTAGTTATTTTACGCTGGATTCTTTTGTTTGTCTTCAAAGCGTACAGTAAAAGTGCAACCTTCGCCCGGTCTGTTATGAGCTGCAATTTTTGCACCATGTGTTTCAAGTATTTTACGAGAATGGTAGAGTCCTATTCCCATTCCTCTAGGTTTCGTTGTGTTAAAAGCCTTAAATACACCTACTTCAAGTACTTTAGCCGGAAGCCCACCTGCCATATCTATAACATGGAATACGGGCACTCCCTCATCTTCTTCAATCATAACTTTTATAGGTTTATTATCGCCGGCTTCAAGAGCATTAAGGTAAAGATTCAAGAATACTTTTCCTATTTGTTCGCTATCCACAGTAATGAGTGGGTTTGCACCTTCAATTTCTATTGGAGCATTTGGAATTTGAGAAGCGACCTTTTTCGCTAAATCTTGTAAGTAAACATTACCAAGATGTAGAGCATCGGCATTAGGTAAATGAGCTAATTGGCTGATAAGTATCTTCATATTACCGACAGTATTAGCAAGAGTATCTACCATATCAACTTGGAAAGCAGGATCTTGTATGAAGTTACGTGCATTATTGGTGAGTAAAGAAAGAGCATAAACTTGATTTTTTAAGTCGTGAAGAACAAAAGTTCCTAGCTTATCAAATACTTTAATTTCTCGAGTGAGAGCTTTTTCTTCGCTTACTCTAAAGCTTTTTGCTGAAAGCCCTATCTGGCGCCCCATTGCTTCCATAAGTTCAAAATCTTCATTGTCGTACTTTTCTTTTCCATTTATTGGGTAGCCTAAAAGTAAGAGACCTTCTGGAGTATCTGCTGCACGAATAGGTAATACAATACCTATCTGCATGCGTAAAAGAGACATTGTGGTTTGTGCTGAAAAAAGTTCAGTGTCGCTATTATTTACCAAAATAGGCTTTGGATCGCAGTTGAGCAATTGTAAAAAAGCTGAATCGCTAAGAACAGCATCACTTGATTTATCAATTTCGTAATAAAAATGTTGCCCCATAGAATTAGGATATTCTGTATCCACTGGAATATAGATAGCACCAAGACGACCAAAAGTTTCACAAAAACTCATAAGAGCAGAATCTATGTAAGTATTATAGTCTGTAGCGCGTGAAAGGTGTTCACTAAAATGTACCCATTGAGCACGATAATCATATTTTTCATTATAAAAATTTCTTTGAATCCAAATAGTTAGAGAGCGTCTGATTTTTTGAGACAGCATTGCAGTAACACCGATACAAAGAATAAATACAGCTAGTATAATGACAGCGCTTTGTGTAAAAGTACCACCAAAAACTCTATTTCCTTCTCGTGCAATACCAAGTCCAATAAAATAGAGCCCCGCAAGAACAGCCACAGCTGATCGGAAAACTATTTTACGTGATATGAGAACTTGGTTACTTTTTCTTTTCCATTCAGAATAAAGAACTAAAAGCACACCGGCGCAAACTCCAAGGTTACGTAAAGGGACGTTTCTAATATCAATTACTTTATATAAAAGTCCTTGCGATGCAAAAATCATAAGACAAGCAAAACCAAAGCCAAAGCCAAGAAGAGCTATTTTAATACGCCATTGCTCGCTGTGTTTTGTATTACGTAATGTGCTTTCTAAGTTTCCTATAGAAATAATATACATTACAGATATATATAAATAAAGATAAAAACTTGTTTGTTCAAGGAATATTACAGGTTCAGCGGTGAAATCAGTTTGGTAGTAGAAAGCATCGGCCGGTAGTAATAGGGTAAGAATAAAGGTAAGTAAAGAAAACCCAAATAGATATTTATCAGTTCTTTGTAAATCTTTAAATGAGGTTATGCGCGCAAAAGCAACTGAGAAAAGCAAACAAGCCGGACAAAGTAATATTTGAATATAGAGGCGTAATGGTATAAATATATGCGCTTGTTCAGGAAAGGAGTAGAGTATCTGATCAATTATAATATAAAAAGCCAATAAAATTATAGCAGGCGCAAGGAATTTTCTTTCTTGCGGATGGTGGCGATACCACACGGTTCCAAGAAGTGACAACAGTAATATAACAGCACCGAGGGTTGATAAAGCAAATACCATAAAATCTCCTTTTTTTATGAGGGAAGATGATTTTTAATGAAAGGATATATTTCTTTGAAGAAATTTCGCATTGCTTGTAGTTCTTCTTCTTTATTGGCCATAGTAAGACCTATGCGAATAAAGGCAGCATCTTTGCGATTTTCGGTAAGAACTCCCATAAATTCAGCAAATTTCATATCTAAATCAGTGGTAATAACTTCACCTCGTACTTGATACCAGTAGTAGTAAGTTATATCTTGCCCATTTTTTGTAAGCACGGCACGGACGATATTGATATCAGAATCCATAGCAGTCATTTTTACATCTTCAATGCTTTTAAATTCCCAACCACCACCGGGAAGGCAGTTTTTTGGAGAGTGGATAGGGCCAGCTGTAGGTGAACCGTCATGATAACCAACATAAAGACTTACAGGCACTCCTTGCGAGTTTGTATAAGTACGCATAATATAATCAGTTGGGCGTAAAACATTGAGAGTAGGAGCATCAAAAATGGTATCATTCCCGCCATACCACGGCCCTACTTGATTTGGTAAAGTTGAGAGCTGTTCAATCTTAGGAACAACTAAATCACGAGGGGAATATACAAGATAAATTCCACTTCCTAAAAGTAGAATAGTTAGTAAAAATATAATTTTATTTCGCATTCTCAGCTCCTTTTTCTCCAATTTTTATCTGTGATAGAGCCCAACCTGTCAGAGCTGTTAATAAAAGAGCAACTACAAATACAACTATACCGGCAAAGTCGTGAAAGAAGCCTTCAGCAACGCTTGCACCATAGTGTCTAGCAAGAACTCCGGTGATAAATACACGAGTAATATTCGTAAGTACCGCAATAGGCACTGTTGCAATGATAAGTGCAACTCGGCGCCATGTACCTTTCATCATAACAAAGGCATAGGTAGTTCCAAGCGCGATAAGGCTCACTAAAGAGCGCATTCCACTACAAGCTTCAACAACTTCTAATGAAACGTTTGGAAGTATTATAATATTTCCTTCTCGTAAAACTGGTAAACCGCAAGCTTGCATTCCCTCGGTTGCAATGATGCTTACAAGATAGCGTAAAGGTAGAGCTATAGCATCATAGAGAGTTACAGGAATAGGTATCATAAATACAAGAAATCCAATAGGCAACATCAATTTATAGAAAATTTTGAATCCAAAAAATGAAAGAGTCAGTCCTGCAAGTATTACGATAAGAGAAAATCTGCTAGTAAAAAGTTCGTGTACGGTAATACCAAAAGCAAGAATAATAATACCAAAAGTGGTGAGTAGAAGCCCCCAAATTGTAGGTTCAATCTTCATTTCTTTAATCTGAGGCCATGCTTGATAAGCAAAATATGCAGAAATAAATGGAATTAGAAAACCGTGAGAAGAGTTTGGGTCAGCATCCCAGTCTGAAACCATACGCGGTACAATAGGGTAATAGATTGCAATAAATGAGGCGAGGACAAGGATCCATACCCAAGAGTATTTTTTTAGCGTGTCTGTAATTATCATAAAATTTCCCATTGATTTAAACGAGTGATGCCACCGCGTAAAAGTCTTGTAAGTTTGTTTGCTGTGCGTCTTTCTTCTGTGTATAGGCAAGTTGCCAGCGGTGTTTGATAGCGAAAGTTTTTACCTTCGCCAACGGTTAAAGCTCCAAATCTTCTAAACCTGAAACAGCCATGATTATCAATCCCTTGTGAAATTGAATCTGCATTCGCTGATGCAATAGTCGTGCCAGAATAATACTTTGTAGCCGTTACAAAAGTTTCTTCTGAATAACCTCCACCCGGCCAACAAAGCCAAGGTACTTTTTTATTTAGATGTGATGAAAGTAAGCGTGATGCTCCTCCAAGTTCATGTTCAACTCTTAGGCGAAAGTCTTCTTCACTTTCGTAATAGCCTTGAGAATATTCTTGTTGTAGCATATTTGAAAGATTTTGTAAATTCTCTTTCCAATCTTTACGAAGAAAAAAATCTTTCCCTTCTTTAGCAACATGAGCACGTAACTTTTCTGCTATCTCTTCATTTGGAAAATAACGAGAACTAGCTAAGGATTTTTGATGCTCATACACCGGTTCTCCCCAGCATTCAGGGTTTTCCGGTGGTTGATTATGCTTCCATTTTGTTGATGGATTTTTATTCCAATCCATCCAATGATAAGAATCATTAGGATGTCTAAAATCAATAATTTTAGGGCTGGTAGGATACCAAGTGTGTGTCATGCAATGAGATTGTACGTCAATAACTCTTGATTTATCAAGAGCTTGTATTTCAGCCATGTTTAAAAATCCGTCACAAAAAGGCTGATTGTTATCATTGCCTTGCCATTGTGGGCGAAGGGTAGTATCGGGATTGATAAAATCTCCGCTAACAAACACAGTTCCACAAGCATTATATTCTTCTAAAAGAGGTGCAACGTGCGTCCAATTATCAAGATAGCCATCGTCAAAGGTGAGTGCAACCGCTTTTTCTTTAAGGATTTTTCCTGTAAGGATAAGTTCTTTATACTCATCAAGTAGAACTGTTCTATATCCCATGCGTTTGAAATTCTTCAACATGGATTCAAATTGGCGATAAGGTGTTGTAAGAAAAGACCATTTCCATTCCGGATTTGGTGTACTTATTGTATGGAACATTATGGAAGATACAGGAATATGAGTCATTATAGTTCAACCTCACACACAACTTGACGATGCTTCCCACCTTGCGTACGTGGAATATCATCGACATAGTGAATTTCAAGTTTTGCACCGGGACAAATACTAATAGGGAACTTCGCAGAAAGTTCTTGTAGTTTAGATTCGCTCACAGCTGTAAAATTTTTACCTTTAACAATATATAGATTTACATGATGTAAACTTTTTTGGCAGAATTGGAAAAAATTTATTCCATCAATATTATACATTTGTCTAACAAACATGGTACTGTAGAGTTTTCCACCGTCTGGTAATACTAAGGCTGAACCTATACGTCCAACTCCCATCTGCATTAAAGGATATCCGCGTTTACAAGCACAAATTCCATCAGAAGGTGAACCAAAATCTCCTATTTCATAACGCAGTAGGGGCATAGTGTAGTTGTTTAAGCTTGTAAGTATAATGCGTTTATGAGAGTTATTTTCATCTATAGATTCGTCTAAGGGTAAAAATTCAGCATACGTTGCAGTTGTTAAAAGGTGCATATTGCCGTGTTCGCATTGTGAAGATACTCCGGGCATCTCTCTTGCTCCATACTGGTCAAAAACCTTACAAGAGAAAGCTTTTTCCATGCAATCGCGTTGAATAGGGGTGAGAACTTCCGCTGTTGTTACAATAGCAAAAACTGGTAAACCTTTAATATTATTCTCGATACAGTAACGTGCAAAATCTGTAATAACAGTTGAATAGCCATATATAAGCACACGTTTATGTCTTTTAATTGTTTCTACCCACATATTCATGGTTTTAGCATCGTAACGATAAGCATTAAGTAGTGCTGAGCCGCTTAATAATGATTTAAGATAGTTAGGCTTTTTCTGGGAAAGTGTATCCTGTGGATTTCCCCATAATGAAATAATCATATCATCAGGAGTCCAACCTGCTAGAGAGAGAATAAGCAGAAAGTGTGCGTCCATTTCATCAAATACATGTTTATCTTGATAAAAACGAGCCGGATTCCCAGTTGTTCCACCGCTTGTATTGTGTATGCGATTTTCTCTAGGTGTAGCAGAGGAACAAAGTCTTTCAAGGTTGTCTTGCATAAGAGCTTTTGTAAGAATAGGAAGTTTTGCATAGTCTTCAAAGGAACGAATATCACTCGGTTTTATACCTAATGACGTAAATACTTCCTTATAATATTCAGTTGTAGTGTACGCATGACTGATAACTTTAGAAAGCTCAGTAAATTGTAATTCACGTATTTTTTCTTGAGAAAGATACTGCAAATTCTTTAGTTCTTCAAAGCGTGAGAATTTATTATTCCCACGCAGGCTAAAAAGAAGTTTTCTTAGCGCACCTACTAGCATGACAAGCCCCCTTCTTTGTATAAATCAAGATAAGATTTTGCCATAATAATATCTGACTTTTCCTCTTGAATAAAAGAAATTCCAACATTAGAGAGTTTTTCTCTTTTTTCTTCACTGATAATAAGTTCTTCCATAGCATTCGCTAAATTTTGTGGATTTTTTGGAGGAACAAGCAGGAGTCTACCTTCACTATTATTGGGTTCTATATTAAGCGAAGCAATACTACCAACATCGGTACTTATAACAGGAAGTCCGCACGCCATAGCTTCTAAAATAACCATTGGTAGCCCCTCACGTTGAGAAGATAGCACAAAGGTTTGCATAGAACGTAAACGTTCCGGAATATCAAGTGCTTTTCCTGTAATGTGAACTTTATCTGATAATTCTAATGTTTGTATAAGTTTTTCAGTGTTTTTGCGTTCTTCACCGTCTCCGACCATTAATAGGCGTGCTTGTGGATATTTCTCCGTAATAATCTTGAACGCATGAAGCATATTAGGGTGATCTTTCGCTTCACAAAGTCTTGCAACAGTACCAAAAACAAAAAGTTCATCAGGGTTATTGCTCAACCAAGGCAGTTCTGCTTTTACTCCATTAGGTGAGAATAACGATGTATCAACTCCATTTTCAATAACTTTTACATCTTCTGAATTGATTTTGAGTTTTTCTACAAAATATTTTTTCACAACAGTATTAACACTTGTAATGCCATCCATAAATGGCGCAAATAAGCGTATTCCATTACGAATCATTGGATATGTCTGTATTGAGTGGAGAGCATGCTCTGTATAGACAATTTGAATTCCTGCAAGCTTTGCTGCCGGAAAAGCAAAAAGTAAAAGATATCCAGCTTGTACGTGTAAAAGTTCTACCTTATGCTTTTTTAATGCCTTATATAATGATATGATAGTTTGAAGGCGTCCACCTTTTGCGTCAAGAGCAAGACTTTTGATATTCATGGATTCAGCAAGCTTTGCTAAGTCGCCTTTTTCACCGTATAATCCTGCGATAATACCTTGAAAGTTTTCTCTATTTTTATCAAGTACGCTAAGAGAAAGTCTTTCAGCACCGCCCATATTGAGGTTTGTAGTAAGGTGCATTACAACTGGCTTAGTATTGTTTTTTTCACATTGTATCTTCATATTCATTTCAGATTTTTGTGTAGTGGTGAGCTTATCATGATTTTGAGTGCGAGTGCTTATAACTTTTGCCGGTGTTCCTGCCGCAACTGAAAAAGCTGGAATAGAAGTTGTCACTACACTTCCTGCCGCAATAATACAACCTTCACCAATGTCTGCCATAACGATAGCACCTGCACCAATCCAGCAATTTTCGCCAATGCTTACTTTATTGTAAGCACCATCTTGAAGACGGATAGGAGTATCAATATCATCAAAACTATGTTGATTTTTTCCGCTTGTGATACACACTTGAGAAGACAAAATACAGTTTTCAGCAATATCAGCATAGCCAATATTACATTGACTTCCAATACTTACATGGCTAGCTATCTTTGCTTTTGTATTTGAAAAAGTAGTAAGAAAAGCTATGGAAGTTTTTTGAGATGTATTTTGCAAAGAAAGTCTGTAAAACGCAGCCCTCAAGAGCGTCCCAATTTTTCCCGGAAAGAGAGAACAAAATTGAGACGCACCTTGAAAAGCTTCATCTTTATTTATAAGGTAAGATCCAATTTTCCACCATAAATAGGGAAAATACGCAAGAATTAAAAAAATAAAACGAATAAATTTAGTTATCATAATAAGCTCTTTGAGTGTCTGGATATTTCTCCATATAGGCATCCTGTTCTTCTATCCAGCTTTTATATTTTTCTTCACCAACGATATCTCTCATTTTTTCAGGGATATACATAAGTTTAGAAACTTTACACGGAGTTCCGCCTACTGAAGCAAAAGGCGGAAAGTAGCCGGATAAAGTAGCCTTTGAACGAACAACAACTCCATCAGATACATGAGTGCCAGGGTATACCATACATTTTCTTCCAAAGAAACAATAGTCACCAATATGAACGGGTTTAATTCGTTCTTTTTCCGGAAGTCCGCCACCGGAAACTAATCGGTCAAAAGGGTTATTGGGATGTCCAGGGTTATCAGTAAAAAATGTAGCGCTGCCAAGAACTGTGTTTGAACCAATATGTATTTTTTTAGCTACATTAAAACTACACTGTGGTCCAACATATGTGTCAGAACCAATATGGAGTTCAGGTTCATCATACACACGAGTAGCAGCTAAGCTGAGGTTATCAAATATTGTAACATTATCTCCAATGAAAATTTGTAGATTTCCTAATATTCGACATATTCCATTTCCTGCATACTCTAAACGAAATCCTTTCCCTACTTTTCTACATTGTGATTTAAACATTGGTTCATAGTAAAATACTCGCCAAAATGCATGCCAACTTACAGTCCGTGCTGCCCATTCTTTATATAGAAAATTGTGAAAGCCTTTGGAGTATGGTATATTAAAAGAATGTATAGCTTTTGCAATACGGTAGAGTCTGTCATAAAACGGTGTTTCTCTACGACGTATAGCTAAAGAAAATTTAGTTAGTAATCCCATAATGATTTCCTTGTTGATGAGTTAATAGATTTATAAAAAATTATAATTAAATTGTTGTTTGATAATAAATATATTTGAGGTTACATGTAAAGTAACTATTATCTATAGTATTTCTTAAGGTTTTATTTTTTTACTTAGCACATTCTCATATAAAGCTAAAATTCGTTCTGCTCGTACATGAGGATTAAAGTTTTGCCTTACTCGCTCTTTTCCTTTTTTTCCCATGCTTTCTCTTATAGTTACATCATTTACGAGTCGAAGTAAAGATTTTGTTAGAGCTATAACATCTCCGCTAGGAATAAGTATGCCTGTTTCTTCATCTATAACAACTTCCGGTATTCCGCCTACTTTTGTTGCAATAAGAGGTAATGACATATGCATCCCTTCTAAGGCTGCATTTGGCATTCCTTCGGTTGTTGATGGCATAACTTGGATATCAGCGGCATTGAAATAGTTAGCTGTATCTCTTACATGACCTACAAATGAGCAAGAATTTTCAATTTTAAGTTCTTTTATAAGGTTTTGTAAATTATCGTGTTCTTGCCCGCCTCCAACAACAATAGCATGAACTTTTTTTCCTTCCTTTATAACATTCGCTATTGCCTTGAAGAACATTTCATGCCCTTTTTCGGGGCTTAATCTGCCGATTATTGTAACGGCGAGAGTTTCATCATCAATATTTAGTTCTTTACGAACCTCATCTCTTTCACGAGTGACTATGAGTTCGCCAGCGGCAAGTGCATTTGGAATAACTCTTGCTCTCCTACGAACCGGTGCAATTAAGCGAGCACGTAAAGATTCTGAAACAGCGATAATTTCAGTTGCTCCTAAAAGAAGAACTTGTTCTAAAGCTGCATATAGGCGAACTCGTAGATTTTCGTGCGTCCAACCATGCACAAATCCTATCCAAGGGAGTTTTGTTTTTCGATGAAGAAGATAACAAAGTAAATGGCTTTTGTAGCCGTGTGATTGGAGAATTTCTATATTATTTTTCTTTACAATTTCTAAAGCTTGATCGACTAGTCCTAAATCAAAAGTTTTATTTTGAAAGAGTTGAGTCATGGGAGCACCTGTTGCTTTTATGGTGCGTACAAAATCAGTCTCGCCAATATCTTTTGGGGTAACATAGTCTATAACAGTAGGATTACAACCGTCTAGTCCACCATAGCGCAAAAATTGCTCAAGACCTTTTCCCGGCCCACCTAAAATACCGGTAGCCATAGCTATAAAAATATTATGTTTATTCATCACTTACTATTGCCTTTTTTCTAGTGTTTCTTTTATCCATCTACTTACAAGCTCTGCTTTGTCTTGCCATGATTCACCTATTAGACTTTCTTCGCGAGCTTTTTTATCAATAGGATTTTCTAATGCATTTTCAATTGCTTGTATGAAGGATGTTCCTCTTTCTGCTATATTTATAACTTTACTAAAACGGAAAACTTCATTCATAGGAGTTGTTACAATTGGCTTTTCTGTAGCTATATATTCCCGTAATTTTAATGGATTAGCGGTTTGAGTATGTTCATTTACATGGTAAGGAATAATAGCTACAGTAAACTGAGCAGCATAAGATGGTAAATTACTGTACTGTATAGCATCAAACCAGTAAAAGTTAGTATAATTTTCTAGTGAAGAAAGTGAAATACGTTTTGTACCTATGCAAACAACATTCCATTCTGGTTTAGCTTTTAAAATGCCCTCTACAAGTTCAACATCAAAATGTTTATCGATAAGACCATAAAAACCAATAATAGGAGTTTTAATGTCTTTTAGTTCAATAGGAGATTCTTGTGGAAGTGAAGCCTTTGCAAAATGTGGGATATCAACACCATGTGTAAGTAGTTTTGTCTCATCTTTTTTATTTGTACGTGATTTGCATAGTGAGTCAGAAACAGCAAAAACAAGGTCAGATTTTTTTAATAAGTCGTCTTCTAATCCTTGAACTAGTTTTGGTTGATTCATTCCCGGCCAATTGATAAAGTCATCAACACAGTAATATGCAACTATTTCTTCGTTTAATTTGCCTATATAGTCAGCCGCTAAAGGTTGAGTTGTAAGTAAAATAGGTTTTGTAAAGCCCCATTCTTGAGAAGCTTTTAATACTGAATTTACAACGCTTTTTGCATTAAATTCTCGAATAGATGCATAGGTGTTATAAGGAATCATAAATGGTGAAATTATGTGTAAATTGGGATGGATTATGGTATTCTCATTTGTGGCTTGAGTCGGACGAATCCAAGACGCTACTTTTCCAAAAGCTCGTTTAATATCATAAAGACTAAGTTCAGGTGTACGCATACCTATGGTATTTACCCATAAAAGTCTGTTAGAAGGGAGAAAGTACTCCATAATGTGCTGACAACTAAAAGGGTGACGCCCCCAATCATCAGAAAAAATAATAAAATCCTTATTTTCTAGCATAAGCTTTTGTCCAAATAAATTAAATATAAAGGTTGTAAGTAAGGATAAGTGCATATTACCCTAAATAAAAAATAGCAAACTTATTTTAAACGGTCAACAATATCTTTTAAAACCACCTAAAAAGAATTGTTTTATGTTTTATAAGAATAGAAAAAATAGAACGACTAACTACTCTTACTAAACTTTGATAATTTTGCTACGATTAATAACACAAGCAAAGCAATAAAGCTTTGTCCAATTCCTGCAAGAATTATACCAGTATAAGTTGCTGTTACATAGTCTTTAACAAAAAGATAGTAGGTATACTGGGCTAAACATTGAGGAATAAGTGCTAAGATTAAATTTGTATAATATTTTGTCTGTGATAAGTTTGAAAATTTACATACTTGTTTAGGTAACCAAATTGTTCTAAATAATAAAGCACTAATAAAAAGTCCCCAACCAACACCTGGCAAATCATATAGAAATAAACCAAGAGCAGTTAAAGCTAAAGTCGACACGCCTTCATAAATAGTCATTTTTGCAAGAACTTTTTGTTGTCTGACGCTAACTAGAAAGCTTGATGATGATATAGGGCCCAGCTCTAAAAGTCCAGCCAGTGCCATAGGTGTTAGTAAAGATTGAGTTGAAGAAAATTCGCTACCTAGCCATCTTTGAAAGAAAAGATCACCGTAGAATACAAGACCTAAAGAAATAACACTTGTTAAACTATAGGATAAAAATATGGATGTAAGTAGAGTTTCTTGTGTAGCCTGGAGATTATTTTGAGATTGTAACTTGCTAAAATATGGGGTCATTATACCAAATATTGATGCAAGTAAATCGTTCATATAAGAAATAATTTGTTTAGTTAAAGCATATAAAGTAACTGTAGATGATGAAAAAAAAGCATTTATCATATAAACTTGTGTTGAGTTGCGGAGTAGGCTTCCCAGAATAGTAATCGATAGGCTACTACTGATTTGAAACAGTTCACTTTTAAATGGATTAGTGAAAAAACTACGAAATGCAGGAATAAAAAGATGTTTTCTAATCAAAAAGATGTTTAAAACAGCTTCCAAAAGAAAACTGCCTGAATTAATAAAGCACATACTAAGTAAGTTTCTCTCAGCTGAGTAGGTAGGTTGTAAAAAGATTAACACTGCTACACTACTTAACAATAATTTAGCCAAGCTTGTAAGTGAGAGTAAATTCCAACCCATTCTTCCCGCTAAAAAACCATGTGAAACATTAAGAACATTGTAGAAACCCATACTAAGTGCAAAGATTAGCAGAGCTAAAGTAAAAGAAGTTGAACTAACATACTTTCTGTATTCGCCATCTTCAAAACTATAGTAACTAAAAGCTATTATTAATGTACATATTAGTGAGAACAAACCTAGTTGTAGAGCTGAAACTAGAATGCGTTCAACTTGATTGGAGTCATTTAGATGAATAGCTTTTGCATATACTGTTGAAATTGAATTAGAATTCGAAAAATTAAACATCGCAAAGTAAGAGCTAAGTGAAGCTATAAGCACCCAAATACCATACACATTACTTCCCATAGAGTGTAAAATATGTGGTGTAACAATAAAAGCTGAAAGAATACCTGTTCCACATACTGTAAGGCGAAGGATGGAATTTTTAAGAAGATAGGATAATGAGTTCATAAAGCTCTCTAAATTGAAATTAAGTATAATATATAACATTATCCTTTGTTGATACTTTATATGTAAAAGATAAATTAGAGATATATCAACAACAGTTATAATTGTTATAAAAATAGATTGAGCTATTGGGGGATGTTTTAGACTGTAGTCACTTGCTTAGATCTAAGTAGTTTTTTTGATTTTATTATTAAAGAAAAAATATACCATAAGTTCTTATAAGAGCTTGGATAGGTAAGTGTATTTTTAACTCTATGAAGGAATCTTAAAAATTTCCAATTTTTTTGGACTTGTTCTTCTTTTATTCCAGAATAAGTTGTATGTGGAACTAAAATATCGGTTGATTGAAGAATTTCAAGCATTGCACTGCTATCACGCTCTTTACACGCTTTCCAAAATAGGCCAGATTTATCTTGTAGCCATTGTTTTAAAGGGGTAGAGAGAATTTCTTCTTTATCGTGAAGAATTTGTGCACATGTGTCCATATATTCTTTTGCAGATTCATTACTTTCTTGAAGTGTATAATATGTATTACGAAGGCAATCATAAGAAAACTGGGCACGTAAATAAGAAGGGTAGTAGTGGAGTTTATTGAATTTCTTTAAAGAATTTTCAATGTATTTAAAGTGTTGAACAAACGATATAACGTACTTTGCACTAACATAAGCAACTTTTTTATGATTAATTCTATAAATATACACATTTTGTTCAAAGAAGGGAATTTGGTCTACAAGAGAGAATACTTTTGAAAAGAAAGGTTTATCTTCAATAGCATAAACTTCTTCCGGAAAAAACAGCTTATTTTCTTTGAGGAAAGCAGTACTGTATAAAAACTGTGCGAAGCTTCCTGTTGGATAGTTATTTTTACTTATATCATGAAATACGGGATCAGCAGTATAAATCCAGCGTTGATGACAGAAATGAGTAAGTTTACCGCGTATAAGTGAGGCATTATGTTCTTTCATGAATGATACAAATGGCTTTAAAGAGTTAGGAGCTACTAAGTCGTCACCATCAAGAAAAAAGCAAAATTTGCCTTTCATAATTTCCATAGCAGTATTTCTAGCGCCACTTATACCTTTTGTTTTTTTATTGTCTATGAGTTTAATAAAAGGATATTTTTGAGTATAAGCGTTAACAATTTTTTTTGAATTATCCGTGGATTTATCATCAACAACAAGAACTTCCATTGATAAACCACTTTGTGAAATGACAGATTCAAGGCATATAGCAATATATTTTTCAATATTATACATTGGTATAATAATACTGATTTCGATTTCTGTAGACATAGTACGCTCTCAACTGGAAAATAGGAATATTAATATTTTAGAGAAAAGTGTTATAAATAAAAAATTAAAGTGACTTTACAAAATATATCTTACTCCTCAACATCGTTTGTTAATATATACAAATATATAATTACTTTGAAGTAATAGAAAATATTTTTGCCTTAGTTTTTAGGTAGAGTACATAACAAAGACATTTAAAGTTACTAAAGTCTATGAATGTATTTTTTAGTCTGTATAAAATTCTTATCAACATACACCTGCTTTGAAGTTGAGAGTCTTTGATACCAATGTAAGTGCCATATGGTGATAATGAGTTAGTTTTTTTAAGAATTTCTAACATGGAATCATAGTCATTTTCATCAATTGCTTGAAAAAAAGCATCTGATTCATCATTTAATTTACGTTTAAGGCTAGGTTCAATGATATTTCGCATTCCGTTAAGAGTGTTAGCACAGTCTTCAAGGTAGCTATTTATTGCCTTGGGGCTTTCTTGTAGAATATAGAAAGTAATATGTAGCCATTCAGAAATAAATTGAGATTGTAAATAAGAAGGATAAAAAACCATCTTGTCAAATTTTTCTAATAAGCTACGTACTAGAATAAAATGTTTCATAAATGAAAAAGACTGTTTTGCTGTAGGCTGTGATTTTTTATGGTTAATTCTATAGGCATAGACATGCTCGTTAATGCTTGGAATATCATCAACTAGGCAAAAAGCATGGCAGAAAAAAACTCTATCTTCACCAGCAGAAAGGTTTTCAGGGAATAGTATGTTGTTTTCTTTGATAAAGCTAGATTGATATAAACATTGTGCGAATGTTCCTTTAGGGTATTCAGATTTTGATTCTGATGTATTAGTATTGCTTTTGAAGTAAATCCATCGCTGGTGACAAAAGAGCGATAGTAAACCACGTACAATGGGTGTTTTTTGTTGCTTCATAAAAGAAAGTAAAAGGTGCAGTGAATTTGGTAAAAGTAAGTCATCTCCGTCTAAGAATAAGCAATTTTCACCTTTCATGTGTGCGATTGCAGTATTTCTGGCGCCACTTACTCCCTTTGTTCTTTCATTAATCAATAGCTTGATAAAAGGGTATTTTACAGTATATTTTTTTACAATTTCTCTTGTGCTGTCGCTTGAGTTATCATCCACAACCAAAACTTCCATAGAGATATCTTTTTGAAGCACAACAGATTCAAGTGTAGAAGCTATATATTTTTCTAAATTGAATGTAGGGATTATAATAGTTACATTGGGCTGTTGTATCATTGTAGTCTCACTAAGGCTCTTTGGATTAAATTATAAAATGTGTGGTGGTACAGTGTAATTATAGATATAAAGTTATTTTTATAAGACCTAATAAGTGTGTAGCTTTTTATATGAGTCTAAATAAAGTTTTATATAATATGAAATTTACTAGAATCTATAATTAAACTTTAAAGAAGTCAAATTATAAATTCATATACTCTTTTGAGAAAGTACGACTATTTTTGTATTCTTTTTATTGTTTTTAGAAGTAAATCTTTTTCATAGTCGTTGAAAGCAAATAACCACATACTAATAAAAAATATAATTGAATAGATACCTATGTAAAAAGCTAAACTAGTCCAGGTGATTATTTGAAGTTGTGTGACTATAAAGTAACCAAGAGTAATAGGTACTATGAGTGCAGGAGTGAATTTCAAAATTTCTCTCCAAAAATTAATAACATTCAAATCACATTTTTTATGGTAATAGATATTCATTATTATTCCATTCCCTATAAATAAAGCTATAGCAGTTCCGATAGCACTGCCAACTCCGCTATATGCCTTTGTTAATGGGATACTTATAAGAACATTAGCTATTGCAATTCCTAAATAAATTAAAGCTCTGAATCTATGTAAGTTTTTTGCTCTTTGTATTTCCATTCCTAAAGTTTGTACAAGAGGTATTGTGACAGGTGTAACAAGAATGAGCAGGATTATATAGGAATCAGCATATTCATTACCTATCCATAAACTAATAAAAGAAAGCCCAAAAAAGTATAAACCACTTAAAATCAATGAAAGAACAATAAACTGTAATCTTCCGACTTTTATAAATAATTCATTCAGTTTAGTATTTGCATCCTCAGAAAATGCAATCTGATTGACTCGTGGTACAAGAACTGATGAGATAGTAAGAGAAAAAGTAAGATAATAATTATTAAGCTGAGTTGCAATACTATATACTGCAACTGCTGATGTACCTTGGTATATACCCAATAAAAATTTATCTACGTTCCAGTTAATATTATCAACAACAATATTGATAAAGATAAAGGATGAAAAAACTGCGACTTCTTTAAGTAATGTAAAATTGAAATTCCTAAAACTTATTTGTATTCCGAGTTTTTTTATACAATATATAATATTTGCAAGGGCTATTGAAATATTGAGAAAGGTTGTAACGCAGACAAGCCCAATAGATCCATAACCTAAAAGTAATAAAGGTAGTGTTAAAAGAGGGTTTGTAACTATACGTATAATTTCTAAAATTCTTTGAAAAAAATACTTTTCATTGGCTGTTATATATGAATTGAAAATTGAAAAAGGAAACGATAAAGCTAAGTTAACTACAAGAATAGTCATTAATACTTTTGCTGTTTTAACTTCTAGTATACTCAATCTTTCAGAAAAAATACTTCCCAAACTCGATGTTATTGTTAAGCCAGCAAAAAGTGCTATTAAACCAAGAGCTGAAAAAACAATTAAAAACATTCCATTAAGTTTAGCTATGGCATCAAAATCATTATTTACTTTAAATTTTGAGTAGAATCTTACGTATGAACTACCAAAACCAAAAGTAAGTAAACCTAGATATGCAACAACTGATGATACAAGTTGATATAAACCATACTCACTCTTTCCTAAAATATTCAACATTATAGGTGTGTAGATGATGGAAATTATTGTGCTAAGAAAAACTGACAGGTATGATAAAATAACACCCGCTTTAAGTTGATTTAGTTTCATATTGTGTTCACTTTAAATTCAAGTTTACTTCGAATTATTTTTAGAAAAAAATTTATCTAATCCTATAAATTGTTTATAAGACTCTTCCTTAATTGCTTGAATGTTTAAGTTAGTTTTAGCTTCTAGATGTTCAAGGCATGATTCAACTGATAAACTTTCAATATCTTGTAAGTAGCAGAATAGTCCGTCATAATTAATATCGTTCATAACAGTACGCATTTTTTCACTATAAAGTAGGGGAATAGTAGGTTTTGAAAATAGAAAGCCTAATATCATTGCGTGAAAGCGAGTTGCAATAATTCCCTTTGATGAAGCCAGCAGTTCTAAAGAATCATCAATAGATGAATGATGATATATTTCGACACTCTCTTTATTTTCAAGCTTTTCATATAGCTCATTTATTACAAGATAGTCTTTTTCTTCATCACAAAAGCCCATAAGGATTACTTTTGAACCTTTAGAAGTTATAGCTTTTATTATCTCTATTAATTTATAAATATAAGTGGTATGATATTTTTTGAGGTTTTCTCTATCATCACAATTTATCATAGAAATTATATAATAATTTTTCTCTTTTACGATTGGGTAATTTAATTGAAAAACTACATCACTTCCTGTACGAACATTAGTTAGATCTTTAAATAAATTAGTTGAATATGTATCGCGAAAGCAAATATCAACGAATTTTTTGAAATAATCTTTGTGAATATTTAAAAATTCATCACTTTGATATGGGCCAAAATTTGCGCCAATCAGAAAGTTATTTTCAAATTTATTTACTAAATTAATACTCTCAGCATAATTAGCTTTCCAGTTTTTTGATTGAATGAATAGAGAGCCCCCAATTATTACATGCGCGTCTACTTTTGGGAGTTGAGTAAATAGGCTAAAATCAGTATCTAATACTTTGTTTATTTTATTAACAATTCTTTTATAAAGCGTATCATCAGAGATATAAGTTAAGTTTTTTATTTTGCTAAATAAATTTTTATACTTCTTGTTTCCAGAGACGTAAAAATGAAGGTCTGGATAACGTTCGCAAATAACTTTAATGAATAGATCATCACCTAAGTTTCCGCTAATATATGCAGATAAAAATATTTTATTTTTCATACTGTGTAATAATTCCTATTTTATTTGAATCCGTGAAAGATAAGCTTTTTACTCTATAATGTAAAATTAAAAATAAGCATATTTTTAAAAACTACTCCTCTTTCTCCCAAACGGTGTAAAATCCAGAAGATTCTTTATTTTCTAGACGTAAAAAGTTAAGAATTTCATTATGGACAGAATATAATTTTTTTTGTATTTTGTTATTTAGCTTGACTTCTTGAAGTAGAGCAGAATTGTTTTCAGGTGCTTGCTCTGTATTAAGTAGAGCTAATCCTCCTAATTGTGTAGGCAACAGTCTTGCTCTAACGCCGTATTCCATATCCACCCAAAGAGGCGCTACTGAAACCTTTTCTAATTCAAGCTCTTCTTGTGGTTCTGCAACTAAATCAATCGCAAGAAGAACTGTACGTTCACGAGGGATAGTGCGCTGTGCCGATATCAAATTTCCAAGTGACCACGCTACAAATTGATTTTTTCCATTTTTTTGTATGATTTCCATAGGTTGTAAAATATGCGGATGGTGCCCTACAATTACATCAACTCCTGCATTAAAACATTTTTCAGCAAGATTTTTTTGAATGTTGTTAGGAGTGGGTTTATATTCTTCTCCCCAGTGTAAAGAAGCAATAATAAAATCAGCTCCACGACTGCGTAAATTTTCAACATCAGCTTCGATGTCTAATGTTGAGTTATGAGGTACATATACTGCTTTATTCATACTTTTGACTGGTCTATTACTCCCGTATGTTGAGTTTATAAATCCAATTTTATATCCTTCAACTTCTACAATTGGTAGGGAATAATTTTCTTTGCTGTCGCTAATTCCTGCGGCTGTAATTCCTTGAGATTTAATATAATCTATGGTGCGCAAGCCAACATCAACTCCATAATCAAGAATATGATTGTTTGCAAGAAGAAGAATATTGAAATTAGCTTCTTTTAAGGCAGTTACTAAAGAGTCGGGACTATTAAAGGCAGGATATCCGCTGTAAGGAGCAGAACCTTTTAAAGTTGTTTCAAAGTTACCAACGACCAAATCACCCTCTAATAAATGCTTAATATGCTCAAATTGAGGAGCAAAATTATAAGGATTTTCTGGAGTTCCATGTACTTTTGCAATATCTAATTGCTTACCATGAACCATAATGTCTCCGGTAAAGACTAAACGAATATGCGTAGGAGGTGTTTCTTCAACTACAGGAATTTGAATAATTTCTTCTTCAACTTTTGGTGCACAAGCAGAAAGAACGAGCAGGAGAGAAAGAGAAAAAAATCGGATAAGATTAGTTATAGTTTTACTGTTTATCTTAGCTGTCATAATTTTCTCCCGAGCTTGTTATAGAGTTTACAGTTTTAAGTGTTCAAAATTCAAGATAGTATTATTTTTATAAAATAGCAATAATCAATTAGAAGGTGTTTAAACAGAAAAAAGAGAGAAGGGTTTAGCCTCTCTCTTTTACTGAATCACGAAACTATGCGTCGGAAAAACTGCATAAATGTATTCTAAATATTCAATTAGTATAAAAGTATACTTACATTATCGAATATGTTTCTAAATTAAGATGTTTTGCTCTTTTGACAAGGAACAAGTTATTTTTTATGCAAGGAGCGTATCAAAATATACGTGACTGAAATAACAAATAACTTTGACGACGTTCAAAAAGCAAAAGAATTAATTTAGAAATATATTCTAGAATTGAATACGTGAAAGTTCTCTGTAAGCTTCTAAAGCTTTGTTTCTTACAGCTGCGGTTAGGTTGATAGCAACACTTGCTTTTTGCATAGTAACCATAAGTTCGTGCACGTTTTGAGTTTCACCCGCTGCAAAAGATGTTACAGCCGCAGATTTATTTGCTTGTAAGCTATTAACTTCTGCAAGAGAGCTATTTAAAGTTTCTGAAAATGATGGTACTATAGAAGGAGCACGATTTTCAATAGTTTCTTCAAGAGAAGTAAAGCTTTTCTGACTTTTTTGAAAAGCATTAAGGGCGTCCATAAATGCGTTTGAGCTTGAGCTCGATCCTATTCTATCTATCATAATCTACTCCTATCTTATTTGCCTATTTCTAAGGCTTTCAAATACATTGATTTAACGGTGTCAATAGTTGTTACGTTTGCATCATATCCACGTTGAGCTGTCATCATATTCGCCATTTCTTCAACGACGTTGATATCAGGATAGAGCACGTAACCTTCATCATCAGCATCTGGGTGACCAGGTTCGTAGACAGCTTTTAGAGGTCTGTCATCATTTACAACATTTGCAACACGCACACCTTTTAGTTCTCTATCAAGGGCTGATCTCATGTGCACACCGAAGTGATTGTCTATATCAGCTGTTTCGCGAACAACGGTTTTACGTCTATATGGTCCACCGTCAACAGTACGAGTGGTTTTAGCGTTTGCTATATTCATTGCAATAACATTCAATTGAGTTCTATCGGTTGATAGCGCAGAGGCACCGATATCAAGTGCGGTCATGAAGTCCATTATTTGCTCCCTTCTGCTATAATGTTTTTCAAGCCATCAAAAGATGATTTTGAGAGCTGAGCAAGAGTAGTATATTGAAGATTATTTTTATTAACTTTTATCATTTCTTTATCAATGTTAACTCTATCTTCACCTGGTATGTTACGCGGGGTAATTCTTTTTTCAAAGTCAGCACTGAATGATTCTAGATTAAATGTATTGGGGATATGCCCACTAGATGTTTTTGAAACTTCACCGAATGAACCTAAATTAAGAGCTTTTTGTAACTCTTCTTCAAAGTGTAATTCACGCGGTTTATATCTAGGTGTGTTTACGTTTGCAATATTACTCATAAGAACGTTTTGTCTTTGTAATTGCATGTCCATAACTTTGCCAACAAGGTCGACATTAATATCGAATAAACTTTTCATAGCATAGCCTCCAAAGCATTTATAGTTTTTCCGTTACTCTTCCTTATGCAAATAGCTTGCCAAAGTTGTAACTATATGTTTTTACATATTAAAGACTTGCGACTTTGCTAAGTGTCAAAAAAACATCAGGATAAATTGACTAGAATTAGATTATAAAGTGTCAATTAAAAACATTTATTATTTTAGTGGGTTATGTATTGGCACGTATTTTGCTAATCGTTATATAATAATGACAATAAATTGGCGAGGATATGTTTATGCAAAAAGCTTTACCGAAATTTGATTATTCCCAGTTTTCAAAAAATGGGGATATAGTATTAGGAGCAGGGGTTGTACTAATTCTATTAGTCATGCTCATTCCGCTACCAACCTTTTTAATTGATATAATGCTTTCGTTCAGCATATCTTTAGCACTTCTCATACTCATCACAAGTATGTTTATGACAAGCCCTCTTGAATTTTCAATTTTCCCAAGTGTATTACTTGTAACTACATTACTAAGACTTGCGTTGAACGTTGCAACTACAAGATTGATTCTCTTGAATGGTGCAAATGGTCCAGATGCAGCCGGTGATGTTATTCAGTCATTTGCACAATTTGTTGTGGGTGGATCGTATGTTGTTGGTGCTGTTATCTTCTTGATTCTCTTTATTCTTAATAAGGTAGTTATCACCGCCGGTACAACACGTATTGCTGAAGTTGCCGCAAGGTTCACTCTTGATGCTATGCCAGGTAAACAAATGGCAATTGAAGCAGATTTGAACGCCGGTCTTATTAATGAAGAACAAGCAAATGAACGCCGTACAAACCTAAGACGTGAAGCGGATTTCTACGGTGCGATGGATGGTGCCGGTAAGTTCGTACAAGGTGATGTTACAGCGGGTCTTATTATTACGATTATCAACCTTGTGGGCGGTATACTAATTGGTGTGCTTCAACACGATATGAGTTGGGGCGAAGCTTTGATGACTTTCTCACTCCTCTCAATAGGTGATGGTCTTGTAGCAACAATTCCTTCTATCATTATATCAGTAGCTGCCGGTTTGATTGTTTCCCGTGCTGCTGCGGAAGCAAAAATGGGTGAAGAATTCCTTAGTCAGCTTTCATATAATACTAAAGTTCTTAAACTTGTATCAGCCATCTTATTTATATTTGCCATTATTCCAGGTCTTCCGACTCTGCCATTTTTATTCTTCTCGATTACGCTCTTTTTGATTTCCAGAAATATGGAGAAAAAGGATACAACTGTTACAACAAAAGAAAAAGCTGCTGCCGCAAAAGCTGCAAACGAAGCTTCAAAACCACAAAGCCCTGAAGAAGTTCAAAACCTCTTACCGCTTGATACACTTGAACTTGAAGTTGGATACGGACTTATTCCGCTTGTTGATGAAAGTCAAAATGGTAACTTACTCACCCGTATTCGTTCAATTCGTCGTCAATTTGCTCTTGATATGGGCGTGGTTATTCCATCATTACATTTACGTGATAATCTTCAACTCAAACCGGGTCAATACTCCTTACTTATCAAAGGCAACCAAGTTGCAAGCGCAGAAATTCTTATCGATCACTACCTTGCTATGGATCCGGGCAATGCCGCTAAGAAAATCGATGGTATTGAAATCCGTGAACCAGCCTTCAACCTTCCGGCTCTTTGGATTCCTGAAAGCCAAAAAGAAGCTGCTATCATGGCAGGGTATACAGTTGTTGATCCTGCTACAGTAATTGCAACTCACCTTACAGAAATCCTACGTAAGCACCTTAGCGAGTTTCTTGGTCGTCAAGAAGTTCAAGCCCTCCTCGATACTCTTGCAAAGCGTTCACCAAAAGCTGTGGAAGAGCTTGTGCCAAATACTCTTGGTCTTGGTGTGGTACAAAAAGTGCTTCAATGTCTTGTCAATGAAAACGTATCAATTCGTGATATGCTCACCATTGTTGAAACCTTGGCAGATCAAGGGCAGCTTACAAAAAGTCCTGAATATCTAACCGAGTTTGTACGTGAAAAGCTTTCTCGTAGTATAGTGAAATCTTACATGGATTCTACAGGCACCCTAAACGTTCTCACTCTTGACGCACCTACCGATCGTATGGTTCAAGAATCAATTAGACAAACAGATACAGGGGCATATCTTTCAATGAATCCTGTATCCGCTCAAAAACTTGTAAACAATATAAATGCCGCTATTGATAATGCTGTAATTACTGATGGACAACCGGTTCTTCTCGTAACTCCTGCTGTAAGACCGCATCTTGCAAATTTAGTTACCAGATTTATCCCAAATGTTGCAGTTATTTCTCAAGCTGAAATCCCTGCTGATATAAGACTTCAAGCTGTAGGCAATATAGGAATTGAAGCATAAGAGTTATGAACTGTAAAAGGCATGTCTCCGACGGCCAAAGGAAATAATTCCCTTTGGAAACCCTATTTCTTTCGACTCGCAAGCTCGTCAAAAGTAAAATAAGTTTCAAAAAAATCCTTTTCTATGTTTCAAATAATATGAACTACACAAGTTTACAAGATAAGTAGCAGAGTGTTATAATAAAAAGACTTCCTTTAGATTCAGTTTCTAGAGGAAGTCTTTTAGTGTATATTTCTAAATTCATTTTTTTGTGGTTTGACATTTATGCTATGGCTCAAAGTTGATTTTTTATTCAGTTTATGTATGTTCTTATAGATTTTAGAAGCAGCCCTTAGAAGAAGCCCTAATAATTTTTTAAGGAAAGGGGGAGTTTGAGGGGGAAAACCTCGTTTTTTAAGAAAAAA
>CAYJOR010000014.1:0-53707 GCA_964371865.1 uncultured Desulfovibrionaceae bacterium | reverse complement strand
TTTTTAAGGAAAAGGGGAGTTTGAGGGGGAAAACCTTGCTTTTTAAGAAAAAACGCGGTTTTCTCCCTCAAGAAATCATAAATTAAAACAACTTACCTAATGATTTTAGCCCATTATAGAAAGAGCTTGACAATTTTCAGAATAATGTCAAAATACAAAAAAACTTATAAGGTAGTATTACTATGAAAGGCTTATTGAAACTTGTGCTCTGTGGTGGTATTTTATATGCTTTCCTTATCTGGATTGGGCCATTTCTATCTAATCAATCAGAAATTGGAAGAGCTTTTACAGCTGTGTTGGAAGAGAATGACCTTCATAGTGGTGCACTCTATTATACTGATTTACCAATGATTTATGAAGCCGAAGCTGCCGTTCAAGCTGGCGTGAAAAAAGGTATGGAAATCAGGAATGAAGAGGATTCCTTACTTTACGACTTTCTTTTCAAGAAAGAAGGCTAGACTACTAACTTAATACAAAAAACTACCGTAAGATTACTTACAGTTTATTAAAATATTCTTTTGCATGAACTATTCGTGCTTTGCTATGTACATTTTATAATATTTTTGTTATTTTAATCAAACTACATTTATAAATTATTTAAATATAATATGAAATAAAGAGGAAATTTATGCAACGCATATCAGTTAAAGAACTTTTAAATTCACAAAATTCCATCGAAGATATCACCCTTTGCGGCTGGATTCGCACAAGAAGAGATTCAAAAGCTTTCAGTTTTATTGAAGTAAACGACGGCTCCTGCCTCGCTAATATACAATGTATTATAGATGAAGGAACTCAAGCTTATGAAGTTCTTACAAGCGAAAATATGCAGATCAATACAGGTGCTGCTATCCAAGTGAAAGGCAGCCTTATTGAATCGCCGGGTAAAGGGCAAAAATGGGAAGTGAAAGCTCTAGAAATGCACGTTTTTGGTCTTGCTGACCCTGAAACTTTCCCAATTCAGAAAAAACGCCATACTGATGAATACCTTAGAACAATCGCACACCTACGCCCACGTTCAAATAAATACGGTGCTGCGGCAAGAATTCGTTCCGCAGCTTCACGCGCTGTGCATGAATTTTTCCATAATCAAGGATTTTACTACGTTCATACTCCAATTCTTACCGGTGCAGACTGCGAAGGTGCCGGCGAAATGTTCAGAGTAACTACCCTTGCGCCAGAGAAAAAAGATTTTTCTGAAGATTTCTTCGCAAAACAAGCTCATCTTACAGTATCAGGTCAACTAGAAGCAGAAGCAATGGCAATGGCTTTAGGAAAAGTTTATACTTTCGGCCCTACTTTTAGAGCTGAAAACTCTAACACTCCTCGTCACGCAGCTGAATTCTGGATGATTGAGCCTGAAATCGCTTTTGCGGATCTCAATGACGATATGAAACTTGCTGAAGATCTTACTCGCTCAGTTGTTGATTATGCACTTAATAACTGCATGGAAGATTTAGCACTTTTCGATAATTTCGTTTCAAAAGGTTTACTGGATAGCCTAAAACTTCTTCAAAGTAAAGAATTCAATAGAATCCCTTACTTTGATGCTGTTGACATCTTACAAAAATCTGGGAAAGAGTTTGAGTTCCCAGTAATTAAAGGGCAAGATTTACAAACCGAGCATGAAAGATTCCTTACCGAAGAATACTTCAAAGGTCCTGCTACTGTTTATAATTACCCTAAAGACATCAAAGCTTTCTATATGAGAATGAACGATGATAACGAAACCGTTGCTGCTATGGACTTATTAGTTCCACGTATCGGTGAACTTATTGGCGGTTCACAACGTGAAGAAAGACTCGACAGATTAGAACAACGTATCGTTGAACTAGGACAAAATCCTGCTGATTACTGGTGGTATTTAGATTTACGTCGCTTTGGTTCAGCTCCTCACGCCGGTTTTGGCATGGGCTTTGAACGTATGCTTATGCTCTTAACAGGCATAAGTAATATCCGTGACGTCATATCATTCCCACGTACTCCGGGAAGCTTGGAGTTCTAGAATGTTTGGTTTCATAAAGCGCAAAGAAACTGACAAACTCAAAAATGAGAAAATTATCATTGTTGGAGCCGGTGAAGTTGGCTATCAACTCTCTCGTAGACTTACGCGCGCAAACCATTCTGTAACTGTTATTGATAATAATGTCGGCAAACTAGAGACCTTTCAAAACACCTTGGATGTACAAATCCTCCCAGGTTCCGGCGCTAACCCACAGGTTCTTGAAAATGCCGGCATTAAAAGTGCTGATGTATGTATTGCTGCAACTAATGTTGATGAAACGAATCTTCTTATCTCAACCTTTGTTGGAATGCTGAATCCAACGTGCAAGCGACTTGCTCGTGTACGTGCTAATGATTACGCTGCTTATACGCATCTTTTCAAAGAACATGGACTTGAAATCGACCTTATAGTTAATCCGGAAGATGCTGTTGTTCGCATGATTGACCGTCTTCTCTCTTTACCGCAAGCACTTGATTATGCTGAATTTGCATTAGGTCAAGTCCGTATGGTATGCTATAAGGTTGAAGAAAGCGAAATTATAGGGCATCCACTATTCGACTTCAGAGCCCTCACAAAGTGCGACGATATTCTTGTTGCTGCTATAAGAAGGGAGGGTACGCTCTTTATTCCTTCCGGTGAAGACACTATAGAAAAAGATGATATTGTCTATTTTGTTTATCAGTCGTCAAAACAGAAATTTCTTTTAAAATTACTTAATAAACATAATGCCTTATTTAAGTCAGCTTGCATTGTAGGCGGTGGTAACATTGGCTTACAACTTGCTCTGCTTTTTGAAGCTAGGGGATTGACTGTAAAGCTTATTGATCAAGATGAAACAAGAGCTAGATATTTAGCATCTGAACTAAACTCTAGTCTTGTATTGCTTGGCGATGCAAGAGAAAAAGAAGTTCTTGTTACTGAAAATATCGGTAAAATGGACGTATTCGTCTCTGTTACCGAAGATGAAGAAACAAATATTCTCACCTGCTTACTTGCTAAAAGTTTAGGTGTGAGAGACACTGTTGCAAGAGTTAATAAATCAAGTTATGTTTCTTTACTCTCAACAATAGGAATTGACCATAGCGTGAGCCCGCGCTTGGCTGCGGTTAACTCATTTATGAATTATATACGTGAAGGAAAAGTCTTTGCCTCTGTTAGCATAGGTGCTGAAGAAGCTGAAATTCTTGAAATAGAACTCACTTCTGATTCTCCTTATCTAAATAAAGCAATCAAAGATTTAGACCTTCCAAAAGGTATTCTAATTCTCAGTATTTTACGTAAGGGAATAGTAATTGTTCCACAGGGTAGTACTGTGATTCAACCAGAGGATCATATTATTGCTTTTGGCACACAAGTTGCTCTAAAGCATCTTTATAAATAATCCTCAAAAGAAGGAGACTATAATGCAGTCAGATCAAGCAGACGGTGAATTCATCACCCTTAGACAGCTCATCGTTGAAAGTTATAACTATCTAAATTCTATTCTTACACAATCAGAAAATGCAACTTTATCAGTTCTTGACTACGTAGAACGTCATATAGAACTACATGAAGAAAGAAAAGAGCTATTTAAAAAAGATTCACTCACAGCTGAAGAACTGCAAATGCTCCGCGATAATGAGGTAGGAATCGGTGAAGATTTATCTGAAGTTATCTCATTGCTTTCTTTCCAAGATTTGAATGGGCAGAGAATTAAAAAACTCCTCACAAACCTAAAGCACTTTGAAAATGCAATTAGCGATATTGATAAAAAAATAATGCTACCGGGTAAACAACTAAAAGGCCCTGACTCTTCTAACGGTCAGGTTAATATTGACAGCCTCTTAGCTCAATTTGACTTATAAATGGTAAACCCTATCTTCTTCAAAATATTATAGTTTTTGGATTGATTTTTTTACTTAAAGTAATTTTAATTTTGTTTTTTATATTGTTCTATCTATTTTTGATACTTATTTATCATAAACAATATTTCTAATATCATAAATAAATATAATAATTTACTTCAAAAACAAAACCAAGTTAAAATAATCACTAAACAACTTGCATATTTTAGAACTTTATAGTAGATTAAATATATGAAAATTACTACGGTAAGATATTCAGTTAAACATTAAAGGAGAATTGTATGTCAACTTTCAAAAACATTATTTGCTCAATCAGCCTTATCGAACACAGCGAAGATATTGTATACTATACTCGTGAACTTGCTAAACAAAATGACGCTAAAATCTTTGTAGTGCACTCACTACCTTCTATGGATCACCTCCGTAGCTTTGTTTCAGATACTGAAGTAGCAAAAGGTGTATTTGATCAAGCAGAAGAAGGCGCAAAAAAGTTCCTCGATAAATTTATCACTGAAAATTTTGAAGGCCTTGATTGCGAAGGTTTTGTAACTGTTGGTAATCCGGCAAACGAACTTCTTATTTTAGCTGATAAACTTTGTGCTGATGTTATCATTATGGGTAGTATGTCAACCAAAGGATTCTTCAACTTCTTCAACTCAAGAGCTTCTCAAAGTGTTATTGGAAAAACACGTATCCCTGTTATGGTCGTCCCTAATGACCTTGACATGGAATGTACACCTGAAGACTAAAAATATTACTCTCCCTCAAAACCTCATTTGGGGGAGAGTGTTTTGTTATGGAGTATAACTTGCCAGCAACAATTATTATATCTTTGGCTGTAGTCGTTTTACTTATAATTTTTATTTATAAAAAAAGTAAAAAACCTTTGGCTAAACCCGAAGTAGTAGAACCAGAAAAAAAAGTAGAAATCAATATTGATGACTTGCCGGAAAATTTACGCGAACAATATAAGATAGCTACAGATCCAACAGGCCAAAATCTACCTGTTCTCTATGCACTAGTTACATGTCAACATTGTATACGAACACAAAAATTTCTAAAAGAAAACCAAATTGCGTTTAAACTCATACATGTTGACCTTTTCAGTGGCGATATTAGAAAAGAAATTATGCGAGTTCTAAAAGAATTCAACGAAAAAGGTTCTTTTCCAACATTTATTATGCCTTCAGGCAAAACAGTCGTAGGTTTTCGTGAACACTTATTGAGAGAGGCTATAAAAAATGAACCAGAACGAACTTCATAATTATCTTAAAACATTTGAAAAAGATGGTTTCTATCTCCACGCAGATGAAGAGCACAGACTAAGAACAATTGATAGTCTTCTGGCTAATCATGAAAAATACAATAACCTTGCTTGCCCTTGTAGACTAGCAACTGGAAACATGGAAGATGATGAAGATATCATTTGTCCATGCGTGTATTGCAAAGAAGACCTCGATGAGTTTGGTGCTTGCTATTGCTTGCTTTTCGTAAAAGATGATTTCAAAGACGACCCAAGCTTCTTCCCTGATATTGATGATAGGCGTCCACCTGAAAAGGTAAAATAACTTGAACTTTATCACACGTTAAGGATTTCTTAATGAGTACATTTACAAGCCGCAACGCTAAAAAAATTGCAGACCAGCACGGAACGCAAAAAACTTTAGCTCGCGGCTTGTTTTCATTTCTCTATCTAAATCCGCTCAACTTTAATCCATATTCTACTAAAAATGAACAGCTAGAAAAGAAGCCTAAAAAAATTCTCTTTCTCGGTCTTGGTTACAATGCAGCTGATGACACCCTAAATATTTTAAGCGATAATGAAGAAATCTATGTGTATGAATATCCCCTCTTTACTCAAGCATGTGAAGAAGGTAATGTTGAAGTTAGCCACATAGAGAAAGCTCAGTATCTTACAGAAAATGAGCTTCTTATTTTTTTACAAAATCAAGAAAACCTCTCAGAACTAGCTATTTATATTTACAAGCAAAATTTATCTCTTTTTCCCTCATACTGGAATAGATTACTATTAAAAATTGAAGATCTTTTAGTAAGCTCTATGCAAAACTATCTTGATATATCAAAGAAATATTCCAATAACACAAATAGTTCTGCTCGTAAAAAGGTATTCTTTGCATCATTTGAAAATGATTTAATGCATCGAGAAGTTCAAGATGCTTTAGAGGAATGCGGCTACACTTGCTTAAAGCATCAAGCAAGAACTTCTACTGCTAACCCATTGTCAATTTTACAGATAAATGAACTATCCTACTATAATATTAAAGAAACTATTCAACTTGAAAAACCTGACTTCTTCATATCAATTAATGGTAGATTTCTAGATTCAAATGGACGTACTTTTGCTTTATTAGAACATTTGAAAATACCTTTAGCTTTATGGATTGTAGATAACGTATGGAACATATTATCAGCCTTTAAAAGTGATTGGTGGAAGGAGTGTCACATTTTTGTGAGTGACAGTTCATTTATTCCACAACTCAGAGAACTTGGCGCAAAATATGTTTATTACCTACCTCTAGCTGGTTCACAAACAACTCACGTTTCTGAAAAATTAGCAAAAAGTATCGACAACATTGAGTTACTTTTTATAGGGCACTCAGCTTTTACAGATAAATCTTCGTTTTTTAATGCTGTAGACAAAACATCAAATTTTATTGAGAGTAAAAAGTCAGAAATATTGACTTCTTATATCTCAAAAAAGTCTATAGCTAACATTAATTTTCACACAATATATAACGAACTAAAGCAATATGAAAACATTAGACTCTGGGGTTCGCACGATTTTAGAAAAATTTCTTACTTTGCGAGCGAGCTAGATTTATTTAATAAAGTATTTTGGCTAGATAAACTATCTAAAAATCTCACAATTATTGGCGATAAAGGTTGGAATGATTTACTAAACAAGCCAAAACTTCTTCCACCTATTGACTATTATACCACGCTCCCAAGCTATTATAATCGAGCTAATTTTACGCTCAATATTCCATCAATGCTTATGCCTAACGCCCTAACGCAAAGACATTTTGACGTTTGGCTTTCAGATGGATTTTTATTTTCTGCTCCTACTAAAGGGCTTGAAATTTTCTCAAATGAACATCAAGAATCAATTACAGTAGCAACTCCAGATGAACTGCAGATGAAAATGAAAGTTCTCAGTTTAAATACAAGTCACTATAATAATTTAAAAAAATACATCAAAAACGAAATAATTTCTTCTCATCTTTATAAACATAGAGTTGAAACTATGATTAAGGTGTGTTTTTAAATTATTAGATTTTATATTTTTGACAAGGAAAAATGTTTTTTTATAAAAGAAGAATATCAAAACATATGAGACTTGAATAAAAAATTACTTCGATGTAGTCGTTTGTTAATAAATCAGTAGCTAAATGCTATTTTTTCTTAAAGTACCTCGCTTAACTTCATGCAACTATATAAAATCAAAAGAATTAATTTAGAAATATCCCCTACTTGCTTATCAATATAAGTAGGTTAGCTCACGAAATTTATGAAGAATTAATTTGACTTTAATCGAGGTAAGTTTTATTAATTAAATTGATTGTTTACACAATCAATAAATTCTGGTTGATTTAAAAATAAAAAAAAGTAATTCTCTTGCAAGAGGTATTTACAATGAACAAACCGAGCAAATCCAAAAAAGAAGCAAAATACACCCTTCTACTTTATAGTATGTATTTTTCATGGTCTGTGTGCTTTGCTTACTTCTTAGGCAGTGGCGATCCTAATGATTATACTTTAATTTTTGGTTTTCCTGCATGGTTCTTCTTTTCATGTATTATAGCATACCCTCTCTGTTGTGTTGCTGTATACGTGTTAATACTTAAAATATTCTCTAAAAACGATGAGACTGAATAATGAATGATGTTTTACTTCCTATAATAGTATATTTATGTATATCTTTATTTATTGCTTTTTATTCTAGAAAAGCAAGCAAAGAAGCGCAATTATCTGGCACTTCAAACTTTTTAGAAGAATATTTTTTAGGAAGCCGATCACTTGGTGGATTTGTACTTGCTATGGCTGTAACCGCTTCATATGCTTCTGCTTCTTCTTTTGTTGGAGGGCCTGGAGTGGCGTATACTCTCGGTTTGAGCTGGGTTTTATTGGCTATGATTCAAGTACCTACAACCTTTCTTACACTCGGTGTGCTTGGCTCGAGATTTGCTAAGGTCACTCGTGAATTAAAGTGCGTCACACTTACAGATTTTCTTTATAAAAGATATAATTCTTCAGCTGTTGTACTTATTGCTTCGTTATCGTTAGTTATTTTCTTTATGGCAGCCATGCTTGCACAGTTTATAGGTGGAGCAAGACTTTTTCAATCAGTTACAGGCTACAGCTACGAAACCGGACTTATGATTTTTGCGCTAACTGTAATAATTTATACATCAATAGGTGGTTTTAGAGCAGTTGCCATTACAGATACACTTCAAGGAATAGTGATGATGATTGCAGCCTTTGCCTTACTATTCGTTGTATTACAAGCAACTGGTGGTGTAGAAAACGCTGTTGTCTCACTGAGAGAAATAAATCCTGGATTAATAAGCCCTTATGGACCTAATAATGCCGTTCCTATTCCTATGATGATGTCATTTTGGGTTCTTGTAGGACTTGGAATTCTTGGTTTACCTCAAACAGTGCAAAAGTGTTTAGCCTTTAAAGATACTAAATCATTACAACAAGCTATGCTCATTGGTACGATAGTAATTGGTTTTCTTTTGCTTTCTCTTCATTTGTGTGGAGCATTTGGACGTGTGATATTTCCCAATCTTAAAAGTGGAGATTTAATTATTCCTACTCTAACACTTGAACTTTTCTCACCTTTTTGGGCAGGTGTTTTTATAGCAGGCCCAATGGCAGCAATAATGTCAACAGTTGATACCATGCTTTTACTAGCTTCAGCAGCTATTATTAAGGATTTATACATACACTTTGTACTAAAAGATGATATCGCACAAATGCAAGAGAAAAAAATACGTTTCTCATCATTTATTGTTACTATAGTACTTGGAGTTTGTGTGTTTTTAGCCGCCTTAAATCCACCTGATTTACTGGTATGGATTAACCTTTTTGCCTTTGGTGGACTTGAAGCTGTTTTCTTATTTCCTTTTATATTCGGTCTTTACTGGAAAAAAGCAAATGCAAATGGAGCTATAACTTCTATGATTTGCGGTTTAGCATCATACGTTTTTTTCATACTCAATCCTGTACTTCCTTATAAGATAAATGCAATTGTGCCTTCTCTTATAATTGCAGGCATCACCTTCTATCTTGCAGTCATTTTAACTGCTAAACAAGACAATTAATTATGATTATTGATTTTCACACACATGTTTTCCCCGATTATCTAGCGCCTAAAGCTATATCAATCCTTCTTAAAAAAGGTGACGGTAGACTTTCTGCCTGTCATGACGGAACAGTTGATGGCTTACTTCAAAATATGGATGCTTGGAAAATTGATTATTCTGTCATCGTTCCTATAGTAACTAAACCATCTCAAACCCTTACACTAAATAAATGGGCTGCAAATATAGAATCTCCTAAAATCATTCCTTTCGGCTCTTTTTATCCGCATACAGATGACTTTAAAAGTGATATTAACTATATTCTAAGCCTTGGCTTGAAAGGTATAAAACTACACACAGAATATCAAGATTTTCATCTTCTTGACTTAAAAATGCTTAAAGCATACGAATATGCACTTTCTAAAGGGCTTATCCTGTTATTTCATGCTGGTGAAGATGATGGTATGCCACCGCCATATAAAAGTTCGCCTAAACAGTTTGCACAGCTAGCTGATATTTTTCCAAATGAAAAAATCGTAGTTGCTCACCTAGGTGGATATCGTGAATGGGATGAAGTCTATGAACATCTTGCAGGCAAGCCATTATATCTAGATACTTGCATGGGATTTAATCACTTCACAACTGAACAATTTACTAAAATTGTTGAAAAACATGGTACTGATAAAATTCTTTTTGCATCAGATGCTCCTTGGAGTAAAGCTCTTGAAGAAATGGAATCGCTTAGAAAAACACCGCTCTCTGAGAATGAAAAATCTATGATTTTAGGTACTAATGCAAAAAAATTACTCAATTTATAGAGATTATCAAAATTTTTAAAATCTGAGAATAGTCTGAATAAGTATGCTCTTGCCTATTTTATAGAAATAGTTTAACTCATAAATATACTCTAAAATACTTTATTATAAGGAGATTAGAAATGGAATTAAAGAATCTTGTTTCAAAAGCTCGTACATACAGACGTTTTACATCAGAAAAAATATCTGATGAAATACTTAATAACTTCATTGAAATTGCCTCACATTGCCCCTCAGCCAGAAATCAACAGCCAACTCGCTATATACTTGTTAACACAAAAGAAAATGTTCAAGTTGTTGATGAAGTTATAAATCTTTCCGGATTAAACTACGAAGCTAGAAAAGAATTCTCAAACATGCACCCAACAGCATATATTATTCTTTGTTCTCAAAAAGATATTGGCTTATTTCAAACAATGGACATTGGAATAATCGCTCAAACAATACAGCTTGCAGCAGCTGAAAAAAACATCGGGACTTGTATGATTGGTGCTTTTAACAAAGTAAAACTTGCTGATTCTTTTCCTATTATTGAAGAATCAAATCTTGATTCTTACTTAATCCTTGCTTTCGGGTATCCGGACGACACAATAGAAATTGTACCTACTGATTCAACTAAAACTGGTTACTGGCGTGAGAACAATATTCATTATGTACAAAAAAATTCTGCTTCTCAAAATATTCTTGCCAAACTTTAGGACATTTATAAAATTCTAAAATTTGATTACAAAAATGGGGAAAATTGCATGCTACAACAAAATGCAATTTTCCCCTTTCTAGGGCGTATTTCTAAATTATAAAATTTTGTATTTTTGACAAGGTAAAATCAGATTTTATTAAAATAACTAATTTAGAAACATACTCTTGTTAATGATTATATTAATCTCTAAGCCACTCAATTCTTGAGTCAGATTTTATACCAAAACGTAAAGGTGCATCAGTATCAGGAGAATCAACGAGCGACATTTCAACTACAACATGCTGATTTTCTTTGATTTGACCTTTAATAATATATGTTGCAAGCGGAGTTTCAAGTTCATGCTGTAAATATCTTTTAAGTGGTCGAGCACCGAAAAGAGGATCATATGCCGCTTGTGCTATATATTGCTTTGCTTTATGCGTGATTTCAAGTGTTATATGCCTTGATTCAAGACGTTTTAGAAGTGAAGAAAGCTGAATATCAATAATTTTTTCTATTTGAGATTCTTGAAGTGGCTTGAAAAGAACTGTATCATCAATACGATTCAGGAATTCAGGTCTGAAGTAATTACGCAGTTCTGCCATGATATTTGAGCGTACATTTTCAAAAAGATTACCACGCTCGTCAATCCCCTCAAGTAGAATATGAGAACCAATATTTGACGTAAGAATTATTATAGTATTCCTAAAATCAACAGTTCTACCTTGTGAATCTGTTAAGCGTCCATCATCGAGAAGTTGAAGAAGAGTATTGAAAACATCAGGGTGAGCTTTTTCAATTTCATCAAATAATATAACAGAATACGGTCTGCGTCTAATAGCCTCGGTTAGCTGACCGCCTTCATCGTATCCAATATACCCCGGAGGTGCTCCTATCAAACGTGATACGGAGTGTTTTTCCATATACTCGCTCATATCAAGGCGAACCATATTATCTTCTGTATCGAATAAAGCTTCTGCAAGTGCCTTGCATAGTTCAGTTTTACCAACACCTGTAGGCCCTAAAAAGAGGAAAGAACCCACAGGTCTATTTGGATCAGAAAGCCCTGCTCGCGAACGAAGAACTGCTTGAGACACCGACTGTACTGCCTCATCCTGTCCCACCACTCTTTTATGAAGTTCGCTTGGAAGAGAAAGCAGTTTTTCTTTTTCACTTTCAAGTAATCGAGTAACTGGTATACCAGTCCAGCGTGCAACTATACCTGCTACATCATCAGGGCGAACTTCTTCTTTAAGGAGTCTGTGCTCGTTTTGACTTAGTTCATCAGCCGCTTTAAGGGCGTTTTCAAGCTTCACTAAATCATCATATTGCAGACGAGAAGCTCTTTCATAATTAGATTCACGTTGAGCTTCTTCAATCTGTCTTTTCACTTCTTCAATACTTGTCTTGATTTGACGAACTCTATCAATTGAAGATTTTTCATTTTCCCATTGAGCTTTATATGTTGCTTGCTGAACACGAAGTTCAGAAAGTTCATTCTCAAGTTTTTCTAGACGTTCTTTCGATGCGACATCCGTTTCTTTGCGAAGAGCCTCACGCTCAATTTCAAGCTGCATAACTTTGCGATTTACTTCATCTAACTGAGCTGGTAAAGAGTCAATTTCAGTACGAATAAGCGCAGCAGCTTCATCTATAAGGTCAATTGCTTTATCGGGGAGCTGTCTATCTGCAATATAGCGTTGTGAAAGAATTACGGCTTCTACAATTGCGGAATCTGAAATTCTAACCCCGTGATGTACTTCAAATTTTTCTTTTAGACCGCGAAGTATTGAAATTGCATCTTCTGTTGTTGGTTCCTCCACGAGAACAGGTTGAAAACGTCTTTCAAGTGCAGGATCTTTTTCAATATATTTCCTGTATTCATCAATTGTTGTTGCTCCTATACAGTGCAATTCACCACGGGCAAGCATTGGTTTTAGGAGATTTCCTGCATCCATGCTACCCTCAGTTTTACCGGCGCCAACAATCAAATGGATTTCATCTATAAATAGAATAATTTCTCCATTAGAATCTTCCACTTCTTTCAAAACAGCTTTGAGTCTTTCTTCAAATTCTCCACGATATTTCGCACCTGCAATGAGTGACCCCATATCAAGTGAAAAAATCTTTTTATTTTTCAGCCCTTCCGGCACATCACCATTAAGAATACGGAATGCCAAGCCCTCCACAATTGCTGTTTTACCAACTCCCGCTTCACCTATAAGAACCGGATTATTCTTTGTACGTCGTGATAATATACGTATTGTGCGACGAATTTCATTTTCACGACCGATAACAGGGTCAAGCTTTCCTTTAGATGCGGCTTCAACAAGATCACGAGCATATTTACTCAAAGCCTCAAAGCTATCCTCTGGGCTTGCCGAGGTCACACGATGAGAACCACGGATTTCTGCCGTTGCTTGTAGAAATTTTTCCTGTGTGAGCGAAAATTCTTTCAGCACATCTTGAATGCTTCCTGCCGGTGCATATCCCACGTTTTTAGAAATCAATTCAGCAAAAATATGCTCTACGCTGATATATTCATCTTTCAAACGTTTAGCTAATTCTTGGGAAAGACTCAATACTTTTGCAAGTCTGCCAGAGATACGAATTTGATTCATATCCTCTACTGATGCTCTTACTTTTGGTCTTTTATCAAGTGCATTGTTAAGTGCAGAAAGAAATGACTGTTGGTTAATTCCTAATTTTGTAAGTATCTTACCTACAAGACCTTCTTCCTGTTCAACTAATGTATATGCTAGATGTTCAACATCAACTTCCTGATGTTCCATCTTATATGCAAGTGACTGAGCGTGTGCCAGTGCTTCTTGTGATTTTATTGTTAGTTTATTCATATCCATAATGATTTTATCCTTTATGTATAGATGTCTCCGACGGCTCAAGGGAGTGATTTCCTTGAAAATTCCCATTTCTTTCCTACTCGTTCCTTGTCGGAAAGGAATGAGTCGTTCTCAGCAAATTATTTCCTTTATCATCAAAGAAAATATTTCAAAATAAAATTCTATTAATTCAATGCTTCTTCAAAAAAATGAGTTAAAGCTAAAAATTTTTGTCTAGAGAGTGTTTCAATGCCACTCAAGATTTAACAAGTAGTTAAGGTAACTTTTTTCGGTGACACTTAGAATTACAATAGCTAAAATGAGGATTTTATGTACCAATGTTATAAATTTTGTAAGGGAAGAGTGAGTGCTCGAGAGAGGGAAAACTTAGAGTGGGAAGAGTTCCCTTTTCAAAAGTTGTGGTTTCCCTCTCTCGAAAAAACTTCAATTTCATAAAAACTTATCTAATCTTAGATTTCAATTCTTGAATTTCGCTTTCAAGAGTTTCTACTCTATCAAGCAAATCTACTATGATTGCAGCCGGTAATGCTTGAATTTCAAAGTCAGCGCAAATTCTTTCGAGTTTGCGTACTTTATAAACATCTGATGAAGTAAACATTAGACTTTCTTCTGTTTTTTGAGTAGCTTTCAACCAACCCATTTCTAATAATTCATCAAAGCGTTCACTCGAAAGTGATGTTTGTGAAAGAAATTCATCTTTTGTAATAAGACGAGATTTTGAGGGAAAATCAGACTGTGAGAGGTCGATATCCACTTTATTTGGTTCAGTCATTATTTGTTTCCTCCTGATGTAATTCTTGCCATAGTTCTTTTTGTTTATCTGATAAGTCATCAAATTTTGGTAATAAAATTACGATTTTTGCGTATAGATCGCCTCTTTTACTTGGTGCCCCTAAACCTTTACCACGCAAACGTAATTTTCTTCCACTACTTGAACCAGCCGGAATATTCAGCTCTACACTACCTTCTAAAGTTGGCACTAAAACTTTTGCACCAAACATTCCTTGGGTTGGTGAAAGTTCTACTTCACAAATCAAGTTATCATTTTCAATTTCAAAGTTTTGATGTTTTGCATAGTGAAGTATGATGTATAAATCACCATTTGGTGCACCGGCAGAACCTTGCCCTTGTAGGCGAAGCTTTCCGCCATTTTTTACACCTTTTGGAAGGTTAACTTTCAGCGTTTTATTATTGAGAGTAAAGTGTTTTTCTCCACCGTTTACAGCCTCTTCCAAAGTGATTGTAAGTTCAGTTTCAATATCACGACCTCTGCGTTGTCTACTTGAAAAGCCGCCGAATGGGTCACCACCCGCACCGCCTGCGCCGCGAGGTCCACCCCTTTGACCAAATAGCATTTCAAAAAAGTCAGAAAAATCTCCCCCACCGCTGAACTGCCCACCGCCAAAGTTGCCAAATTGTGAAAAATCATGACCGCCCGCACCATTTTGGAACTGCTGCCCATGTTGCCAATTATGACCTAGTTGATCATAGAGCTTTCTTTTTTCATCATCTTTTAGAACTTCGTATGCTTCATTTATTTCTTTAAATTTGTCTTCTGCTTCTGAATTATTCGGATTTAAATCCGGATGATACTTTCTTGCTAGCTTTTTATAAGCTTTTGCAATCTCATCTTTTGTCGAGCTACGAGTTACATTTAGAACTTCATAATAATCTTTATACGTAACAGACATTTAGCACTCCTTAATTATACACTTCAATCACATAAAAAATAATCTTTACTTTCTTCTTGTCAATATGCTGACATTCTATAATTTTCAAAAAAATATCAATTCATAAATGAAAAATTTCACATTCGTCTAATACTTTCTCTAATTATTTGAAAATTTTACTGAAAATTTTATCTTGAATAGTTTTTAAAAGTATTGTATAGATATGTTGAATTTTTGGTTCTAATCATAATTTTATTCTTATAAGATAAATATTTATGGTTAAAATTGTATTTTGATTTGTTTTATTAGGGGAAAACAATGACTAAAAAAGAAGCTCTTCTTCAAGCTGCTAAAGAACTTTTTGGTGAGTACGGGTTTACAGAAACAACTTTTAAAAAAATTTCAGACAAAGCAAATGTCGCTTTAGGGCTGCTCACTCACCACTACGGGAACAAAGAAAGATTATTCCTTGCTGCCGGAATGGACGTTTTAGATAACTTTCTAGCAGTCCTAGAAAATGCTGTTAATGAAACTTCTTGTGGCAAAGAAGCTGTTTTATCTTATTGTAAAGCTTATTTAGACTTTACAATAAATCCAAATTCAAATTGGCTTGTTCTTGTGCGTTGTTCACCATATTCCGATATGAAAGTTACTGATGACAGACAAATAATGTTCGATAAATTTAATGAAGTACATAAAATTTTAGAACAAAGCCTTATGCGTGGTATGGTTGACGGTAGCATTCGTGAACTTCCTATTCAAGCAACTGAACAGGTTATTGTTTCCATGCTTGTTGGCGTAAATAGAACTAATGTTCTTACCCCTTATGCACCACAAAATCTTTATGTAGAAACCTTGCGCTTTGTTGAACGCGCAATTACAAGCTAATAAAATCTATGGAATCACTTATTTTTTTAGCACCTATTTTTGAATTTATGGGAACACTTGCCTCTCTTTCCATGCCCTTTATAGCTCTTATATTTGGTTTTGTTGAAGGTATAACAGAATTTTTACCAGTTTCATCAACCGGTCACTTAATACTTACAAATCATCTTCTAGGATTTGGCTCTGAAGGAACAGTAGAAGGCTTTGAAGTTGTTATTCAAATTGGTGCAATGTTTGCAGTTTTGTGGCTCTATTTTGAAAGATTTTGGGGATTACTCTTTCCTGCTAAAGAAAATCCACCTAAATTTTCAGGTTTTTATGGCTTATATCTCTTATTTCTTACATCGCTACCAGCTTCTTTACTTGGATTAATTCTTCATAAGTATATAAAAATGCTTTTTAGTGTGCAAAGTGTTCTTTTCTTTTTAGTTGTTGGTGCATTTTTCATGTTAATTGCCGAACATTTTCAAGAGAAAAAATCAAAAAATACTAAGCAAATTGAATCTATTGATGAACTCACTCCACGCCTTGCTCTTGGTATTGGTTTGTTTCAGATTCTTGCGCTTTGCCCAGGATTTTCACGCTCAGCATCAACTATTATGGGTGGTATGTTTCTAAATTTATCACGTAAAACAGCTGCTGAATATTCATTTTTTGCAGCTGTGCCTATTATCGTTGCTGCCTCTGCTTATGACTTTCTTAAATCCTTTGAAGCTCTTACGACTGTTGATATTGCTTTTCTAGGATATGGTATTTTATTTTCATTTATATTTGCAGTTCTTGCAATTAAGCTTTTTATATCCTTTGTTTCAAAATATAGCTTTAGAGTATTTGCCTACTATAGAATTTTAGTTGCTATTGTTCTGTATTTATACTTTTTTTAGACTATCTTTCTAAATCTATCTACAAATCAAAAAAAGGGAAAGCCGACATAGTTTGCTTTCCCTTTTTATATTTAACATTATTATAGAGTGTATTTCTAAATTCAGAGAGTTTGTGGACTTACTTTACCTTACTCATATAAGATTGTAATTCTTGAGCTTGTAATGTTAGCTCTCTAATTGCTTCCGCAGATTGGATAATTGCATCAGTTGTGTTGTTTACAGTATCGCTGATATCAAGCATAGAGTGTGATATTTCATTTGATACATTCTTTTGTTCTTGCGCTGCTGTTGATATATTTTGTATCATTTCAGATGTTTGAGTTGTAAAACTTACAATTTCTTGTAATGAATTTTCTGATTCTTGAGCAAGACGAGCAGTTGTATCAACATAAGTTACTACGCTTGAAACCTCTTGCTGATTTGCTCTGCTTGATGTTTGAATTGCACGAATACTAGCTGCTACTTCGCTTGTTGCAGACATTGTTTTCTCTGCAAGCTTACGAACTTCATCAGCTACCACAGCAAATCCTCTACCGGCTTCACCTGCTCTTGCTGCTTCTATAGCGGCGTTAAGAGCAAGAAGATTTGTTTGATCTGCAATATCTGTAATTACATTGATAACACTATCAATACCCTCTGCAAGCTCATCTAGTTTAGCCATATTACCTTTTAGATTTTCTGATGAATTACTGAGAGCCGTCATTGATTCCGTCATTTTACCTAAAGTTGTAATACCTTCACTTGCTTTTAGGCGAACATTTTCACCTTGTTCTGCTGTAATGCTTGCATTTCTTGCAACTTCTATTACTGAAGCATTCATTTGCGTCATCGCGGCAGAAGTACCTTCAATGCGTTCTTTTTGCAAGTTTGAACCTTGAACAATATTTTCTGTTTGTGATGAAAGCTCTTCAGCTGCTGAAGCAACTCTTAGCGCAACATCATTTGCTTGCTCTGAAAGTACTTTAATCGCGTTTGTTTGTTCTTTTATTTGTGTTACATCATGAAGAAGTTCAACATATGCAACTACTTTGCCGTCTAAGTCATAAAGAGGATCAGCGGATACTGATAAAATTTTATCGCCGCCTCGTGTTGCACATAATGCCTCACCCGATAAAGTACCTCTGCGAGCAATAGATATGCACCCCAAACATGTTGAACTGCTACCACAACAATGTGCGCGGAATAAATCTGAACATTTTTTACCACGAGTATCCTCTACAAGCACCATTTTCTTTGCTGCATTATTCATATAAAGCACATCATTTTGCGGTGTTGCTGTAAAAAGCCCAGTAGGCATATTCTCAAGATACTTCATGTAAGAATCAGACACTGTATTAATCGTAAGCGCTAGATTTTTGTATTCACCTTTAAATTCTGTCAAATCCATTCTAGCTTCTAATAGTCCGCTTGCAGCTTCATTTGCAGTTTTACGTGACTCGCCTATCATTTTTACAAGTACTTGAGAAATATCTCTTATACTTGATAACACAAGACCAATTTCACCTTTTTCTTTAATATTCGACTCTTTGTTAAAATCACCATTAGCTATATGTTGACCTAAATTAGCCATTTCTTTAAGAGTGTTCGCAAGTTTGGAAATAATAACTACCGCTATTATAATACTTAATACTAGCGCTATGCCTGAAAGTATAATTGACTGACTTGCTGTTCCTTCACTTTCATCAAGAATAAGGGTATAAATTTCACTTGCTCTTGCAGAAGCTCGAGCACTAATCTCTGCTGTAATAGTAGAAAGTGCAAGTTGTTCTTCTGGCAAAATGTCATTATAATCGTTTATACGTAATGCTTTTTGATATAAGTCTTCAACAATTTTTTCAAATTCTTCGTGCAAGGTACGAAGTTCTCCAATAAGACCGTCAGGAACTGAAAATTCTAAAAAAGCAAGCTTATCAACTCTAGACTTTACTTGAGGTCTACTATCAACAATTGCTTTAAGAAAAACTCTATCTTGTGCAAGCAAGAATGAAAGCATATTTTCAGACAATACAATAATATAGTTTTGCAATTCAAGTGATGATTGCATTATTGACATATTCTTATTTGATACAGATACATCAGTAATTTTTTTTGTTACATCATGAAATTTAGCTAACGTTGGAATAAATTTATTCTCATAAACTTGATGAAATGCGGCGGTTTCTTTTATAAGATTTTCTAATGTAACTTTAAGATTTTTTGTTTCATTAAGTGCATTTCTAAGGTTTGCAGAATTTGCTTCTGGCATAATTGTAAGAAGTTCATTATAACCAGCAATGATTTTGTCCACGGAAGTAAAAACTTCATCTTTATATTTTTGCTCATTTGTCTGTACAAAAAGTTCCAAGTTATTGTTTACTTGATACATTTGTATCTCAATTTGAAAAGTTGAAGTATCAGCTCTATCAACGACACTGAAGACTTCTAAATCGTCAATTGTTTTTCTAGATGAACTGTAGTTAAGCATTGAAAGAGCAAGAATCATACAAGCTAAAATACTAAACCCAAAGATTATTCGATTTTTAGTTGTCATATTATACCTCTTAGTCTTTGTTAGTCACAAATTCTTTAAGGTATGTTTCTAAATTAGTTCTTTTGATTTTGATAGTTAGATATGGTTAGGTTTCTTACTTATGATATGAAAATGCAATTTCGTTATCAGCTTTATTGACAACCAACTACGTCAAAATAATTTTTTATTCAAGCCATGTATGCTTTGATACACTCCTTTCATAAAAAACATTTTTCCTTCTCAAAAATACAAAATCTCTTAATATAGAAACACACCCTAGATAATGTCGTCAAAATTATACAAAACACTTAACGGAAAATTTATTAAAAAGTTTATGCTTAATATATGCAAATTTATGATAAGTAAGCAATTTTTTCCAGTTTATTAAATTTACCGAAACAATATCGTATTATAGCTATAAAGTCAAGAAAAAGAAGAAAAAGTAATTACAAAAAAATATCTTTTTATATTTAATTAGTTAAGCATTTTTCGTTTCCTTACATAACTCGCTTTCAATCTATTAAAAATTCTAATAAATATTATTCAAAAATACCCACCAAGAAATGGCAGAAAGCTGTAACAATAAACATACCTGCGATATTTAATACAAGTCCGGCTCTCATCATGGCACTGATAGGAACTTTACCCGTGCTAAAAACAACTGTATTTGGTGGAGTTGCAACCGGCATCATAAAGGCACAACTCGCAGCGACTGTTGCCGGAATAGCGAATAATTGCGGCGGAATCCCTTGTGTAGAGGCAAGCGCGCCAAGTAAGGGAAGAAATGCTGCTGTAGTCGCTGTATTTGATGTAACCTCGGTAAGGAATATTATAATTGTTACAATAATAAAAGTAGTTATGATAAAAGGAATATCTTTAATCCCACTAAGCATAATTGAAATCCAGTCAGCCAAGCCCGACGATGAAATCACCGCTGCTAGTGCCAAACCTCCACCAAAAAGAATCAGCGTACCCCAAGGCAGATTTGAAGTAGTTCCCCAATCCATTACAAATTCGCGTTTTCTTATATTAACCGGTAGAACAAATAATGTAAGCGCCGAAAACATTGCTAAAAAACTATCGTTTATGAATGGAATATAATCATCTAAAATAGGCTCAAACACCCAGCTTATTGCAGTGAGCGTGAACACTATAGCAATGTACTTTTCGCCAAGATTCCACTTACCAAGCTTTTCGATTTCTTCTTTGATAATTTTAGCTGAACTTTCTGAATTAAGATAAAATCTTTTTCGGCATAACCACACCCAAGTTACTAGAAGCATAGCGATTGATACAGGAATACCAAGAATCATCCATTGCCCAAACCCGATGTGAACCTTATAATAATCCTCTAAAAATGCACGTAAAAGAGCATTTGGCGCTGTTCCAATAAGAGTTGCCATTCCGCCAATACTCGCTCCATAAGCAATAGCAAGGAGTAAAGAAACCGCAAAACGTTTATGATTTGGGTCATTTTCGTCCACCACCATTGTTATAACTGAAAGTGCAATAGGCATCATCATAATAGCTGTTGCTGAATTGCTTACCCACATACTTAGAAATGCTGTAGCTCCCATAAAACCAGCGATTTGATATCGCCCTCTATAGCCAACAACATTAATAATATTAAGTGCAATCCTTCTATGGAGATTCCATTTTTCCATTGCCAAACCAAGGATAAAACCACCCAAAAATAGATAGATTGTTGTGTTAGCGTATGGTGCTAGTGCTTCTGACATTGTACCCAAATCGAGTGCCGGTATCATAATCATCGGCAGAAAAGAGGTTGCCGGTATAGGAATCGCCTCAGTTGCCCACCATGTCGCCATAAGTGAGGTTAAACCAAAACATTTCCACGCTTCAGGTGACATACCTACCGGTGGTTCAAAAATAAAAACTGAAGCAAATAGCAATAATCCAATTACAAATCCAATCCAACATTCAATATTATGTAAACCTTCAAATTCTTCGGGATTATCAGGTAAGTGCATAAATTCTCCTAAAAACTACAAATCAAAAATTCTTGATACAAAGGTTATAAATTTTGATTGCAGGTAACTTTCATAAGGAAGATTTGCTCTTATTCTACAAATTCGACTAAAAGCATTCCCACAAATTTCTTTTCATGATAAATTTCAAATCTAAAAATTTTATTTGACTTATCTAAAGCATAACGTGAATCAAAATCATTTTTCGTAAGTTCTACACCCGCTTCAGTTTTGATATCACCTTGAGCAATTTCTTTTTTAGCTCCAATTGCGTTTACTCTGTAACCATTTAAGTGCTCAAGTAGAAAAGAATCTTGAACTTTTACTATATCGCCTACTTTAGCTTTTGCTTCAACACCGTCTATCATGACATTAAATTCTGGATTTTCATCTGAAAATTCATAAATCTGCGTACGGAATTTAGTCATTATATTATTTCCGTAGTGCATTGTTATGAGATTATCTTTTTTTATTGGAATTATAATCGGTAATGGTGCAACTGTAGTAAAATTCTTAGGAAGTGGAATATAGCCCATTTGATTATTTTTCATATCTTGCAAAGGAAGAGAAATTCTACCATCTGCCATTTTTACAACCACTTGACATTTCAATGCTTTTTCTACATCTTTTGGAGTGAGAGTAAAATTCCTATCATAATTTATACCATAAACATCAAAAAAAGCTTCTAATTGCGTAAGGTGATAGAGTACACGATTAATCGTATTAAATTCTTTACTTACTTCAAAACCATAAGAGGCGATATTATTTTTCACACCAAACCAAGTAAGGGTTTTTTCCATTTCAGCATTACCTTTGTCGGTATGCGTATTACGAACTTCAAAAAAATGCTTTTCATCACTGATAGTTGTATTTGCTAACTGTGTAAGTTCTACAGCTATTTCTTCTAAATTCCCAAAAGGAGAATCAATTTCAGCTTGGTCAATAATACAAGTCTGCCCCCATCTATTCGGATTTCTAAGGCTAGAAATATATTTTGGAGTGTAAAAACCTGAACCATCATGCAGATTTATAATAATATCCGGTTTTGCTTCTAGTATAAGATTCTGTAAGCGCTTAACTTCATCGTATTGTGGATCTTTTGTAGATAACTTAGCGAATTTCCTATTCATATCTCCGGATACTTGTCGTGCTCTTTTAACAATACTTTCAAAGTTCAAATTCGGTACTATGTAAAACTTTGCATTTTCAAAAGTATAGTGAGTTGTCAAAAGTGAAGCCGCATTGAACCCACCCGGTTCATCGCCCTGAATACCACCTAAGATAAAAATCTTAAGCCCATCGTCACTTCCACGTTCATAAAGAGTAAAGTCATAGCTATTGATTTCACGTTTATCTGTAAGAGTATAAACTGGCGCGTAATTAGCAGCAGGCACTTCTAATACTTCACTTAATTGCTTATCTAGAGATTCATCAAAGTCTTTATCAGCATAAGCAACAACAGGAGACACAAAAAGACTTAAAAGCAAACAAATACGGGAAAATAGCATTTATACAGATTCCCCAACTTCATTTGAATCATTTATTTCGGTATCGAGATTAAAAAGTTCAGGAGCTAGAGAAAGCAAATGCAAAAGGTGCTCCAATTCAGCTTGTCCAGAAAACGGAAGGATAATTTTTCCATTTTCAAGAGTACCTGAAATAGTTGTTCCACGGTGAATTTGATCACGTAAGTGTTTTTGAAGGCTTTTAAATACTTGAGATTTTTCAGCAAGTTTTCTACGCGGAGTAGTTTTTTTAACATCACTTACTTGAGCAGCATCTTCTTTTTCATCATTTTTTGCATGTTCTGCTATCTCTGGTAATTCAGGTAAAGAGTGATAAGCGTTTGCATATTCAACTATATTTTCAGCGTCACGCACACTCAAGTTATTATTGATAATGCGTTCTGCAAGTTCTGGCTGTAGTTCTTGATTATGCAAAGCGAGCAAAGTTCTACCATGAGCCGCAGAAAGTTTTGCTTCAAAAATTAAATCTCTCATTTCTTTAGGTAGATTTAGCAACCTCAAAGAGTTCGCCAAACCTGAACGACTTTTACCTAAACTTTTTGCAAGTTCTTCTTGTGAAAGTTTAAATTTTTCTTTTAAAAGGGAGAAGGCTTCTGCTTCTTCCATAGGATTAAGATTTTCACGTTGGATATTTTCAATAAGTGCAATTGTCATTGCATCAGCGTCTGTATAGGTGCGCACAACTGCTGGCACAGTTTCAAGGCTAAGCATCTTTGCGGCACGCCATCTACGTTCACCGGCAACAATTTCGTATTTACCATCACGCATAGGACGAACAACTAGTGGTTGAACTATCCCTTTTTCTTGTATTGAAGCAGCTAATTCTTTAAGCTGCTCTTCGCTGAAATATTTACGTGGCTGAGATGCGCAAGGTACAATTTCATAGAGTGAAAGTTCTTTTAAAGCATCATCGGGACGTTTTTCTTCTACTCTTTCCCCTAAAAGTGCGCCTAAACCTCTGCCTAAACCTTGTTTTGAACCTGAATTTACACCCGACATATTATATTTTTCCTGGATTTTTTTTCATAACAACTTCTTTTGAAAACTCTAAGTACGCTTCCGCACCCTTAGATTTAATATCATAATGCAAAATTGATTTCCCATGACTTGGTGCTTCGCTCAACCTTACATTTCGTGGAATTATTGTTTTAAATAAGTGATTTGGAAAGCATTTTTCTACTTCTGCTTTTACTTGTCTTGAAAGTTTATTTCTTGAGTCATACATTGTTAGAACTATCCCTAAGAGGGCAAGTTCAGGATTTAATCTTTTCTTTACAAGTTCGTACGTTTGCATAAGCTTTACAATACCTTCCAGTGCAAAAAATTCACATTGCAAAGGAATAAGCAGTTCTTTAGCAGCACAAAGACAGTTCAGTGTGATAAGACCTAATGAGGGTGGACAATCTAATATTATAAAATCATACTGATGCTTTACAGTATCGAGGAGTTCACTCAAATAAAATTCGCGCGCCATTTTATCAACCAACTCAATTTCAATTCCTACCAAATCTGTAGATGATGGAAGAAGTTTGAGATAAGGAGTCGGCGTTTGTAAAAGTGCCTCATCTAATTCATCAAAATTAAAAAATGAAGTATAAAGATTCTTTTCTAACTTCTCTTGTTCGTAACCTAGAGCTGATGTAGAGTTCGCTTGCGGATCACAGTCTATCAATAAAACTCTGTTCTCCATTATCGCCAGCGAAGAAGATAGATTAACAGCCGTAGTCGTCTTCCCGACTCCGCCCTTTTGGTTTGCTACCGCTATTATCCTCGACATATTCGCCTCCACATTCAATATAAATCGCAATATATACAAGCTTTCAATAAATTGCAAGTCTGGATTTAGTTAGTGCGCTGTAAGTTTTTTGCCTTTGGCGACCAAAAGGGATAATCCCCTTTGGAAACCTTATTTCGTTTTCTCTCGTTCCTCGAGAAAAAGAAATAAATGCTTACAAAAAAATTACTCCTTTACCGATAAAGTAAAAAAATCTTATCAAGGTTTCTGCGAATAAAGAAACAAATTTATCGTTTTTAGTAAAGTGAATACGAATTTTATAGCATGGCATAGATTTTATAGCTATTGTCTCAAGCGACACAGGATATTTTTCAAAAGCATTTTCTTTTCTAACGAGGAACGAATCAGAAAGAAAAGGGGTTTGCAAAGGGAATCATTTCCTTTGCCCGTCGGAGACAAATATAAATCAGAAAAAATATTACTCAAAAAAATTTGCTTGCCAAGCGTGAAAGTGTGTGTTAAAAGGATTTGGTTATAGTGATAAATTCTATCCATTATCTATAGACATTAGGTATTTAGAAAAATTTTTAAGGAAGATAATATGCAACATATCATTGAAAGTCCAACAACAGTAACAAGAAAATTAATCGTCAACTTAGAACCAGCTGACGTAAACCAATATATCAATGCTGCTGTAAAAGAAGTAGGCAAAGATCTTACTATTGATGGTTTCAGAAAAGGTAAAGTACCTGCTAAAGTTATTGAAGGTAAATTCCCACAAGACGTTCAACAACGTGCAAGCGATGCGCTTATTAATCGCAATATTCAATCAATACTTAGCGAAGCAAACATTACTCCTATTTCACGTATTAAAATGGAAGAAATTGAAGGCAATGAAAACACAGTTGTAAAACGTGATGCTGCATATTCTTTTGCAATAAGCTTTGAAGTTTTACCAGAAATTGCTCTTCCTACACTTTCAGAACTCAGTGTTGACGAAGTTCAACCAGAAGTTACAGCTGAAGAACTTGATTCATTCTCACGCCGTTTACGTCAAACATCAGCTCAACTTACACCGGTAACAGAAGAAAGAACTCCTGTTGATTATGATGTATGTATCGTTGATGTTGAAGGAACATTTGAAGGTAAACCAGTTCCTGGCATGAAAGGTGAGAACATTCATATTCAATTAAAACCTGAAGCAGATCCTGTATCAGGCGACATTGAAAAAATCGTTCGCACACTTAAAGCTGGTGAAGAAACTACCGGTAAAATTAAAGTTATTGACACTTATCCAGACCCAACTTTCCGTGGTCTTGAAATTGATATGCGTGTAAAACTACACTCTATTTCAACTGAAGAACTTCCTGAAATTGATGAAGAATTTGTGAAAAAATTTGGTTTTGAAGATTTAGAAAAATTCAATCTTTTCATGTCTGATAACATCATGAATCAGAACAAGCAAAAAATCAAAACTGAAACCCAAAACAAGTTGTTAGATCAAGTAGTTGACGCTCTCGACTTTGAAGTTCCACCAAGCTTAATCCAAGCTCATAAAAGCGAATACTTAATGGAAGCTCGTAACTTCTTACAACAACAAGGTCAAGAACCTGCTGAAATGCTTGAAGCATTAAAACGTATGGAAGATGACGCTGACACTGAAGCAAGAAAACAAGCAAAAGCACAAGCATTCTTAATGGCACTTGCATTTAGCGAAAAAATTCTTATCTCTGAAAAAGAAGTTCAAGACTACATCTTACGCGCTGCTCAAGAAAGCGGACAAGATCCTAAAGTTGTTATTGACAGATTATACCAAACCGGCGGAATCAACGATATCAACGAAAGACTCCTTGCAGCTAAAGCTCTTGAACACATGTATACAACCGCTACTAAAAATCCTGTAGATAAAGACGGTAATGCTGTTACAACTACAGAAGAAACCCCATCAGCATAAGAAATCATTATAAAAATCTATAATTGCTCTTAATGCCTTTGGGTATTAAGAGCATTTTAAGTAGATATTCTTGATAACACTAAAAAAAGGACTACTGCATGAGCTACAATATACCTATGGTAGTAGAACAAACCGGACGTGGTGAACGTGGATATGATATATTTTCACGTCTGCTAAAAGATCGCATTATCCTTCTTAACACAGAAGTAGACGATGCCTCTGCTGCACTCATCTGTGCTCAATTACTGTTTTTAGAATCACAAGACCCAGAAAAAGAAATACATTTTTATATCAACTCACCTGGCGGCTCAGTAACAAGCGGCATGGCTATCTATGATACTATGCAGTTTATTTCAGCACCGGTTTCGACTATGTGCATGGGCAGAGCTGCAAGCATGGGTGCGTTTTTACTCGCAGGTGGAGAACCGGGAATGCGTTTCGCTCTTCCTCACGCACAAATCATGATTCACCAACCTTCCGGTGGCTATAGAGGTCAAGTGACTGATATGGATATTCATTTGAAGGAAAGTTTACGTACAAAAACAATGCTTAATGAAATTTTGGCAAAAAATACAAATCAAACAATTAAAAAAATAACTCAAGATACCGAAAGAGATAACTTCATGACAGCCGAAGAAGCCCTTAAATACGGTATAATTGACAAAATTCTAACTTCGCGTGAAGAATTAAAGGCAAATTAATGTCAAACAACTCACAAGATAATAACACTCCAAGAGAATGTTCATTTTGCGGAAAAAATGAATTTCAAGCTAAACATTTCATCACTCATGGCGATATAGCTATATGCGATGTTTGCGTACAAAACTGCCACACTCTTATTGCGGATGAAGAAGTCCACGAAGAGCTAAACAGCCCGGAGAACCAAGCTTTACTTACTCCGCATGAAATTAAAGCAAAGCTTGATGAATACGTAATAGGTCAACATAAAGCTAAGAAAATTCTTTCTGTAGCAGTGCACAATCACTACAAAAGAGTGTTTGCAGAAATGCAACAAAAACTCGAAGGTGATGATCTGCAAAGTGTTGAACTTGAAAAAAGTAACGTTCTTCTTGTAGGTCCATCTGGCTCAGGTAAAACATTGTTAGCACGCACACTTGCGCGCGTTCTCAATGTTCCATTTGCAATTGCAGACGCAACAACTCTTACAGAAGCTGGTTATGTTGGCGAAGATGTAGAAAACATTCTTGTTCAACTTCTCCAAAATGCTGAATACGATATAGAAAAAGCCTCACGTGGTATTATCTATATAGATGAAATTGATAAAATTTCTCGTAAAAGCGAATCAGCATCACTCACTCGTGACGTATCAGGCGAAGGTGTTCAGCAAGCACTTTTGAAAATTATCGAAGGCACACTTGCAAACGTTCCACCTAAAGGCGGAAGAAAGCACCCTCAACAAGAGTTTTTACGCTTAGATACATCAAATATTCTTTTCATAGTCGGCGGTGCATTCGTTGGTCTTGAGAAGATGGTAGAACAACGCACAAGAGGTTCAGGAATGGGCTTTGGCGCGAAAATTTCTACTAAAAAAGAAATGAGTATGAGCGAACTTCTTTCAAATTTACATCCGCAAGATCTTGTACAGTTTGGATTAATTCCAGAATTTATTGGTCGTATTCCTGTTATAACAAATGTAGATGAACTTGAAGAAGATGATCTTATCCGCATTCTAAAAGAGCCTAAAAATGCACTTATTCGTCAATACCAAAAGCTATTTGCACTAGATGGTGTTGAACTAGAATTTGAACAAAATGCCTTACTTGCAGTTGCTCAGGAGGCAATTGAACGTAAGACAGGCGCTCGTGGTCTTCGTAACGTATTAGAGATAATCATGCTTGATATTATGTACGATTTACCATCAATTCAAAACTTAAAAACCGTTGTAATAACTGAAGAAGTATTACAAGGTAAAGAACCGCTTTATATAAAACACCCAGAAGGTGAATAGTAGAGGTGAGGTAAATGACTATGGTCACAGGGAAAATTAAGATTGAACATTTCACAACAACAGAACTTCCTTTCATGACCTTGCGTGAAGTTGTGATGTTTCCAAAGGCAATAATTCCGCTTTTTGTAGGACGTGAAGCTTCCGTAAAAGCGATTGAAAATGCGTTATCAGACTATAATAAATACGTATTTCTTGTAGCTCAAAAAGACGCATCTTTGGAAAATCCAACTTCCGCCGACCTCTATGAAGTTGGCGTAGTTAGCCGAGTTCTCCAACTTCTTCATCTGAACGATGGTAGTATTAAAGTTCTTTTTGAGGGTGTGTACCGTGCAAAATGGAAAGCTATAAGTGATGACCCAAAAGCTCCATTTGGCGGCGGCCCTATTCCTTTAATCAAAGCAATCCCTCTTTCAGATACCGGCTATGATAAAAAAGATTTGAGTGCACTTGTTCAAGCAACTCACTCATCTATAGAAGATTTTTCCAAAGCAAACAAGCGTTTTAGTCAAGAACACAAAGCCGCAATTTCAGGTCTTAGCGACCCTGCTCGCCTTGCTGACGCTGTTATGCCACATCTAAAGTTAGACTTTGCAAAAAAACAAGAAGTCCTTGAAATTCTTAATCCTCTTGAAAGATTAGAGAGTGCCTTCACACATTTAAATGAAGAACTTGAACTGCTCGATTTAGAGCAAACTATCAAAAATCGTGTGAAAACTCAGATGGAAAGTAATCAACGTGAATACTATCTGAATGAACAAATCAAAGCAATTCAAAAAGAAATGGGTAACGATGATGACCCAATGCTAGAATTCAAAGAACTAGAAGAAAAAATTAAAGCTAAAAACATGCCTCAAGAAGTGCTTGAAAAAGCATTAAGAGAGCTAAAAAAATTACGCACAACAAGCTCATCTTCCGGCGAATATACAATCATCAGAAACTATATTGATTGGATTCTAGATCTTCCTTGGAACGATTTAAAAGAAATAGAAATTGATATAAAAAATGCTCGTAAAATTTTAGATGATAAACACTTCGGACTCGAAAAACCAAAAGAACGTATTATTGAATACCTAGCTGTTCAAAAAATGGCTGAAAAAAATGGCGTAAAAGGATTAAAAGGTCCTATTTTATGCTTTGCAGGCCCTCCGGGGGTAGGTAAAACATCTCTCGCTAAATCTGTTGCTGAGGCCACAGGTAGAGAATATGTGCGCTTATCTCTTGGCGGAGTGCGCGATGAAGCAGAAATTCGTGGTCACAGAAGAACTTATATAGGAGCGATGCCGGGTAAAATTTTGATGTCACTCAAAAGAGCAGCATCAAATAACCCATTGTTTTGCTTAGATGAAGTTGATAAAATGACAGCAGATTTCCGTGGCGACCCTTCAGCAGCTCTTCTTGAAGTTTTAGATCCTGAGCAAAATTCAACTTTTGGCGATCACTACCTTGATGTCGATTATGATCTTTCACAAGTTTTCTTCATAACTACAGCTAATAGTTTACAAAATATTCCTCCTGCACTACGCGACAGAATGGAAATTATTACTTTACCAAGTTATTTAGAAATTGAAAAAGTTCATATAGCTAAAGATTTCCTTTTTCCTAAACAAATTAAGGAGCATGGACTAACTCCTGAGCAAATTAAGATTGACGATAAAGTATTTTTAGAAGTAATTCGATACTATACAAGAGAATCTGGTGTTCGTAATCTTGAGCGTGAACTTGCAACCCTCTGCCGTAAAGCTACAATCCAACTTATTGAAGGCAAAAAGAAGAGTATACGCTATACTGTAAAAAACATAGAAAATGCGTTAGGGATTAAAAAATACAGATTCGGCTCACGCGAAGAAAATGAAAAAATTGGTGTATGTACTGGTCTTGCATTCAACGATAGAGGCGGTGAAATTCTTCATATTGAAACGGTTCTTATGCCTGGTAGCGGTAGCGTAAAAACTACTGGCCAACTTGGCGAAGTTATGACGGAATCCGCTCAAGCTGCATTCTCTTATCTTCGTTCGAGATCTTTTGAATTTGGCCTAAACGACGATTTTTACAAAGAAATTGATATTCACGTACACGTTCCAGAAGGTGCAACTCCAAAAGATGGACCATCAGCGGGTATTACAATCGCAACAAGTATTGCTTCTGCTTTGCTCGGAATTCCTGTGAACAATAGCCTTGCAATGACTGGAGAAATTACCCTTCGTGGTAGAATTCTACCAATTGGCGGACTGCACGAGAAACTACTTGCGGCAAAACGTTCTCAAATTGAAATAGTACTTGTTCCTAAAGAAAATGAAAAAGACTTGAAGGAAGTACCTAAAGAGATTACTGATTCTCTTGATATTCGTTTAGTTGAACATGTTGATGAAGTGCTTACATACGCTCTTTGTGCCACTAAAGAAGAGATTTTCCCGCAAACAAGCAAAGCAATGCCACTTTATAAAAAATTAAAACAAAACAAAACGCAAGAAGTCACACACTAGACTTTATTCGTATAGAACAAGGATTTTATGTCATATACTCTTTTAGCAAAAGATAATAACGCACGCGCGGGCATTCTAAAAACTGCTCACGGTGAAATTGAAACTCCAATATTTATGCCTGTTGGGACTGTTGGCTCAGTAAAAGCAATTGCCCCTGACGATTTAGAAAATATCGGTGCTCAAATTATTTTAGGAAATACTTACCACCTTTATCTACGCCCTGGTGATGAACTCATCAAAAGACGTGGTGGTTTACACGAATTTAATAAATGGCATAAACCTATCCTAACAGATTCAGGCGGTTTTCAAGTTTTTAGTTTGAATTCATTGACAAAAATCAAAGAAGAAGGCGTTGAGTTTCGTTCTCATCTTGATGGTTCAAAGCATCTTTTCACTCCTGAAAGCGTGATTAATATTCAAAATAATCTTGGTTCTGACATCATGATGAACTTTGATGAATGCCTAGCATATCCGGCTACTTACGATGAAGCTCTAAAAGCAGTTGAGCGTACTACACGCTGGGCAAAACGTTGTAGAAATGCCTATCCTGCTGAAATGGTAGAAGAAAAAGGTCAGCTTCTTTTTGGTATTGTTCAAGGTGTTACATATCCTGAACTCCGTAAGCTTTCAGCTGAGCAACTTATGGATATTGGCTTTGAAGGCTATGCGATTGGTGGACTAAGCGTTGGCGAACCAAAAGAGGATATGTTCAATTGTCTTGAAGCCTTAGACCCTGTTCTCCCTCAAGATAAAGCACGCTATTTGATGGGGGTTGGAACTCCGCTTGATCTTATTGAAGGAATTTATCGTGGAGTAGATATGTTTGATTGCGTTCTCCCTACAAGAAATGCAAGAAATGGCACTCTATATACTTCTCAAGGCAAGATTAATATCAAACGTAAAGATTATGCTGAAGACGATTCTCCGCTTGATCCGGAATGCGATTGCTACACATGTCGAACATTCACAAAAGCGTATCTTCGCCATTTATATGTAAGTAAGGAACTGTTATCATTTAGATTAAACTCTTTACACAATCTTACCTACTTCTTGAAAACTGTGAAAACTGCAAGAAAAGCTATTCTTGAAGGTAAGTTTTCAAAAGTTTATGAACAGTACAAAAAAATCTATACAACATAATATATCAATATATTAAGCTCTAACTATGCGAAAAGAAAGAAATAAAAACCTACCGGAGCTTCTTGTTCCGGCAGGTGGAAAAGAACAGTTTGAAACAGCTTGTCTCTATGGTGCGGACGCCATCTATCTTGGTGGTGACGGTCTAAACTTACGTAAAATGTCACATGGTTTTACGCAAGAAGAATTATGTCAATCAGTAAAATATGCGCATGAGTCAAACATTGAAGTGTTCTATTGTTTAAATGCTCTACCATTTAATGAACAAATTCCTCTAGTAAAAGAAAGACTTGAACAGCTTGCAGACACTAAAAAAGAAGAAAAAGTTGACGCTCTTATCATTGCTGATCCTGGTGTATTCTTGCTTGCACGAGAAATTTGTCCTGAAATTCCTATCCACGTTTCTACCCAAGCGCACACAACAAACACTGAAAGTATAAGGTTTTGGCAAAAACTTGGAGCTACGAGAGTAAATCTTGCACGAGAAACAAATTTCAAGAATATCAAAGAGATGGTTACAACACTCCCTGATATGGAGTGCGAAGTTTTCATGCACGGTGCAATGTGCCTTGCGCTTTCTGGACATTGTCTTCTTTCCATGTGGTCAAATAACCGAGTAGCGAATCATGGCGGTTGTTCCCAACCATGCAGATTTGATTATAAAGCTAAGGAAATTAGAAAACATGAATCAAGTCTTCACCTTGCACATCGTGGAAATCCTGACGAAGTTCTGTGGATTGCAGAAGAAAATGAAGAACTTTCTACTATCTGGTCTCCGCATGAGCATTGTCTAATTCGCTATATGAGCTATCTTAAGCAAATTGGTGTGGCATCTCTCAAGATAGAGGGTCGTACAAAAAGTCCTAGCTATGTTGCACAAGTAACTGATATTTATAGAACTGCTCTTGATAGAACTCTACTTACTACTGAGGAAAAGAAAAATCTACCTTATTCTGTGAATGATCTTATTCAAGACCTTGCAAGTGTTGCAACTCGTCCACTTTCCACAGGATTTTTCCTTCCGGAAAGACGAATTGAAGCCCTTCCTATAAAACAAAATAAAAAGATTGTGGCTCGTATAATCGAACAGGTTGGGGAAAGTTCTTGGCTTTTAGATGTGCGTGCACCACTTCATGAAGGTAAAAGTATTCAAGTACTTGTACCTGGATATCAAAGACCACATCTTCCGGCATATTCTTTAGAAAATCATAAGGGCGAGAAGGTTACTCAAATCCATCCAGGTATGCGTGGAGTTATTCATTGTGAATGTGAACATCTACGTGAAAAACTTTATATTCAGACTATAGATTAGTTCGTAAAAAAATTATGGGCTTTGAGATATATCTCTAAGGACATCTTGTATGATTAAAATTTGCATTTATCTCATTGCCTCAATATCTGTTTTAGGAACATCTATAATCTCTCCGGCAATGGGAGCATTAAATGTTTATTTTGAAGGAGTTAATCCCACTCTTATTCAATTAATTCTTACAATGCCTGCTCTTATTGTTATTCCAAGTTCATATTTTGCTTTTCCACTTTGTCAAAAATTTGGAAAAAAAAATGTATTAATGTTCGCTATTCTCCTTTTTGCTGTTATTGGTTCAAGTGCCGGATTTGTTTCAAATATTTATTCAATTCTTGCCTTACGCGCTCTTTTAGGAGTTGGAATTGGACTTATTATGCCGATATCCTCTTCTCTTCCTTCGGATTTTTTTACAGGAATTGAAAAAAATGTTGTCATGGCAAGGCAGGGTTCAAGTATATCTTTAGGGAATATGGTGTGTATTCTTATATCGGGTTGGTTTGCATATTTTTCTTGGAGATATGCTTTTCTCGCTTATCTTGTTGCAATTCCAATTCTTTTTGCTGTTTACTTTTTTATTCCTAAAGAAAAAAATATTGAAAGCAAAGCTTTGGAAACAGAAAAATGTAAACAAAGTGAAATTCCATTTATTTGTTATTTTATAATTGTATGTATGGCCTTCTTTACTGTTTCAATGTTTGGATATTTTACCAATATTGCAATTTTAATTAATGAACGAAATTTAGGAAATTCAACTACTGCTGGCTACTTATTGGCGCTGGGAAGTTTTTCTAGTTTTATTGTTTCTTTTTCATTACACAAAATTATAACTCGACTGAAATCTTACACTTTTTTACTTATTCCGATATGTGCATCTATTTCTTTTTATATAGTTAGTTTTGCGCACACTCAAATGCAAATCTTTATTGCGGGAATTTTAAATTCCATTTCTATTGGTGTTTGCATGCCTTTATCTGCAATTATGCTTTCTAATTCTGTTGATAAGGCGCAACTAGTTAAAGTTATGGCATTCTACACTATTAGTTTGTTTTTAGGACAATTCCTTTCTCCAATTTTACTTGAATTTTCTCCCCAAATTCTCCCTCACCTTGAGCGTGGAAATATTTTCTTAAATTTAGCTACGTTACACCTTATTTTCTTTATAATTGCACTACCTTACATGCTAATTAAAAATAAAAAAACAATGCCATTATAAACTAAACCGCATTTATGAATTTATCTAAAATTATATTCATATTTTCTATATATATAAAAAGCTAAAAGTTTAGTTTTAGCTTGAATTACCTATTAATTATGATTTGACAAGTGCTTAGAAAAGAGCTATTAAAACAACTTATTTAACTATTAATCGGGTAAGAAACATGGCACACATTCAAGGATTAAAAGGTTTTGCTGACTTATTTGGCTCGGAAGCTGATATGTTCACGCATATGGAAAATACGGCACGCACTATATTTTCACGCTTCTCTTACAACGAACTCCGTACTCCAATTGTTGAAGTCACTGAGCTTTTTTGTCGCTCTATTGGCGAAGAAACTGATGTTGTTGGTAAAGAAATGTACTCCTTCACTGACAAAGGTGATCGTAACATTACTCTAAGACCAGAAGCAACTGCCGGCGTTATGCGCGCTTTTGTTGAGAGCAAAATGTATACACAAGGAAGCGTGTATAAATTTTTCACTACCGGTCCTATGTTTAGATATGAAAGACCTCAAAAAGGTAGAATGAGACAATTTCATCAAATAAACTGTGAATGTCTTGGATCTGCTGAGCCTGAAAATGACGCTGAGGTTATTTTCATGCTTAATCTTTTCCTTCATACTTTAGGCATTACAGACTTTACAATGCACGTAAATTCACTTGGTTGCCAAACATGTCGCCCTACTTATAAAGAAGCTCTTACTAAATATTTACTAGAACTAGATAGCGACGCCCTTTGCGAAGATTGTAGGCGCAGAATACACACAAATCCTTTGCGCGTTTTAGATTGTAAAGTACCTACTTGCGCAGAGTATGTTGAAAAAGCACCTAAATTTGCTGACTATCATTGTCCTGAATGTAAAGATCATTTCTCTCAAGTTATTTCTATGCTTGATAAAAGCGGAATCAAATACATCGTAAACTCAAAACTCGTACGTGGACTAGATTATTACATTCGTACTACTTTTGAAGCTGTTTCTGATGGCGTAGGTTCACAGTCATCAATTGCAGGTGGCGGAAGATACGACGGTCTCGTAAAGCAAATTGGCGGTGCAGATGTATCAGGAATCGGCTTTGCATGCGGTATGGAGCGCCTAGCCATGCTCGCAAGTGCTCCTGAAGCTCAACTTCCTACTTTCTTCCTTGCTGTTCTTGATAAAAATGCAAGGCAAGAAGCATTTCTTATAGCGCAAGACCTTAGAAAGAATGGAATTAAAGGCGATTATGCCTTTGGTGAACGCAGCATGAAATCACTTATGAGACAAGCTGATAAATCACAAGCACGATTTACACTTATTCTCGGCGAAGATGAGTATAAGGCACAAAACATTGTTGTAAAAGACATGTCTACAGGCGAACAAGAAACCATTAAGCAAGATGCTCTTGCAGCATTTTTGCTAAATAAATAATTGATTGAGGGATATATACACTATGAGTCAAGTACAAAACCTAGATGTTCAAGCGGATCACGCAAAATATATTGCACCATTAGAAGACTGGAAACGCACCCACGATTGTGGCTCTCTAAATGCTTCAAATGATAAAGAAGAAGTATGCCTCATGGGTTGGACACAATATCGTCGCGACCATGGCGGACTTATCTTTGTAGATTTGCGTGACAGAAAAGGGATCACTCAGCTTGTATTCAGTCCTGAAATAGCTCCTGAAGCGCATAAAGATGCTCATATTATTCGTTCAGAATATGTGTTAGCTATTAAAGGATATGTGCGCCCACGTCCTGACGGCATGATAAATTCAAATCTAGTTACAGGCGAAGTTGAAATTGTTGTGCATGAATGGAAACTTCTCAACACATCAAAAACCCCTCCTTTCCAAATTGAAGACAGAACTGAAGCTTCTGAAAACTTACGTTTACAATGGCGTTACCTTGATATTCGTCGCCCTAAAATGGCGAATAACTTCCTCATTCGTCATAAAACATCACAAGCTACCCGTAACTATCTTGATTCTATAAACTTTATAGAGCTTGAAACTCCAACACTTACGAAATCAACACCAGAAGGCGCAAGAGACTTTTTAGTTCCTAGCCGTATGAATCCTGGTAGTTTCTTTGCTCTTCCGCAATCACCACAGATGTTTAAACAAATGAGCATGGTAGCTGGGATTGACCGCTATTATCAAATAGTTCGTTGTTTCCGTGATGAGGATTTACGTGCTGATCGTCAGCCAGAATTTACTCAAATAGATATTGAAATGTCTTTTGCTGATGAAGAAACCGTAATGGGTATGGCTGAAGGACTTATGCAAGAAATCTTCAAAAGTACCTTAGGTTTAGAGATGAATGCTCCTTTTGCTCGCATCACTTGGGAAGAAGCTATGAGAGATTACGGCGTTGATAAGCCAGATACTCGTTTCGACCTTAAACTTGTTGAATTATCTGATATTTTCCAAAATTCAGGCTTCAAAGTTTTTGCAGCAGCTCAACTAGTTAAAGCACTTAAAATTGATAAAGCAGAAGAACTTTCTCGTAAACATATTGACGAGTTAACAGAATTTGTAAAAATCTATGGTGCTACAGGCCTTGCTTGGATTAAAATAAAAGAAAATAATGAATGGCAATCACCAATTGTTAAATTCTTCTCAGATGAAGAAAAAACTGCTCTCCAAGAAAGACTCGACCTTAAACCAGGTGATATCGTATTCTTCCAAGCCGGCGATGCTTCCATGGTAAATGCTGCTCTTGGTAACTTACGTGTAAAATTAGCGGAACAATTCAAACTTATTGAAGAAAATACCTTCAATCTACTTTGGGTGACTGATTTCCCTCTCTTCGATTATGATGAAGAAGAAAAACGCTATGTTGCTTGTCACCACCCATTTACAGCGGTAAAACCTGAACATGAAGAACTACTTCATTCAGAGCCAGCAAAATGTCTTTCACGCGCATACGATTTAGTTATGAACGGCTATGAAATCGGCGGTGGTTCAGTTCGTAACCATACAATGCAAGCGCAATCTACAATGTTTAAAGCTCTTGGATTTACTGAAGAAAAAGCACAAGAACAATTCGGATTCTTTATCAATGCTCTAGAATTTGGTGCTCCACCTCACGCTGGTATTGCTTTTGGTCTTGACCGTATTGTAATGTTACTTACAAATTCACCATCAATCCGCGACGTTATCGCATTCCCTAAAACTCAAAGAGGCACATGCTTACTTTCCGAAGCTCCATCTACTGTTGAAAATAAACAACTTCGTGAATTAGGCATTCGTCTATTAGAAAAAAAAGCTGACTAAAGGTTTATAATGCTTAGAAAAATTCTTCTTTACCCTGATCCATTTCTTGCAACAGTTGCAAAACCAGTTGAAGAAATCAATGATGAAATTAGACAAATTGCTACAGATATGTTTGACACCCTCAATCATGTTGGTGGCGTAGGTTTAGCTGCAACTCAAATTGGCGAATCTTACCGCATGGTTATTATCGACAGAAACCTAGCCGATCCTGATGCAGAGCAGCAAGATCTTGTTCTTGTTATCAATCCGGAACTCACTGTTTTAGACCCTAAAAAACATAAAGAAAACGAAGGTTGTCTTTCAGTTGCAGGTCTTCGTAGTGAAGTTGCTCGTCCATGCCATGTAAAAGTTACCGGTGTTGACATTGATAATAAGCCAATAGAAATAGAAGGAAAGGAATATCTTTCCGCATGTATTCAACACGAGTGTGATCACCTTGATGGTAAAACATTTATTGTGCACCTCTCTCACCTTAAGCGTTCTCTCTATAATAAAAAGTTAAAGCGCTAATATTGTTAAAGATGTAGAAGGGAAACCTAAACTAACTTGACTATAAAATCTATTGTTTAGCTTTCCCTTTCTTAGTGTAATAAAAGTGTCAAAATTACTACAAAATATTGGCACATTTATTGCTTAAGAGTCAGTAGATTATTGACACTTGTCAAGTGTTAACTTTTCTGCTATGTTTTTAAAAACTTGAATTTTATAATTTTTTAAAAATAAATTGGATAAATGCTATGCAGGTACGTACATTTCAAGGCGCTAATACTAAAGAAGTTCTTGCCCAAGTTAAGGCAGAAATGGGTAGCGACGCCGTAATACTAGGCAGTAGAGAGTTTCGTCAAAACAATAAACGTTGTTTTGAAGTAACTGCCGGCATTGAAAGAAAAGAAACACAACAAGTTATGGAATATCAATCTTCAACTTCTTCTCACTCTAGCTCAATGGCTGCACCATCGGGCTTTGAAGAATGGCATAAAGATTGGAATAGGTTCAAAGAGCATGTTTATGCACTTATGCAACCGGCTCTTAACTGGGAAAAAATCAGCCCGCGCCAACGCATTGCTTTAGAATATTTGCAAAATGAAGGTGTGGAAAACGATGTTGTTGTTGAGCTTTATCATAAGCTTACACTTCCAAAATATGATGGTTCGCTTCTTGCTGCCCTTACTGATACTGTGCCGATTCAAGCAGAAGAATCAGATTTTTGGAATCAACATATTCATATACTTGTCGGGCCTTATGGGGTTGGTAAAACAACTTCGGCTCTTCGCCTTGCACTTGCTTTGAGAGATCAAAAGCCAGAAGCAAAGGTTGCTTTCATAAATACCGACAGTACACGCGGAAGTGGCAGACTTATACTTAAATATTTCTGTGAATTATCAGGATTTCTTTGCCTTGAAGCGGCTGACAAAAACAGCCTTGTAGAGGCAATAAAAACCACAATAGATTATGACCATGTATTTGTAGACTTTCAATCCTTGCCAAAAGGCGAAACTCTCATGAAAAAATTTGAGAATTTTGGCTTAGCACAAGTAAAACAAAATATCTCATGTCACCTTTGTTTGAGTCCTCAATACTCATCAGCCCAGCTTGATTCTTACATTGAACAGTATAAGTGTCATGTGCCTACAAGTATACTTTGGACAAAACTTGATGAAGCAACTCACTTTGGTGCAATGGTAAATATGTCCGCAAGAACTAAGCTTCCTATCAGTGCACTATCTTACGGCGCAGAACTTAGCGAAACTTTATGTCTTGCACAAGCTAGCATGGTATGGAGAGTTCTCCTCAAGCATCAACTTCCTACAAAATAAATTTTTAATCAATAATCGATATACACACGGAGTTTACACAATGAGTATAAGCCCAACAGTTCTTAGTATCACATCCGGAAAAGGCGGCGTCGGAAAGACAAATCTTTCTGTTAATATCGCTTGCTTGCTCGGACAAATGGGTAAGAAGGTTTTACTGCTCGATGCAGACTTAGGATTGGCAAATGTCGATGTTTTATTGGGTATGACTCCGCCAAAAAACATTTTCAATATCTTCAATGAAGGAGCTTCCCTAAAAGATGTTCTTTTCAGAACACCTTACGGATTCTCAATCCTGCCTGCTTCATCAGGCGTCAGTGAAATGCTGACCTTGAACTCAGGCCAAAAAATGACCCTACTCGATAGCCTCGATAGCTTGGAAGAAGATATTGACTACCTTATCGCTGATACCGGTGCCGGTATTCATGATAACGTAATATATTTCAATATTGCAGCTCAAGAACGTTTGGTTGTGCTTACACCAGAACCAACTTCTCTTACAGATGCCTACGCCCTTATTAAAGTTCTTAGCACTAAATATGCTGTGAACCAATTTAGAATTGTTGTAAACATGGCTGATAGCGCAAAACAAGCAACTGACGTTTATGCACGTCTTTCCGCTGCTTGCGATCGCTTCTTGGATAATATATCACTCGATTATATCGGCTTTGTTCCTAAAGATGGCGCAGTGAGAAAATCTGTTATCATGCAAAAACCATTTTCACTCACCCACCCCGCAGCTCCTGCAACTCAAGCACTGCACAAAGTTGTAAGCAATATAATTCAACTCGATACCCCAAAACAAGTTGACGGAAATATTAAATTTTTCTGGAAAAAGTTACTCTTTCAAGAATAATTTCTAACAAAGTTGGTTGTAATGAATACATTAAAGAAAGAAACATCAACATCTTTACTCTCAAGTAAAAATGTGTATCCACTAAATCAAGAGCCCGGCATTCTTGACATTGATGGATTTAATTCTGATGAATTAAGTTCAAACGATGACAAAGAATTCGACGCTTTCGATTCTGGTGACTTTGATACAGATGACGAAATCTTTAATGTTGATATCTTTGATGATGAAAATCAAGATGAAGATACTCTATCTGAAGAAAAATATGACGCTCAGTCAGAAATCAAAGTTACACCACTAGAAACTGATTCTTTTTCTGCTAAATTAGAAAACTCAACTCACACTTCTTACGATCCTTCAAAAAAAATCGAAGATTATGAAGCTTGGGAACAGTTTGAACTTGGTCTCTACGTATGGGAAGAATTTGACAAAAAAGGAAAAGAAAATATTGTAAAGCATTATGCGCCTAAAATTCGCTTTATTGCTTTGCGTATGAAATCTAAACTTCCTAAACATATCGAGCTAAATGAACTTATAAGTTCTGGTACAATAGGTTTGCTGAAGGCTTTAAGTAAATTTAAACCACAGCTTGCAATTAAATTTGATAGCTATGCTGAAAGCCGTATTCGTGGAACTATGATTGATGAATTGCGTAAAATGGATTGGTTTCCAAGATCTCTACGTTCACGCGTGAGAGAAATTAATCAAGCAATTTGGAATTTAGAACACGAAATAGGGCGCTCCCCAACTTCACAAGAAATAGCAAACTTTACAGGTCTTAGCGAAAAAGAAGTAAATGTGGGCTTAGAAGCATTACAAAATCAGCTCTGTATCTCTCTTGATGCCATTCAAGACTGTGTTGCAGGCGATTCTAGCAGTAACATTGATGAGAATCCTTTTCAAAGTACTGCTCACCAAGAGCTTATTAATAAAGTTGCAAGTGTGATTGATTTATTGACACCGCGCGAAAAATTGGTATTATCACTTTATTACAATGATGAACTGAATATGCGCGAGGCCGCTGAAGTTATGGATATAACAGAAGGAAGAGTGTCTCAGTTGCACACCCAAGCAATTACTCGCCTTCGACGTATATTTAATGAGAGGTTTCAAGACTCGTTATAAGCTTGATATCTTTTAGAATTTGTTTTTAATTTAATTTATGGAGAACTGTATGCCATTTGATCCTAACATGAGAGTTTTAGTAGTTGATGACTTTTCTACAATGCGTCGTATTGTGAAAAACATCTTGCGTCAACTAGGTTTCCAAAATATGGTGGAAGCTGATGACGGCGTGAATGCGTGGGAAATCATTACAAAAGAAAAAATCGATTTTATCGTTTCTGACTGGAATATGCCTAATATGACAGGAATCGAGTTACTTCGTAAAGTCCGCGAATCAGAAGAATATGGTAATACTCCATTTCTTATGGTAACAGCTGAAGCTCAACAAGAAAACATTATTGAAGCTGTTCAAGCAAAAGTTTCAAACTACATTGTTAAGCCTTTCACAGCTGAAACGCTAAAACAAAAAATTGATAAGATTTTCCCATAATTTTAAGGTAAAATATTAATTGTTACGGAGTATCCTTTGTCTCAAGTAAAAGATCAAACTCAATCGGAACGCGAAATCGTCACTTCAATGGATGAAGATACGGATCTTGAAGCTATGCTAAACAGCATGGATTCTGATGAATCTGAAGACATGCCTGACGAAAAAGCTGAGTCAGAAGCAGCTTTTACAGCAAAAGCTGATGAGAAAGTTCAACTTGATGTAGAGGATGCTCCTTTTCTTAATGATGATGCCCCCCCTGCAGAAGAACAAACACCTTCTAAAAAGAATGATGAACCAGAAGCAGAAGAAAAACCTAAAAAAAGTAAGAAAAAACTTATTATTATAGTTGGCGGTATTGTTCTAGTTGCTGTTATTGCTGCAGCGGCTTACTTCTTTTTATTTTCAGCACCGCCGGAACCTGAAGAACCAGTGATTCCTCCCTTTGTTGTTACCCTTAATGAAAGTGACTTCAAAGATCCGGCACTCCCTCCAGTCTACAATGAAAGACTAGAACCTTTCTGGGTGCAAATGACTAATCCTGACGGTACTACCTATTTTCTTGTAACCACCTTTACACTCAGCACAGAAAATCCTGAGTTAAGCACCGAAATTAAATCTAAAATTCCGGTGATTCGTGATACAATTTATTACTACCTTCAAACAAAGGACTACGAATTTCTCACAGAATTTAAAAATTTCCCTGCTATTAGAAAAGATTTGCTAGAAGTTGTTAATAAAGAACTTTTAGAAGCAAAACTCACTGATATTCTCTATGATAACTATGTGATACGTTAGGAGTCTATTATGAGCCTTGTTGATCCTACAGGAATGTTGAATCTTGGAATTATTGCACATGCACAATCTGCTGCTGTGCAGAAAAAAGTCGGTACAATAAGCACTTCTGATGAACTTTCCTACGAAGCTTTACAGAAAACTGCTCTCTCTGAAGTAGAAAGACAAGCGTCAACTGTAGGTAACATGACCTCAAGTGAAGCGCTTGCACAACTAGATGAAGAAGAAGAAAATCAGCAAGAACAATCTCTTATGACGCGTGGCGAGCAAGAAGAAGAGGAAGTTTTTGATGAAGAAGAGGAAATGAAAACAAATTCTTCAAATCCTTTAGTCGGTAACTTATTAAATCTTAAGGTTTAGCTAATCTATGTCAATTTTCTTTATTATTATGCTCACCGTTGCTGAACTCATTCTAATTGGACTTGTGTTCACTTTTTTTATACGATTGAAAAGATCAGAATCTGTGGTTGCAAAACTTCAAGCTAATCAAGAACAACTCCTCGAAAGAGTTTACCGAAATGCAACTTTAGAACAAGAACTTGTAGCAAGCTTTGCACAACGCCAAGAACAACTAACAAAGCTTATTCCACACTTAGAAGATCGTATACAAACAATGCAAAAGCTCCTAACACAAGCTGAAGGCATTTCACATTCACCGCAGTTTCTTAGAGAAGTTATTCAAAATGCTCAGAAAAAAGGTCTTACAAATGATGAAATTGCTGTGAAAACCGGTCTTTCAAAAGATGAAATTGAACTTATTTTAAAGAAGTAATTTTTTTCTTTTTTCTTTTTTTGCCTTCGGCGACCAAAGGGAATAATTCCCTTTGGAAACCCTTTTTCTTTTTATCTCCTCCGCCGAAAAAAAGGAAAATGAACTCTCAAAGCAAAGTTTTACCTTTACTATCAAAGTAAGAAAGCTTCATAAAATTAGAAAAATATCCCCCTCTATTTTGTTACATACATAATAAAGGGGGATTTTTTTTTATTAAGATATTTATAGTTTATGTTGAATTGTTAAAAGTACTCTAAACCATCTCATTGCTTATTTCACTTAAAATTGGTTTCTCAAAAAGCTTCTGAGCACATACAAGGTTTTCACGATTTGCAAAGATATAAACCTTATCATTTATTTCAAGCACGGTATCAGCAAGCAGTGATTTAATAACCTTATGCTCTCTTTCAATTGCTAACACTGTTATATTATTATTTTTGGGTAAAGCAAGCTCTTGTAAAGTTTTCTCAGCAACTTCACAGCCGTCTTCAACTATATAACTTGTGATTGATAAATCTGAAAATTCGCTTGCCAAACCTTTGAGAGACGATACTGAATCTTCAGTATGAAAACTGGAATAGTTATCGTTTCTAATTTTAAAAATCAGTTCTTGTGTTTTTTGCTGTGGAAGAAGATAGTAATCTAAAATGTAAGCGAAAACACCTATAGATGCTTCAAATTCTTCTGCGATAACTCTGTTTGCACCAAGATTATGCAGCACATCCGTTTCAGATAAAAATCTAGTTCTTGCAACTATAAATAATGCAGGATTCAACTTACGTGCAGTCGCTATTATTGCACGAGTAGCAGCAGGATCCGGAGTTAATATTGCAAGCGCTCTAGCCTTTTCAATTCCGGCATGTTGTAAAATAAGTGGCAAACTAGCATCACCGTGATGAATTGGTTCTGTTGATCTATACTTAGCAACTGTATCAGGGTTTGCCTCAAGAATTGAGTAGGTTATGCCTGATTCTTTCGCAACTCTTGCAAGATTTTTCCCGCCAATACCAAAGCCTACAATTAAAAGATGTTCGCTCAAATGTTCTTTATAATCTTCCTCATCATCAGATTGAATTTCTTTATGAGAATAAAATCTATTTGTTACAAAATCCGCAGCTTTAGGGGCTAGAGCCATAAATACAGGCGTGAGTGTCATAGTAAGAATACTTGCCGCAAGAAATAGCTGATATTCATCATTTCCCATAAGACTGTTTTCCATTCCTGTGCGAGCAAGAACAAATGAGAATTCACCTATTTGTGCAAGAGAAAGTGCAACAAGTACAGCTGTTTTTGGCGAATAACCTAAAAATCTTACAGCCGGATATGTCGCCACTACTTTAATCACAATCAAGCAAAGTGCTATCATTAATATAGTGTGGATATGCAAGAAGAAGTACGGTACATCTAAAAGCATGCCAACCGAGATAAAAAATACTGATGTAAACACATCTTTAAATGGAAGTACATTTTCAAGAACCGATAAAGAATATTCTGATTCCGCCAGCAATACACCTGCTAAAAATGCACCAAGAGATAATGAAAGACCTGCATAGGATGTTAAAAGTGCAATCGCAAATGTAATTCCAAGTGTTGCAAGTAGTAATAATTCTCTGCTTCTCGTTCTCATAATACCACGCATAAGATGTGGTAAACCGTATTTACCAAAAAGAATTATACCAACTACTATGGCAAAATCTCTTCCTATATCAAAAAGTAGTGTAGCAGAGTCTACTTTCATTGCGCCGGCAAGTAGTGGAATAGCAAGCATCATTGGAACAATTGCTATATCTTGAAAAATAAGAATTGCAAGACAAAGTCTACCCTGCGGAGAGTCCGTTTGCGCTTTTTGTTGAAGCAACGAAAGGACAATTGCAGTTGAAGAAAGAGCTACTAAAAATCCTAGAAAAAGAGCTTGAGAGTAATTTGTAGAAAAAATCAGAACAAAGAAAAAAGTCATTCCAATAGTGAGAAAAAGTTGCGAGCTACCACCTATTGAAATAGGTTTTTTCAGTCTTCTAAGTTCCTCGCCGGACATTTCCATACCAATAGTAAACAACAATAGAACTACACCAATTTCAGCAAGAAGTTCAACCGTATGTAAATCACCGACCAATTGCAAAGCTGTTGGACCGCACAAAACACCTGTTATAAGAAATCCAACAATTGAAGGGATATGAATTCTATGACAAAGAAGCAAAACAGCTATCGACAAACAAAAAACGACAACTAAATCATTTAGAAATTGCATGTTTCATCCTAAATTTTTTTTATCATAATTACCTTATCGCTCATTTGAAGTCAATAGCGAAAAAAGTCGATTTTACCATTCTGATTCAAACCTAATATATAAACAACCGTATAAAGAAAATTTCTGATAACAATTTTTCAGCATAAACTTTTCTATTGCATAATACTACAGCTACCTATAAAGTAAATATAAATAATAACTATAACATCAATAAACTATATAAATAAGGAATTAATAATGAAAAGTATCTTAATCACAGGCGTGACAGCCGGTTTTGGTCTTGCCACAGCAAGAGTTTTCAACGAAATGGGTTGGAAAATCATAGGAACAGGAAGAAGAGCTGAAAGATTAGAAAATCTCAAAGAAGAATTTACCGATTTTACTCCTCTTTGTTTTGATATCAGAAATAATGTCGAAGTTGAAAAATATCTTTCAGATTTAGAAGTAGATGTACTCCTCAATAATGCGGGTCTTGCTCTTGGCTTAGAACCAGCTTATGAAGTTGATTTAAATGATTGGGAAACTATGGTTGATACAAACATTAAAGGTATGATGTATGCTACAAGAGCCGTTTTGCCCAATATGGTTAAAAGAGGAAGTGGTTATATAATCAATCTAGGCTCTATTGCAGGAACTTATCCATATCCCGGCGGTAATGTTTACGGAGCAACAAAAGCATTTGTAAAGCAGTTTAGCCTCAACTTACGTACTGATTTATCAGGTAAAAATATAAGAGTTACAAATATTGAACCGGGTCTTGCCGAATCTGAGTTTTCAGAAGTACGCTTCAAAGGTGATTGCGAAAAAGCTAAAACTCTCTATCAAAACACTAATCCGCTCACACCAGAAGATATTGCAGAATGTGTAAGATGGGTAGCTACACTTCCTCAACATGTGAACATAAACAGAATTGAAGTGATGCCAACCTCACAATCGTCTGCTCCTTTGACTGTTTATAAATCATAAATTGTATAAGAAATCTTTTTTAGGAATATGAATTAATACTTTTTATCCAGCATAAAAAGTATTTCTTTTTAATATTTCAGAGGAGTAAAAAATTACTTTAATAATATTTATAGATTAAAAATCTTCTAAGAAAAATAGATTAGGATCTTTTTCAAAATTACGAAATTTTATAGAACTTTCAATAAAAGGGAATCTTTTATGAAGTGCAATATCTTAAAACATATATGAACTTAATAATAAATCTTCTTTGAAGATAAAAAAACGCAAAAAAATGAATTTAGAAACATACCTTAGAGCAATCTACAAAATATCTATTTGAATATGAAAAAAGTGATTTTTTTCTCACTTGACCATATGATGAATATAAGTTACAAAATTGCTACTAGATGGAGGGACAGATGTTCGGAATTGGAACAACAGAAATTCTTATAATACTTCTCGTGGCATTAATAGTGATAGGTCCAGAAAGCCTACCTAAAATAGCACGTACAGTTGGCAAGGCAATGGGCGAATTCCGTCGTGTATCAACAGATTTTCAGCGTACTTTAAATACTGAAATAGCTCTTGATGAACACGCACAAAGAAAAAAAGAAGCTGAACAAGAACTCTTCGGTAAAGATAAAGAAGAAAAACAATCAGCAGAAAAAGCTCAGTCAAAAGATAAGGATGCTGCATAGTTATGACTGAAAAAGAACTACTTGCTTCAATCTCGGAAGAGGCAAACGCAAAAAAAGATTCAAACATGAATGAATCTGATGTTGCGTCTAGTACCGTGCCTACTGAGCAATCTACTTCCAAAAACCAATCAGAGAATACAGAGAATGAAAATAACTCTCCAAATACAAAAGAAGATATTAATGGAGATGATAAAAATTCCTCGCCTGTAGCTACTTCTCCTACAGAAGAAAATCTTCCTAATTCGCAAGATAGTAATGTTGCAAATCAAGAAACTAAAACAGAAGAAAATCAAGAAGAACCAGAAGAAGAAGAGGAAGAACGACCAATGACTCTTCTTGATCACCTCAAGGAACTTCGCCATAGACTTACTCGTATAGTCATTGTTATTTTTGTTGGCTTTTTTGCTTGCTACAACTTTGCCGAACTTGCCTATACTTACTTAGCAATTCCACTTACCGATAATATGCCGGAAGGTTCTACACTTATTTATACGTCTCCTCCGGGCGCATTTTTCGTATATTTAAAGATATCGTTAGTACTTTCATTTTTACTATCGTGCCCTTATAGTTTTTATCAAATCTGGGCTTTTATCGCTCCAGGACTCTATAAAGAAGAGAAAAAAGTTTTACTTCCTCTCTCATTTATATCAGCATTTTTCTTCTTAGCGGGCGTTGTATTCTGTTATATTTTGGTGCTTCCAATCGCATTCAAATTCTTTATGGGATTTGCGACTGCGGAAATTATACCAATGATTTCAATAGAAGAATACCTAAACTTTGTTCTAAAACTTCTTATAGCTTTTGGGCTTGTGTTTGAAATGCCACTTTTTGCTTTCTTTCTCGCTCGTATGGGAGTTCTTACTCCTGAACGCATGAAAAAATGGCGTAAATACTCAGTTTTAGTGATATTTATTGTTGCAGCTCTTCTCACACCACCAGACGTTTTCTCTCAATTACTTATGGCTGCACCGATGATTATTTTATACGAAGTCAGTGTAATCCTTACAGCTATTGTAGCTAAAAAGAAAAAAGAAGAAAACGAAGCAAGCGCAGAAAACAATAAAGAAGAAAATTAATTGTTTTCTCATCAACAAGGATAATATAATGAATACATTCAATAAAATACTTCTTACTCTTGGTTTATCGATTCTTCCATTGAATCTTTATGCTCAAACGAGCGCAGCTGAAATAGAAAAGATTTTACTCGAAAATCCTGAAATTTTAGAAAAAATCTTAAAAGAAAATAAAAAAGTTTTAAATGATGCTGTTATAGAAATTCTCCAAGATAACAAAATTTTGCTTATTGATATCATCCAACAAGGCGCTGATAGCAAAAGAAAACAACAGCTTCAATCTCAATGGGAACAAGATTTAAAAATTCCAAAAGATCCTAATCTTAAAAATAGACCAACAAGAGGTGATGAAAATGCACCAATTACTTTGGTTGCTTTTTCAGATTTTGCATGCTCATACTGTATGCAAGCAGCTTCAACCATTGAAAATCTTTTAGCAAAATACCCTAATCAAATTCGCTTTGTTTTCAAGCAATTTGTTTCAGATTCACCTGCAGCACAAGAAGCTGCTCGTTGGTTTTTAGCAGCAATAGCTCAAGACCACGAAAAAGGATGGAACTTCTACGCTATGCTATTCTCTAACCAGCCAGATTTCTTTGCAAATCCTAGTGCAACTCTTAGAGCCGTTGCCGGACAAGTTGGGTTGAATGTGAAAGCACTTGAAGCAGACATCAAAAAGAATCAAAAAAAATATAATCAAATCATAGATGAAGATATTGCCGATGCTAAAAAATTAGGCTTCACCGGCACACCTTACTTCCTCGTGAATGATTTAATTATCCGTGGAGCTTTACCACTTGAAAGCTTCATTGATGCTTACGAATTTGCACTTAAAAACTCAAAATAATATCTTCGTAAAGAAGAGGAGAAAAAAATGGCTTTAGTTCAAGCTCTTGTAATTACAGGTTTTGGCACAAACTCACACAAAGAAAGCGCGTTTGCTTGCATTCAAGGCGGTGCAGACAAAGCTGATATCGTGCACTTTGCAGATGTTGCTTCAGGAAAAGTAAAACTTGATGATTATCAACTTCTTATTTTCCCCGGTGGATTCTTAGATGGTGACGATCTTGGTGCGGCTCAAGCAGCTGCTCAACGTTGGTTGCACTTGTCTGATAATGATGGGAAAGCTTTGCTTGATTCACTTTCTGAGTTTATTGCTCAAGGTAAACTCATTATAGGAATTTGTAATGGATTCCAATTACTTGTAAAACTCGGAGTTTTACCGGCTCTTGACAATAAATACTTCACACGTCAAGTATCATTAGCTCACAACGCATCAGGACGCTATGAAGATAGATGGGTACGTTTGAAAGTTAATGCAAACTCTCCTTGTATTTTTACAAAAGATATTGAATATATTGATTGCCCTGTACGCCATGGTGAAGGTCGTCTTGTTACTTTGGATGAAGATATTCTTAAACGTATTGAAAATGAAAATCTTATTGCTTTACAATATAGCGATAAGGAAGGCGTACCTACTCAAGAATATCCTTACAATCCAAATAATTCCCCGCTTGCGATTGCTGGTCTTACTGACCCAACCGGTCATATTTTAGGACTTATGCCGCATCCAGAAGCTGCTTGTCATACAACAAACTACCCTACTTGGACACGCCAAAAACCACAGCAATTAGCAACAGTTATTTTCAAAAATGCTATTGATTATTTAAAATCAAAATAAGGAGTCCTATTAATGGATATGCTACCGATTAAACGTGCTCTTATAAGTGTAACTCACAAGGATAATCTGCCTGAATTTGCTCAATTTCTTGCATCTAAAAACGTTGAACTAGTTTCAACAGGCGGAACTCTTAAATTTTTACAAGACTTAGGTCTTCCAGTAACCGCAGTTAGCTCTGTAACAGGCTTTCCTGAAATTCTTGGTGGCAGAGTTAAAACTCTTCATCCAAAAATTCACGGCGGAATCTTGGCAGATAAAGATAATAGCGAACATCTAGGTACTTTAGCTGGTCATGATATTGAACCATTTGATTTAGTTGTAGTAAATCTCTATGACTTCAAAACAGCTTTAGAAAAAAAGTTACCTGTTCGTGATATGGTTGAAGAAATTGACATCGGCGGACCATGCCTTCTTCGTGCTTCTTCTAAAAACTATCATTCAATCCTCGTTCTTTCTAATCCAGAAGATTATGCTAAAGCTCAAGAACAAATGGAAAAAAATGAAATGCAGGTTGATTTACAGTTCAGAAAGAAAATGGCAGCTGATACATTTGAAAGAACTTCTGAATATGATGCAATGATCCACTCCTACCTTTCAGCAGAATAATCGAGGTGATTTATCGCTGCTAAAATTGAAGGAAACCTAACAGGTTTAAAATCCAGTGAAGTTAAAGCAATCACGAACCTTGGTAAAAGAAAGTATAACGAATCAAGAGGTTATACTAATGATCAAGCTCATGAGTTGTGTGCAGTTTCACGTCTTATAAACCGTCAAGTAGGTCTTATTATTGATAGAACCGGAGTTGTGCTAATGGTAATAGTTGGCACAGCCTCCGGGCTTTTTATTCCGGAGCTACCTAGAGAACGAATCTCTTCTGGCAAACTTCGTGCACTAAGATTTATACATACCCACTTAGATATGGAAGGGATTACCCAAGAAGATCTTATGGATATGCTCTTTTTGCGTTTTGACTGTTTGCAAGTTTTTACTGTGAACCCGTATGGTAATCCGGTTCAAATGCACTATGCTCATCTTTTACCACAAAGTATTGAGGATAAACCATATAAAGTTTATTCTCCTGAAGCTTGGGATAGATTTGATGTTGATATTATTGCTCAAATCGAAGGTCTTGAAGATGAACTTGATAGAGTCACTAAAGATAGTGTTGAAGCTAGCGAAAAAGGCAAAGAGCGTGCAATTTTAGTTTCAGTTTCTACAGCTCCTAAAAGTATCCAAGAAGTTTACCTTGATGAACTTGAAGATTTAGCAAAAACTGCCGGAATTTTAGTTGTTGATAGACTTATGCAACGCGTTTCAAAAGTGAATCCTCGTTCTGTTCTTGGAGAAGGAAAACTTTCAGAATTAGAAATACTTGCGCTTCAAGGTCAAGCCGGACTTATTATATTCGATAACGAGCTTGCTCCAGCTCAACTTGCTAATCTTGCGGAAATGACAGAACGTAAAGTGCTCGACAGAACACAGCTCATTCTTGATATTTTTGCTCAACATGCTAAAACTAAAGCCGGTAAACTACAAGTTGAAATGGCTCAGCTAAAATACACCCTTCCTCGCCTAATTGGCAAAAAACCGGCGATGGATAGACTTATGGGTGGTATTGGCGGCCGTGGACCAGGTGAAACAAAGCTTGAAACAGATAGGCGTAGAATTCGTGATAAAATTACAAAAATCAAAAACGATTTAGCTCAACTTCGTAAACAAAGACAGCAGGTTAGAACACGTAGAAATAAGAGTAATCTTCCTGTAGTTTCTCTTGTTGGTTATACGAACGTAGGCAAATCTACCCTATTAAACGCACTTACAAATTCAGAAGTGCTTGCAGAAAACAAACTTTTCGCAACTCTAGATCCAACCACTAGACGTTTAAGATTTCCAAAAGAACGCGAAATCGTACTAGCTGATACAGTTGGATTTATTAGAAATCTACCTAAAGATTTAACTGAAGCTTTTCGAGCAACTCTTGAAGAACTTGAAGAGGCAGACTACCTTCTTCATGTAGCTGATGCGTCACATCCAAATGTAAAAGAACAAATTCAAGCTGTTAACAATATCCTCATGGAATTAGAGTTAACCGAAAAACCACATATGCTTATTCTAAATAAATGGGAAAATGTTGATGCCGATACAAAAGATGAGCTAGATATCCTCTTCCCTGATTCTTTCAAAACATCTGCCCTACAAAAGAAAGGGCTTGATATGCTTGTGAGAATTTTAGAACAAAGGTTTTTTGAATAAGGTTTTTTATGAAAAATATTGCAGTGATAATACGAGTCTATTCGCGTGTCGAAGATACAAGAGAACTTGTGCATATAATTAAAAATAACTGGAAACAAAATAACTACTCACTCTTTATTATACATAATGGGGCTAGTGATGGTTATCTTCTTGATGAAGATTTAGCTAATTATACTGATATATTAGAAGTTACAACTAATTCCGGTCATAGAACAGGCGCTCGTGACCTTGTAAAAGGTGGCTACAACTATATAAAAAAGCGTGATGATTTTGATTATCTTCTCTTTGTAGAATCTGATTTTTGGATTTTTGATGATAAACTTATTCAAAATGCAATTCAAAGCGATAAAGATTTAGCTACAACTATCTGGATAGAAAAACGAAAATCACTTGGTGTTGACTTCTTTCTTGTAAAGAAATCTTTTATTGATACTTATCCGAACATTCTCGATTGGGATAAATCGCCAGAAACAGATATGCGTGATCAGTTCAATAAATCTTGTGGCAAATTGCATATATTCAAGGAATTAAGACCTATTCACGCCCCCTCCCTTATGCGTAAAATGTTTAAAAATATTTTTTCACCAACTCATTATGAAGGCGGTAGATTTAGAATTTTTAGAAAAGCAAAAGCAATTTCGCATCATATCGAAGACTTACCTAATGGCATGAGTGACAAAAAATCAATTGCAAATGCAGTGTTTGGTTATGATTATTTTGAAACTTCTACTAAATACTCTCTTACATTTCTAGATAAATATGCACAGCGAATTGCTGAATATTTTCCTCAAGCATCTTGGTTTAAATAGCATTAGACATAAATATTAAAACGCTACATACGCTCTAATAAACTGGAAAGCACTGTTCTATCAACATGCTTTCTTTTTTTTATAGTGTGTTACAGGTTACTGCTTTAAGACCTCTGCATAATTGCTGAACATTTTATTGAGAAAAGCTAATAATCTTC
>CAYJOR010000013.1:0-55381 GCA_964371865.1 uncultured Desulfovibrionaceae bacterium | reverse complement strand
AATTATTTTTTAAGGAAAGGGGGAGTTTGAGGGGGAAAACCTCGTTTTTTAAGAAAAAACGTGGTTTTCCCCCTCAAGAAATCATAAATTAAAATGACGTGAATCTTATTTTAGACTTCCATAAAATGCTTGTCCCAAGCTCAAAGAGGCATCACTTGGTGAAAAGTTTTTATGTAAAAGAGGAATTAACCCTTTATTTGACAATCCTTGAGAAACTTCCTTAATTAATGTTTTATTTAAGAAAACTCCTCCTGTCATTCCCACAGAGTCTACTCCGTAGATTCCACTTGCTTTTCTTGCCCAATCAACAAGAGAGTGAGCTAGTGACAAATGAAAATATCTTGCAATTTCAGAATCTGACTGCTTATTTATCTTACGCTCTACACAATTTCTAAAGAGTTTTAGATTATCAAAAATAAGGATACCATCTTCATCTAAATAGGATTCTATCATATCAAATTCATTGAAGTTTTCATCCTGTTTCGCTTCAAGCTGCATAGGAACTTGCCCCTCGTAGGATATAACAGGATTACAACCAAGCAAAACACCTACCGAGTCAAAAAGCCTACCACAGCTCGAAGTTTTAATGCCTACATTTTTCTCACAAAGTTCATAGATAATTTCTTGCTCGTTACTATCTATATCTTCAATAAAATATGACAATCCAACAGTTTGAAGATAAGACTGAGTCATATACCATGGATTTTCCACAGCTCTATCATTAGCAGGCTGACACACTTTAGAAAAATGCCCTACTCTTCTCCATTCACCCTTTTGAGGGTCAACATAAAGAAGTTCACCACCCCAAATAGTATTATCCAAACCATAGCCTGTTCCATCAAGAACTATTACAATACAAGGACTTGCATAAGAATTATCCGCCAAAAGTGCAAAGGCATGAGCGGCATGATGTTGTAAAGTCAAGCACGGTAAATTTCTTGCGCTTGCATATTCTTCTGCAAGTAAGTGAGAATAAGCGTTTGGATGCGCATCTGCGACTATAACTTTTGGTTCTACATCATAGATTTTTATTAAATGTTCAAGAGTTTCAAGAAGGAAATCTTGATTCTTTATACTTGCCATATCACCAACGTGCTGACCAACTATAGCCTCAACTTTTTCTTCATTAATCCTTGTAATACAACAAGTATTTTTTAAGTCTGCTCCAAATGCAAGTACACTTTGTATTTTGGAACAAGATTTCCCAAAATCAACCGGCAAAGTTACAGGAGTTGGAACATATCCTCTTGCTCGACGGATACTTACGAAAGAATCTTTCTCATTGATCCTAACATCTTGCGGCTTTGCAAAAAGAACACTATCATCAACACGAACTAAAATATCCCGATTATGAAAGAGAAAGCCGTCTACAAAGTCAGCAAGTTTATCTCTCGCCTCTCTATTTTTTAAGCAGATAGGTTCACCGGCAGGATTTCCCGATGTCATAACAAGAGCTTCAAAATTTTTTTGTTCAAAGTTTTCTGCATTGAAAAAAAGTTCATGCAAAGGAGTAGATGGAAGCATTATTCCAATAGTTTGAGTGTCAGGACTTAGAATATCGGGTAAAATATCCTCTTTTCTTTTACAAATTACTATAGGTCTTTGCCTTGAAATCAATAAGTCTTCTTCTGTTTCGTCTATATATGCAATATCGCGAGCTTTTTTTATATCTTTTACCATAATTGCAAGAGCTTTGTTCGGGCGACTTTTTCTTTCACGCAGACTTTCTATAGCTTTTACATTCATTGCATCGCATGCAAGGTGAAAACCTCCAAGGCCTTTAATTGCTAAAATTTTTCCTTCATGTAATTTTTGAAGAGTCGCTTTTATAGCATCAAAATCTTCAAGATCTTCTTCCGTCCAGATTTTTACTCCGCAGGTATGGCAGGCTGTAGGCTGTGCATGAAATCTTCTATCTAGTGGATTTGTATATTCTTCTTTACATTTTTCACAGAGCGGAAAACATGACATTGAGGTTGTTTCTCTATCATAAGGCATAGAGTGTGTAATACTAAAGCGTGGGCCACAGTGCGTGCAATTTATAAAAGGATAAAGATATCTGGCATTTTCTTTATCAAGCATTTCATTTTTACAAGCTTCACAATGAGCAACATCGGGGCTAATTCTTACCGAATGCCCTTTTCCGTGTGAATCCGTCATAATAATTTGAAATTCTTTTTCACCCTCAATAAGCGGACATTCTTCTTCTTTGTACGATAAAATTTCTGCAAGAGGAGGAAGTTCATCAAACAAACGAGTTTTGAATTTTTCAACATTGCTTTCAAAACCTTGAATCTCAATAAATACACCCTCTCGAGTATTACTTACTGAACCGGTTAAATCTAAAGATATTGCAAGCGTATACACAAAGGGACGAAACCCCACACCCTGTACTTGACCAACTACCACGCATTTACGACGTATTATCATTGCATATCCTTACTTTCTCGAAAAAGATTTCACAAGCTATATTTAATATTTATAATATTTTGGAATTCACCTTAAAACTATACAGATAATTATATAAAATGCAAGTATTGATAACCTCCTTTCATTACACAATTTTATTTTGTAGTTTTGCAATAATTAAACTCATGTTTTTAAATTTAAGCAAGGTGTTAAAATGTTGCAATTACAAAGAAGATATGCTAAAGATTTTTATAATTTTTTCAATAACAATGAATTTTAATTCAGGAGATAAAGATGCGTGAACGCGTTGTTGTCACAGGAATGGCAACTTTAAACCCATTAGGCAATGATCTTGAGAGCTCTTTCCAAGCTTTAATTGAAGGTAAATCCGGTATTGCGCCAATTACCTTGTTTGATGCTTCAGAGTTCGATTCTAAAATCGCAGGTGAAGTAAAGAACTTCAATCCAGAAGACTATATGCCAGCTAAACAAGCTAAGCGTATGGATAGATTCGTTCAACTTTCCGTTGCAGCTTCAACAATGCTTTTACCTCATGCAAACTTTGAAATAAATGAAAGCAATGCGGAAGATGTTAGCGTAATGTTAGGTGTTGGTCTTGGTGGACTTGGCACAATTGAAACTTTCCATAGCAAACTTGTTCAGTCAGGCCCTTCAAAAGTTTCACCTTTCTATATCCCTATGCTTATTTCTAACATGTCACCAGGGCAAGTATCAATCTTCACAGGCGCAAAGGGTTGTAACGTAGTTATGACTTCTGCTTGTGCTTCCGGTACTCATGCTATTGGTTATGCTGCTGCTGAAATTATGCTTGGACGTGCTAAAGCTGTTATCACTGGTGGAGCTGAATCAACAATTACTCCTATGGGTATCTCTGGTTTTACAGCTCTTAAAGCCCTTTCAACTCAAAATAATGATAATCCTGAAGTTGCTTCTCGCCCATTTGATGGAGCTAGAGACGGCTTTGTTATGGGTGAAGGCGCTGGTCTTCTTATGCTTGAAAGCCTTACATCAGCTAAAGAACGCGGTGCAACTATCTACGCTGAAGTTGTTGGATTCGGTGCTTCTGGTGATGCTTATCACATGACAGCTCCACACGAATCAGGTTCAGGTATGAAGCAAGCTATGGCAAGCGCAATTAAAGACGCTGGTTTAAAACCGTCTGACATCACTTGCATGAACGCTCACGGAACTTCAACTCCTTTGAACGATAAAACTGAAACCAAAGCTATCAAAGATCTTTTTGGTGAGCACGCATACAATATTGCAATTTCTGCAAACAAATCACAAGTAGGTCACTTACTAGGTGCTGCTGGTGCTGTTGAAGCTATCTTCTCTGTTATGACTCTTCATACCGGTGTTGTTCCTGGAACAATCAACAACACTAACCCTGACCCTGAATGTGATTTAAACTATATGTCAAATGGTGCACAAAAACTAGATCCTGAATATGTACTTTCAACCTCTTACGGTTTCGGTGGTACAAACGCAGCTTTAGTTTTCAAAAAATACGCTGAATAACTTTCAAAATCCCACAATAATAGGTATTTAGATGGACGATCTTATTTTACAAGATAAAGCTGTTGCTGATGCTATCTTTTTAGAAAGCAATAGACAAATGTCAAACCTTGAACTTATTGCCTCAGAAAACATTGTTTCACCGGCTGTACGTCAAGCACAAGGTTCTATTCTAACCAATAAATACGCTGAAGGTTACCCTAGTAAAAGATATTATGGCGGTTGTGAATTTGTTGATATCGTAGAAGATTTAGCAATCAACCGTGCATGTGAAATCTTTGATTGTAACTATGCTAACGTGCAACCGCATGCAGGTTCTCAAGCAAATATGGCTGCTTATCTTGCATATCTTAAACCGGGCGATACCGTTTTAGGTATGGATTTATCTCACGGTGGTCACCTTACACATGGTAGCCCTGTAAACTTTTCAGGTAAATTTTTCAATATCGTTTCTTACGGTGTAGATAAAGAAACTGGTAAAATCAATTACGAAACAGTACGTAAATTAGCTCATGCGCATCGTCCTAATATGATTGTTGCTGGTGCTTCTGCTTACTCACGCATTATTGACTTTGCTAAATTCAGAGAAATTGCTGATGAAGTAAATGCTAAACTCTTTGTTGATATGGCTCACATCGCTGGGCTAGTAGCAGCAGGACTTCACCCATCTCCGCTCCCTCATGCACATATTGTTACTACTACAACTCACAAAACATTGCGTGGACCTCGTGGTGGTATGATTTTAGCAAATGTTTCTGAAGGCGATACACTTGGAAAAACATTGAATAGTCAAATATTCCCTGGTATTCAAGGTGGACCTTTAATGCACATAATAGCTGCTAAAGCTGTTGCATTTGGTGAAGTGTTACAACCTCAGTATAAAGTATATCAACAACAAGTTATTGATAATGCTCAAACATTGGCTTCCTCATTAGTAAGTGCAGGGTATAATCTTGTTTCCGGCGGAACTGATAACCACCTTATGCTTATCGACCTTACAAATAAAGATATCACCGGTAAAGTAGCTGAACACGCTCTTGACATGGCTGGTATCACAGTAAATAAAAATACTGTTCCTTTTGAAACTCGTTCACCTTTTGTGACTTCAGGTATCAGACTCGGAACAGCAGCGCTAACTACTCGTGGTATGAAAAACCAAGATATGGAAAAAGTTGCTGAATTTATTGTTTCAAGTTTAGCAAATGTTGAAAATGAAACAAAATTGAAGGAAATCCGTAAAGAAGTAACTTCATTTGCGCTTTCTTTCCCTCTCTTTAAAAACTAGAATGGAGATGCAAGAGAGTAGGTTAGCTAAGAAGACTTCAAAATTTTACTTCTCTAACCTACTCTACTGCTTATGATTAATTATGAGACCAACATGGCAAGACTATTTTCTTCAAATTACTTATACTGTTGCTCAGCGTTCCACTTGCTTACGTCGTAAAGTTGGTGCAATAGCTGTTCTAGATAACCGAATTCTTGCAACAGGCTATAACGGCACTCCGCAAGGAATTACTCACTGCGCGGCAACAGGTTGCCTTAGAATTAAAGAAAATGTTCCTTCAGGTGAAAGACATGATATTTGTCGCGGCCTTCACGCTGAACAAAATGTGATAATACAGGCGGCACAAACTGGAGTATCACTTAGAGGTGCCACTCTTTACTGTACAACACAACCTTGCTTAATCTGTACAAAAATGCTTATAAATTCCGGCATAAAAGAAATTTATTACACAAACCCTTATCATGATGCCTTAGCTCTTGAAATGCTTGAAGAAGCTAAAATACCTCATACGCTACTTGAATTTAATCCCATGACAAATTTTGATCTGCAATAGTGTTATTTACTTTGCCACAGCCACTACAAACAAAGAAGAGAAAGTATGAATAATCAAGAGCTTTATACACATGCTATGACAAAAGCCTTGCAACTAGCCGAACACGGAAGATATAAAACAGCTCCTAACCCTTGCGTTGGCGCAGTTCTCATCAAAGATGATGTTATTGTAGCTGGTGGATATCACACAATTTATGGTGCTGATCACGCAGAAGTCTCATGTATAAAAAATGCTAAAACAAAAGGTATTGATACCAAAGGTGCTACACTTGTAGTAACACTTGAACCGTGTAATCATCATGGAAAAACTCCTCCTTGCACAGAAGCAATTTTAGAGGCAGGCATAGCAAAAGTTATTATAGGTATGCACGATGTAAATCCAAAGGCAAGCGGTGGTGCTGAATATTTACAATCTCAAGGCGTTGAAGTTGTTGTAGGCGTGCTTGAAGAAAAATGCCAAGCTCTTCTTGAAGATTTTAAAATCTGGGTAAAACATCAGCGTCCATATACTATATTAAAGATGGGAACTACTCTTGATGGAAAAATTGCTACTCAAGAAGGTAAATCGAAATATATTACCGGTGCTGACTCAAGAGAAGAAGTTGCAAATTTAAGAGCGCATTTCGGACTTGCAAATGGTATTATCCTCATCGGTGGCGAAACATTTCTAAAGGATAACCCAAAACTTACAGCAAGAGAAGTTGACTGCACTAAACAACCGCGCGCTGCTGTTATCAGTACAACAATCACGCATAGTCAAACTTCGTATCTTTTAAAAGAAAGAGCTAGCGAAACTATTTTCTTCACCACACACGCACAAGCCGCTTCACCAAACGCAGCAAAACTTCGTACGTGTGGCGTTACAATCTATGGTGTTGACAGTGGTAAAAATTCCAATAAGTTAGACCTTAAAAAAATATTCTCTATTCTCTACACCGAAGAAAAATGTCCTTATATCCTTTGTGAAGGCGGTGCTACGCTCGCCTTTGCCCTTCTTGAATCTAACCTTGTTGATGAATATAGACAATATATTGCACCCCTCGTTTTTGCAGACAAAAATGCTAAAAATGTTTTTGAGGGAAATGAACTTGACGAGATTTCATCAGCATTTAAACTAAAGCTCAAGTCTTCTAGAGTGTTAGGTGATGATATAGAACTTATCTATACCCCTTTACAAACAGTTTAAAATAACTATATAAAATTATGTTCACAGGAATAATACAAACACAAGCTCAAGTTTCAAGCATTGAAAAAAAGAGCACTGAAGCACGCTTCACTTTCAATCCATTGATTATGTTCGATAATTTAGTCATTGGAGAGTCTATTGCCGTGAATGGAGTTTGCTTGACCGTAGAAAGTTTTACAGGTCAATCTTTCTCAGCTTACGCATCTACACAAACTCTTGATTTAACAAATCTTGGAGATTTGCGTATTGGAAATATCGTCAATCTTGAAAGGGCACTTGCACTTGGTGATAGATTTGGCGGTCACATCGTATCAGGCCATGTTGATTGCACAATAAAGCTTCTAAGTGTAGAAGAAAAGCTTTCATCTAAAATCTGTACTTTGGAACTTAAAGATGAAATGCAAGGCTATGTTATTCCTCAAGGTTCTGTATGCCTCGATGGTATTAGCCTTACAGTAACAACTGTTACACCTAACACTTTTTCCGTGAATATTATTCCGGAAACTTGGAAAGAAACTACTGTTGTGCGTTGGAGCGTTGGATCTGATATTAATTTTGAGAGCGATATTATTGGAAAATACGTTCACTCTCAAACTCGTGCCTACACGAATCAAACAAAAGAATCTAAACTCACTGAAGAATACCTTAAAGATTTAGGTTTTTAATTTTTTTACCACTATATTAAGGATACATTATGATTTGTTCAATTGAAGAAGCTTTAGAGCATATAAAACAAGGGAAAATGTATATTTTAGTTGATGATGAAGATCGCGAAAATGAAGGCGATTTAACCATCGCAGCTGAATTTGCAACTCCTGAAGCTATCAACTTTATGGCAAAATATGGTCGTGGGCTTATCTGCCTTCCTATGTCGCCGGAATATTGCGATAAAATTGATTTACCGCTCATGACAGCAAGAAACGGTTCACGCTTCGGCACAAACTTCACACTTTCTATTGAAGCGCGTGACGGCGTAACCACAGGTATTTCAGCCGCTGATAGAGCAACAACAATCGCAGCCGCAATTGCTGATGACGTAAAACCAGCCGATATAGTAACTCCTGGACATATATTCCCACTGCGTGCACAAAGCGGTGGTGTTCTTACAAGAGCGGGACAAACAGAAGGTAGCGTTGAACTTTCTACACTAGCTGGACTTAAACCGGCTGCTGTTATCTGTGAAATTCTTAATGAAGATGGTACAATGGCTCGTATGCCTGACCTAGAAATCTTTGCTAAAGAACATAATCTTCCAATTGTAACCATTCGCGATCTTATTCGTTATCGCATGAACAAGGGGCAAGTAGCTGTAAAACGTGTTGCAGAAGCTAAAATGCCTACTGCTTATGGTGATTTCCAAATTATGGCTTATGAAAATGAATACGATGGAAAAACTCATATTGCCCTTGTAAAAGGTGATATCTCTACTGATGAACCTGTGCTTACACGTGTTCATAGTGAATGCCTTACCGGTGATGTTCTCGGTTCACTTCGCTGCGATTGTGGCAATCAACTAAGCTCTGCAATGCAAGCCATTGAAAAAGAAGGGCGCGGAATCATTCTTTATATGCGACAAGAAGGACGTGGAATCGGTCTTGCAAACAAAATCAAAGCTTATGCTCTTCAAGATGAAGGCTATGACACCGTTGAAGCAAATAATAAACTTGGCTTTAAAGCTGATTTACGCGATTACGGTATCGGGGCGCAAATCCTTGTTGACTTAGGTGCAAAAAAATTAAAAATCCTTACAAATAATCCAAAGAAAATCATCGGATTAGAAGGATATGGAATTGAAATTGTTGAGCGTTTAGAAATAGAAACTCAACCTTCAGAAGAAAATAAAAGTTATTTACAAACCAAGAGAGAAAAACTTGGTCATATGCTAAATAAAGCGTAATTTTAGAAGGAAAATTAATGTCAGAATTCAAATTGCAAGAAAAAACTCTCGGTCAACTATTGAGAGAAACTGCTCTACTATATCCAAATCAAGATGCCGTTATAAACTACGAAAAAGAAGTACGCCTTACATGGAAAGAATTTGATGAGTCGGTAGACAAACTTGCAAAAGGACTTATGGCTCTTGGCATAAAAAAAGGTGAAAAGTTAGCTATCTGGGCAACAAATGTTCCATATTGGACTACATTAATGTTTGCCTCCGCAAGAATAGGTGCTATTTTACTAACTGTAAATACTTCTTATCGTGATAGCGAACTGAAATATCTTTTACAGCAATCACACACAGAAAACCTCTGTATCATTGAAGGCTTGAGAGATCATGATTATATATCAACAATATATTCAGTTCTTCCTGAGTTGAAAGCTCAGCCACGCTCTGAACTTTATTCCGAAGAATTACCGTCTTTTAAAAGACTTATATTCTTAGGTGAAGAAAAACACCGTGGTATGTTCACAATTGATGAAGTTGTTTCTATGCACACTCAAGTGAGCGATGAAGAGTATCAAGCGCGTCAAGATTCTCTCTCCCCTAATGATATTATAAACATGCAATATACCTCAGGAACGACTGGTTTTCCTAAGGGTGTAATGCTTACACACACAAGTATTCTCAACAATGGCTACTGGATTGGAATAGGACAAAAACTTACTCCACAAGATAAAGTTTGCATTCCTGTTCCTCTCTTCCATTGCTTTGGTTGTGTACTTGGCATCATGGCTTGCGTATGTCACGGTGCAACAATGGTTATTATTGAAGCTTTTAATCCTGTTCATGTTATGAGCGCAGTTGACCAAGAAAAATGTACATCACTTTATGGTGTGCCTAGCATGTTTCTCTCTATTTTAGAGCATAGACTATTCAATAAATTCAACTACTCTTCATTACGCACAGGCATTATGGCCGGTGCAGTTTGCCCTGAACCGCTTATGTTGCGTGTTTTTGATGAACTAAATATGCGTGAGGTTACTATTTGTTATGGTCTTACCGAAGGTTCGCCTGTAATGAATATGACTACTACTGATGAAAGTTTAGAAAATCGTTGTCAAACTGTTGGTCGCCCACTGCCCGGTATTGAAGTTGAAGTTTTTGATCCTGAAACTAATGAAATTCTTCCTGTAAATACTGCTGGTGAAGTTCGCTGTCGTGGCTATAATGTCATGGAGGGTTACTACAATATGCCAGAAGCTACTGCCGCAGCGGTGGATTCTGGTGGATGGTTACACACTGGTGACTTAGGCATCATTGACAAAAACAAATATCTGCGCATTACAGGCCGTATTAAAGATATGATTATTCGTGGTGGTGAAAATATCTATCCTCGTGAAATTGAAGAATATCTTTTGAAAATGCCACAGATTCATGATGTACAAATCATTGGTATTCCATCTCGTAAATATGGTGAAGATGTCTGCGCTTTCATCATTCCGAAAGCAGATGCAGAAATTCGACCGGAAGATATTCGTGATTTTTGTCGTGGTCAAATAGCATGGCATAAAATTCCACGTCACATAACAATCGTCGATGTATTTCCAATGACAGCATCAGGAAAAATTCAAAAATACAAACTACGTGAAGCTGCTGCGAACCTTTATTCCCACTTAGCGTAAAAGATTAAAAAAGCATCTTTGCCTTCGGCGACCAAAGGGAATAATTCCCTTTGGAAACCCTATTTCTTTTATATCTCGTTCCTCGAGAAAAAAGGAATCGTGCATTCCACAAAAAAATATTTACTTTTCACAAAGTAAAGAAATCTCTAAAACCAACTCAGCGCCACTTTTAAACTAAAAATCACCACATAATTATATGCGGTGAATTAAAAAGTTTTTTTGAAGGAAGGGGAAGAGTTTGAGAGGGGGAAACCTTATCTTTTTTCTCAAAAAAAGTATGGTTTCCCCCTCTCAAGTTAAGAAAAAAATTTTATTCTACTGGTCTGTGCTTGATGTTTATGCCATTTACGAGGAAGTAGGTGTGCTCTGCGATATTTACAGCACGTCCTGCAACACGTTCAAGAGCACGAGTGATAAGGATATAGTGCATTGCAAGCCAACCATCAAGGGTTTTATTTGCTGTACTGCTGATGTAATAGTCAATACATTTTACAACTAACGAAATAACTTCATCTTTTTGAACACGTAGAGTTACTGCAAGGTCAGTATTTCTATCTCTGAATGATACAAGACTTTCTTCAAGCATATATTGTGAAAGATTAGCAAGCTCAAGTAAGCATTCAGGAATGATAAGCCCTTTTTGTTCTTGCATAAGAAGTATACGAGCAGCAATATTTGAAGCCTCGTCACCTATACGTTCAAGTTCGCTCACCATACGTATTGCACTGATTAAAAGGCGTAAATCACTCGCAACCGGTTGAGTTCTTGCGAGAATACTGAGTGAAGAGTGATCGATTTCAACTTCTAATTCATCAATTTCTTTATCGCTTTCAATTACTTTTTCAGCGAGTTCATAGTCTAAATTTTCTAAAGCCTTGCAAGTATTATCGAAAGATTGTTGCGTTTTAGCACCCATAAAAAGCAAACGAGTACGAAGATCATCAATAAGAACATGAACGTGGTTTTCAATATGTCTGTTAATAGTTTCCATATGTAATCCTTTAAATATTATTTATAATCAGAAATCCTAGGGGCAGTTTCAAAGTTATTTCTAACCGAAACGACCGGTGATGTAATCTTCTGTTTGCTTTAGACTTGGGGTAGTAAAAAGAATATTTGTTGGTGAATATTCAATAAGTTTACCCATATAGAAAAATGCAGTTTGATCTGACACACGTGCTGCTTGTTGCATGTTATGAGTAACAATGATGATTGTCAACTGTGATTTCAACTCGTGAATACTTTCTTCGATATGTTGAGTTGCGATAGGATCAAGTGCTGATGCAGGTTCGTCCATAAGAAGAACTTCTGGTTCAACCGCTAGTGCTCTTGCAATACAAAGGCGTTGCTGTTGACCGCCTGATAATCCAAGCGCAGATGTATTTAGTCTATCTTTTACTTCATTGAATAAAGCGGCACGTTTAAGACTTGCTTCAACTTTTTCAGCTATATACGTTTCATCTTTTATACCATTCACACGTAAACCATAAGCAACATTTTCAAAAATAGTTTTTGAGAATGGATTTGGTTTTTGAAAAACCATACCAACTCTACGACGAAGATCAACACTATCTTTGTTTTCAAGGATTGATTCACCATCAAGAAGAATTTCTCCCTCAACACGAGTGCCTATAATTAAGTCGTTCATTCTGTTGAGGCAACGTAAAAATGTTGACTTACCACAACCAGAAGGTCCAATAAGAGCTGTTACTTTTTTATCATAAAAATCTAAGTTTATATCGTATAAAGCTTGTGAACTTCCGTAATAGAAATCAAGGTTTTTTGCTTGGATTTTAATTTGTTCTGACATGAAAACTCCTGTATTCAATGATACTATTTGTATAGTGGCAAGTTGAAACGAATTGTCGCGCCAACAAGGTTAGTTGTTTCTACTAAAGCAGGCGCATGGAAGAGCGCATGTATTGTTCCATGGAATTTTTCTACTATGTGTTTACAAAGCGAAAGTCCCAAACCGGTTGATATTGTTCCATTACTTGTTCTGTGCTTTTCTACACGATAAAAACGTTCAAATACACGAACTAAATCATCTTGTGGAATACCTACACCAAAATCTTGCACAAAAATACTGCATTGTTCACCCTCAATAGTGCTACGAACTATTATTGATGAGTTTTCCGGAGCGTAACGAATAGCATTTTCTATAAGATTTCTGAATACTTGACTAAGTCTGTCTGAGTCAATAGCAAGTTCAATACTCATATCAAGTTGATTTACTAGTGTAAGATTTTTCTTATCAATCATTGGCTTACATTCTTCTATAGCCATATTGAAAGGTTGTTCTACGCTTGTATGTATAATTTCTTGAATTTCTTCACTTTCTACCATTGAAAGAGCAAGTAAATCATTTACTATTCTATCAAGATGCCTTGCATTTTTCATTATTATTTGAGTGAAACGCTGAGCGTTTTCTTTTTCAATATTTTTTTCATCAAATACACTATTTAATGTTTCAGCATAACCTTGAATTGCTGTTAATGGAGTACGTAATTCATGTGAAACATTTGCAATCAAATCACGTTTAATTTCAACAAGTTTTGCAAGTTGTGTAATATCGTGGAATACTGTAACAAGTTGAGTTTCCGGCTTAAGCTCATCTTCAATTTTTGCTTTGGCTGCATTGATTTGAAATATTTTTCCACCAAATTGCATTTGAACTGTATGGAAGTTTTGTTCTTCGTTTAGTGCAACTTGTAAAAATTGTTCAAGCTCCGGACTATTGAAAATTTCTAGCGAACGCTTTCCAAAATATAATTCTAAATCTTTTGAAAAATTATCCGGTAGCATTTCTTTAAATACTGGATTGATTGAAAGAATTTGCCCACGTTCATCAAGAACCATAACACCGGCGTTGATACTGTTGAGCACACTTTCAAGCTCAATTTTTTGAGTATTAATCAATTTTAACTGTTTATTCACTCTGCTTGCCATCTGTGAAACTGCATAAGATAAATCTTTGAATTCAGGCCTCATTGGAAGAGCTGTGCTGCTTTGAGTTTCACCGTTTGCTGTTGCTTCAACAACAATTTTGATTTCATTCATAGAATTTTTCCAGCGTTTGAAGAAAATCTGAGTTAGTACAACTGCGGCAATAAAAATTAGTGAAAATGTTACAAAAAGTGCTACACCTAAATTTTGAATTCTATCAAAAACACCTTCCATTGGAACTGCTAAACGCACATAACCTTCAGGAGTGTTTTTTGTTGCTTCAACTTTTTCAGCGATATAAATCATATCTAGACCTATTGATGCGCTTGAACGAGTTGCTGAACCTTTTTCATATTCTTTTGCAGTAAGAACTTCTTGTCTTGTTGCATGGTTTTCAAGTTTTTCCAATTCACTGTCAGGCACGCGTGAATCGAATAAAACTTCACCATCTTCTTTGATGAAAGTTACGCGGATTTCCTTAGATGCTGATTCACGTAAAGTTTTGAAAGCAGATTCTTCTGATATTTCGGCTTTATCTATAAAAAGTTCAGATAAAAGCTTTAACTCTCTTGTGCTTGCGGAGCGAATATCTTTAGCTATAGAATCATGTAGGGTTTGCCAACTTATTCCAAAAGGAATAATAAGTCCAATTACAAAAATAATGGAAAATGATAATAATAGTCTACGTCTCATAATTAGTGCTTTTTATTTTGTAAGCGGTCACGAATGATAATCGCTATAAGGTTCATGCCCAATACCAAAATCAACAAGATTAAGGCTGTTCCATACTGTAAAGGACGAGTTTTTTCAATTTCTGTACCGGCAGTTGCAAGCACATACATATGATACGGCAAAGCCATTACTGATGAAAATACAGAATCCGGCATTTTTGCTGTATAAAAAACTGCTGATGTAAACATAATTGCCGCTGTTTCACCTGCTGCACGTGCTAAACCTAAGATAGCACCTGTAAGCATTCCCGGGAAAGCTGATGGCAACACAACTCTTGCAATTGTTTGAGATTTTGTTGCTCCAAGTGCAAGGCTTGATTCACGCCAAGCATCGGGAACTTGTCTCAAAGCTTCTTCCGCTGTGCTGATAATCATTGGTAGGGTTAAAACTGCTAGAGTACAAACACCTGCAAGAATGCTAACACCCATTTTAAGGTAAGTTACAAAAAATGCAAGTCCAAATAATCCGAATACAACTGATGGAACACCTGCAAGGTTATTCACACCAAGACGTATGTATCTTGCAAATGGTGAACGTGAACCGTATTCATTAAGCCATATCGCTGACGCTACACCAATTGGGAATGCAATAAGCATTGAACCAAACGATAGCACAGCTGTTCCAACGATACAAGGAAGAATGCCGCCCTCTGTCATCATTTTACGTGGTGATTCTGATATAAATTCCCAGCTTAATGCAGGAAAACCATTTATAACCAAAAATGCACAAATACCTACAAGTGCAAGAACATTTATTCCTGCTGCTACTCTTAGCATGCCAAACATAAATGCTTGTTTCTTATAACGATATGCCGGATCCGGCATTTTACTAATTGGAGCTGTTGACATAATTTTTCCTTTTATAATCCTGAAGAACCGACTTGTTTATGCTTTTCAGTAATTCTAAAAGCTATAAAGTTGAAGCAAAATGTAAATGCAAAAAGTACTAGACCAATAGCAAATAAAGCTAAGTAATGGTCAGAAAAATAAGGGGCTTCCGCCATTTCTGCCGCAATTGACGCCGGCATAGGTCGAACAGGATCAAAAAGAGAATCAGGAATCATTGCTGCACCACCGGCTACCATGAGAACAACCATTGTTTCACCAATTGCACGGCTCATTCCAAGCATAACGCCTGTTCCGATACCTGATAATGCTGATGGAATAACAACATGAATAAGCGTTTCCCACTGAGTTGCGCCAAGTGCAAGGCTTGCTTCACGTAGTGCACGTGGAACTGAGTGCATAGCATCTTCTGCAATACTACAAATTGTAGGCACACTCATAAATGCAAGCATAAGTGACGCATTAAAAAGATTTAAACCTGTCGCAATTCCAAATGTTTCTTGTAAAAATGGTGCCACAATTACCATACCGAAAAAACCAATAACAACTGATGGCAAAGCCGCAAGTAATTCAACAAAAGGTTTAATTATTCTACGAGTTTTTGAATGCGCTATCTCAGCTAAGTATGCTGCTGTAAAAACTCCAAGAGGTACTGCTATAAGACATGAAATTATCGTAACAATAAGAGACGCGATGATTAAAGGGAAAATTCCAAAATCTGCCGGTGAATGGGTTGGATACCAGTAAAGTCCAAACAAAAAGTCTGTTACAGGGTAAGTTTTGAAAAGTGGCAAGCTATTTGCCAGCAAAAATAGACAAATACCGCATAGTGATAATAATGCTATCCATGCAATACTTGTCAAAGAGAATTTCACTACAAATTCTTTAAATAGTCGTTTTGTCCACATACTGTTCTCATAGTTATTAAGTTTTTTTTGTCTTCAACAGTTTTTGTCTCCGACGGGCAAAGGGAACTTTTCCCTTTGCAAACCCCTTTTATTTTTTTCTCGTTCCTCGAAAAAAATGAAAAAGGTTTTTCAAGTAGATTTCTTTCCTTTTTCGTCAAAGCAAAGAAATCTACTTGAAGCTTGAGAAAATTACAAGAATATTCTTGTAAAGGTAATCCCGCTCTTATCAAAAAAAGGGGAAATGCTGTTTTCGCATTCCCCCTTTCATTATCATTCAATTATTATTTGAAAGGGATAAAACCAACTTCTTTTACGTATTTTTGACCTTCAGCTGAAAGTGCATAATCCATGAAGCCTTTTACATCACCTGCAGGAGCGCCGTTTGTGTAGAGCCAAAGTTCACGAGCTAAAGGCCATGATTTGTTCAATGCTGTTTCAGGAGTTGCTTCTAAGCCACCAACTTTAGTTGCTTTTACATCATCATTAAGGTAACCGAAACCAATATAGCCAATCGCGTTAGGGTTTTTAGAAAGAGCTTGTACTACAGCACCGTTAGAAGCTTGTAATAATGCACCAGGCATAACTCTTTCGCCTTTCATAACAAAGTGTTCCCAAGTTTCGTATGTACCTGAAGAAGTATCACGTGAAACTACAACGATTTCGCCGTCTTTTCCGCCAACTTCGCTCCAGTTTTCGATTTTACCTGTGTAGATATCTCTAAGTTGTTCGAGTGATAAATCTGCAACTGGATTACTTGGGTGAACAACAGGAACAAGAGCATCAAGACCTACTGCAAATGCGTGAGGTTCAACACCATTCTTTTTAGCTTTTTCTACTTCAGAATCTTTGATTTTACGTGAAGCCATTGCAATATCAGTTAGGTTGTCGATAAGAGCTTTTACGCCGTTACCTGAACCACCACCAGATAAAGAAATATTTACAGATGGGTTAGCTTCCATGTAAGCTTCACCAACTTTTTGAACTACTGGAAGAACTGTGGTTGAACCGTTGATAACGATGTCACCTGCTACTGCACTGCTTACGAAAAGCACTGATGCAACTACTGCTGTAAAGAATGATTTTAACATGATGTCTCCAAAATTTTTTGTGATCTTTTTTAGTACGAATCGCTTCGTTGAATGCACAATAGAAACTTAATGTTACAGTTATGTTACAGCAATGTGTTAATTAGGTTACATTAACGACTTTTAAATTATCTATTTAATTTTATTGATTATTTTTATTTTGCCTTTTTACGACAAAATGCCTTTGTAACACATTTGTAACAATTGTAGCTAGATTATTTTTGCGTTTTACCGTCTAAGAAAATAATTATGTTGAAAGATTCATTCACTTTTCTAGGAATGAGAAAAAGAAATGGGGTTTGTAAAGGGAATCATTTACGTGGAAAAAGTTCCCTTGCCCGTCGAAGCATAATAAAATCTAGCCTAACTTCTCCAAAAAGACGGTAAAAAAAGTAGGAAGATTGTGAAAATTTCTAATCTACCAATGAGCATAAGGATACAAAGCATATACTTAATCGCAGGTTCAAAGAAGCCAAAATTTTCTGTAGGTCCAATAAGTCCAAAACCCGGACCTGTATTTGAAAAAGCTGAAATTGATGCTGAGTATGATGTTGTAAAATCATATCCAAAGGCAGTGATAAAAAGTCCGCCAACAAAAATCAAGGCAAGATAAATAATAATAAACGCTGTTACACCGCTTAAAATATCAGATGAAACAGATTTAGAATCGAGTTTGATATCATTCACTACTCTAGGGTGAAGAATACGCTGAAGCTCTTTCTTTGTAATTTTTTGAAGAAGTGTAAAGCGCATAACCTTTATTCCACCACCGGTTGAACCGGCACAAGCACCCATTATCATAACAAATAAAATAAATGATTGAGTGATTAAAGGCCAAACTTCATAATCCGCAGTAGCAAATCCTGTACTGGTACAGATACTTACAATCTGAAAAAATGCTGTACGAATTGCATACTCAATACCGGATTCCGTATTCATAAAGTAAAGATAAGCCGCCGTTATCAAAGAAAAAATAACAGTGAGATATAAATATACTTTAAATTCTGTATTCTTAGTAAAAGCTTGAATTTTACCACTAAAAAGTAGTTTGTAGTGCAAGGTAAAGTTCACACCTGCCAAAAACATGAATATTGTAATAACCCATTGTATATATGGAGAATAGTTTGCTATAGAAACATTTTGAGTCGAAAATCCACCCGTTGCAACCGTTGCAAATGTGTGCGCTAGGGAATCAAACCACGACATTCCGCCAAACATCAAAAGAATAAATTGCACTACTGTAAATAAAAAGTAAACAATCCAAAGGTATAAAGCTGTGTCGTGTATACGAGGCATAAGTTTATCAACTTGTGGGCCTGTAACTTCTGCTTTATATAGTTGCATTCCGCCCATGCCAAGCATAGGCAAAATTGCAAGAGTAAGAACAATAATACCCATTCCGCCAAGCCAGTGAGTTAAAGCTCTCCACATGAGAATACCTTTTGGCAACGCTTCAATATCACTAAGAATACTTGCACCTGTTGTGGTGAAGCCGGAAATAGATTCAAATAAAGCATCCACAAAAATAAAGTTACCATTAAACAAATAAGGAAGAGCGCCTGCAACTCCTGCCATTATCCAGCAAGACGCTACAATTACAATACTTTCCTTATTTGATAAGGTAACTTCTTTTTGTGGTCTGAATATATATCCAAATAGACTGCCCACTCCTAGTAAAATTCCAGCGGAACTGAGCAGAGGGAGTAAACTTTCATCATAAATCCATGCAGTAAAAAGCGGAAGCACCATAGTGCAACCTAAACCAAATAACAACATAGACAATATAAAGAAAAGTGTACGTATATGCATATTAATGTAAGTGACAAGCTATAAAAGTATTATCTACTTTCTTAATTTGTGGAATCTCTTGTGAACAGATAGGTTTAGCATATTTACATCTGCCGTGGAATACACAACCGCTAGGAAGATTAATAGGAGTTGGTACTTCACCTTCTAATCTGATACGGTCTTTAGGGTCAATTCCAAAATTTGGAATAGCTGACAATAAAGCTTGTGTATACGGGTGCTTAGGATTATTAAATAATTCTTCAGCCGGCGCAAGTTCACAAAGCGAACCAAGATACATAACTGCAACGCGTGATGATATATGCTCAACAACTGACAAATCGTGAGAAATAAACAAGTATGTAAGCTTACGCTTTTCTTGTAAATCCATCATAAGGTTTAGAACCTGTGCTTGAATAGAAACATCAAGCGCTGAAATAGGTTCATCAGCTACGATAAATTCAGGGTCAACCACAAGCGCACGTGCTAAAGATATACGCTGCCTCTGTCCGCCGGAGAATTCATGCGGGAATCTATTCGCCCAAGCAGGTGCAATACCAACTTGTTCCATAACTTCAAACACTTTTGCTTCAACATCTTTAGTTGACATTTGTGGATTATGAAAACGAACAGGTTCTTCAAGAATAGTTTTTACCTTCATACGCGGATTCAAAGAGGCATAAGGATCTTGGAAAACCATTTGCATTTTTTTACGGAATGGAAGCATTTCTTTATCATTAAGTTTTTCTATGTGTTTGCCACGATAAATAATTTCACCGCTGTTTGGTTTATACAAACGGATAACGGTACGAGCAAGCGTACTTTTACCACAACCTGATTCACCAACAACTGACAAAGTTTCGCCCTCTTCAATATCAAGAGAAACAGAATTTACCGCATGAACAACAGTTTTTTTACGCTTAAAGCCTTCTTTCGTAAGCTTTAGCTGATCAAGAAAACCACCTGATATATCAAAGTGCTTAACAACATTATTTAATTGGAGTAAAGGAGTATTCATAGTGTACCTTTAGCTTATTTAATTGGGAAGTGACACGCAACAAAATGTTGAGGTGCGACTTCTGTAAGTTCCGGACGTTTGTCAATACAGATTTGCTGGCATGCTTCACAACGTGGGTGGAATGGGCAACCACTAGGAATAGCTGTGAGTGAAGGCATTACCCCCGGAATTTGGTTTAATCTTTGACGTACACCCGCTTTACCGTAGATTTTGCCTTGTGGGAGAGCCGCAAGTAAGCCTTTTGTATAGTGATGCGCAGCTTTTTCAATCATATCAGCTGTATTTGCTGTTTCTACAACACGCCCTGCATACATAACCGCAATTCTTTGTGTTACTTGTGATACCACGCCCAAATCGTGAGTAATAAGGATAAGTCCCATATTTCTCTTTGTGCAAAGTTCAAGCAAAAGTTCCATAATTTCTGCTTGGATAGTAACGTCAAGAGCTGTTGTTGGCTCATCAGCTATAATAAGTTGAGGATCAGTCAAAAGAGCAATCGCAATAACAACACGCTGACGCATACCACCTGAAAGTTCATGAGGATATTGACTAAGTCTGCGTTCAGGTGAAGGAATATGCACACGCTTTAATCTATCTATTGCAATTTCATTTGCTTCATTTTTACTCATTTTTCTGTGAGCAAAAAGAGTTTCACGCATTTGTTCACCAATTGTGAGCACAGGGTTTAGTGTCATCATTGGATCTTGGAATATCATTGAAATCCTATCGCCACGGATTGAACGTAATGTTTTTTCCGGAGCTTTTACGATATCAAGTCCATCAAATAAAATAGAACCATTTGCAATGTAACCAGGTTTAGAAATAAGATTGATAAGAGAAAAACCTGTTACAGATTTACCGGCACCCGATTCACCCACAAGTCCAAGTCTTTCACCTGCATTTAATGAAAATGAAACATCATTAACAGCTTTAAGATTCATGTGACGAGTAGCAAATTCTACCGATAAATTATTTACTTCTAAAAGAGGGAAATCTTTAGTATTTGACATATTAACCTCTTAATCTTTATAAATTTTTGGGTTGAGATAATCACGTAACCAGTCACCCAAGAGGTTAATGGAAAGAGAAAGCAAAACAAGTAAAATACCTGGGAATAGTGTAATCCACCAGTAGCCAGAGAAAAAGTAATCAAATCCTGAACGAATAAGAGTGCCAAGTGATGGTTGAGTAACAGGCATTCCAAGACCAATAAATGATAATGCAGCTTCCGTCATAACAGCTTGCGCAACTTGAAGAGTTGAAATAACAAGAATTGGAGTTAAACAGTTAGGAAGAATGTGACGAAACACAATTCTTACACTTGAAAAACCAACAACTCTAGCTGCTTCAACATATTCTTTTCTCTTTTCTGCAAGCACAGAACCACGTACTGTACGAGCCATTTTAGGCCATTCAGAAATTGCAATAACTAGAATAAGGAACGGAACAGCGATTTTTTCATATCCGCCAACACCCACCGCAGACATAATAACAGCTCCAAAAAAGATTGCTACCATGTACGATGAGAATGATAACTGAACATCAGCAAAACGCATAAGGAAGTTGTCTAGTCTAGATGAACCGTAACCGGCTGCAAGACCAATAACAATTCCTAAGAAAATCTGTAAGATAACTGAACCAAAACCAATGATAAGTGAAACTCGCATACCATAAAGCATAGCTGAGAAGATATCACGACCTTGATCATCAGTACCTAGAATAAATCTTGAGTCTGAGCCTTCCATCCAAATAGGGGGAAGTTCTGAATCCATAATTGATATTGTAGCACCATCATACGGAGTATGCGGAGCAATAATAGGCGCTCCAAAAGCTCCAACAAAGAGAATAATCAATATAATAGTACTAATTACTGCAACCCAATCCTTTGAAAAGGAATACCAAAAATCTGATGCTAAAAATTTCTTAAAATTTGACATTATTTCTTCCCTGCAATACGAATCATAGGGTTAACTAAACCGTAAATGATATCAACCAAAGTGTTTACACCAACAAATATTACACCACAGAAAAGTAGATATGCAACAAGCATTGCTGTATCAGCTCTATGCACCGCTGAGATAAACATAAACCCTAAGCCCGGCCATTGGAATACACTTTCAGTTAGAATTGTAAACGCAATCATCGTACCAATTTGAACACCACCCATTGTAATAACAGGCAAAAGTGCATTTCTAAAAGCATGCTTCATAATGATATCATATTCTGAAACACCTTTAGCGCGTGCAAATTTTACGTATTCAGTTTGCATTGCTTCAACCATTTCAGCTCTAATAAGCCTGATAAAGAGAGGAAGCATAATAATAGTTAGGCAGATTGTCGGCAGAATAATGTGTCTGAAAGCGCCCCATGATAATAGGTTAGACTCCCAACCACCAATAAATGCCGTCGGTCCCCTACCATACGCGGGCAACCAACCTAAATTAACCGAAAAATAGAGAATAAAAGCGATAGCAATGAGGTAAACAGGAATTGAAACACCTATAACTGATACAGCCATAATGAGTTTTGAGAAAACAGATTTTTGCTTCACAGCGCAATAAACTCCAGCCGGAATACAAATTACAATAATCAAAATAGTTGATAATATTGCAAGTTCCATAGTTGCAGGAGCTTTTTCTAAAATAATATCAAGTGCCGGCTTTCTATAAATATAAGAAGTACCAAAGTCTCCTTGAGCAGCATCTTGTAAAAATCTCCACCACTGAACAGGGATAGGATCATTCAAGCCAAGTTCTTCCGCAACAGCCTCACGCTCTTCAACAGATACTGATACGCCAACCAGCTCGCGTACAGGATCACCAAAAGAGTACTTAATCCCGAAACCAATCATGCTTATAACTAGTAAAGCAAGAATAGCTTGGATTGCTCTTCGTACAATAAATGCAAACATTCAAACACCTCATCTATCTTTATCGAACGATATGTATTAGATTTTCTTACCAATTTACGTTCGTGCTCGAACCTTATACACTTTTTATCAACTTTTTGCAAGCTTGACAAAAAAATTTATTTTTTTTCACCTTTTTGTTATTTTTTCTTTAACTATTACAAACTGTTTTACAACATAAAAAAAGAAGGCATACCTTATAAAAGTATACCTTCTTCATATTTCAATTTATATTTATTTAATTATTGCTGACCGGCAAGTGCAACATTTACAAGTAATGCTGTGTAACCAACATAAATTAAAACTAAGATAACACCTTCAAATCTATTAATACGCCCAATCTTTCCTTTGAATGTAGCACCAAAAAAGAAAAGAGAGAGTGTGAGAATACCCATAATCAACATATCACGAGTAATAATTTCCATTGGCAAATCAAACGGATGAATAGAACCTGCTATACCTACAACAGCTAATGTGTTGAAAAAGTTAGATCCAATTACGTTACCTAAAGCAATATCATGTTCGCCCTTACGTGCTGCCATTACTGATGATGCTAATTCAGGAAGTGATGTTCCTATCGCTACAACTGTAAGACCGATAATCATATCACTAATACCAAATAATTCAGCTACCTCAATAGCACCCCATACAAGTATACGTGAACTTATTATAAGAAGAACTAAACCAATAACAAGCCATTTTATAGAAGTTTTTAGAGGAACTCTTTCTTCTTCATCAGTTTCAAAATCTCCACCTTTACTTTTTACAGCACCTATAATAGTCCATGCCATAATAGCAATAAAAACAACAAGTAAGATTATTGCATCAATGCGGGAAAGATTTAAGTCATATATTAGAAAAAGGGTTAGAGCTGTCACACCTACTAGGATAGGCAATTCTTTCGTCATAATTTTTTTATGAACAATAACTGGGCTTATAAGAGCAGTAACACCCAATATTAAAGCGATGTTCGCAATGTTTGAACCATAAGCGTTACCAAGAGCAATGCCAGGATTTCCATCAATCGCCGCCAATGCAGAAACTAACATTTCCGGAGCTGATGTTCCAAAACCAACAATTACCATACCTATTATTAAAGGAGATATAGAAAAATATCGTGCAGTTCCGGCTGCGCCATCAACAAACTTGTCAGCACTCCAAACTAAGAGCACAATACCTATAATTAATGCAATACATGCTAATAACATATATAACCTCTTATTTTATTTTAGTTTATATATAAAAAAGTGAAATGATTTAATATTTTTAATCACCCCTCGCTTTTTCTTCAAAAATCTATATCACTCATTGAAAGAATATACAAGCAAACATTTTTGGTGTACTTTTAAAGATTTTTTCAATTAGTTGAAACACTATTAAAATTTTTTATTTTGATGTATATTATAGTTCTTTTAAAGACTCTTGACTAATTCCTTTTTGAGGTTTAATATAAAAACATAAATGATTTAAAATATCAGTAGCTTCTCAGTTTATCATAGAAAAAGAAAGCGAGAGAGATATATTATTATGAAGGGAAAACTTTTTTACTTTATCGGCCCATCAGGCGCAGGTAAAGATACCCTCCTCACTGAATTGAAAGAAAAAATTAAACAATCAAATTTTGTATTTGTACAAAGATACATAACTCGTAAACCAACAATTGTTGCAAAACAAGGTGTTAATGAGGAGTATATTTATATATCAAAAGGTGAATTTATAAAAAAAGAAAAAGAAGGCTTTTTCTTAATGTCATGGCACAGTCACGGTGATTTTTACGGCATTCCGAAGTTTGTGGAAAAAGAAATTGAAAGTGGAAAGAATGTTCTTGTAAATGGCTCAAGAGAATATCTTCCGCATGCAATTAAGCTCTACCCCCACATTGAACCTATCCTTATTGATGTTGATAAAGACACCCTAAAGAAAAGACTCATCAGCCGAGGGCGTGAAAGCGGAACACAGCTTCAAGGACGATTAAAAAGAATTAATCTTCCAATAAATCATACTTGTAAAAGAGTTGATAATTCAGGCACTGTTGAAGATTCCGTTAAACAATGTATGAAAATTTTTGGATTGATAAATTAAATTTTTTTTAACCTAGTTTTTCAAAAAAACTTGCCTTTTCTAGTAAAGTAGCATAGCTTATCAAAAAATTTATTTTATTAACCTGCTATTTAAAGGAGAAATTGCTATGGCTTTGTTCACTAAAGAAGATGCATTAAACTATCACTTGAATCCGCGTCCGGGTAAATTAGAAGTATTACCTGTAAAATCATGCTCTAACCAACTGGACTTATCACTTGCATATTCACCTGGTGTTGCAGAGGCATGTATTGCAATCAAAGAAAACCCTGAAGATGCTGCAAAATATACAGGCAGAGCAAACTTAGTTGCTGTTGTTTCTAACGGAAGTGCTGTTTTAGGTCTTGGAAATATTGGGCCTTTAGCCGGCAAACCAGTTATGGAAGGTAAAGCGATTCTATTCAAAAAATTCGCTGATGTTGATGTTTTTGATATCAACCTAAACTGTAACGACCCTGACAAACTTATCGAAATCGTAAAAGCTTTAGAACCAACTTTTGGTGGTATCAACCTTGAAGATATCAAAGCTCCTGAGTGTTTCAAAATTGAAGAAACCCTTATTGAAGAACTTGATATCCCTGTTTTCCACGACGATCAACACGGAACAGCTGTTATTTCAGGCGCTGGACTTATAAACGCTGCTGAAATTGCAAACAAAAGAATTGAAGATATGAAACTTGTTGTTTCAGGCGCTGGTGCTGCCGGTATTGCTTGTTCTAAGTTCTATGTTGCTCTCGGTGTAGACCCTAAAAATATCTATATGTTCGACTCTAAAGGACTTATTACTAAGGATCGTTCTAATCTTGATAAATATAAAGGTCAATTTGCTCAAGCAAAAGGCGCTACTTTAGCTGAATGTATGAAAGGTGCTGATATGTTCCTAGGACTTTCTCAACCTGATATCATTTCTCAAGATATGGTTCGTTCAATGAATGCACATCCAATCATCTTTGCTTGCTCAAACCCTAACCCAGAAATTGCATACCCTAAAGCTAAAGAAGCTCGTCCAGATTGTATGATGGGAACAGGTCGTTCTGACTATCCTAACCAAGTAAACAACGTTTCAGGTTTCCCTTACATTTTCCGTGGTGCTCTTGACTGTGGTGCTAAAAAAATCAATGAAGCTATGAAATTAGCTGCTGCAAAAAGCATTGCTGCTCTTGCTAAAGAAGCTGTTCTTCCTGAAATTGAAGCTGCGTATAATGGTAGAAAATTTGAATACGGTCCAGATTACATCATTCCTACTCCACTCGATCCACGTCTTCTTACATGGACAAGTTCCGCAGTTGCTCAAGCAGCTATGGATTCAGGCGTAGCAACAAAACATATCGCTGATATGGACGCATATAAAAAATCACTTACAGAGCGTATTCAAAAATCTAATGCTCGTGCAGATGCTCTTTGTAAAAGTTATTTATAGTATTTAGATAATATTTTATAAATTAATAGTGATATCTTTCTAAAGTATTGAACGATAAAATATTGATTTTAAATATATACTTCTTTTTGTAAAGCATAGGTTCATCCCTATGCTTTACTCTTTTAAAAATAAACTTGAATTTAAAACGAATATATTATATTTTTTAGACAATGTTTTTAAATAATAAATATAAATAGGAGTAAAGTTATGATTTCTTTTTCACGGATTATCTCCTATTTTCATCCAAGTAGAAATAGGAGCAAAAATATGGATTCTTCCTTGCGTGTAAACTTTCATTGTCATTCAAATTGTAGTGATGGCAATACAAACGTAACTCAAGTTGTTAAAGCACTACACGCTGATAATGTAAAATATTTTGCTCTTACCGATCACGACACTCTTGCAGGAGTAAAAGAAGCACAAAAAATTGCAGAATCTTATAATATGCAGTGCATAAACGGAATTGAACTTACAGTTACAAATCGAAATGAATTTATGGAATATCTCCATATGGTTGCGCTCAACTTTGATTACGACATACTAAGTGCTGAGCTTGAAAAATATTATATTAAAGAAGAAAAAATTGTTATTGAGTTTGCAAATAAACTCAGAGAAGATGGATATAAATTAAATTTAGAAATTTCTCATCCTAAAAGACAATATCTTACACACAATGATTTATCACATGCACTTATTGTTGGAGGTTATGCAAAAAATCGTTTTGATTCTTTTGTCGAGATTCTAAATAAAGAAGAATATTGCGACTTTAAAGCTATCTACCCCGATCCTAAATCAGCAATTGATATGGTACATAAAGCAAATGGACTTGCAATAATGGCACATCCATTTGATATTCTTGTACATGCTGCTTGGAAAGATAGCATTACTCAAGAACAAACTTTTACTATAATTCGACATTTAAAAGAGCTTGGTCTTGATGGAATTGAAGTTTATTACAAGAATTTTTCAGATGAACAAATTGACCTTCTTAATCAATTAGCAGATGAATTAAATCTTATAAAATCAATAGGCACTGACTATCACGGAAAATCAAAAGATTCCACATGGCATTGCGTAGCAGACGAGGAAAAGCTTATAACAAATGCTCTAAATCTAAATTTATAATTGTTTTCTTTTATAAAAACACAATTTAGAAAACACTATAACTAGTTAGAATACTTTTAAATATAAATAGTTATCCAAAAAAGAAAAAAGTTGAGGGGGAGATAGTACATTTTTTTCAAAAAAAGGAATTCCCCCCTCTAGAAATAATTATTCAGAACTCTCAAGTTATATTTCGTAATCAATTGCTTGTCTGCTTGCGGTAACTTTTTTTGCAAATTCCCCAAGCTTTTTATGTTCAGGATGAACTTGGTATGCAGCTAAATCTTCAACAGTTTTATGAGTTGTTTGCAAAACTAACTGAGTTGGGATAGTAGAGCTATCTAGAATTCTCATGCTCATTTCTAAAGATTCGATAACATCAACTTTATCTACGAGTTCATAGCCCCATTTTTTCATTTTTTCTGCATTTTCTAAGCCGCTTGCATCTTCTGCAAAATCTTTAAAAGTCCAACAAACTATATGTTTAATCATGCTGATAACTCCTTATTTCTAAAAAGCATATTATATTAATATGTAATGGTCAACTTTTTTTGATGTTATTAGAATCTAGAATGTGTTTCTAAAAGAAAAACCACCTTATGAAAAAATTATTTCTCCATAAGGTGGTTTTATATTTTGATAAACTATAATTTAGTTCTAATCTTTTACAAACATTGCTCGCATAGCGTTCATAATAGCCAATATAGCTACGCCAACATCTGCAAACACTGCAAACCAAATTGAAGTTATACCTAAAAAGGCAAGAACCATAATTATGAGTTTAACACCCAGTGCAAAGATAATATTCTGCACAACAATTTGACGTGTTTTTTTCGCAATTTTTATAGCTGTTGGAATTTTAGATATATCATCGTTCATAATTACAACATCAGCCGCTTCAATTGCAGCATCAGAACCAACACCACCCATTGCAAAACCAATATCAGCTCGACTCAAAACAGGAGCATCGTTAATTCCATCACCAACAAATGCAGTTTTGAATTCCGTGGTAGACATTATTTTTTCAAGTTCTGCAACTTTATCCTGCGGAAGAAGTTCAGCTCTTACATCTGAAATTCCAATTTCTTGAGAAATTTCTTGAGCTATTTTTTTATTGTCACCAGTAAGCATTACGATATTTGAAATACCAGCTTCAAAAGTATTTTTTATTGTAGTTGACGCATTTTCTTTAATTTCATCGGCAATAAGAATATATCCTAAGAGTTCAGAATTTTTTGCAATATAAATGCAGGTTTGATTGTAAGTAGGAACATCTGTTATTCCAATGCTTTCTAATAGAGTTATATTTCCTAGATGAATGGTATCATTATTGAATTTAGCAATAATACCTTGACCTGAAATCTCTGTAATATCAGCTTGTTGAGCAACTTCTTTTCCATAAGCAGAAAGAATTGACTTTGCAATTGGATGAGTTGAATGTGCTTCTGAAATAGCTGCAATTTCAAGTAATTCTTCTTTAGATACAGCACTTACTGTAATAATTTCTTGAACTTTAAACACACCTTTAGTAAGTGTGCCTGTTTTATCAAAAACAAAAGTTTTTACATTATAAAGAGCTTCAAGATAGTTACCACCCTTAATTAAAATACCTTTACGTGCCGCACCGCCAATACCGCCGAAGAAACTAATAGGAATAGATAATACCAAAGCACAAGGACAAGAAATAATAAGAAAACTCAATGATTTATAAATCCATTCATCAAAACCACCAAATCCAAATAAGGGAGGTAAAATAGCTATGAATAGAGCTGCAAAAACAACTGCAGGAGTATAATATCTTGCAAATTTAGTAATAAATTTTTCACTCTTAGCTTTTTTCTCACTTGCATGTTGCACAAGTTTTAGAATTTTAGCTACGGTTGACTCACCAAAAAGCGTAGTAACTCTTACTTCTAACAATCCATTTTTATTTACTGAACCAGATAAAACATTGCTTCCAATGCTTGTTTTACGCGGAACTGATTCACCTGTTAAAGCTGTTGTATCAACAAATGACTCACCGTGTATAACTTCGCCATCAAGAGGTATTTTTTCACCCGGACGAACAACAATAATATCACCGATATTTACTTCTTCTGGAGAAACAGAAATTATTTCATTACCTTTTTTAAGATTAGCTGAATCCGGTCTAATATCCATAAGTTGTTCGATGTTTTTCTTTGAGCGGCTCACAGCAGCACCCTGTAAAAGTTCACCAAAGCCATAGAAAATCATAACGCCAACACCTTCTGAGTGCTCTCCTAAAATAAATGCACCAATTGAGGCAATTGACATAAGAAAGTTTTCATCAAAAAAGTGACCTTTCATGATATTTTTTGCCGCTGTTAGAACAACTTCATAACCAGCCAAAAAATAAGCTATAATATAAACGACCAATTCAAACTGAGAAAAAATGTCTGTCAATCCTAAAGTCAACAACAAAACCAATGCAACTGATAATCTTATAAGAAATATTTTAAGATTTCCACCATCTCCATGATCATGATCGTGGTGGTCATGCTCGTGGTCGTGGTCGTGGTGGTCATGACCGTGGTGGTGATGCTGATCTTTTTTATGACCCTGATGATCTGCTGCTTTAATCTCAGTCGCACAAGAACCGCAGCCGCAACTTGGCATTTGAAGTGAAAAAGCTACTTGCGATTGCTTTTGAGAGTTAGCATTAGGTGTGTTAGACATTACAGTGTTCTCCTCGCACGTGGTCAAGACCAGTTTTTAAAATGTTTAGAATGTGGTGATCGTCAAGAGAATAATATACATTTTTTCCCTCTTTACGTGACTTTATAAGTCGACAATTTTTCATATCTTTTAGCTGATGACTTGTTGCAGACTGACTAAGACATACTGCTTCAGCAATATCAGTTGCATTACATTCACCATCTGAAAGTTTTGTAAGTATTTTTAATCGTGTAACACACCCAAAAAGCTTGAATATTTCAGCTAGCCTTTCAAAGTCGTCACAATTATTGAGGTTTGATAGCATAAACTTTTCTCTATTTTTATAATTTAATATTTTCGCATTTGTTCAAATATAGATATATTTAAAAAAATGTCAAGTGGAAAATATATCATAAAGTAAGTAAATTTAAATTTAAAAAAGTAAGTATCTAACTCACTAAAATTCTATACTTTTAAAATTGACTTCTGATTATCACACATAATCTGCTCTATTGACTTAAGCGAAAAGAATCATCTATATTGCCTTTCATAAAGTGCTTTTGCTTAATAGGGAACCTTGTCAAACTCAAGGACGGACCCGCCGCCGTAAGCCACGATTAAAGTCTTTTTTACAACGTCACTGAAGAAATTTGGGAAGACAAAAAAGATGTGGAAGTCGGAAGACCTGCTTTATTATTCGTCTAGGAGACGTATCAACGACAACGGGCTTTTGTCGACTGATTCAACAAGGATAAAAATGGTTCCTTCGCCCTTTAATATGCGAAGGATTTTTTTTGTGCTTTTTTCGTTATTGCCCATAACTTTAGGAGTTTTTCATGTATTTTACAGCCATCATAAAAAGAGATGGACGACAAGTTGATTTTGATGCATCAAAAATAACAGCCGCTTTATTAAAAGCCGGCAAATCAACTTCCGAATTTGAAGAACGCGAAGCAAGAAAACTAACTATGCAAGTGCTTTCATTAGGAAAAGCAGCGCATTTACCTGAAACAATTGAAGTTGAAACTATTCAAGATTTAGTTGAAGAAGTTCTTCTCGACTCACCTTATAGAGCAAGTGCAAAAGCATATATTCTTTATCGTGAACAAAGAGCGCAACTACGCAGAATCAAAACAAAAATGAACGTAGACCTTATGGAAGGTTATCTCAATAAGCTTGATTGGCGTGTAAGAGAAAATTCTAATATGGGTTACTCTTTACAAGGGTTAAACAACTATATTTCTTCTGAAATTACAACTGAATACTGGCTTAATAGAATCTATACTCAAATTATTAGAGATTCTCACGTTGAAGGAGATTTACATATTCATGATTTAAATTTGCTCTCAGTTTATTGCGTAGGGTGGGACTTAGCAGATTTACTTCGTGAAGGATATAAAGGTATTGCTGGAAATGTTGAGAGTGGACCGGCTAAACACTTGCGTACAGCTCTTGGTCAACTCGTGAACTTTTTCTACACAATGCAAGGTGAAGCAGCAGGAGCGCAAGCAGTTTCAAGTTTCGATACCTATCTAGCTCCTTTTATCCGTCAAGATAATCTTTCTTATAAAGAAGTTAAGCAAGCAATTCAAGAGTTTGTATTTAATATTAATATTCCAACTCGTGTTGGTTTTCAAACTCCATTTACAAATATTACACTTGATTTAACAGTTCCAACAATTCTAAAAAATACTCCTGTAATCATAGGCGGTAAAGATCAAAAATCTGTATATGGTGATTATCAAGATGAATTAGATATGATTAATCAAGCCTTTGCAGAAGTTATGATGGAGGGAGATAACAAAGGTAGAGTTTTCACATTTCCTATACCTACTTATAATATCACCCGCGATTTCGACTGGGACAGCCCTAAACACGAAGCAATTTGGAAAATGACCGGTAGATACGGTATTCCTTATTTTTCAAATTTCGTAAATTCAGATATGTCTCCGGATGATGCACGTTCAATGTGTTGCAGATTACGTTTAGATAACAGAGAATTACGCAAACGTGGAGGTGGGCTTTTTGGTGCAAATCCACTCACAGGTTCAATTGGAGTTGTAACTATAAATCTTCCTAGAATTGGCTACCTAGCTAAAAACGAAGATGATTTTATGAATAGACTTGATAGACTCATGGACATAGCAAAAGAAAGCCTAGAAATAAAACGTAAAGAACTTGAAGCATTTACACAAAAGGGTCTTTATCCTTATACTACATTCTATCTTCGTGATGTGAAGGCTCGCAGTGGGCAATATTGGAGTAACCATTTCTCGACTGTTGGGATTGTTGGAATGAATGAAGCCTGCTTGAACTTCTTAGGAAAAAATATTTCAGCTCCTGAAGGACAAGCATTTTCATTGAAAGTTCTTGAACATATGCGTGAAAAATTATCAAAATATCAAGAAGAAACAGGCTCTTTCTTTAATTTAGAAGCAACTCCGGCAGAGGGTACAAGTTATAGATTAGCTATGTTAGATCAAAAAAAATGCCCCAACATTATATTTGCTAATGGGCAAATAGAAACAAAAAATCCTTATTACACAAATTCCACACATTTACCGGTTGATTATTCAAAAGATATTTTTGATGTTCTAAATCTTCAAGATAAACTTCAAGCAAGCTATACTGGAGGAACTGTGCTTCATGGTTTCCTTGGTGAAGAGGTTAGCGATACAACTACCGTACGTTATCTTATTAGAACTATTACAAATAATTATACTCTTCCCTACTTTACTTTAACTCCTACTTTCAGCATTTGCCCTGAACATGGATATCTTCAAGGCGAGCAAAAGGAATGCCCTCACTGCCATGAAAAAACAGAAGTATATTCTCGTGTTGTAGGTTATCTTCGACCTGTAAATCGTTGGAATGACGGTAAACAAGAAGAATTTATTGCAAGAAAAACTTATGAAATTAATGAATAGATTAGCATAAAAATTATAGAAAGGCATTTTTTCTTGTAAACTCTGCCTTTCTATTAGATTAAATTTCTAATTTTCATACCTTAAACTGAGGAAAAAATCATGCAAATCGGTGGATTTCAAAAAACAAGCTTTATCGACTATCCTCAAAAAATAAGTGCCGTTATATTTACAAAGTCATGTAATTTTACTTGTCCTTATTGTCATAATTCTTCGCTTTTACAGGATGAGGAAGAGTTTTCAATCGATTATGTCATGGCTATATTACAAGAAAGAAAATATCTCTTGCAAGGGCTTGTTATTACAGGCGGAGAACCTACATTACAAAAAGATTTATCTGACTTTTGCTCTCAAATAAAAAAAATGGGATACGCTATAAAAATCGATACTAACGGTTCTAATCCTTCAATAATACAAGAACTTATAAGCAATAGACTCATAGATTATGTTGCTATGGATATAAAAGCTAACCCTAAACAGTATCCAACTGAAATAATGAAAAAAAATCATGATAGTATCGTTCAAACAATGAATATTCTAAATTCAAGCGGAATAAAACATGAATATCGTATACCATGCGTTTATCCTTTTATTACGCAAGAAAGTTTTTCAGAAATTTTAAATTTTCCATCTACTAGTCCGATTTTCCTTCAAAAAGTTCAGATAGACGAAGTTTTAAATAAAAATTTTTTTATGAATGACGGTTATCCATTAGCTCATCAAAATATTCTTGATTTACAAGAAGTTGCACATAATAACAATCGCATTTGTTCTATTCGATAAACTAAGTTTTATCTATATTCATTGTTATATTTTTGTTGATTTTTAGTTACATCCTTGTTACATTCACACGCTTACTTTCAAAATACACACAAAAATAATATAATTTCAATAAGTTAAATAAGGCGAAAGATTCAGCAGGAGTAATATTGCTATCATTGACACGAAATTTTATCTTTGCTAAATTCAGAAAAAATGAAGAAGAAAACAGGTTTAAGGGGGGTGTTATGGTAAATTTAATTTATAACTCATTCTCTCGCTTTGAAAAAATCGAATATAATATTTTATGGTTTATCCAAAATAGATTGAGAACAAAACGTCTTGATTTTATAATGCACTGGGCTTCAAAGGTTTCAAATGTTGGACTTATTTGGATAATTTTAGCTATCTTTTTAGGGATTAGTGGCATTCATCATGGCTTTACTATCGGGACTAGTATTATTGCCGGTTTTGCAATTCATGTGTATGTTTGTAATGTTAAACTTAAAAAAATTTTTGCACGCCCAAGACCAGATCTACAGTCCGACTTTCAAGGCCTTGTAAAAAAGCATAAAGACTACTCTTTTCCATCAGGTCATGCTTGCTCATCCTTTATTGTTGTAACGCTTTGTTATTGCTGGGAAAGTCCTTTATTCTTTATTGTTCTTCCATTTGCAATATTGGTTGCATTTTCGCGTATTTATTTATCAGTGCATTATCCTAGTGATGTGCTGGCAGGTGTTTGTATTGGCGGGGCTATTGGTTATGTTACGTATCTTTTGGGAGTGATTGCAACATATGCGTATTCTTTTAGTTTCTGATTTATATCTACCTATAATCAATGGAGTAGTTACCTCTACAGCTATTCTTGCTGAATCTTTATTAGCACGCGGGCATGAAGTTCGTGTGCTTTCGCTTTCTCAGATAGGCAAAACGAACGTGCAAGGAACTATCTATTATAATTCAGCATTTAGTATTGATAGAATTTATCCAAACTCCTATGCTTCATTTAGTTTTGATGCACAAATTTTTCAAGATATCTGCAATTGGAAACCCGATATAATTCACACTCAGAGCGAATTTTCCACTTATACTTTTGCAAAAAAAATTGCAAAAAAACTGAATGTACCCATGGTGCACACATATCACACTTTTTACGAGGATTATACTCATTATATTCTCATTCCTAAAATAGTCGCTAAACCTCTTGTTGCTCTTTGGTTACGGAAGCTTATGACTCCTGTAAGCGATATTATTGTTCCAACTAATAAAATAAAAGTTGCACTTGATGGTTACAATATAAAGCAACCATTGCATATTATCCCAACAGGCATTGACTTAAATTTTCCGACTTTAACTGATAAAGAAAAACTATCAATAAAAGAAGCACTTAACATATCAGATGACAAGAAAATTTTTATATCTCTTGGTAGAGTTGCAAAAGAAAAAGGGATAGAAGAGATACTTCAATATTTATCTCAAATGAATTCAGATAAATGGATACTTATTATCGCAGGTGACGGCCCTAATAAGAAAAACCTTGAACGACTTGTGAATCAACTAAATTTAGAAGATAAAGTCCGCTTTATTGGCATGATAGCGCGTGATAAAATCTATAAGTATTATCAACTTGCAGATATTTTCGTATCCGCTTCAACAAGCGAAACTCAAGGGCTTACATATATTGAAGCTTTAGCAAATGGAAAACCTTTGCTTTGCCGATACGATACTTGTCTTGATAATGTATTAATTCCTGAAAAAACTGGCTATTTCTTCAATAACTTTGAAGAATTTTCTGAGTATGCAGAAAAGTTAGTTAAAGAAAATCTAAACTCTGAAAACATGAAAAAAGATATAAAACTAGTTGCAGATAATTACTCAAAAGAAAAGTTTGCTGAACAAGTAGAAGAAATCTATAAAAAAATTATTTGCCTTTCGTGAAAAAATGCTTTAATGTTCAATTTATACACTTAACACAAGGGGATTTCAATGGCTCAGATATTTAAGGAATACGATATCCGCGGAAAAGCAGAAATCGACTTTGACTCTAATTTTGTTTATGAACTCGGAAAAGCTCTTGCAACTTACTTTACAGAACACAATGCAAAAGTTTGTGCTATCGGTCAAGATTGCCGCACCACATCTCCAATGTACTCAGATGCTTTATGTAAAGGGCTAACCGAAGGCGGAATCGACTGCATCCGTATAGGAATGGTTCCTAGCCCATGCCTTTATTATGGTGTAAAACATCTCAATCTTACAGCTGGTGTAATGATTACAGCAAGCCATAACCCTGGAGAATATAACGGATTTAAAGTTGTGTGTGGCGAAAGCACTATAGCTGGTCCGGAAATTCAAAAGCTTAAAAAACTTATTGATGATAAAAACTTTATTACATCAGATAAGTTAGGTTCAATCACTGATCAAGATATCGTTCCAGCTTATGTAGCTGATATTAAAGGACGTTTTCCTAGTATTGCAAAATATAAAGTTGTTGTAGATGCCGGTAACGGTGCTGCAAGCTTGGTAGCTCCTATGGTATTAAAAGCATTAGGTGCTGAAGTTATTGAACTTTATTGTGAACCTGATGGAACATTCCCTAATCACCACCCAGACCCAACCGTAGAAAAAAATATTCTTGATCTTCGTGAAGCAGTACTTAAACACGGTGCTGATGTTGGCTTTGGCTTTGATGGTGATGGCGATCGCCTTGGTGTAGTCGGCAGAAATGGCAAGCACTACATGGGTGATGAAATTGTTGCTGTTTTTGCGCGTGAGCTTCTTATGCGTGAACCAAATGCAACTATTATCGCCGATGTGAAATCTTCTGAACGCCTCTACTCTGATCCAGCTTTAAATGGCAGAGTGCGCATGAATCAAACAGGTCACTCACTTATTAAAAAAGCTATGAAAGAGTTCCATGCTCTTATGGCGGGTGAATTATCTGGTCACTTATTCTTTAAAGATAATTGGTATGGGTTTGACGATGCAACTTACAGTGCTGCACGTCTTCTCAACGTTCTTACAGAACTCAAATCAAAAGCAAATCTAACACTTGAGGATCTACCAAATTGGGAAGAACTCTATTCAACACCAGAAATAACTCTACCAATGGAAGATGAAAACAAAGTAAAAGTTATCGAGCACTTACAAAATCATTACAAAGATAGCGAAATCTATGATTGTAATACAATGGATGGTGTTCGTCTTGTTCGTAAAGGTCAACCTTTACTTTGGGCATTAATGAGAAAATCAAATACATCTCCATATCTTACAATTCGTGCTGAAGCTAAAAACAAAGAAGAGGCCGAAGCTCTTATCAAAGAATTGCAAGATTTAGCACTTAAAGCTAAAGACATGTAATATATCATTATATTCTTTTTTTGAAAGGGGGAAAGGTACGTTTTTAAAAATGTATTTTTCCCCCTCAAATTTTAACCTTCCCTTAAAAAACTACAAAAATGAAAATATCCTAAAAAAAAATTGACAATACGCTCACTTGACAATAAAGTAAAAATTATTTCAAATTTAAGGAGCATATTATGCCTGCACTAGAACCAACCCCATTTATTTGGTCTGACGGAAACCTTATCCCTTGGGATGAAGCAAAAATCCATGTACTTTCACATGTCGTCCATTACGGCACAGGGTATTTTGAAGGCATACGTGCATATAAATGTCAAGATGGAACATCTTCAGTATTTCGCTTAAAAGAACATATGGAACGCCTCATAAATTCAGGTAAAATTTTAGATTTACCATGTCCATATACTGCTGATGAACTCACCACTGCAACCCTTGAGCTTATGAAAGCTAACAAACTTGAGGAAGGATATATTCGTCCTTTAGCTTTCGTAGGTTATGGCGCACTTGGCATTCACCCTGCTGATAATCCAATTAATGTTGCTATTGCAACATGGCCTTGGGGTGCATATCTTGGAGAAGAAGGTTTATTAAATGGCGTATCTATGTGTACATCAAGCTTTGCTCGTCACCACGTAAACAGTATGATGACAAAAGCTAAAGCTTGCGGTAACTACGTAAACTCAGTTCTTTCAAAAACAGAAGCTATGAGAAATGGTTATCACGAAGCTATGGTGCTTGATACAAACGGTTTCGTATCAGAAGCAACCGGCGAAAATATCTTTATTGTTCGTGGCAATACAATTAAAACAACTCCACTTACATCAATTCTTGAAGGTATTACAAGAAATACTCTTATCGAAGTAGCTGAAAGCCTTGGATATAAAGTTGTAGAACAACAATTCACTCGTGATGAAGTTTATATTTCTGATGAAATGTTCTGTACAGGTACAGCAGCAGAAGTAACTCCTGTTCGTGCTGTTGACGGTAGACAAATCGGCGCAGGAAAAGCTGGTAAAGTTACTCAAGAAATTCAAAAAGCTTACTTTGACATTGTTAAAGGCAACAATCCAAAATACGCTGATTGGCTTTATAAATATTCAGTATAGTTATTAATAAGGAAATCTACAATGCTCTACAATACCCTTGGAAAGACAGGCTTACAAGTTTCACGCCTTGGGCTTGGCTGTATGAGGCTTCCGCTTCTACCATCGAATAACACTTCTCCTGTACAAACAAGTATTGACATTAAAGCTACTTACGAAATGATAGATCATGCTGTATCAAAAGGAATAAACTATCTAGATACTGCCTATCCTTACCATAGTGGTCTTAGTGAACTTATTGTAGGGCATTGTATTGATGAACTTAAAATCAGAGATAAAATTGTTCTCGCAACAAAATTACCAACTAGTGGATATAATTCTGTTGAAGCAATGGAAAAAATCTTTGAAGAGCAATGCCAAAAACTCAAAACAGATTATATAGATTGCTACCTTATCCATAATATTAACACGCTCACTTTACCAACTTTTGAAAAGTTTAAAGCTTTTGATTTTGTTGATAGATTAAAAAAAGAAGGCCGAATTAAGCACATTGGATTCTCTTTCCACGATGACATTCATATCTTTGAAAAAGTTCTTGAAATGTATGATTGGGAATTTTGCCAAATTCAATACAACTTTATTGACGAATTCTATCAAGCCGGTGTTGCTGGACTTAAAAAAGCGGCAGAAAAAGAGCTCGGTATAGTTATTATGGAACCGTTAAAAGGTGGTGCGCTTGCTCGCCCTCAACCAAAAGACGTTGAAGCTCTTTGGTCAAACGATAATCCAACTCCAACACCTGCGGATAGGGGTTTGCGCTGGCTATTCAATCAAAATGAAGTATCATTAGTGCTTAGCGGAATGAATTCGATTGAACAGCTTGACCAAAATATTGAATCAGCTGCACATAAACCTAACTCAATGTCAGCTGAGGATCTTTCTCGATTTACAAAAACAAGAGAAATTTATCAGAGCAGACAAAAAGTTCCTTGCACAACTTGTGCTTACTGTATGCCGTGCCCTGCAGCTGTTGATATTCCTACAACTTTCACTATTTATAATCAAAAGCACCTTTTTGATAATGCACAATACGCAAAAGTTATGTATAACTTCATGTTACAAGCAAAAAAGACTTCTGCGGACTACTGCGTATCTTGCGGAAAATGTGTGAAAAAATGCCCACAAAATATTAATATTCCGGAAGAGCTAAAAAAAGCTCACGTGGATATCACTCAAGAATAATACAACATATTTTAGAATTAAGGATTTATCCATGATAATTTTTCCAGCTGTCGACTTACAAGACGGTAAAGCCGTTCGTCTAAAACAAGGCAAAGCCAATGAAAGCACCTATTACGGTAATGCTCTAGACTTTGCTATAAAATGGCAAGAATTAGGCGCAGAATATCTTCATCTTATTGATTTAGATGGTGCATTCGATGGGTATAGTGCAAATGCAGAAGCTGTTGAAGCAATTTGTGCAAAACTTACTATTCCTGTACAGCTTGGCGGAGGAATCCGTTCAAAAGAGCATGCAGAATATTGGTTTAATAAAGGTGTAACCCGTTTGATTATCGGAACAATGGCACTTGAAGAACCTGAAAAATTTAAAGAATTATGTCAATTATATCCAGGTAGAATAGGTCTTTCATTAGACGCATACAAAAATGTTCTTAAAACTCGTGGCTGGGTTGATGACAGCAATCTTACTCTTGAAGAAGTTCTTCCTCGTGTTGAAGCTGATGGTGCTGCTTTCCTTATTTATACCGATATAGAAAGAGATGGAATGCAGACGGGCTTTAACTATACTGCATTAGAAAATCTTGCTCAATTGACAAAACTACCTTTCATCGCAGCAGGCGGGCTTGCAAACATGGCCGATGTTACGAAAATTGAAGCGCTTACAAAATCATCAACTTGCGTTGGTGCAATCTCGGGCAGAGCAATTTATGAAGGATCACTTGACTTTTCTGAAGCAATTGCTTGGATTAGTGCTAAAAAATAAATTTACAAAAAATAAAAAACAAAAGGGAAAGCATAAATAAGCAAGCTTTCCCTTTTTATTTTTATCTTATATTTCTATCTGTACTTTTAGTTGTTTATCTAATTTCAGAAATTTTGTAGTGCTTTCAACAAAAAAGGATTTTTTATAAAGAACAGTGTATTACTACATACATAAACTGAATAAAAAATCATCATTTTACCTTTCGATAAATGTAAAAACGCAAAAAAAATTAATTCAGAAACATACTCACTAGTGTGTTGTTTTTTTATTTGCTACAGCAAGAAACGCAGAAGATACTAAACAAATACACGCAACTACTAGCGGAATTCCAACAATTTCATTTCCAAGCAACCAACCTAAGTATAAAGCAACAACTGGGTTCACAAATTCATACGAAATCGCAACCATAGGACGCGTTTTTTCAAGCAACCAAAAGTATGACGTATAACCTAAAATAGTTGAAAGAACTTGTAGTGACATAGAAGAAACAAAACCTGTACCGAGTTGAATATCACTAAACCTTTCCCCTACAATAAGAGCAAAAATCATTGTTTCTATCCCACCAATCAGCATCATAAAGCCACAAGAGCGTAAGGTTGACATCCCTGTATTAGTTCTAAACAATGTAGATAAGTGCGACCCGTAAATCCAACCTATTACCGACGCAACAATAAAAAGAAATCCAACTAATGATGTTTGCCCGTTCAAACCTTGATAATATTGCATCCAAGCAATTGAAACAAATCCTATTGTAATTCCAAGGAGCTGTGATGTATTCGGTTTTACTTTATTAAAATACCACTCAGCAAGTAGCATTGTAGCAGGTGCAAGTGCCAAAAGCATTGCTGTAGTTCCTGAAGCAACAGTTTCTTGCCCCTTAGTTACAAATGCGCCCCCCATAACAATAACAAAAATTCCCAGAATAGAATAATTTCTTAAATCTAAAAGTGAAAACTTTATCTTTTCTCCCATAAGCCTAGTAAGAAGAATAATAAAAATTCCGCTCACAACCATTCGCACAAAAGTTATCATAATTCCAGGGCAATAAAGAAGGGTGTATTTTGTTATAATATAGCTGGAGCCCCATGATAAATACAACAAAAACAAACAAAAAAGAATAAAAATTCTTGAATTTAAAGTACTCATAAAAGTATTTCTCTGCAGAAGCAAGTTAAAAGTGTATAAAGTAAAAATAGGTTCAAAAAAATAGCTTTCATACAGTAAGACAAATAACCTACTGTTTTTACATTATTTTTATCTTTTTCATTTTCTAAAAATTATTTAATGAAATTTAGATATACCACCTTTTAAAATTAATCAAGGTGTCAAATTCTATTTTTTGAGCATTTTAAATATATCTCATTGATTTTATAATAAATAATTATTTTCAATACTATTTTTCATAAAAACAGTAAAAAAGAGTGTGGTTCATATTTAATTCTTTTATATTTTTAAATTGTCAAAAATATAAAATTTATTAAAAACGAACCACACCCTACAAAGGTTTACCTTAAAAATCAATTATTCTATATTATATTGCTAAAAAATAAATCTTAGAAACCAACAAGGCTGTTGAATTCAAAAGTTTGAAAATCATCTTCATAGCTAAGATAATCAACACCTTGAAGTGTGATAGTTTGATTTTCATCACCACGACTGATTGTAATTAGAGTATCAGTTTCTGATTCTTGCGCAATTATAGAAAAGTTAACGCTAAATTCAGTTAAGTCTAATCTATCACCGCTAGTAAAATCTTCAATTACATCTTCAGCACCGGCTTCAAAATCTTTTAGACTCCACATAAAAACATCTTTACCTAGACCACCACGGAGAGTATCTGAACCTTTACCGCCACGGAGAAAATCGTCGCCATCTCCTCCTACGAGTAAATCATCACTAACCCCACCCTTAAGATAAATATCGCCACCTCTTAGTGAACCATCTTGAAGAGAAGAGATGCCTTCAGCAATTTCAATGCTATCATCATGTTCAAATATTGCGTCTGAGTTAAGCTTCATAGTTGAAGAAACGAGATTTTGAACTGGTTTCTCTTCTAGCTCAACTGATAATTCAGCAGGACCAGCAGCAGGCATTAGATTTGAATCTAAGCTTGCGAAAAATTCTTGTCCGGCAAGTTTTGTACCGTCTACAGTAAATTCAGGAAGAAATTCTGGAGAATAAACACTATAGAAATTTTCTAAGATTATAAGTGAGCCATTATCAAATGCAACTACGAGATTTACATCACTTTTTTCAAAAATAGCTGTTCTGCTATCAAAAGCGAATTCTAAGTTAGATGTTTCTTCATTGACAGAAATTAAGTCGATTTGCCCTCGTTGAGTTGGCATATTTAATTTTACTGCAGACATGTTGGTATCCTTTTTTAGCATAAAACTACGCTATTTGAAGTTACGTACCGGATCAGGATAGGAGAAATACAATGTACGGAAATGAGCAAAAAATATTTTTTTGCTTCTACATTGAACTATGCTGTCTATACAAATCAAAGAATCAACATAAATTCATTCTGCCGACATTAATCATCGTTGCAGAGAAAACTTGTGTTTAATTTTTACACCCATTCTAAAAATTAATCAAGTGTTTTTTTTAACATAATGTTTATTTTAAATTTAACAATAATAACAATATATTCTTAACTTTAATATACTTTTTAACTTTAGAATTAAGTTTAACGAGGCTTATTTTCTTTATCTAAATACATTTCTCTATCTGCAATTTTTATAAGTTCATCAAGAGTTTCAGCATCATACGGACATACAGAAAATCCTATACTTGCACCAATTTGTATAGTGAGCGAATCCACTTTAAATGGTTGACTTGAAAGTAAAGCAATTCTATTTTTTATATGTAGTCTATCTTTTGATGTCATTTCTTGATTGATTATCACCATAAATTCATCGCCACCCATTCTTACTACAGGAGTATCTTTTTTAAAGTGCTCTTTAAGTCTCATTACATAACATTTTAGTAGTTTATCTCCTACTTCATGCCCGTAATTATCGTTTACCGGTTTGAATTTATTGAGGTCGATATAAAAAATTGTGTATGCAGAACTAAAAGTAAATTCATCTAAAAAAGCTCTTGTATATGCGCCTGTTAGACTATCTCTCTCTATTTGTCTTTTATACTGCCTATTACGCTCTTCAAAATAAGACATTAGCTTATAAAGAATTGTTGAACCTGCAAGGAAAAATCCAAGTAACCATAAAGAGTATTGAAAAATTAAATCTAATTCTCCTACTTTATAAATTGAAAACTTCCATGTACTGTTATATACTTCAAAGTCTTGATAAGAACCTACCTCAGAATCATAATTAGAGCTTTCAAAAACAGTAACGCTTTTATCTTGATATTCACCTAAAAGACTAAAAGCATACCCTATACTTTCTAGATTAAGTATACCTGTAACACTTAAAAATTTAGGAGACGCCAAAATTAAAGTAGTAAATCCCCAAAATTTTTCTTCACCATCGCCGATAACAAATATAGGATTACGTATAACAATCCCGGCTCTTCCTTTTTGCAAAAGTGAATAAGGGCCTGATATTGTTACTTGTCTATTCTCTATGGTTTGAACTCCTTCAATTTTTGTTTTAGGTGAAGTTAGAATATTATGCCCTATAGCTTCTTTATTAGGCTCAAAGGGATATACAAATTCTGTTATACCTGCGGGAGAGTAAGTTATTGCGATATGTTTTTCAGGATCAAACATAATCTCTGCATACATATTGAATTCATTTAAAGTTAAATCTGGTTTATATCTTTTTTCTACTCTCTCAAATCCTGCAATAGGTTGAGCTACTGAATAGATAGCAAGCTTAATTCGTTCAATATAACTCTGTTTTAGAATATTATTTGTGAGAATTTCATCTGCTATCGAATTTTCATAATATGTATATGAAGAAAAACAACTTACGATAATAAGAATAATATAAATAAATTTGGCTAACCTCATAATCACCTCAAACAGCATTTTAAATCATACAAAATCTTGAGAACAACTATCAGTTTATAAAAAACTTTACACGAGGGAAAGCCTCTTCACTAGAATTAACATAATTTATGAAAAAAAACAATATAAAATATTCTCTATTTGAGGATTATTTACTAAATTAGACAATCTTTCATAAAAAAAGTCACTTATTATGGGAAAAATATTTAAAATACACATATTTTCCACATAAAAATGACTTTAAAAATATAATATCTATATAAGATTTAAAAGAACTTCTTCCTTACTTGGAATTGATGGTATTCCGCCAAGTTTTTCAGTTGAAAGGCTTGCGGCTGTTGATGCAAATTTAGCTATTTCTGTTAGTTGTTCACTACTTAGCTCATCAAATTTACAATTAAAATCTAAGAAGCGACAGTAAGCGCTTCCTCCGCAGATATCCCCTGCGCCTGTTGTATCAATTGGTTTTACATTCGGGCATTTTGCTACTCCACGAGCATTTTTCGTAAGCGCAATCGAACCATCGATTCCTAAAGTAAGAAGTACAAACGAAACATTAAACTCATCTAAAATACGTATAGCACCCTCTTCAGGCAAGCAATTCCATAAAAATTCAACTTCTTCATCGCTGATTTTTACAAAGTCCGCCTGCATAAGCCCCCATTCTATCTGTTTTTTTGCTTCTTCTAAATCATCCCAAAGGGGTCTGCGAAGATTAGGATCAAAGGTGATAGTCTTTCCGTTTTTTCTTGCATAATCAACTACTTTTTGCGTAGTTTCACGCATTGGATCAGCGGTGAGGCTTAGTGTTCCAAAATGTAAAGTTTTTGAATTATCTAGAATAGATAAATCTACTTCATCAAAACTGAGTCTAGTATCTGCACCCGGTTTTCTGGCAAATGAAAAAGTTCTGTCACCTTTATCATCGAAAGTTACAAAAGCAAGAGTTGTGAAGTAATTTTCATCAACTACTATTCCAGTAGTATTTATATCTGCTTCATTCAGAGTTTTAATGAGAAGATGCCCGAAAGTATCATCCCCAACTTTTCCTAAAAATGCAGTTTTTCTGCCGTATCTATTGAGCGCACCTAAAAAGTTTGCAGGTGCTCCACCCGGATTTGCTTGCATGGTAGGATAGCCATCTTTATCAAGACTTTTTTGTGCAAAGTCGATTAAAAGTTCTCCTAAGGCTACAACATCATACATACTAACACCCCTTTTTTATTTCGCTTTTGGATATTCATTACAAAGCAATCTGTAAGGAGCTTCATCTTCTTCAATAGCCGGAAATCTACCTATTGGCTCATGGAAGCGATTATCTGTATTATCGTCATTGCACTGACTTACTTCACCAAGCAAAACGTGCCCACTACCTTCTTCTACAGAAAAATCATGATACATATATTGTTGAATTGAAATACTTTCACCTGGGCATAGCTTTACTTGTGAACCGGCAGGAACTACAACTTCACGCCCGTCCATATATACGTGTACGTCTGATTCTTTATCGAGTTGTTCATCTTTTGTTGAATTATACACACGTATTAAAATATTTCCGCCCCCACGATTTATGATATCTTCCATTTTTGCCCAATGGAAGTGCATAGGTGCGTATTGTCCTTCTTTCAAAAAGAGAAGTTTTTCTGCGTAAGTTTTCTTATACTTATCTTGCATACCTAAATTTCCGTTACGCAGTGTGATAAGTGAAAAGCCCATTTTTTCAAAATCGCCCATACCGTAATCGGTTATATCCCAGCCGAGCATATTATCACGAACTTCGTCGTAGTCATGCCCTTTTGACTGCCATTCTTCCGGAGTAAAATGACAAAATGGCGGAAGAGCAAAACGATATTCTTTCGTCATTGCTTCTAGTTCTTTTAATGCTTTATTTATTTCGCTACGTTTCATTTTACTTTCTCCAAAGAATTTTTTTGAAATTTTTTAGAGAGAGGGAAATATATTTTAATCTAATATTTTTCTCTCTCTCATTTATGTAGAGAATTTTCCACTTTCTTATAATCAGTGTTAATCTAGTTTTAAATTAAGGTTAGATAGTGTCGACACAAGATAAATTTTGGCTTGTATCAAGGAAGATGAAAATATTTTGAAGGCGTTTATCAAAACATAAATAACTGAAAAATATTTGAAATCTGACACAGAAACAAGTCAAAAGGCACTTGCGTCGACACTATCTCGAATATAAAACTTTTTTAGAGAGGTTGTCTATATCTTATAGTTCACTTTATGTAAAGTTGAAATTATCACCTTAAATCTCCAGCAATACCATAGAATTTAAGAAAGAGGAAAACTTACTACTTCAATAATTCCATACGTGCAGGATCATTAGCAAACACTTCTTTAATATTTGCTTTTGTAACTGCAACAGGATCAAGCTCATAAAGATTTACTTCAATAACGCCATTATTTGCTTTCGCTGTTGGTTGTATTGGTGATTCAACACCTTCTTGCATAGATTCAATAAGATCAACTGTTAAGCCAACAAGTAAATTAGTTGGTTTTGCAACTGTTGAGTATTGTTTGCCTTCCCAAATCCATTCAATTGATTCATTTTCAGCATCAAGACCTGAGATAGCCGGATTTGGTTGACCAGCAAATTCACAAGAAGTGATAATAGCACGAGCAATACCATCATTAGGAGCAAGCACGCCATCAATTTCTTTATCTGAATAGAAACCTGAAAGGAGTGAATCCATACGTGATTGAGCTTTTGAGTTATCCCAATCAGCGGTAGCAACTTGTGTGAACTTTGTTTGTTTTGAATTTATAATGAGGTTACCTTTGTCAATTTCCGGTTGAAGAACTGACATAGCACCGTTGAAGAATAAAGGAGCATTAGGATCAGCAGGGCCACCAGCAAAAAGTTCAATATTATAAGGACCTTCGCCTTTTAATTCTTTAAGACCAGCTAAAAGTGCGTTACCTTGAGCAACACCTGTTTTAAATGAACCGAATTGAACAACGCCATCAACCGCATCTGTATTTTCAATCAAGCGGTCATAACCAAGAATTTTAATGCCTTCAGCTTTTGCGGTTTCTAAAACTGTACCAAGCTGTGTGCCATCAATAGGACCAACAACAATAACTTTTGCACCATTTTGGATCATTGATTCAATTTGCTGTTGTTGTTGAGGAACTTTATTATCTGCGGCTTGAACAATTGGTTTAAAGCCGGCTTTTGTAAGTTGCTCTTTAAACATTACTTCTGCTTCTTTCCAGTTTTGTGTGCCAAGCCAAGGCAAAGAAACACCAATAACAGAATTAGCTGAGAAACCTTCTGCATTTGCTAATGTGAAATGCCCAAGTGAACAAGTAAGTGCCATAGAAGCAAAAAGCATTGAGAGAGTTTTTAATTTCATAAATTCCTCCGTTTAAAGTCTTTCGACTGTTATTTTTACTCAAACTGAAAACTAATAATTAGAGCTTTCAACTTGATTACCTACTAAGTTTTGTATCTATAGATTATTTTTCAGCTTGAGTTTTCGAGCCAAAAAGTTTTCCGGTTATAGAAGGCTTGCCTTGTGTTTTATTATATACATCAAAAGCAACAGCAGCAAGAAGCACTAAGCCTTTGATAACTTGAGTTTTATCCGCACCAACACCCATAAGCATAAGACCGTTGTTCAATACAGCCATAATAAGTCCGCCTACCATAGTAGCCATAACTGTGCCAGTACCACCGGCTACAGAAGCGCCGCCGATAAATACAGAGGCAATAGCATCTAATTCCCAGCCAGTTCCATCAGATGGTCCAGCTGAAGTTGAACGGCCAACAAACATAATTCCGGCTAACGCTGCTAAGAAAGACATATTAAGCATAGTATAAAAATATATTTTCTTTACATTCACGCCTGACAATGCCGCCGCGTTCTTATTACCGCCTACAGCATAAATATGACGTCCGAATTTTGTGCGCGTTGTAACTATATGGTACACAATAACCAAAATAACAAGAATAATACCAGGTACTGGGAATGAAGTACCAGGGCGACCTGTAGCAAAAAGCCAAGTAAGATAAGCAATTATGCCGCTTACAATAATAATACGGATAAGTACAGGTGTAAATGATTCTTCACTTGAAGAAACGCTAACACGTCCTTTATGTTCTTTAATTTGAGAATATACATAAGCTAGTATTGTAACAAGACCTAATAAAAGTGTAGAGTTATTCATACTTGTAAATGCTGGTCCCCATTCAGGTAAATAGCCTGCACCGAATAATCTCAACTCACGAGGAACAGGCACGGAAATAGATCCTGAAATCCAAATAACTCCGCCACGAAAAATCATCATACCTGCTAATGTTGTAATAAAGCCAGGAATAGCAAGTTTTGCCACCCAAAAGCCTTGCCATGCGCCTACCAATATACCTATCCCAAGTCCGCAAAAAATGGCTAGCCACCAAGGCAAATCAAACTGCTGCGCCAAAATAGCAAGAGACATACTCGAAAATGCAGCAACAGAACCAACGGATAAGTCAATATGTCCAACAATAATAACCATAAGCATGCCTATTGCTAATACAAGCACATAAGCATTTCCTGAAATAAGGTTTTGAAAGTTTGATGGAGTCATCATGAGTCCACCAGTCATGAATTGGAAAAATAGCACCAATATAATTAATGCCATAACCATTGTGTACTGTTTAGGGTCTCCGCCTAAAATTTGTTTAATTTTTTCCATAACTTTTACACTCTTTTATTATTGTTTTCACCTTTATTGGTGGTTGTCATTAAGCGCATAAGCGATTCTTGATTGGCATCTTTTTTATCAAGTTCACCTGTTATTCTACCCTCACAGATTGTGTAAATTCTGTCAGACATACCAAGAAGTTCAGGAAGTTCAGAAGAAATTATGATAACTCCTTTACCTTCATCAGCTACTTTATGAATTAGTTTATAGATTTCGTATTTTGCACCAACGTCGATTCCACGAGTCGGTTCATCTAGAATCAATACTTCAGGATGTGTGAAAAGCCATTTTGCAAGAACAACTTTCTGCTGATTTCCACCTGAAAGTGTTGTTACTCCGTTCTCTACATCTTTTGTTTTAATTCCAAGCTCAACTTTTGATTTTTCTGCAACTTGAGTTTCTTTATCAAAATCTAAAAGAGCACCTGTTGTTATTTCATCTAAGTTCGCAGAAACAATAGTTGTTTTTATGCTATCAAGTAAGTTCAAACCTAACATTTTTCTATCTTCAGAAACATAGGCTAAACCTTGATCAATAGCTGATTGCACATCAGGCACTTCAATTTCTTTGCCGTGTAGTTTCATTACACCATGATGGAATAAACCATAATTCTTACCAAAAATAGAACGCATAAGTTCTGTACGCCCAGCCCCTACAAGACCTGCAAAGCCTATAATTTCTCCAGCTTTAATGCTGAAAGAAGCATTATCACAAATAATTCTATTTGGAATATTAGGGTCTTCTACTGTCCAGTTTGAAACTTCAAAGATAACGTCCCCATGCTTTGGTTCATGTGGAGGATATCTATTATCAATCGCCCTACCAACCATCGAACAGATGATTCTATCTTCATCAACTTCACCGGCGACAACATCATAAGTTTCTACTGTTTGCCCGTCTCGAATAACGGTAACAGCGTCTGACACATATGCTATTTCATTCAACTTATGCGAAATCATAATACAGGTAATACCCTTGCTTTTTAGATCAAGCATTAGTTTTAGAAGATTTTCAGAGTCGACTTCATTGAGCGCTGAAGTTGGTTCGTCAAGAATGAGTAATTTTACATTTTTTGAAAGAGCTTTAGCAATTTCAACCATTTGTTGCTGCCCAACACCTAGATTTTTAATAGGTGTTTGAGGGTTGATACTCAAACCTATTTTTTCGAGAAGTTCTAAGGTTCTACGCTCGGTTTCTCTCCAATCTATAAGCCCATTTTTTATTATCTCATTACCCATGAAAATATTTTCCATAACAGAAAGTTCTGGAATCATCGTGAGTTCTTGATGTATAATAACTATACCAGCTCTTTCAGAATCTTTAATATTATGAGCTTCAAGCTCCTTACCATTAAAGATGATTTCGCCTTCGTACGTTCCATGAGGATAAACACCGGATAACACTTTCATTAAAGTTGATTTACCAGCTCCATTTTCTCCGCAAATAGAATGAATATTTCCTTCTTGCACTTCAAAAATCACATTATCAAGTGCTTTTACTCCGGGGAAAACTTTTGTTATACCTTGCATTTTTAGAATGTAAGGTCGCTTCATGCTTGCCCTCCATTTTTAAATTGTTTACCATTAGTTTTGAAATCTTTATTACTTAAGAAATTTGTCGGCGAACAGAGCACCTGTTTGGCTGCACTTGCTGCTGCACCATAAAGAGTTGGATCGATAGATAATTTTGTTATTTCTATACTTGTATTTCTATAGAGACTTGGAACTACTCTATCCGCAACTATCTCTTTAATCTTCGGCAGTAGTAAATCACCGCCTTTTGAGAGTATATCACCAATTATTATAAGATTTGGATTATAAAGATTGATTAAATTTACACAGGTATAAGCAAGGTATTTTGCAAAATCATCAATAATACTTATAGCAACTTTATCACCTGCCCGTGCTAAATCAAATAATTTATAACAACATTCGCTTTTTTCGCATTTTTCAACCTCAATAAGAGATGGAATTTCTTTTTTTATTCGATTTATCATAGCTGTGGCAGAGCAAAAAAGCTCCAAACAGCCATAGTTTCCACATTCACAGCGCTCACCATTTAGGTCAATACTTGTATGTCCTATCTCGCACGCAGCACCTTGTGAACCTAGTAGTAGTCTACCATTTTCGATGATTCCGCACCCTACACCATCGCCAACTAATAAATATGCTAAAGAGCGAATTGGTTCTTCTCTATCCTCAAACCACCAAGAGGCTAGTGCTCCGGCATTTGCATCATGTTCGATAAAAACCGGAACTGAGAATGCGTTACAAAATTCTTTATTAAAATTTATATCTTTCCATTCATTCATCTGAGATATAACAGCAACATATCCCTCATCTCTAAGGTATGGTCCAGGTAAAGCAAGCCCCACGGCTACAACATGTGGATTATTATCTATTTCAAATTCTACTTGCTCTTTTATCATTTTAAGAACAGTATTTCTATCATCTCTCGGTGAAAAGTTTGTGAGTTTTTGATTATATAATTTCCCCGAGATATCAAAACAACCGGTGGCGTACATATTTCGCCCTAATTTTATTCCTACAACTTGGTACTTATCCGCATTTAGCTTTAATCCGATTGCACGCCTATTTCCGCAACCACCAACACTGCCAATTTCAGAGACTATTCCCATATCCATTAAAGTAGCAATGATTTTTGTAATAGAAGCTTGAGTGAGTCCTGTAAGTCTTGCTATCTCAGCACGAGTACAAACTTCTCGCTTCTGTAGTATTTTAACTATAGCCGAACGATTCATTTCACTTAAATCGCTATAATTATTTCCGGCAACACTATTCATACCACACCTACATTGCATTTTTGTATAGATTTTTATAGAACAAGTTTATCTAGTATTAACGATGTTGATTATATAACTTTGTTAAGACAAAGTCAATCAGTTTTTTTGTTATAGTATCTAAACATTTAATTAGTTTTGATATTATAACTAATTACAATTAATCTTATAATTTAACGTTTTTTATTTATAAAAATAAATTCATAAAAAATTCACTATCTTAGAAGAAAATTGAACAAACTTCAAACATAACACTTGTGCTTTTTATAAAAAAGGATTATTGTTTTAAAATTCAATTTAAGCAGGTAGGGAGTTTGCTTTGATGACAAATGATGTATATATAGATTATCATTTCGGTGTACCTAATGCTATGAAGTTTCGTCAAGACTTAAGTACATTAAAACTGAATAAGCTTTGCATGACAGAAGTTGTTAATGCTGATCTCTCTATTGCGGCCTATGGTGAAGAAACTTATTATGCAGGCTGTAAGGATGTTTTATATAACGTACAAAATGCTTTAAAACAGTTTGGGCTTGACGATAAAATTTTCCTTTATACATATAATTACAGTAACTTTGTTCTTGCCGCAGGCGAGAGTATATCTAAAGAAGACTTTCTTGCTTTGATGAAGCAATTTTATATGCAATTTGAATCTGCGGCATCTTCAGAAATTGATATAAGCGCTGTTTCTCGCTTTGCTGTAGTATTACAAGAAGATAGACTCATTGAACGTGCTCTTCATGCTCTTTTAAATGCAAAAGAAACAAGAGAAAACTTTATCATCACTCCTGATATTCTTGACGTTGCTGACTCAATAAAAAATGATGCGCAAATATTAAATTTAATCAACTTTGCAATGAAAGAAAATCGAGTTATTCCTTACTATCATGGTATTCGCAACAACGAAACAGGTAAAATTGATAAATATGAAGCACTTATGCGCTTAATAGATACAAATGGTGCAGTGTACACTCCATACCGATTCCTAGATATTGCAAAAAAATATAAAATCTACAATCGCTTAAGTATCGCTATGATTAAGCGTGCTCTGCATGAGTTTACCGACCGTACTGAAGAGCTTTCTATCAATATTTCTGCATATGATATCTCAAGTGAATCTTTTAGAACTTGGTTCTACAGACAATTAGAGAAGCACCCTAATTCAAATCGTATAATAATTGAATTTGTAGAAACAGAAAACTATCAAGACGAAATGCTTTTCGATTTTGTTGAAAAAGTTCGTAGTTATGGTTGCCGTATCTCAGTTGATGATTTTGGCTCAGGCTATGCTACCTACACAACTATTATTTCACTCTCGCCCAAATTTATTAAGATTGACGGTACAATTATTAAAGATATTGCAACATCAGAAAATAACGTTATCATTCTAAGATCCATCTGCTTTATGGCGGAACTTATTGGAGCAAAAACAATTGCGGAATTTGTTGAGAATGAAGAAATTCAAGCTGTATTAGAAAAATACAGCGTAAACTACTCTCAAGGATTCCTCTATAGTAAACCACGCCCTCTTGAAGAGCTTGAACCATGTTGCTAAGTCTACTTCTAAAATGTGTAAAAGAAAACCTCTACATGAATCATGCAGAGGTTTTCTAATTAAGCAATAGCTATTGTATTTTTTTTATGATTTCTTCTGTAATATTGTCCGTACCGACTAAAACAGAGCTTTTGTTGATAATAATATCATAACCAAGATTTTTAGCTTCTTCATGAATAATGCGTGTAATATTTTCATCTATTCGTTTAAGTTGAGAATCATACGCTGCTTTTATGTTAGCTTGTTTTAGTGCATATTCTTGATTATATTTATCAAGAAGTTCTTTTTGTTTATCTTCGTTAAGTTCGCTCTCAACTTCTAGTTTTACTGAGTTTAACCACTCTTGTAGTTTTTGAATTTCTAACTGATATTCTTTTTGTAGAGCTATCACTTGCGAGGAATTATTAGCAAGCACCTGCACATCAACGCTTGCTATTTTTTCGGAACTCTTGAACTCTGAAAAGTAAAGAGCGCATAAACTAGCACCCAGAATAAATGCCACTATAAATGCAAAAACTTCTCTTACACAACTACTACTTTTTTCAGCCATATTTATCTCCGATTTTGATTTACTAAAACCTCTCGTAATAGCAAGAGCTTCTGTAATATCTTAGTAACTTAATTCTTTTTCCTTTTGAATAACATTAAAGTAATTTTTTATTCAAATTACGTATATTTTGAAATAATTACCCCTTCTTCTTGCAGTTACACAGAACTAAACGTAGAATAGCATTAGGTTCGTGTTAATCTTCTTAAAAGAGTATTCTCTTTCAATTTGACTTCTAAGGAAAACGTTTCAGTTATTATATTAAGCTTCTGAATATTAATAAAGATTTTATCGACAATTTTTTATTACTTTTCTTTAGAAAAATAGTTTTTGAATCTAAAAGTAATTAAATAGTCAATCTTACAAAAAAATGATATCGAAACTCTACTCAACTTAAAAAGTAAAGCCCCACAATGCTTTATGAACATTATGAGGCTATATAATTATTTATAAAAAATTTTAGTGGCGGAGAGAGAGGACGACCTTCACCATACAAACATATTGATATTACAAGATTTTTTATTTATAAATTTTCCACATACCGTAAAATATACCGTAAAAATAAACTTTTTTTATTTTTTTCTAAAATAAGTAAAATTTGAATCATTGAACTTAGAATTTTGCATTTAGTTCGAGTGCAGTATTAGCTCAATGGATTTTACTCTTTTTTTGTAAAATTATCCTTTTAATTTTGTAAAGTTCTTATGGGCGATGAAAGATGTCAATTTTTTTGAGTTTTTGGCTTTTCAATTTTATCTTGACAATTTTCATCAAAGTTCTTATTTTAAAGACAAGAAAGGGCAATAAGTGCTCTAACACTTACCACCCTAACGGGTAAGCCCTCTGATGTTAACAGGGTTGATAAACATCAAAGAAATCTTAATTGCCACCATGAAATTCTGGTTTTCGTGGTGGCAGACCTCTTTAATTGCCTCTAATTAATTTGATTAATTTATTTGAGCAATAATGCGAGGATAATTCCTGCAACTACATTTGCCAAAATAGCAACTATAAAGTCTTCCATTAATCCTCCTTATAGAATAAATTCTCATCAGAGGATTACCCAAAAGCCGTTATAGAGAAAAGCTCTATTTTTATCAAGTGAAAATATGCCGTATTTTTAGACTGCTATATATATTGCTAATTCTTATACCTCATCAACATACCCTCAAGATGTGCACGAATATCATGCTTAATGAAGAAATCGGGTTTGTTTTCAAATCGTGATAATAATTCCTCTAAGTGCTTTTCGGGAAAACTATCACCCGATGAAGTTCGTAAGCTTCTTAAGGCTTCACAAATTTTTACTTGCTGATAATTGCGTACTTTCGTTAGGAGTTTTCGCACTTCCTGCTCTTTTTTGGCTTGTTCAAGTTTTTTATTATATTCTAGCTTCTCCTCTTTAGTTGTAGCTGAATTAGGGATATTGAAGTTTTCACATATAATTTTGAAAGCTTCCTTGAAATCAACTTTGCTTAGAACTTCCACAAGTCCAAAAATATCGCCACTTTCATTACAAGAAAAGCATTTGAAATAGTTATCTTTGACGATAAAACAATTATCTCCGCCATGTATGGGGCAATCCATACGATTTTTGACTTCAAGGCCATACATGACAGATAATACTTGCTCAATCGACACTATAGACTTAATCTCGTCGG
>CAYJOR010000012.1:0-57642 GCA_964371865.1 uncultured Desulfovibrionaceae bacterium | reverse complement strand
ATACAATTTTTTTGACAGGTAAATGCTTGCAAAAAGAGAATTTAAAAGTTATTAATAGGTCAATTAATAAATTGGAGTTATTATGCGTTTCACATTAAAATTAACAATGCTTTGTTTTTTACTGTTATCATCTGTTGCTTATGCAGCACAATCAAGAGTTGTAGCGGTAGTTAATGGGGATATGATATCTTCATTTGATTTAGAAAAACGTCTTGTACCTGTGTATATCCTCAATAAAGTTGACTCAAAAAAAGAAAGTCAAAAAGAAACTCGCGAGAAAATGGCAAGACAAATTCTTGATTTAATGATTCAAGAAAAAATTCTTTTGCAAGAAGCTGAAAAAAATGGAATTTCAATTCCTCAAGAAGCACTTGAGCAGCAATTTCAAGCAAGAGTTGCTTCAACAGGAAAAAAAGAAGATACTTTCTTAAAAGAAATGAAAAAACAAGGCTATACAAAAGAATTATTATTAGATGAAATTAAACGTGAAATAATGATTCAGCAACTTATATCAAAAAATGTAACAAATAAAATTGTTATAAGCGATGAAGATGTTGAAGAATACTTTAATTCTAATCCAAATATTAGTGGCGGAAATGCTTCTTATGAAGTAGCTCTTCTTGTATATCCTGATGAAAATACAGCAAAAAAATATTATAGTGATCTTCAAAAAGGTAAGAAATCATTTGAAAATATTGCAAAAAGCGTTTCAATTGGACCAAATCCAGAAAATGGCGGAAGCTTAGGGCTTGTTCCTGCATCAGATATGGCACCGGAATTATTGCAATTAGTACAAGTATTAAAAATTGGTGATGTTTCACCTGTTATTGCGCTAGGTACTCAGCCAGCTCAAATAAAACTTATTGATAAAGTTATTGAAGAAGGCGAAGCAGAGCTTGATGCTTTTACTAAAAATAAAATCATAGAGACACTAAAAGCTTCTCAAACACAATCAGCATATATTGAATATCTTGAAAAACTAAAAGAAAAAGCAATTGTAGACAATAGATACTAAGAGGAAATTATGACATTAGCAGAATTAGGAGCACAGTTCAGAGAAGCTCGCGTTCACCGTGGATTATTAGTAGATGACGTTGCAAAGTCTTTAAAAATTTCTTCTAAAGTCTTGCGTGCACTTGAAGATGGGAGTAGGCAAGATTTGCCTGAACTTGTTTTTCTTCGCGGATTTATCCGCTCATACGGTGTTTTTTTAGGTTTTCCACAAACAGACTTGCAAGCTACTATAGAACTTTTAGAAGCTACAGAAACACCTGCACCAAACGATAGATTTCATAAAGATGAACGATATCCACTTCATGAGCAAAGATCAAATAAAAGCTTTTTCACTACCTTTGTAACTACAATCGTAGTTGTAGCACTTTTGTTGGGGCTTGGTTATGGTGCTTTCACTTATTTTGTAAATCCGAATAGTTCTGGTATTGACGAAATTACAACATCTCTTTTTGACGAAAAAGATGATGAAAATGATAATTCAACCGAGGATGTACAAGTTCAACCTCCTGTAGTTGATCCGCTTGAAAAAGAAAAAGCTGCTGAAGTTCCAACAAGTGAAGTACAAACACCAGAAAGCACACCAACTGAATTATCTGAAAATCTTTGGATAGAAGATAGCCAAGTGAGTCAACTAGAGAGCAGTGCGGACGAAATAGTTATAACTGAAAGCGAAGCTACAGATCAAATAGTTGAAGCAGTAGCAAATGAAGAAATTCTTATCGCTCAGCTTGAACTTAGTGACACTGTTCTAGAAAGTGCAGAAAAAAAAATTCAAGAAAATAAAGAAGAAGCTTTAGAAGAAGTTGAAGAAAAAATTAAAGAAAAACTTTCTATGCTTAATCCATTAGGAAAAGGTAGTAATGTTCTTCTTTTGAAAGGTGTAGATGACTGCTGGATAAGCATTAATCTAGATAACTCCGATGTAAAAAGAAATTTCATTGTAAAGAAGGGTGAGGGCATTGAACTAAAATATAGTAATAATGCAACTATCCGTTATGGTAATGCCGGCGGGATTGAAGTAACACTAAATGGTGAAGAAAAAGGCACTCCAGGTGCACTTGGCATAGTTGTTACAGAAAAATATTCCGGTTAATCAAAATATTTAATATATAAAAAAAAGCATTTATAAGAAAAAAATAAATTATCAACCAACAACACTTGACGAAAACAAGTTTTGATACTATTTTTCTCTTACATAAACTTAATAAAATAAAATTTAAGTTGTCATAAACTTTGGAGGCAATATGTTGCAAGTATCAGAAGGAGCTCTTAAAGAGCTCAACGCTTTCTTTGAAGGCAAAGACAAACAACCAATCCGTATCTACTTAGCACCGGGCGGCTGACGCGGTCCGCGTTTAGCATTGGCTCTGGATGAGCCATTAGAAGATGATACAGTTATCGATCACGAAGGATTCAAATTCTGTGTGAATAAAGACCTTATGCAAGAAATTGAAGGCATCAATGTTGATGTTTCTTACATGGGATTTGTAATCGAACCTACTAAGCCTTTTGCAAACGCAGGTTCATGTGGATCAAGCTGTGGCAGCAATTGCGGACAATAGTTTGACATAAAAGATACTATAAAAAGGGCTATTCTGTAGCCCTTTTTTTTAATATAAAGGAAAATTTATGAAAGAACTTCAACGTAATAGTCTTACAACATTAAGCAGAATCCTTCCTCAAGTTGCAACAGGAAAAATTAAAGCTGACTTAGTAATTATAAATGCACAATTAATCAATGTAAATACAGCAGAAATTCTTCCAAATACTTCAGTAGCATGCTATCAAGGGCGCATTGCCTATGTTGGTGCTAATGCTGAACATTGCATTGATGAGAATACTAAAGTTATTGATATACAAGGTAAGTACCTAGCTCCAGGATTTTTAGATGGTCATATTCACGTAGAAAGCAGTATGATTACTGTTAGCGAATATGCAAAAGCAGTTGTTCCTCATGGTACTACAGCTATCTTTATGGACCCTCACGAAATCGCAAACGTTCTTGGAATAGATGGCGTTCGTCTTATGATAGACGAAGAAAAAGGCTTACCTTTAGATGTATGGAGCACTGTTCCATCATGTGTACCTGCTATGCCGGGCTTTGAAGACACCGGAGCAGTGTTTTCCGCTAAAGAAGTAGAAGAAATAACTAAACTCGATAAAATAGCCGGGTTAGGCGAGATGATGGACTTTCCGGGAATTATTAACGGAACAGGTACTACTCACTCAAAACTAGAAGTTAGCTATAATTATAATCAAGTAGTTACAGGGCACTATTCTCACCCTGATTTAGATAAAGGCGTAAATGCTTATTTCTCTTCAGGAATTTGTTCATGTCACGAATCTACAACTAAAGAAGATGCAATTACTCGTGCTAGACTTGGTGTATTTACAAAAATCCGTGAAGGTTCAGCTTGGCAAGACGTAAAAGAAACAATACGTGCTGTTACTGAAAATAAAGTAGATACAAGGTTCTTTGTGCTTGTGAGTGACGATTGTCATCCACATACTCTTATAGAACAAGGGCACATGGATTATATTGTATCTCGTGCTATCAGTGAAGGTGTAGAACCGATAAAAGCAATACAAATGGCTACAATCAACTGTGCAACTTGCTTTAAGAAAGATGCAGACTTAGGTTCGATTTCTCCATCAAAATACGCTGATATGGTTGTTATTTCTGATTTAGAAAAAGTGAAAGTTGAAGAAGTAATTTTCAATGGTGTACACGTTGCAAGTAAGGGTGAACTTCTTATAAATATCCAAGATAGAGAATACCCTGACTGGGCAAAGCAAACCATGCGTATGGCTAGACCTCTTACTCTTGAAGACGTGAAAATCAAAGCCCCTCAAGGCTACTCTGAAGACACTATCAAAGTAAGAGTTATGGAAATTGCAGAAGCAAATGTAATAACAAAACATCTTCAATGCTCTGTGCCTGTAAAAAATGGTGAAGCTGTGGCTGATATCGAGCAAGATGTTGTAAAACTACTTGTATTTGATAGACATACGAAGAGCGGTACACGTGGTGCTGGCTTTGTAAAAGGTTTCCACCTTAAGAGAGGTGCGGTAGCTTCTACAGTTGCTCACGATGCACATAACCTTATGGTACTCGGTACAAACGATGAAGACATGTTACTTGCGCTTGAAACTCTTATTTCTTGCGGTGGTGGTATGGTTGCAGTTTTAGATGGTAAAGTTCTTGCTTTGAATGCACTTGAAGTTGCAGGCCTTATGAGTACAGATAAAGCTGAAGTGGTAGCAGAAAGAGTCGAAGCTCTTGACAATGCTTGGAAAGAACTTGGCTGTGAACTTGCATCTCCGTTTATGACAATGGCTCTTCTTCCACTTGCATGTCTTCCTGAACTAAGACTTACAAATAAAGGACTTGTTGATACTATTAGTTATCAACAAGTAGAGCTTTTTGTATAGATTATATAAGAATATGTAAAATTATTTTGAGGGGGAAAAGCACGTTATTTTTGATAAAACTAGTTTTCTCCCCTCAAACTCTCCATCTCCTTACAGACTCTAAAGTAAAATGCCTTCCTTTGAACTAAAGGAAGGCATTTTTTATATTCTTTGAGAAAGTCTAAAACTCTAGTCGTCTTCTCTTCTTTTTATTGCTTTAAGAGCAAAGAATGGGAACACGCAGAGTAAGGTACTACCAATCCAAATCCAGTTAACAAGTGGATTTACACTGATACGGATTACAGCTTTTGACTGATTGTTTAAACCACTAAGACTTGCATAAACTTCGTTACCAAGGCTAGGCATAGTTCCAACTTCTGAGAAAGACATTTGACTAAATTTATGGTAAATTCTCTTTTCCGGTGAAAGCATACCAACAGGTTTTCCGTTTTGAGAAATTACAAGTTCAGCTTCGAGGAAGTCATAAGTAGGAGCTGAACCTTCGTAAAGTTCATTCACTGTTACAACATACGCGCCTAACTGTGCAGATTCACCACGACCAAGGGTAAGATCTCTTTCAATCTTATAAGGTCCTGAAAAAGCAACACCAAGATAAATAAGAGCTAAACCTAAGTGTACACCGTGTGCCGCAAAACGAGGAGCAAAGTTTCTTGTGCTTGGTTTTGCAAGCTGTAATATTGAAGATACAACCACACCAATAGATAATGCAGATGTGATTAATGGAACTGTTTTTGTAAAGCCAAAAGCATAGAAAATACCGGCAGAAAGAATAATAGTTGCAAGAACAGCAATGAAGTTCTTTTTATCAACAACTCCGCCATTCCAACCAAGATAAGGGCAGAATGCAAGAAGTCCTAAAATGAATGTAAATAATGGTAAACAAACAGTATTATAGAAGTTTGCATCAAGACCAATAGGTTGATCTGACCATAATTTAGAAATGATAGGCCATAAAGTTGCTATTAAAACAATGATTGATATTGCAATTAAGAACCATGCAGTGAAAACTAAGAAACCTTCACGAGTTTCAATACCTGAAAGACCTTCGTCCCCTGCAACTCTTTTAGATGAAAAAGATACAAAGAAAGAAATTAAAGTAGATGCTACTACGAAGATAAGTAAAGCATCGGCAACACCACCGTCACCAAAACCATGCACTGAATCAACAACATTACCACGTACTAAATAGGTAGCAAAGAAAGCAGTAACAGTTGTTAGCGCAATAAGGAAGATATTTACACGATGAAGTTTGTTACGTCTTTGTTCGATAATCATAGTGTGAAGAGCCGCAGTTCCTACAAGCCAAGGAAGAAGACTTGCATTTTCTACCGGATCCCAAGCCCAGTAACCGCCCCAGCCAAGTTCCATATAAGCCCACCATGCACCAATTAAGATACCGGCAGATAAGAAAAGCCATGCTGTCATTATGAACGGACGTGAAACTTCAAGCCATCTATCTTCATCATTCACAGTTTTGCTCATAGCTTGTGCAAGAGCTAAACACGATGGAATTGTGAAGCCGCCATATCCTAAAAATAGAAGAGGTGGGTGGATAATCATTCCGGGGTGTTGTAGAAGTGGATTCATACCTCTACCATCAGAAGGAGCAGGAAAACTTGTTACAAAAGGGTCGGACCAAGTTGTAAGAAGTAAGCTGAAAAATGCCATGATAGCGCAGTAAAATACCCAATACCACTTTTTAGTTTCTGCTGTGAAATTTTTATAAGAGTCAGTAAATTGGAATGCAGCGCCACAAAGAGCAATCATTAAAGCCCAAAATAGTAATGAACCGGCTTGACCAGCCCAAAATGCTGTCATTCTGTAAAAAACTGGAAGAGTTAAATCGGTGTAGCTAGCAACATAATTTACAGAGAAATCAAAGTGAAAAAGAGCATGTAAGAGTATTAATGAGGCAAAAATATGACCTAAAGTAATACCTAAGCTTGCTTTTTCGATAAGTGCTAAGCTGTTGTCGGATTTACTACTCCATAATGAAACACACGCCATACCAGCGCCAAAAAGAGCGCATAAAAGGGTTATGAGCTCAAGCCCATGTGCTATTGTATACATTTTTTTCCTTAGAATTTGTAGAGTTAAAATAAACTATGTACGATTTTCTTTTTCGTATTTAGAAGGGCATTTTGTCATAAGGCTTTTAGCTTCAAATTGGCTGCCTTGTGTTAAAGTACCTTCTAAGATTACTTCTGCGCCATGCTCAAAAGTATCAGGAATTACACCATTATAAACAACTTGTAGCGTTTGACTTGGTTGTTCCGCATCAATAAGAGTAAAAACTACGCTAGTGTTAGAGGCATTTTTTTCAAATTTCCCAACAGAGCCGAATAAACGCATAGAATTTTGTTCTTCAACTGGTGCAGCAAGAGCTTCAGATACATTTAAAAAGTATACACTTCCTTCATTCAAGCCAGAATATACCATAAACCCGATAGATCCGACAAAAAATACCAATGCTACAATATATGGAACAAAAGATTTTTTCTTCATATTAAATCCTTATCAATTTTTTGTACGTGCATACTAACATAAATAGCAAAAAAAAACAAGTGATAATTGTTACTATTTAGAGAAAAGTTTTATACATATATCATTATTTTTAAAGCTAATATAAAAAATTACTTGTATAAAAATTTCTTGCAAGCTTTATAAGAAAGTGATAAACTTATGAATAGTTGATAAAAATTATTAAATCATCTTAAGAGGAGAGACAACCATGGCTCTAGTCGGACCAAAGGCAATGTTTGAACGTGCATATAAAGAAAATTATGCTGTAGGTGCTTTTAATGTTAATAATATGGAAATAATCCAAGGTATAATGGAAGCGGGTGCAGAAGAAAATGCGCCTATTATCTTGCAAGTTTCTGCAGGAGCTCGTAAATATGCCGGTCAAAATTACATAGTAAAATTGATTGAAGCATCTTTACAAGACGCTGATTTACCAGTAGTTCTTCACCTTGATCATGGCGCAGATTTTGAAATCTGTAAAGCTTGTATTGATGGTGGATTTACCTCTGTTATGATTGATGGTTCGCATCACTCTTTTGAGGAAAATATCGCTGTAACGAAAAAAGTTGTTGAATACGCGCATGATAAAGGTGTTTGGGTTGAAGCTGAACTTGGGCGTCTTGCCGGTATTGAAGAAGATGTAGTTAGTGATAGCCATAGCTTTACCGATCCGGATCAAGCTGTTGAATTTGTAGAAAAAACAGGCTGTGATTCTCTTGCAATTGCAATTGGAACAAGCCATGGTGCATACAAATTTGCAGCCGGCACAAATCCACAATTACGTTTTGATATATTAGAAAAAATTAGTGCAATGATACCAAATTATCCATTAGTTCTTCATGGTGCATCATCAGTACCTCAAGAATTTGTTGAAGCTGCGAATAAATTTGGTGGAAAACTTGGCAGTGCTAAAGGCATTCCAGAAGATATGCTTAGAAAAGCTGCGGCTATGGGCGTATGTAAAATCAATATCGACTCAGATATTCGCCTAGCAATGACTGCTACTATCAGACAAGTATTTGCGGAAAAACCTGAAGAATTTGATCCTAGATCTTATCTAAAACCTGCTCGTCAAGCTGTTAAAGATATGGTTCAACGTAAAATTCGTAATGTTTTAGGTTGTTCTGGTAAGGCATAAGATATTTTGAGAATTTAATGATTATAATGTGAGTGTGTTTCTGTAACCGAAGCACACTCAACTTTTACGGAGAAAGACATGGCTTTACGTATTGCGCTTAATGGTTTTGGTCGTATTGGACGTTATCTTACTCGTTTACTTGCTTTTGATGATGATATAGAAATAGTGGCAATTAATGCTCGCGCGGATAATCAAGCTCTTGCACGTTTGCTTAAATATGATTCTGTACATGGGAAAGCAAATTTTCCTATAGACTTTGATGAGAACGGCCTTATAATAAACGGAAAACATACTCTTGTAACTCGTCAAGCTACAGGTACATGGATATGGAAAGAACTTGATATTGATTTAGTTATCGAAAATACAGGTACAATTAAAGATAGAGATGGACTTGCTAAGCATATAGAAATGGGAGCGAAAAAAGTTATTATGTCCGCTCCTGCTAAAAATGCGGACGTAACTATTGTTATGGGTGTAAATGATGACACTTATAATAAAGATGAACACTTTGTTATTTCAGCCGCTTCTTGCACTACTAACTGTCTTGCACCTGCAACTAAAGTTATTCATGAAGCCTTTGGAATTAAACACGCTCTTATGACGACCTTGCATTCATATACCATGAGCCAACGTATTTTAGATGGAACTCATAAAGATCCACGCCGTTCTCGAGCTTGTGCTTTAAGTATGATTCCTACCTCAACCGGTGCTGCGGAAGCAATTGGACTTGTTTATCCTCAACTAAAAGGAAAAGTAAGTGGTATGGCTGTGCGCTTACCAGTTCCAAACGTATCGCTTGTTGACTTAACAATTGAGCTTGAAAAAAATACAACGATTGAAGAAGTAAATGCAGTGCTAAAAAATGCTGCTGAAGGTTTCTTGAAAGAAAATTTAGGCTACTCTGACGAACCTCTTGTTTCTGTTGATTATATTGGTATGACTCAGGGTGGTGTTATTGATGGAATATCTACAAAAGTTATCAATGATACTATGCTTAAACTCATTATTTGGTACGACAATGAAGCGGGCTTTACAAATCAGCTACTTCGTCTTATAAAGCTTGTAAGCAAATAAAAGACGTATAATTTAATTATGACTTTCAGAAAGGAAAACCACGTTTTTATAAAATTTGGTTTTCCTTTTTTTGCAAAAAACTTTTGGGGATTATTTTGACTTTCTTTGAATTAATTTTAATTGCGGTAGCTCTTTCAATGGACGCTTTTGCGGTTTCAGTTTGTAAAGGTATATGCTCGATAAAAAGAAGCATTTCAACTGCTGTTATTGTAGGACTTTATTTTGGTATTTTTCAGGCAATAATGCCTCTGTTAGGATATTATTTAGGAGATTCAATTCATCAATATGTTGAAGCATATTCGGGCTATGTAGCTTGCTTTATTCTTTCGTGTATAGGATACGTCATGATTAAGAATGCAATAAAAGCTGATGATGGTGAAAATAAAGAAGATGAAGCAAATCTTTCTATAGCTCCTCTTGCCATGATTTCCGCAGCTATAGCTACAAGTATTGATGCTTTCGCAGTAGGCGTTGTATTTTCAACTTTGGAAATAAATCTTTATTCATCTGTAGCTATTATAGGGTTAACTACTTTTATAATTTCTTTTATTGGCGTTCGTATTGGTTCTCTTTTTAATGATAAATTACAGAAAAAAGCTGAAATTATAGGTGGCGTGACTCTTATAATTATAGGGATAAAAATATTAATTTTTGGCTAGGGTATGTCATTCCAATTTATGATTTTTTGAGGGGGAAAACCACGTTTTTTCTTAAAAAACGAGGTTTTCCCCCTCAAACTCCCCCTTTCCTTAAAAAATAAATATTATTAATTCAGTTCTCTATAGATTTTTCTTATATTTTTCTTTTAGTCATCCTTGTAATATATCTTATATGTATGAACTGGAATGACGTGGGATAGTTATTTTACAAGAGCTTTTTTGAAATGATTCAGTAAACCTCACCGCTAGTACTTTTTTTGGGCTAACCACATATTTAAATGCGGTGAAATTAAAAGTTTTGTAAGGAAAGGGTGGGGGCTTAGGGGAGGGAAAACAAATTAGACTCACATACCCTAATTTTGTCATCAGTAAACAAGTTCTTGATTTTTTTTAAAAAGAGCAATATTGTTTTAGCTACACTTTTTATAGAGAGGGTATGTGATGGCGGCGAACAGAGAAGTTTTTGCCTCAAGATTAGGTTTTTTACTTATTTCAGCAGGCTGTGCAATTGGGCTTGGTAATGTATGGCGTTTTCCATATGTTACAGGCGCTTACGGTGGTGCAGCTTTTGTTATGATTTACCTTGCATTTTTACTGTTGCTTGGTTTACCAATTCTTATAATGGAGTTATCTGTTGGTAGAGCATCAAAGTTAAATATAGGCGCGTCATTTAAGAAACTGCAACCAAAAGGAACTTATTGGCATATATACGGGCACTTCGGGATATTAGGTAACTATCTTTTAATGATGTTTTATACTACTATCTGCGGTTGGATGCTTGCGTATACATATCACACAGTTAGCGGAGATTTTGTAGGCCTTACTCCTAAAGAAGTAGGAGAGTTTTTTGGTGGATTTACTTCTATGCCAAAAACTCAAATGTTTTGGATGTTTTTATCCGTACTTTTTGGATGTAGCGTTTGTGCTTTGGGTGTGCGTAATGGTATTGAGAAAATTACGAAAATTATGATGGGCGGTATGTTTATTATCATGCTAGCCTTGGCAGCGCGTGCAATGACACTTGAAAACGCAAGTGAAGGACTTAAGTTCTACCTTATGCCGGACTTTAGTAAAATTGCTGAAAAAGGGCTTTGGAATACTGTTTATGCGGCTATGGGACAAGCTTTCTTCACTTTGAGTGTTGGTATTGGTTCTATGGCAATTTTTGGTTCTTATATTGATAAAGATCGCTCTTTAACGGGTGAAGGTCTTTCTATTCTCGGGCTTGATACAATGGCGGCTTTGCTTGCCGGTTGTATTATTTTCCCTGCGTGTTTTGCTTTTGGAATAAATCCGGGTGGAGGACCAGGACTCATCTTTGTTACTTTGCCGAATGTTTTCAATAGTATGAGTGGTGGACAAATATGGGGAATTTTATTCTTCACATTTATGTCTTTTGCGGCGCTTTCAACAGTTGTTGCTGTACTTGAAAATATTATTTCTTACGGCGTTGATGTGTGGGGCTTGAAGCGTTCTACATCTTCATGGATTAATTTTGTATTAATTACCTTACTTTCAATTCCTTGTATTTTAGGCTTCAACGAGTGGTCAAGTTTTAAACCTTTTGGCGAAAATACAGGCGTGCTTGACCTTGAAGACTTTATTGTAAGTAATAACCTTCTTCCTCTTGGTTCGCTTATTTACTTACTTTTCTGCGTTACCAGATATGGTTGGGGTTGGGATAACTTTATTAATGAAACTGATACCGGTAAAGGAATAAAATTCCCTAAAGTAGCAAGAGTTTATCTTGTTTATATATTGCCTTTAATTATCCTTTTTGTATTTGTTCAAGGATATATTGATAAATTATTTAACTAGACATTGGAGAGATATATGTCAGAATTATGTGTTGCGGTTGTTGGTGCTACAGGTGTAGTTGGACGTGAAATGCTTAAAACTTTGGAAGAAAGAAACTTCCCTATGACAGAAATTAGAGCTCTCGCCTCTGCTCGTTCCGCAGGAATGAAAGTTCCGTTCAGAGATATTGAAATCACAGTTGAAGAACTTAAAGAAGATAGTTTTGAAGGTGTTGATATTGCGATTTTTTCAGCAGGTGGTTCAACAAGTGAAAAATTTGCTCCATTTGCAGCACGTTCAGGCTGTATCGTTGTAGATAATTCATCACACTGGCGTATGGATGAACGTTGCCCGCTTGTTATTCCAGAAGTAAATGCACACGCTCTTGAAAAACATAATGGTATTATTGCAAATCCTAACTGTTCAACAATTCAAATGCTTGTAGCTCTTAAACCTATACATGACTTTGCTAAAATCGAACGTATTGTAGTATCAACCTATCAAGCTGTATCAGGAACAGGTAAAGCAGCAATTGAAGAATTAGAAAATCAAGTGCGTCAACTTTATTCAATGAAAGAAATTGAAAATAATGTATATCCGCACCAAATCGCTTTTAACTGCTTACCACACATCGACGTTTTCCTTGATAACGACTACACCAAAGAAGAAATGAAAATGGTGAACGAAACAAGAAAAATCTTTGAAGATGATACCATTGGTGTAAGCCCTACTGCTGTTCGCGTACCTGTATTCTATGGGCATAGCGAATCTATTAATATTCAAACACAAAAGAAAGTATCTGCTCACGAAGCTCGTGCAATTCTTAGCCAAGCAGATGGCGTGAAAGTTTACGATAATCCTGGCGAAAAAATGTATCCAATGCCAATTGATGCTGCTGGTGAAGATGCAGTTTTTGTTGGTCGTATCCGTGAAGATGAATCTGCTCCTAACTCACTTAATATGTGGGTAGTTGCTGATAATATTCGTAAAGGCGCAGCTTTAAATGCAGTGCAAATTGCAGAAGCTCTTCTTGAGAAGAATCTCCTTGGTGTAAAAGACAAAACTGTATTTTAAGGTATAACTTAGAGCCTTTTTCACTTAAGATGCCATTTTTTTAGGGGAAAACTACGTTTTTAAGGAAGCGAGTTTTTCCCTAAAATTTTTTCTTTCCTTTTCTTGAAAAAAAATAAAAAAAAATTCAAAATAAGCCTAAAGTATTCTAAAAATAATCCGATAAGCTTATAGTAAAGGGTTATTACGAGCTATTTCAAAAAGGGGTGTAGTATGTCAGATTTATCTACAAGAAACTCCGTAAAAGATGCTTTATCCTCGCTGAGTGCTCTTTTGGAAGTGACAGAGCAAAGCAGCAAATTGAAATCATCTCCAACAATAGACGAACAAACTTTAACTGTTGTTAGAAAAGATAATCAAACTGCAATGAACTTTCAATATGAAACTGTGCTGAGCGTTATTGAGGAACTATCAAGAGTTTGCTATTGCAAAGTAACTAAACTCAAAGAGATTGAAACTCGAATTTAGAGCTTTTTTATGAAATAGAAAAAGAGGGAAAGCAAAGTTGTTTTCCCTCTTCTGTATTTAATTATTTTTTAGAAATTTTTGCTCTCTATTTTCTCTTTTTATACTTTCTATAATCTCTTCAGGTAAAATACCTTTGTATTCAGCTATAGAGAGATACTTATTGATATTTTTTATGTCGCCACTTTTCAAATCTTTGGTATATTGGAAATAAACAAGTTGTATGTGAGATTCTTTAAATTTTGTATTTATTCTTACCATATATTCAGTAAGGTTATCAACAGTTAAGTTTGGATCTTTTTTATCAAGCATATCCATATAAAGAAGAACTATTTTACAAGGACTTGAAAAGAGATTTATTAATCTATCAATTCTTCTTTGATATTTTTCGCTTGCTTCTTTAAACGCTTCTTCAAAAGGAAGTTCGTTTCTGAAATCGTGATTAAATATCATGCCATTTTTTGTATTTATGTAGGCATCAAAGTGTTCAGGAGGAGTTGCCGGAGGATATGGAATTAAATTTTCGATATTAAGGAAGCCTTCAAAATCGTTTAATATAAATTCGAGGCGTGTTCTAAGGTTTGCACCCATAACCCAATCGAAAGGAGATGAAAAGTGTCTTTCTTTTGTTTCTTTTAGCATGTTTGCAACAAAGCAAGCTTCACCTAAAGATATTATGTGATTATAGCCAGATTTTTTTAACATATTTAACCCTTTATTTATCCATTGTGAGCATAGTAAGCATTTTTTGCACCGACTACTTTAGTAATGAATCGGCGAGTTTCGGGGCTAGGGAAGAAGAGTTGTATCTTACGATATACTTCAGCAGGAGGAAGTGAATTTATAGTGTCAAAAGCTTGTTCACCAACTCCAAAAAGTTTTAATACTCGGCTTGAACCGCCGTTATAGGCTGCGATCATACAGTATTCACGAGAAAGAGGATTATGAATTTTATTAAAATGTCGTGAGTTTAATAGATGCAGATATGTTGTTCCGTAGAGAATATTAGTTGCCGGATCATGTAACATATCAGGACTAAGAGGCATATCTTTCTTGAGATAGTTATGAACTTCTGCACCAGCTGTTGAAAGAACAATTTGCATAAGACCATGCGCGTCTCTATTACTTACAGCATTAGGATTAAAACCACTTTCAACGTGCATAACAGCAAGGATTAATGACGGTGATAGTCTATACTTTCTAGCCGTTTGCCTTGCAATCTCAATATATTTTTTTGAACGTTGATAAAGTGGAGTTGCCTGAAGTTGTGGATCAATTGGTAGTTCCCTATATTGAATAAAGAAAGGATTTACTATATCTTCATAAGGTATAAAGGGTAAACAAATAGGGCCGCTTACATAACTATAATTGCTTGAAAGCATAAAGTTTGTAGGGGCTGATGAGTGTGTTGTTGAAAAATATCCTAGAGAATTTTTTGGAGAACGTTCTTCAATAAAATTGTTGATAAAATCAAGTCTAAAGAGATTGTCTTTTTGAGAAACTCCAGTAGGAAGAGCTTTTGTGGTCAGATTTTTTAAAGGATTTAATTCAGTGTTGCCGTTATTCGTCAAAAGGTTGACTGAGTTTGCTTCAATACGAATTAAAGGTTGACTTTGTTCAAAGGAATAATCATTTGTTGCATGAATATTATCTTGAATTTTAGAACGGTATTCGCCGGCAGAAAGTTCATGACTGAATGGAAAGCGCGTGAAAGTTTGAGAGAGTGGAGACACTTTCTCATGAAGAATAGGTGGTTTAGGAGTAAAGGCTGTGAGTGATATCAGCAAGCTAACAAAAACGACTGCTGAAAGTATTTTTGTTATACGCATAGAGTACCTCTTAATATAATCTGCCAATGTAGAATAATTGACAACTAGTAGGTTTTCTCTTGATTTTGCAAAATGCGTGCCGTTCATAAAGCAACAAGCCTTAACAAGTTACCATACTTACGGCAAGACCGCCAAGTGAGGTTTCTTTAAATTTTGTGTGCATTTCTCTACCTGTTTCATTCATAGCAAGAATAGCCGCATCAAGCCTTACTCTGTGTGATTGTGGATTTTCTGTTCTTGCAAGAAGGTAAGCATTGTAAGCTTTTAAAGCTCCCATCGCATTTCTTTCGATACAAGGAATCTGCACATACCCACCAACAGGATCACAAGTGAGCCCAAGGTGATGCTCTAAAGCAATTTCAGCAGCATTTTCTACAACTATTGCTGAATCACCTTTACTGTGTGCAAGCAAAGCAGCGCCCATGGCAGAAGCAACGCCGATTTCGCCTTGGCAGCCAACTTCTGCGCCTGCAATAGCGGCATTATGTTTTGCTAGAAAACCAATTGCCACAGAAGCAAGCATGCCTTCGCACACAGCTCTATCACCCACTCGTAAATCATGCTTTAGAGCATAGAGTAGAGAAGGTAAAACTCCTGATGCTCCACATGTGGGGGCAGTTACAATAACACCACCGGAAGCATTTTGTTCAGAAGTTGCAAAAGCATGCGCATTAAGATTTGCAAGAAATCTATCAGAACTCAAAGAAAACTGCAGTGCTCTTTCTTTTAGAACTCTGGCCTTGCGTTCTACACCTAAAGTGCCGGGTAACAAGCCTTCTTCGCTCATGCCAAGAGCAACAGATTGTTCCATTTTTGAAATAAGTTCTTTAAGATTAAATAAAATATTGGGGCGAGACATACCAGTGAGTTCCATCTCATTAATAAGAATAACTTCGTGAAAAGTGAGCCCTGTTTCATGGAAAATATTTTGTAGTTCTGACATGTTAGAGTATGGATAGTAAGGTTTCCCCCTCTCTGGAGCAGTATAACCATCCCATTGAAGAAAGCCGCCACCTACAGAATAGTATCTTTTACTAAGAACTTCAGTTCTATCGTTTGTATAGAGAGTGCACTCTAGAGTATTATTGCATTCAAATGAGTGTATAATATCAGAAAAAATAATTTTATTTAATGAGAAGTTAACTCTTTTCCCTTGAATTTGAACATGATAATTATCTTCTCTCATTGTAATTTGCTGAATAAGAGCCGCAGGGCATTCAGAAGGTTCATTCCCTAATAAACCGGCAATAATAGCACTATGTGAACCATGGCCAACTCCCGTTGCTGAAAGTGAACCAAAAAGCTTAACCTCAATAAAATATTCATGAGATGGAAACTGTGATAAATCAACATGTTTACATAGATTTATAAACTCATAACCGGCACGCATAGGCGCAATTGTGTGAGATGAGGATGGGCCGGGACCACATTTAAGTAATTCAAATATTGAAGTAGAAATTGGTGTTTGAATTTTCATAATATACCCCAAAAAATATTAATGTTACTCAGTATATGTCAATTGTAGGAAAAAGTCTACATTATTTCTTAATTTAGAAACATACCTAAGATAGTATTTAATTTTTAATGTTAACACTTGCTGTGAAGACATATCCGTCACCACGCACAGTTTTTATAAATTTTTTTGTTCTTTTATTGTCTTCTAGTCTTGCTCTTAACCTGCTTACTTGCACATCTATGCTTCTATCAAAGGGGCTACGTTCCAGTTGGTCGTATCTACCTTGAATTTTGTCTACAAGCTTTTCTCTGGAAAGAACAATTTGTGGATTTGAAAGAAAATAATGAAGTAATCTGTATTCAGCTCCACTTAGTTCAATGATAGAACCTTCTGGATTTATAAGATTTCTTGATGAACCATCTAGTTCCCACCCCTCAAAAGTGAAAGAGAGCACACCTCTATTTGCGGTTTCACTGTAATAAGCTGCGCGCCTTATCAATACTCGGATACGAGCAAGTAGTTCTCTTTTGTCAAAGGGTTTTGAAATATAGTCATCTGCGCCCATTTCAAGGCCAAGCACTTTATCAGAAGATTCTGCGTGCTTACTGTAAAGAATCATAGGGATATTTGAGATTTGACGTACTCTTTTGCAGATTTCAAGAGAGTCTTCATTTTTAATAAGGGCATCAATAAGTAGTAATTCGCTATTTTCTTCTTCGTTGATATGTTCTAGTTCTTTGTATAAGTCATCGCTTTCCACAACAACATTAACGGCGTAACCATGTTCAACTAAATACTCAGAAAGCATTTTACTATGTTCTTCGTTAGAATCGAGAATAATGATATTAGTTGACATATAAACCCTTTATTATTTACTATTTTCTTTAGAAACAGAAAAAATATTACTTTGTTGTAGTTTCGAGGTTAAGCTTAAGTAATTTTTGTTTTTCTACAATAGTATGTATGCTATGGGCAAGCATGAACTTTAGAACATCTGGAATAAAGAAAGGTGCACAACCAAGAGCAAAAGCTTTTTCAATGCTGATATCAAGGCTAAACTTCAACCATGAAACACCGCAAACATATAAAAATATAAGTGAGAGCATAAGTATGATATAAGCTGAAACTATCTTCTTTCCTCGTGCAAGGCCTGCAAAATAAATTGTTGGAATGTAAGCCATAAGGAAGCCACCTGTGGGTGACATAAATGTAGCTAATCCACTTTTTCCACCTGCAAAAAATGGAAAGCCGATAAGTCCTAAAAATAAATAGACACCCATTGCAATAGCAGCCTTTTTGCTTCCTAAGATAAGAGCAGTAAGAAAAAGAGTCAGTGGTAGCGCGGAAAAAGGAACTGGTCCAACCGGAATTGTTATAAAAGCTGAAACAGCAAGTAAAGCGGCAAAAAAAGATATCCAAACAATCCCTTGAAGAGATTTCATATTCATTGATTCATTCATTAGTTTTTCCTTTTATAATATTATTATGCTTGTAGATTTTTAATTGTAAGCTCAGCGCGGCTTGCCTCTTCAATCTTCCCTTGCGCTCGCAAAGCTTTAGCGTAGATTTTCCAAGCTTCTACATTGCTTTGTCTTTGAGTCATGATAGGAGAAAGGAGCATGGCGGCAAGTGCAGGATCTTCATTATTTTCAAGATAGAGCTTTGCAAGCAGTAAAAGACTTCCTGAGTCTTGAGGTGCATTGCGAAGAGCAGTATGAAGATATTCTCTTGCTTGTGACGAGTTATTTTCATTTAAAGCAATTTTGGCAAGTTGTCTATAAGGAGTTGCTTGCCTTGAATCTTTTTCAAGCGCTTTTTTGTAATGCTCCACCGCTTGCATTGTGCTGCCTTCTTCCTCTGCTATCTGTCCAAGCTTAATATGAGCAAAATAGGTGTATTCATCAGATTTTAGGCAATAACTGTAGTATTTCTTCGCTTCATTAATATCATTGAGTTTTTGACAAACTCCACCGAGATTATAATGAATAGCAACATCATCAGGACTAAGTTCAAGAGCAGTATAGAAAGCTGATTGTGCTTCACTGTATCTACCTAAACTTACAAGAGTAACCCCTAAAGAACTTTGTGCTAATGTGTTTTTAGGGTCAGCAATAAGTGCGCTTTGATATTCTTGTAGAGCCTCGTAAAGTAGCCCTTGAGTTACTAGCTTATCTGCTGAAACTGTAAGAGATATAGAGTCACAAGTTCCAACATGTGGAAAATCGAGTAACTTAGCACATTCTACAGCTTTTTTGGCATTGTCGAGAGTATCAGTCTGCCTGTAGTTTAGAAGTGGATACTCTGCTATACCTATAGATATTTTTTGTTTGATGTGCCCATTTAGAATCATCGCTAGAGCCTTATAAGCTTTGAGCGTTTCATAGATATTAAATGCTTGCGTGAGAGGCAAGAACACAAGAATACTATTATGTCCATATTGGGCTAATATACAGTTATCATTGTTGAAGTTGTAGTGTATGCGTATTTCTTTATTAAAAATTTGTACGGTTTCAGCAAATATATTTTCAATAGGGATATTATTTGTTTTACTTTCTTCAATATTTATAAGTGTTAATGTGAATTGTGGGTGAGCTACCTTTAGCTCTGCAAAAAGAGTAAGGAAATCTTGATATTTATAAAGCTGAGTGAAGTTATTTTTAGCCGGTTGCGATTGAGATTGAGCACTTGCACCAAAATCATCTGGGAGCTTTACAAGACTATCGTTTGACTGAATAGGGAAAGCAGGATCGTAGAGTATAACTTGCTCAGCTCGTGAATATTCATCAAAAATTTCAACGAGTTGGACTTCGCCTTTATATTTTGGAGTGTCAGAATAGCTATCATTTGAATTACTTTCAGAAGCGTAGACGGAAAATCTTGTACTTTCACGCAATCCAACATTTCTTCCAAGATTTATAATAAACTGGTTATGCGGAAGAATTTTAGATATATTTCCGCCCTCACTTATAAGTAAGTTAAAAGGAAGAAATACTTTTTCTTGTTCTTTTGCTCTAATTGCGGAATAGTGCGCTTTTGATATAAGATTATGGGCTAGTTCTTTCTCATTTCTATCAGAAATCATAGTATCATAATCTTGTGGGAAAAGAACGTAACCACAATGAAGAGGGCAAGACACACGTAGAATTTTGTTTGTTCTGCGTGGGGGGGCTGAGAAAGTTACTGACGATGTTGACTGACATAAATTATAAATAAAGTCATTTAAATCAGTTTTACTTTCAAGAACTTCTTCATCAAGAAATAGTGCGCAGTCATAATTATTTATACGAGCGAGCAAAGAATCTTCAGGAAGAATATCAAGTAGATGCTGAGTAAGTTCATGTATGCAATTTTCAGCAAAGAGATAGCCGTATTTTTTTGCAAGGCTTGGCAGATCTGCAAAATGTAGATAGAGCACGCCTACACAACCATGCGTGAGTAAATTATTTTGCGAAAATTCAGAAAACTCAGTGAAGCTCTTACGCATTTTTTCAATTTTATCGCTCAACTTATCAAGTAAAATATGTTGAGAATAGAGTTCAGTTGTAGAGTCGAACTGAATTTCTTTTTTCAACGAAAGTTTTTCTAGAATGAGATGAACAATAGTCGGCAAAGTAGAAAGTGCTTGCTTTAATTTCTCTTTATTTGGTTTTCTGGCTAAGAAAACAGCAAGAAGTTCTTCTGAATCCGTAAATTTTAGAGGAAGAAGAAGTTTTTCTTCATCATCAAGATAAAGAGCTTCAAGCGGTTCGTTAGAAGTAGGGAAGTAAAGAGAACAGCCTTCACAATCAAGAATTGGAGCAATATCATTAAATAAATCGCACTCCATTCTTAAAATATCGCGTCTGGTGAGTTTGTGTAGTTTTTCCATACCCTTTTTTAGCTAAATAGTAGGTGATTTGCAAGTTATTTTTGCAATATTCGAGAATATAATGATTTTCTATTGTATTATTTATTTTTCAAATCCTCTACACGTAAAATCTATTTTTTTTTTGAATAGAAGAATATTTATTTAGCAGTATATATTTACTAAAAAATTCACAATGAAATTATTCTATTAGTAGTATAATGTAACTTACTTTATTCAAAGACTATCTAAAATTTCAAATATGCTATTCATTATTTTCAAGGGGGAAAAGTTAAAAAATCTATTGATTTCTTGAATCTTTTGGGATATGTTAACCTAATACGCTCTAACTAAGTGACTCTTGCGATTTGGAGATGGCAAGAAGATAAAATTTACTGAATAGATAGGAGAATGTCATGTCGAACATTCGTATAGCTTACATTCCGGCTTGTAGAACAAATTTCCATATGGAAACAGCCGAAAAATATTTTAATGACTCTGTAAAATTTCTTAAAGAAGTTTCAGAATCAATCGTATGTCCAGCAGCTATGCTTACTGAGCCTAGCCATGTAAAAGAATTCTTAATGGAAGAACAAAAAAAAGGTGCTTTTGACCTTGTTATCTTCCAAAATACAACATTTACAGATAACCGCTTTGCACTAGAAGTTTTAAGCGCAACATCAGCTCCTATCGTTTTATGGGGCGTTGAAGAACCTAAAGCTGACGGCGGACGCTTGAAACTAAACTCCCTTACAGGTGTTTACTCAGCAGCTAATGCTTTTTGTGCAAATGGGCGTTCTTTTGAACTTCTTTGCGGTGCTCCTTTTGACGAAAATTTCAAAGATGATTTACTTATCCATATCAAAGCAGCTGGACTTGTTCGTGCTCTTAAAGAATTAACACTTGGTGTTATCGGTGTTGTTCCTCCTGGATTCATGATTGCTGACGTTGATCTTCCTTCATTAAAACGTGATTTAGGTGTATCAGTAGTAGCATCTGAACTTCACCAATTAATCAACGAAGCGCGCGCAATCACTGATGAAAGAGCAATGCAATCACTTGATAACGTGAAAAAACATGTTCCAACTTTCGCTATGAACGATGCAGAAGCAATTACCTTCGGTAAATTTAACGCTGCTCTAGAAGATTATGTTGCTAGAGAAAAAGTTGGCGCAATCGCAGCTCGTTGCTGGCCAGACGTTTTCACAGAATTAGCTATAGCACCATGCACAGCTTACTCAGTAATGGCTGAACAACTTCCTGTTGCTTGTGAAGTTGATATGACAGGTGCTATCACTATGTTCATGCTTTCAAATCTTACAGGTACACCATCTTATTTCGGTGATCCTGTTGCAGTTGATAATGACATGAACGCATTAATTTTCTGGCACTGTGGACATGGTGCACCTAGCCTTGCTAACCCAGAACAAGGTCCACAAATGGGCGTACACCCTAACCGTAGACTCGCTCCTGTAATGCAATACAGCGCAAAAGCCGGTAGAGTAACAGTTGCACGTTTAGGCGTTCACCCACAATACAAAGAATTCCGTTTAGTTGTTGCTAATGGTGATGCTTTATCAGTTCCTAAATTATATGAAGGAACATCACTTGCAGTAAGAATGGACATCGGAAACGAAAACTTTGTTAAAACAACTTGTGAAGCAGGTTGGGAATATCACTTTGCTATTACATACGGAGATGTTTCAGCTGAAATGATCCGTACTGGTATTATGCTTGGTATTGAAGTAGAAGAGTTATAATCTGTAGTGGGGAGCTACGGCTCCCCATATTCAAAGGTAATAAAATGCAAGAACTTAAAACTCTCGTAGTTGCACAATCAGGTGGGCCTACACCAGTGTTCAACTCCTCGCTTGCGGGCATTGTTCGTGAAGCGCAAAAACAAGGTTTTACTCGTATTCTTGGTCTTATCCACGGGTTAGAAGGTGCAATCAACAGTGAATATGTTGATATGACACACCTTACTGAACAAGAATTACATGTTCTAGAAAGAACTCCCTCTGCTGCACTTGGTGGAAGTAGATTCCCATTCTGGAACGATGAAGATTATGATCCTGTACTAGAATTTTTTATTAAAGAAAAAGTAGATGTATTTTTATTCTTGGGTGGTAATGGTACTATGGGTACTTGCCATACAATGTTACGTCTACGTCAAATGACAAAAGAGCATAATCAAAACCTTATTATTAACGGTGTTCCTAAAACTGTTGATAATGATTTATATGGTATGGAGTATGCTCCCGGCTATTTATCAGCTGCAAGATACGTTGCTATGGCAACAAAAGCTCAATCATATGACTTAAAAGCGATGCGCCGTTTTGAACAAGTTCGTGTGCTTGAAACAATGGGCAGAGCTGTAGGTTGGCTTACTGCTGCATCCATTCTAGCTAAAGAACATGAAGGAGATGGACCTCATCTTGTTTATATTCCTGAAGTTCAAGTTGATAAAGAAGATTTCTTGCGTAGAGTTGAAGCTTGTAAAAATAAACATGGCTACTGTATTGTAGTTGTGGGCGAAGGAATGAAAGATACTGATGGTAATCCAATTGGTTACGAGCAATTCCGTCAAGCAAGCACTGATTCTACAAAAGTACATCGTCCAATCTTTATTGATGCAGCAAAATATATGGCTGACCTTGTAAAACAAGAGCTTGGTTATACATCTCGTTCTCAAAATCTTGGAATGGTTCAAAGAGCATTTTCTGAAACCGTTGCAACTAAGGATAGAGAATTGGCAATTCAAGCAGGTAAAACTGCTGTTGAAGCAAGTGTAAAAGGCATAAGCGGACGTATGATTTGGGCGGAAGGTTCTCTTCCACTTGAAATTGTAGCAGGACGTGAACAATTCTTGCCGGAAGCTTACTACGATAAAGAAAATTGCTTACCATCACAAGCATTTATTGATTGGCTATCTCCACTTGTCGGTGAAATTCCTAGTTATTTAAAATTATTCTAGTCTTCTTTGTTGGGTGACTGGGGTAATTTTTTTGTTATAAAAAAGTAATTTATTATAGAGGTAAATATGTCAAACGCATTCATTCCAGAACGTATTCCTAGTATGAAAGGTTTATCATTTGTTAAATCAGCAGGCAACAAAGCTGTTTTTACCACTTCAGAAGGTGAAATGACAGTTGCTGCTTATGCAAATGATGTTTTTCGTGTAACTATGGGTGATCTTACTTTGCCTGATTATGGTATTGTTATCGGCCAAGAAAAAGACATCACATTAAAGGTTGAAGAAAACGAAGAAGCTTTTGTATGTTCTGCTGGTGATGCTGAATTTGTCATCGGTAAAGACGTTATAACTTTTTCATTAAACAAAAATGGTAAAGAAGTTCTTCCTGTAACTGAAGATGCACACTTTGTTCGTCGTCATCGTCTTCCTGGAGTTGCAAAAACTGAACAAGGTTGGTTTGTAACACTTGGTTTACCATTAGATGTTGCTGTTTATGGTGGTGGTGAACGTTACGGAAAATTAAATCGTCGTGGAGAATTATTCCGTATGTGGAACGAAGATGCACTCGGTGTAAACTCTGATTGGTGCTACAAAAACGTTCCTTTCTTCTGGACTGATACTAACTGGGGTATTTTTGTAAATACACCATCTTTAGTGCAGTTCGGTGTTGGCTATAGCCAATGGTCAAACCAAAGTCTCTGTATAGACCTTCACGAAAATAAATTAGACTTGTTCTTCATAGCAGCTGATAGCCCAAGCCATATGTTAGAGCGTTTCACATATCTAACAGGTAAAGCACCTGAAGTACCACTATGGTCACTTGGTTGCTGGCTTTCTAAAGCATATTATAAAACACCTGCTGAAACTATGGCAGCAGCTAAAATTATGCGTGATAAACAAGTTCCTTGTGATGTTATCACTATTGATGGTAGAGCATGGCAAGATACTGACACCCGTTTCTTATTTGAGTGGGATCCTAAACGTTACGACGATCCTAAAGCTTTTTGTGATGAACTTAAAGATATGGATTACAAAATTTGCGTATGGGAATACCCAATCGTATCAGTAAATCACCCACGTTTTAAAGAACTTTCTGATAAAGGTTACTTTATGCGTGATGATAAAGGTGAAACCTATATCTTCCAATTCGATCCAACTCCTTTCGGTGAAGTATTAACAATGCTTCCTGATTCAGGTGTTATCGACTTTACAAATCCTGAAGCTTATGCTTTCTGGAAAGAAATGCACAAATCAGTATTTGAAGCTGGTGTTGATTCAATGAAAGTTGATTTCGGTGAACAAGTTCTTCCTGATATGTTCACATATCAAGGTGATACAGGAACTCGTGTGCACAACGTAAACGCTTTCTTATACAATCTTTGCTGTTATGAAGCAGCAAGAGATTTCCACGGCGACCAAGCTTGTAACTGGACTCGTGCAGCATGGACAGGCTCACAAAGAGCGGCTATGCACTGGGCTGGTGATACCGGTTCAACATGGGGCGGTTTAGCGGCGTCTATCCTTGGTGGTCTATCATACGGTATGTCAGGCAACCCATATTACTCACACGATATCGGTGGATTCTATGGCGATCAACCTGATGCAGAACTCTTCGTTCGTTGGACACAAGCAGGTGCGTTATTCTCACACATGCGTTTCCACGGTATAGGACCTCGTGAACCTTGGGCATTTGGTGAAGAAGCAGAAACAATCTGTACAAACTTCGTAAAAATGCGTTATCGTTTACTTCCTTACATTCAAGATGCTGTTAAACAAGCTGCTGAAACCGGTATGCCTGTTCAACGTTCAATGATTCTTGAATTCCCTGAAGATAAAACATTGCACGCTTTCGATCAACAATACATGTTTGGTCCGTCATTATTCGTAGCACCTGTTCTTGCAAAAGAAGGTCGTGTGTCTTATAGACTTCCACAAGGTCTTTGGTATGACTTCTGGACAGGTAAAGCAATTGAAGGTGGCGTAACAATTAATGAAAACGTTGCTCTTGACTATATTCCTGTTTATGTAAAAGCAGGAACAGTATTGAAATTAGGTCCAGTAGTACAACATACTGGTGAAATCACTCAAAAAGTTACAGAAGCTGTAATCTACGGAGATCCACATTGCGCATCAGCTCAGTGGGATGAGTTCGTACAGTATAAAAACAACTGGGTTTGCTTAGCTGACTCAGTAAAGCGCATTCTTCCAGAGGATGTGTCTAAGGTTATATTTGGCTAGAGAGTAATTGAGTTTTTTTGCCCTTTGACAGCGTCAAAAATCTTTTTGATTCGAGTCATGTATGTTTTGATACACTCCTCTTATCAAAAAAGACATTGTTCCTTGTCAAGAGGGCAAAATCTACTCATTTACCTTTCGGGTAGTTCTTTTACCTTTTGATAGCGTCAAAAATCTTTTTGATTCGAGTCATGTATGTCTTAATACAGTTCTCTGATCAAAAATACATTGTTCCTTGTCAAGAGAGCAAAATCTACTCATTTAGGTACACGCTCTAGAAGGCTTATTTGGGTTTGTTCTGTAATTTCAAAAAGGTTGAAACTTGCAGAATAAGCAAGGATTTTTAACATTTAAGAGGGGACGATGAAAATACTTCTTACTCCACTGCAAAAGCTTATTTCATTCTTGAATAAGATTGCTCTTAATGTGGCTACCTTGATGCTTATTGCTATGCTGTCTATTGTTACTCTAAACGTTGTACTTCGATACTTTTTTGATTACAGTATTGTATGGTCGGAAGAAGCATCACGTTACTTAATGGTATGGATTACTTTCTTACTACTTCCATACGCCCATGAAAAAGGTACATTAGTTGCTGTGGATTTCTTGGTTGCAAGATTTAGGTATACTCGTATTGGTGTTATACATGCTGTTTTCTTGGAACTACTCAGTCTAATAGTTCTAATATGTGCATGTTACCAAGCATATTTCTTTATGGTGCGTGCAGGTGTTACAGAGACTCTTGCTCTACGTATACCAATGCAATATGTTACAATGATAATGCCTTATAGCTTCGCTCTTACTGTAATAGCCTCCTTTATATGGCTTTGTAAGTTACTTCCATGTGTTCTTGATCCTAAAAAATTGGAACAAGAAGACGAACTGCGTAAAGCTGATTACGAACAAGGTCACTAGGAGAAAATATGTTAAAAACTTTATTTGCCCCACTTATTGCTGCGAAAGTAGTATACTTACTCTTCTTCTTTCTTACCATTGCTATGGGCCTACCAATTGTTTACGTGCTTTTACTTGCACCGGGTATTGATCTTGCCATTGTAGGACAGTTTAACTTCTTTCCTTTATTGACTCAACGTTTATGGAACGGTGTTGATAGTTTTGCACTAGCAGCTCTTCCATTCTTCGTTTTAGCCGGTGAACTTATGTCAGCCGGTGGTGTTACAGTTAGAATGGTTCGCTTTGCTGAAAGCTTAATCGGTCACTTACGTGGTGGTTTGGCTCACGTTTGCGTTCTTGCATCTGTAATGCTTTCAGGTGGTTCAGGCTCAGCGGTTGCTGATGCTTCTGCACTTGGTTCAATGCTTATTCCTGCTATGAATAAGTTGAACTACCCTAGAGGTATTTCTGCTGCTGTTATTGCATCTGCGGGTATCCTAGCTCCAATCATTCCACCATCTGGTTTGATGATTATGTACGCATTCGTACAAAATACCTCAATTGCGGCGATGTTTGCCGGTGGTATTGTTCCTGGCTTTATGATGGCTGGTAGTATGATGTTTATTATCTGGTTAAAAGCGCGTAAAGGTATGTTCCCTACTCCTAAACCGCGTTCAACCGGTGAAGAAAAAATCAAATCAGCTAAAGAAGCAATTCTTCCACTTGGAACTCCTGTTATTTTGATGGGTGGTATCTTGATGGGTATCATGACACCAACTGAAGCAGCAGCTATTGCAGCAGCATATGCGCTTATTCTTGGTGTGTTCTATACAAAAGAAATCAAAGGAAAAGATTTACTTCCTATTTTCAGAAGATCAGCAGCATCTTCAGCATCAATCTTGATTCTTGTTGGTGCAGCGGTTGCGTTTGCTTCTGTAGTAAGCTTACGTCAAACCCCTGTTGTTCTTGGTAACTGGCTTACAGGAATCACATCTGATCCACTCCTTTTATTCTTCCTTATCAACTGTACTTTATTGCTTGTTGGTTGTATTATGGATGCCGGCCCAACTATTCTTATTCTTGGACCAATTCTTGCGCCTACAATGCAAAAACTTGGAATCGATCCGGTACACTTTGGTGTTGTAATGGTAACAAACCTTACAATCGGTCTTATGACTCCGCCGATGGGGCTGGTGCTCTTTGTTACACAGGGTATAAGTGGGCTGAAGATGAACGAACTTGTTAAAGAAATTATGCCGTTCTTTGCCGGTGTTCTTACAGTATTGTTCTTAATCACTTTCTTCCCACAACTTGTTCTAACACTCCCTAAAATGTGGGGACTCATGTAGTTGACAAACTCAATTTTATTGAGTAGGTTATAAAAAAAATTAGGAGATTTTTTATGTTTAAACGTTTTTTACTTTCAGCATTAGGCGTATGCCTTATGGCTTCATCTGCACAAGCAGCTACAGCTCTTAACCTTGTATTCCTTTCACAAGAAGGTACAGCAGAACACGAAGCTGTAAAATACTTAAAACACTATGTTGAAGCTCGCACAAACGGCGACTTAACAATCGAAGTATTCCCAGGTGCACAACTTTGTGGTAACGCTCCTGAATGTTTCCAAGCATTATCAGCAGAAGTAGTTCATATCTACCCTGCAACAGCTGGTGGTATTTCAGTTGTTTATCCTGAAATTGCAGCTTTAAACCTTCCTTACATGGTTCCTAGTGAAGTTATGGCTCAAGAATTACTTGCTGGTCCTTTTGAAAATGACCTCCGTAACGTTATTCTTGAAAACACCAACAACCAATTCCTTCTTCTTAGCTTAACTCAATCAGCTGGTTGGAGAGCATACGCTAACACTAAAAAAGAAGTAAAAACTCCTGCTGATCTTTCAGGTATGAAATTACGTACAGTTGAAGATCAAGTTCAAATGGAACAAGTAAAATTACACGGTGCATCACCTACCCCAATCCCATTCATGGAAGTTTATGATTCACTTTCAAAAGGTGTTGTTGACGGTTCTTTAAACTCAATCACCGATATCGTTGCTGTAAAACTTCATGAAAAAGCTAAATTCTTAACTCTTGATGGCCACAACTTCATGTTCAGCGGCTGGTTCATGAGCGGAAATTACTTCAAAAACTTATCACGCGATCACCAACTTGCACTTATTGATGGTTTCAAACTTGCTGGTAACGTAGAAAACGGCGTACAAATGGAAAAAGAACTTCCTGCATTCGCAGCATTCACAGGTGAAGGCGGTAAAATCTACATGCCTACTCCAGCTGAAAAGAAATCATTCGTAGACGCAGTTCTTCCACTTCGTAACTGGTACCTCGAAACTTTCGGTGACAAAGGTAAAGCTTTCATGGGCATGGTAGACGAAAATCTTGCTGAAGCTCAAAAAGTTGTTGACGCTCGTTACGCTTCTTTCGGTAGCTACTTAAACAAATAGTTTTATCTTTAGCCACTAGCTAAAGTAATAAAACTACTCATATGAGTGAGAGTTTAGGTAATACTAAGTAAATTAAACTCCCTTTAAAATGTGTAATCACAATTTTAAAGGGAGTTTTCATTTTTTAGATGCTAGAGTATTTTCAAAAAATAATGCTTGTTTCATTTTATTTAAATCAATAAAAAAAAGTTGATAGAAGAAATATTGCATTATTAAGCGATAAAAACTTAAAATCAGTGTATTTTAACTTGCGCTTTTTTAAAAAAAGGTGTATTCATTCTCTTCCGAAGAAAATTTCTAAGGGAACATATCTGTGATTTACGCCCCAATGGGTGTTTACAATAGGAGGCTTATTATGGCTAAACAATGCGAAGTTTGTGGAAAATTACCACAAGTAGGCAACTGGGTGAGTCACTCAAACATCAAAACAAAAAGACGTTTTTTGCCTAATCTTCAATCTGTCCGTCATCAGTTCGCTGACGGTCAAGTGAAAACTATCAATGTTTGCACTCGTTGCATTCGTTCCGGTGCAGTAGTAAAGCCTGTTGCACGTAAAAAGGGCGAATAATCTTTTTCTAACAAAAGAAGATAAAGAGGAGAGAATTATATCTCTCCTTTTTATTTTAAATTTGATGCTTTTCTACTTTACAGGGAAATCTTACTTTATAAAGAAGTTTGATTTCCTTTTTTTAAAGGCATTTTCAAAATCAATAAATTTGAAAATAATCCCTAGAAAAGTCTTTGCATTTTTTATTAGTCTTGGTTAGAGTGTTAGAAACAAATTACTTATGGATTGAATTTATTATGACACATGATGTATGGTTGATAACATACACTTCGCTTGAGATTAGTTTTTATTCTGTACTTTTTTCTGCTATGCTAGGAATGCCGCTTGGTTTATGGCTTTGTGGTGGAGGAAGAAAAAGACTTATTGTGGGCACTTTCTGTAATGCTTTACAAGCATTACCAACGGTTTTAGTTGGACTCACAGTGTATACTTTTCTTTCAAGAAAAGGCATATTTGGTTCTCTTGGTTTAATGTATAGTACAAAGGCAATTATCATCGGGCAGTGTATATTAATTATCCCACTTGTGGCTATTTTAACGCATGTAGCACTTGAAAGACTTGATAAAAGATATAAAAGAACTGCGCTTACACTTGGAGCAAGTAACTTTGAAGTTTATAAAATGCTCTTTATTGAGGCTAGATTTGCTCTTGTTGCTGTGCTTGTTACTGCTTTTGGTAGAGTGATTGCAGAAGTTGGAATCAGCATGATGCTTGGTGGTAATATCGCAAACTATACTAGAACAATGACAACTACTATGGCTCTTGAATATGATAAAGGAGCATTCGATTTAGCTGTAATTCTTGGAATAATTTTGCTTTTCATAAGCCTTATTATTAATATAGCATTGAAATTTCTACAGGGTAGATCAAGGGAGATTGACATTGTTTGATATAAAAAATCTCAAAAAAACTGTGCAGTTTCAAAATAAAACTCTTCTTGATATTGATAATATCTACTTTGAAGAAGGAAAACTTCATACACTTCGTGGTCAGAACGGTGCGGGCAAAACAACTCTTCTGCATATCCTAGCTCTTGTAAGTGCGCCAACGAGCGGAAGTGTAAAATTTTTCAATGAAGAAATTGATTATAGTTCGACTAAACAACTTCATAAATTGCGTCAACAAATTGTATTGATGGAGCAATCCCCTATAATGTTTACAGGTTCTGTTGAGTTTAATATCTGCTTTGGTATGAAAATGAGAAAGATAGATAAAAAAATTCAGCAAAAAAAACTTGATGAAGTTTTAGAACGTCTTGAAATTACAAGATTAAAAAAATTTCAAGCGAATACCTTATCAGGTGGAGAAAATCAAAGAGTAGCTCTTGCAAGAGCTTTAGTGCTCGAACCTAAATGCCTTATTCTTGATGAACCAACTGCAAGCGTGGATAAAGCAAGTAGAGAACTAATAGAAGGTGTGCTACGAACACTCACACCTAAAACTTCAATTATCATGACGACTCACAGTGAAGAACAGAATCAACTCCTTGCACAAAACACCATAACATTAGAAAATGGAAAGGCTATTGCTTGATTTCGCTTTGCTGACAAAGAAGAATCATCAAGGAAAGATATGAAGAAATTATTGTTACAAACGTGCTGTGCTCCGTGTGCGCTCATGCCATATACTCACTTGAGTAAAGAATATAATACCACTCTCTTCTTTTATAATCCGAATATTCATCCTCAAGAAGAGTTTGAGAAAAGACGAGATACTTTTCTAAACTACGTCACAACGGACAGTATTGATTACATAAGCGATAATGAATATAAAGGTTTTGAAGTGTGGAAGAAGTCACTGCCTACGCTCTCTTATCCTACAAGGTGCGTTTCTTGCTATACTCCAAGATTTGAAGAAACAGCTAGAAAAGCAAAAGAACTTGGCTATGATTGTTTTAGTACAACTCTTCTTTATTCTCGCTATCAACAGCAAGAAATCGTTATAGAGGCGGGGCATAAAGTGGCTAAAATGTATGGAGTGGAGTTTCTTGATAGAGATTTTCGTCCATACTGGAACGAAGGTATAGCACTTTCAAAAGAAAAACAGTTTTATAGACAAAAATACTGCGGCTGCGGTCTTCCCTATAAATAAGGAGCAAAAAATGCTATCAACTAAAAGATTTAATATTTTTGAAAATGAAAGAGATGGCTTAATTTCCTTTCATGGTCACTTTTGTGGTGGTCTTGCTATAGGTATGCGAGCGGTAGCTCTTGCGCAAGATATATTGAAATATCAAGATAAAAAAGATTTAACAGTCATTACAGAAACAGATATGTGTGGTGTTGATGCTATACAATATCTATGCTCTTGCACTTATGGAAAGGGAAATCTTATTCATAAAGATTATGGCAAAAATGCTTTTACTTTTTACGACCATGCACAAAAAAAAGCAGTTCGTATTATAATGAAAGCTGAAATTAGTGAAATAATCGAAAAAGTGAAAGAAAGTGCGACTATCTCAGATTTAATCAATCTTTTTGATGAAGATAAAAAAAATCCTATCTTTTTAGTAGATGATGACGAACTTTTTGATTATAAAGAAATAGAATATTCACCACCAAGAAAAGCAGAAGTTCTTCAAAGCTTTAAATGTGATAACTGTAATGAAAAAATGATGGAGTCACGCGCACGTCATTATGCTGGTAAAACTTTGTGCACACCGTGTTTTTCTCAATTTGAACAGAAAATTTAATAAATAAAATTCTTGCGTTATTTGATGTAGGAATAAATAAGGATTTATATATGAAAATGTCAATCTTACGTGGAATGGTTCTTGGCGGATCAATCGGAATATTTGCGGCTCTTTTTGGTTTTTCTGATACAATGGTACGCACAGCTTTCACAGGTAGCATCGCAGGCGCAGTAGCCGGTTATACTGTTGATAAAATCAGAGCAAAGAGAAATAAATAGTATAGCCTTAAATTGCGGAGAAGAGTATGTTAAGTGAAGATTTTATATTAGAAATTATCCATAAATACTTTCCAAATGAAGATGACTCTCTTCTCCTTGGTAGAGGTGATGATTGCGCCGTGCTTGATATAGATACAGCAAATTCTCATCTTGTTGTCACGACAGATATTTTTCTTGAAGATTCTCACTTTAGATGTTCTTACTTCTCTCCCGAATCTATTGGATATAAAGCTCTTGCTGTCAATATTTCAGATATTTATGCTATGGGCGCAATACCGCTTACAGCTCAACTTGCTCTTTCTTTTCCAAAAGGGCTTGAGCCTCAATATTTAGAGAATATCTTTTCTTCAATGGCTGATATAGCAAAAAAACATAAATTTACTCTTTCTGGTGGTGACTTATCAAAAGGAGATAAGCTCAATCTTACAGTAACCCTTATAGGTGCGAAAGAAAAATCCGTTTTCCTCTATAGAAATCAAGCTAAAGTAGATGATATTGTTTATCTTGTTGGAGATATAGGTTTATCCCGTCTTGCTCTTGAAGTGTTGGAAGAGGGGAGTGAGGAGAAAGAAAAATATCCTTGTGCACTTCAAACACATTTTTTTCCTCAATTACATAGAGAAAGTACTCTTCAACTTATCGACTTAGTAAAACAGTATCCAAATGAAAAATTTTCCCTCATGGATGTCTCAGACGGACTTGCGCAGGATTTACCACGCTTGACGAAACACGGAGTAGATTTATCTATTAATGAAGACTTTATTCATAGTGAAATAAAGTCTTATTGTTCTGAAAAAGGGAAAAATCCACTTGAATTTGCTGTTCGTGGTGGTGAAGACTACGCTCTTTTGGGAACTTGCCCGCCTCATATATGGAGAGAGCTTAATAGTGTATGCCCCAAAGCAAAAATAATTGGATTTATTACTAGTAACAGAGCATTGTCACTAGGTGGAAAATTATTAAATTTAAGTGGTTACGACCATTTTACATAAGAGTTATATATGAAAAAAAGTAATCTATTTAAGTTCTCATGGTTTGGACTTGGATTTATAAGTATTCTTTTAGGCGTGATAACAATTTTTACATGGACAAGTCTTGATAGAAATGAATCATCGCTTACATTTTTACTTACAGAAAGAGCTAAAACTCTATTGAATTTAACTGAACGTGTTCTTCTTACGGGTAAAAATAATAATCTGTTGCAAGTACAGCATATTGCAGAAGAAGTTAGAAATACAGAAGGGTTTCGTTTTCTAATAATTACAGATGAAAACGGAATAATCATAACACATAGTGACCCTACAAGGGTAGGAAAGAAAATTAACATTGATAGAAAAAAAAGCAATGAAATAAATTCTTTTGACGCATTAAAAATTGACAAAGTAGCTGAATACTCAATCCTAAAAATAGATGGTAAAGTCTCTTTTGTTGCATACAAAGAACTGCTTCCTGCCAGAGCTAGGGGCCATAATAACAAAACACATTCAGCACCAATGTTTGTGCGTCCTAGTGGTGAACCTGTAACTCTTTATGGCTTTGTAGGACAAGATATTGACCTTTATGATCAAACAATGCTACGCACTCGAACAATGTTGCTATTGGCATCATCAGGGATTTTCTTTGTTGCTATGGTACTTTCGATAATTCTTCAATTCTCTCAAAGAAATAAAGAACTCCTCAAAAGGCATGAAGAAGCAGAAAAACTTGCAGAAGAAATGGTTGAAAAAGTTCAAGAACTAGAAGATGATTTACGCCAAAAAGAAAAACTCGCAGCCATAGGCGATTTAACCGCGGGTGTTGCGCATGAAATCCGTAATCCTTTAAGTTCTATTAAGGGTTATGCAACTTATTTTAAACAGATTTTTCCCGAAGATAGCTCAGAAGAAAAAGCGGCAAAAATTATGATTGAAGAAGTAGATAGATTAAATCGTGCTATTGAAGATCTTATAGGAGTAACGCGCTCAACAGATGTAAAACTTGCAGAATCGAATATTTCTGATATCTGTAGCAAAATATGCTTCCTCTTAGAACCGGAAGCAAGACAAAAAAGGCTTGAAATTGTTTGTAAATGTAGTGAGCAAAATCCGCTTATTACGCAAGCTGATCCTGACAGACTTCGTCAAGCAATCCTCAATATTGCGCTCAATGCAATGGAGTCATTTAGTGAAAGCACAGCCGACGAGAAGAAAGTTATACTCGATCTTGCAAAAGAAAACTCTTCAATAGTTATCACTATACAAGATAATGGTTCTGGTATTCCGCAAGAGATTCTTACCCGAGTATTTGATCCGTATTTTACAACAAAGTCAAAAGGTACTGGTTTAGGTCTTGTAATGGCGAAAAATATTATTGATGCACATAACGGAAAGCTTAAAATATCTTCATCAGAAAATGGAACAGAAGTAAAAATCTATATCCCTGTGAAATAGAGGATGGATATTTCTTCGAGAGAGGAAAATTCGCTTTTTAAGAAAAAACGCAGTTTCCCCCTCTCGAAAAATATTTAATTCTAATAATTTAAAAATAAAGGTGCAGAAACTTCAAGGTTTGAAATAGTTGACTTTAAAGATTTTCCTAGAAATTGCGCACTTATAAGAGTAAATATAGCAGGAGAGTTTGAATCTTTATGGACGTACTGTATTTTTCTAATTGCAAATTGACTAGATTTCAAATCTGAAAAAACATCTTCCAGTCTTTGTGGAATTGTAACAAGAGAAAGGTATCCACGTTCTTTTATGAAATATCTTGCACCATTGAAGAATAATTTATAGGTATTTTCGTCTCCAAAAAGAGCGTTAATCTTCATAGTATCTTTGGGAAGTTTTCCTTGATTCTTCAATAACCATGGTGGATTACAAACTATAAGGTCGCACAAATTTTTGTAATCTTTTGTTATGGAGTTTGCTACATTCGGAAGACAGTTTAAGTCTTCATTTACAAACTCAATTTTATTTTCAAGATTATACACTCTTGCATTTTCTTTTGCAGTTTGAAGTAGTTCATCATTAAAATCAATAGCAATGCCTTGTATATTTGCTTTTCTTTTGAGCATTTCAAGAGCGATTATTCCACAACCTGTTCCAAGTTCAGCAAATCTATCAACTTTTTCGAGCGATGAAAATTGTGCTAAAAGAAGGGCATCTGTTGAAAATTTATGTGAATTTTCATGTTGAACTAAATTTTGATGACTCATAATTTCTATACTCCCAAGAAAAAAAGAGCATATTTTTTTATCTCTTGCAAGATGAAATTTTAGAGCTTACTTTATAATCTTGCCTTGTGAGAGGTTTAGTGCTACAAAAAGCATTCATATCAATGATTATAAGGATATACTATGATAATAATTTGCCCAAATTGTTCTTTTGAACGAGAAATAAATGTTGATAAAATTCCTTCAACTGCTACAGTTGCAACGTGTCCTAAGTGTCAGACAAAATTCACTTTTCGTGAAGCTGTAAATTCAGAAGTGGAAGCTGATAGTAATGTAAAACAAAGTTTGATTGAAGATAATTCATTAGAGAAAAAAGAATTTCTTTCAACTGAAGAAAAGCCTAATACTGAAAAATCAGCGGAAGAAAATATAACAAAGAGTGAAGATTTGAGCGAATCTATAAGCTCAGAAGCTAAAACTGACAAAGAAAAAACAGAAGAAGAATTAGAAGAAGAAAAAATCAAACAAGCTCATGCTGTTTATCGTGAACAGATGAAAAAAATCAAAGAACTGGAAGATCAAGGTTATACAATCCAAGTAATGACAATGGTGCCATGGGAAGAGCCTGGTAAAGAAAAGAATATTTTAACTAAGCTTTTTCAAACAATTATTAGAGTTCTTTTCTCTTCTCCAGCATTTTTTGCTACAATGTTCAGACCTCTTACAATCTCAAAAGCGGTATTATTCTATATTATTTTAGGTTTAATTCAGTATGTAGCTCGCATGCTTAGCTTTAGATATACCAATGCAAATATTGAAGTGGCCGATCCTGTTATTAAAGAACTTGTTACATTTATGTTAGAGCCAAGCACTTTTGCACTTGGTTTCTTTATAGCTCCATTTATTCTTATACTTCAGCTACTTATACTTAGTGGTATACTGCACATGATTGTGAAACTAGTTGAACCAAAAAGTGCAGATTTTTCACTTATTACTCGTATGTATGCTTATGCGTCTGCGCCGGGAATTTTAACTGTAATTCCTATTCTTGGTGATTTTGTAGCTATACCATGGGTAATATTCAATGTTCTTATAGCTTGTAGGTTTACGCTCAATATGACTATTCCAAAAGTTATTTTGACCTTGTTTGCTTACGTTGTTTTCTTGGTACTTCTTACGCTTGTTTTGTTGTCGTCAATGTAGTTTATGATTTCTTTTATACTTTCAAATAATAAAGAATATCATTGCACAATAAAGAAAAGCTCTCGAGCGAAGCGAGTGTTATTAAGAAGATCTCGAGTAGGGGAGCTTGTTCTTGTTGTGCCTCAAAATGCAAGAATATCACAAAACGAATTGAAATCTTTACTCTTAACTCAAGAGAGTTGGATTTTATCAACTGAAAAACCTTCTTTAGATATGCCTGAAAATATAGTTTTTCCAGCTCTTTTTGAGGAATGGTCTATCAAATATTTAGCAACAGGTGCAGAAAAAGCTCGTTTGAAGACAAATGATAACTTTCAAATTACAATTGAAGGCGCGAGTAGTATTGAGGAAGTTGGTAAACTACTACAAAATTTTAGTTTAAAAAAAGCAAAAATCTTTTTATCGGAAAGAGTTAGATTTTGTTATGATAAATATAATTTTTCTGACGATGGAGAAAAAATAAAAGTAGCATTATTGAAATCTCGTTGGGGAAGCTATTCCACAAATAAAACTTTAACACTAAATGCTAGACTCCTTTTTTTTCCACTTGAACTGATTGATTATGTCATTGTTCATGAGCTATGTCATAGATACCAACACAACCATAGTAAAGACTTTTATAGGCTTTTATGCGAAAAATTACCGAATTATAAAGAACTTGAAAAAAAGATTAAAAATTTTCAGCTTCCTAGCATTATTTGGCTTTAATCTGCTTGCATTGCGTAAAAGATTTAGATGAATCTTAACTAAGTTATAAATAGATACATATTATTATATACTTAGTTCTAATTTAAACATAGACAATTTATTAAAAAAATGATAGAAAATATCAAAATAAACATGATATTGAGAGGTTTATATGCTTGAAATTACTGTTACCGAACACTTACTTCAAAGTCAACTTCTATGGTCACCTCAGGCGACAGGACAATTTACCTCTCTGATTCATGACTTAATTGTTTCAGCAAAGATTATTAACAGACAAGTGAATCAAGCTGGACTTGTTGACGTGCTAGGCGGAACAGGCGAAGTTAATGTTCAAGGCGAACATGTTCAAAAACTTGATGAATTTGCTAATAATGTTCTTAAATATCGTATGCAACGTTCAGGTACACTTTATGCTATTGGCTCAGAAGAAGAAGAGGAAATTATTGAATGTCCTCGTGAACATAGAGGTTCATACCTCCTTTATTTTGATCCCCTTGATGGTTCTTCTAATATTGATGTAAACGTTTCAATCGGTACAATTTTTTCTATCTATAAAAGAAGAGATAGTGCAACAGGTGATATGCCTAAAAATAGACTTCTTCGCGCAGGTTTAGAACAGGTTTGTGCAGGATATTTCCTATATGGTCCTTCTGCTATCTTGGTTTATACAACAGGGCATGGCGTTCATGGGTTTACACTTGATCCAAGTATCGGCGAATTTTTACTTTCTCACCCTGATATTCAAATTCCGAAATCTGGGCCATATTACTCAGTAAACTCAGTCTACGAAAGTTATTGGGACGAACCAACTAAGAAAGCAATAGAATACTTTGCAAAATCAGAAGATGACAAACCAAGATCTGCAAGATACGTAGGTTCTCTTGTTGCTGATTTCCATAGAACTCTTCTTAAAGGTGGCGTATATCTCTATCCAAAAGATACAAGAAAGCCTGAAGGTAAACTACGACTTGTATACGAAGCTGCGCCTCTTGCATTTATTGCAGAACAAGCAGGCGGCAAAGCAACAAATGGAACTGAACGTATTATGGATATCAAACCACAACAGGTTCATCAGCGTACACCATTAGTTATAGGTTCACCAGAAGATGTGGACGCCGTAACAAGGATTTTAACCGCAGAATAATCCATCAAAAACTTTTGTTTCTAACTACAGAGAGAGCACGTTTTAGATACGAGCTCTCTTTTATTTTATATCTTAAAGTAACAATTGAAAATTGTTAAATAATATATTAAAATAGTTTTTAATATTTAACTCTTCTAAGAGTAAAAAAAATTGTATATAATTTTCTTTAGTTATAAAGTATGTCTTTTTTATTTATTTGATATTGTTGAATAAATCTTCCTCTTGACTAAATTGAATAACTTATTTATGCTGTACAAATATTTATATTAATAACATTGGAGGCACAATGAATTTTTTATCTAAATTTAGTGGTATTGCAGCTATTTTAGGCGCATTATTAATACCAAATATGGCAAATGCGGAAGGCTTTGCATTACAAGACTGGTCAGCTCGTGGTGCGGCACTTGCCGGCGGTTTAGTTGCACGTGGTGGAGATGCTTCAGCTGTTGCATATAACCCTGCGGCTATTACTGAACTTGAAGGCTTACAAGTTATGGTTGGCTCTGAATTTGTTATTCCTTACAGCACAATTTCAGGCGTAAACGATATTACAGGTCAACACTTCTCAAGAAAAGGCGATGATGCTTTATTCATAATTCCTCATGGATATGTTACTTATAAAATGAGTGATAAAATCTCTTTTGGTGTTGGTATGTTTTCACGTTTCGGTCTTGGTAACGAATACCCAGAAACTTGGGATGGTCGTTACAACATGACTTATGCGTACTTACTTACTTCAACAATTAACCCGAACGTTGCTTGGCGTGTAAATGATAATTTATCACTTGCAGCGGGTATTGAAATCAGTGCATCAGAAGTTACACTTGAGCAAATGGTTCCTTCTGATTTTGGTGATTTAAGATCAAAGCTAAAAAGTGACTTGGCTTATGCTTTTGGCTTTAACTTAGCTGCACACTATCGCTTTAATGAGCAATGGTCAGCAGGTTTAACTTACCGTTCAGCTATTTCTTATGACTACGAAGGAACACAAGATTTAAAAATGCAAAACGGTTACCAAGTAGGAACTTACAAAGGTGAAACCACAATTAATCTTCCTCAAGAAGTTAAACTTGCAGTTGCGTATGCTCCAACTGAAGAATTAAGCTTTGAAGCTGGTGTTGCTTGGTATGGCTGGTCACACTATAATCACTTAAATCTTCACTATGATGCAAATGGTGGCCCTGGTGGTGTAGCAATGATTCCAAATCCAAAAAGCTGGAACGATACTTGGATGTATTCATTAAGTGTTGAATATGCTTTCAACGAGTGGTTAGACCTACGTGCTGGTATCAGCTATGAAACTGCCGCTGTAAACCAATATTATGCTGAATATATTGTACCTTCAAGCGGACGCTTTAAGTATTCAGTAGGTGCCGGTTTCCATAAAGACGCTTGGGCTCTTGACCTTGCTTACACATTCCACGATGTTCAAGATACTGAATATGATAATTCTTGGTATGCGCCTACACATAACCATGGAGTTAGCACAAACAGTAAAGCAGACGGCGTATTCGCTCATGCTTTCAATATGTCATTTAGCTATAAATTCTAATTTTAGAATTTAGGGTAATTTTTATAGAGGAAAGTTCATTTGTAAAGTGAGCTTTCCTTTTTTCTTTTTAAAGTTCATAAAAGAACTTGCCGAAATTATAAATAATGATTATAGTGCTGATGAAAAGAAAAATTGAAATATTTTATTCCGTAAAAACTTAGAGTTTTAAAACAGTTGGTTTTTAAGGAAGAGGGAGAGCTCGAGAGGGGGAAAATTCATTTTTGACACAAAAATGTGGTTTCCCCCTCTCGAAATCTTCAATTCTCAAGATAAAAAGGAATTAGAATGTCTGTAGAATACACTAAAGAAAAACTTGATGTACAACCATCATTTGATATTTTTGGTCTTCTTACTTTACTTGAAGAGAAAAGACTCGGCGGCGAAATCATGGATGAACTTGGCGAAACTTGGGATAACTGGCTTGAGAAGCTTGAAATTCACACGCTAAAAGTCGGGAAAATCGGTTACTTACTTGTTGCGCTCGATAAAAGCGTAGAAGATGAAATTGATACAAAGTGGTCAGATAGCCCATCTGATTCATTCCGCTTTAACTGTCTTGCTCAACATCTTATTATGTCTGCGGTGCAAGAAGTTCTTCCTGAAGTTTTAGAAGCTGGCTGTGCACCTGCTCCAAAGCCGACTGATAATCTTATTGAAGCATTAGAAGATATGAACGTACCTTATAATGATGATGTAACAGCTCTAAGCCATAGATTTGCAACTCTTACACACTATCCATTCCGTGGGGCTTGCGAAATTTGCTACTTACAAGAAAATTGTCCGAAAGCTCAGCAGAATGTATCATCATTCCACTCTGTAGAGCTCAAAGGATACGAATAGATGCACCTTATAGAGTTTTTACAAGACAATAGTATTCAAATTGCATGTGTTTTAGAGTCTCAAAATGGAAAAGTTCGTGCTCTTTTACCTAATCGACGTGAACTTAGTCTGCAAGAAAATAGAATCCTTCCTTGGGTTGGTCCAACTATTCCCGCGCTTGATTCAAAAGATGAAATAGTGAAGGTTCTTAACTCACACCTAGAAAAAAGAAAACAACTTTCAGAGGAAGTTGAAACTCTTGATATTTGGGAAATGACACAAGGTGAAGTTGATAAAGCAGATATAATTTGGCTTACTGAGTTAATTTATTCAACTCCAACTTCTGATGTTCTTGCCGGTGTTGCGCGTGCGCTCATTCAAGATAAAGTACATTTTCGCTTTAGCCCACCGCAATTTGAAATTTACCCTGCCGCTTTAGTAGAAGCAAAAAAAGAAGCTGAAATTCAACAAAAGCAACGTGAACGCTTTGTTGAGGGTGGTATGTCTTGGTTTAAAACTCTCTGGGATTGCAGACAAAATAATAAAGTTCTTCCGGAGTGCACTCTTGATGAGGAAGTGCAAGAGCGATTAAAAAAGATTCTTCGTGTCCGCATTGCCGATAATATTTTTGAAAATAAAGATGATGAAATTCTTTGGCGCGACTGTATAAAAGCTGTCCCTGATGATGCCTTTGCTCCACTCCTTCTTGCAATGACTTGGAAAATTGTTCCCGAGCATTATAACTATTGGCTTGATAGAGCTGGTTATGATGTTTCAGAAGATTGGCACAAGAATTTTGCTGATGATGTAGCAAAGCTTAAAGAAAAAGCTCAAAATGATTCTTCGCCAATAATCGATCTTCCTTTTGTTAGTATTGATGGTGCAACCACAAAAGACATTGATGATGCTTTCTATCTAGAAAGAAAAGAAAATTGTTGGGAAGTTCATCTTGCATTAGCTTGCCCTGCAGCTTTTTGGGAGTTTGATTCTCCTTTTGATAAGCTTATAAGTCAGCGCGGAACCTCATTATATCTTCCAGAAGCAACATATCATATGCTACCGGAAGAATTAGGAATTCAAGCATATTCGCTTATCGAAAATACTTACTGCCCATCTTTAGTAGTTAAGTTTGAGCTCGATTTTGAAGGAAATCTTCTTTTATGTGAACCAATGCGTGCAAAAGTATCTATCAAGCATAACCTTACTTATTCACATGTTGAAAAAGTATTAGATGGAGAGGAAGATTCTCCATTTGCTGAGATGTTCAATCAAGCGCGTGAAATGACAGAATTACTTCTTCAAAAACGTATTGCAAACAATGCTATTATAATTGATAGACCAGACCCGCAAATTAAAATAGAATGGAAAGATTCTCTTCCTGCCTACTATGAAGGTGTTGAAATAACTCTTGAAGAGATGGAACAAGCTTCTAAAGCTCAACTTATGGTTTCTGAACTTATGGTACTTGCCAATAGTGAAGTAGCACAATGGGCTAAAGAAAGAGAAATTCCACTTCTTCATAGAACGCAAGATATCGCTCTTCCTAAAGAATATGCCGGAATTTGGTCACGCCCAGAAGATATAGCAAGAATTGCGCGCTCTTTGGCTTCTGCAACTCTTGAAGTTCAAGCTCGACCTCACGCCGGTATGGGACTCAGTGTTTATGCGCCGATAACTTCTCCTTTACGTCGATATGCTGACCTTATAAATGAAGCGCAAATTCTTTCATTTATTGAAAGTGGTACAGCTCTTTTCTCAAAAGAACGTTTAACATCTATGATACTTATACTCAATAGTTCGTTAGAGGCTGTAAGCCAAGTTCAAAGAATGAGACCTCGCTATTGGAAACTATTGTACTTCAAACAAAGAAGTAGAAAAGCTCTTGAAGACGGGAATGATTATATTTGGAAAGGTGTTATCACAGAAGAGTATGATCATTTTGTATCCGTAGCTCTTCCGTGTGAACAAATGTTCTTGCGTGCGAAAAGAAATATCTTCCCAGATAAAACAACGATAGGGCAAGAAATTCTTGTTCGACTTGGAAAAATAAATCCGCTTAAAAATGAGTTTCAAGTCATTGGTGTTGAAGAAATTTATTAAGATTTTTATGATTTTCTTGAGGGGGAAAAGCTATATTGTGGGAAGAATTTCCTTTTGAAAAAATGACTTTTCCCTCTAAAACTATCCCTTTCCTTAAAAATAATTCTCAATACAAAAAAGCCTTTCTTTTAATCTCTCAATTAAAAGAAAGGCTTTTATTTTTAATATAATTTCAAAACTATTCAAAGTTTTGTAAAATTTTCTTTGTTAGTGTGCCAAAGAAAAATTAATCTTTTTGAACAGCTCTTTTTACTGCAACAGAGCCTGTACGTGCGATTTCTTTAATGCCGAAACGTGTAAGCATATCAAGAATAGCTTGTAACTTATCGTGAGTGCCTGTAGCCTCGATAGTGAACTCATTAAGAGATACATCAACGATTTTACAACGGAAGATATCAACAATACGTAAAATTTCGCTACGCTTTGATTCTTCAGCACTTACTTTTACAAGCATCATTTCCCTTTCAACGCTTACGAAGTCGTCAAAGTCGATAACTTTCACAACGGTGATAAGCTTGCGTAGTTGTTTGATGATTTGTTCGATAATTTGATCTTCACCAGAAGTTGTGATTGTCATGTGTGAAACATTTTCCTCAACAGTTGGAGCAACGTTAAGGGATTCGATGTTAAAGCCTCTTCCACTGAAAAGACTAGCCACACGAGAAAGAACTCCAGGTTCATTTTCCACTAAAACAGAAAGAACTCTACGCATATTTGCCTCTCTTGATAATCGCTATTAATGTTAATACAATTTATTCTTTAGTTGCTGTTGGTTCTGTAGGCTGCACTTCTTCTGTAGCTTCTTGCTTAGGAGCATCAGATTTTACAACAGTAGCATCTTCTTCATACTCTATTTCAGGCTTTTCAAGAACGGTATCAAAACCGGCAACGCAAGCTGCATCGTCAAGTCTAACGAGACGAACACCCATTGTTGCACGTCCAGCAGAGCGGATTTCTTCAACGCTTAAGCGGATAATCTTGTTAGTTGAAGTGAGAAGAACAAGCGAGTGTTGGTCAGAAACCGGCATACAACCGATAACATTACCCGTTTTTGGTGAAATCTTAAAGTTGATAACACCAACACCACCACGTGATTGTAATCTATAGAGATTTACTCGTGTACGTTTACCGTAACCAAGCGCAGAAACTGACATAATCTCAGTAGATTGATCGTCTTCATTAAGGATAAGGCAAGCTACAACAAGATCGCTCTTACGTAAGCTCATACCCTTAACACCAACGGCAGTTCTACCCATGCTACGGATATCTTTACATGAGAATCTGATAGACATACCTTTGCTTGTGCCAAGAACTACGTGATCATTTTCGTGAATTTCACGAACAGTGATAAGTTCATCGCCTTCGCGAAGTCCAACAGCTAGAAGACCAATTCTGCGTGCACGCGCATAAAGTGCAGCAGACGAACGTTTAACCATACCTTGCTTAGTTGCAAAGAGGAAATACTTATCTTCCGCAAATTCACGAACAGTGAGAACAGTTGCAATATATTCATCTTTTTCCATTGGAAGAAGGTTTGCTATATGCGTGCCTTTAGCTATACGTGAACCTTCAGGAACTTGATGAACCTTAAGCTGGAACATACGTCCTGTGTTGGTAAACATAAGTAAGTATTGATGATTTGTAGTTGTAATGAACTCTTGTACATAATCATCTTCACCTGTATTTAATCCTGCAATACCCTTACCGCCACGTTTTTGTTGTTGGTAAGTGTTTAGCATAGTACGTTTAATATATCCGCGACGTGAAAGAGTGATAACCACATCATCATCCGGAAGAAGATCTTCAATTTCGATATCGGTAAGAGCTTCACGAATGATTTCAGTACGTCTTGGAGTTGCATATTCTTGTTGAATAGCAATTGTTTCTTCTCTCATAACACCTTTAAGAACTTCATTGTCTTCTAAGATAGATTTGAGATAAGTGATAAGTTTTTGTAAGTCATCATATTCTTGCTCGAGTTTTTCACGTTCCAAGCCTGTAAGACGTTGAAGACGCATATCAAGTATAGCCCTTGCTTGAACTTCTGTAAGTGCAAATTTACTGATTAAGCCATTTCTTGCTTCTTCAGGAGTCTGTGATGCTCTGATGAGTGCCACTACTTCGTCGATATTATCAAGAGCGATAAGAAGACCTTGAACAATATGTGCTCTATCTTCTGCTTTTCCTAAGTCGAAACGAGTACGGCGGATAATAACTTCACGGCGGTGGTCGATAAAGCAAAGAAGCGCAGATTTTAGATTCATTGTCTGCGGTTTGTTCTCAACAACAGCCACCATGTTAATACTGAATGAAGATTCAAGTGGTGTAAATTTATAGAGTGAGTTGATGATAAGGTCAGGGAGTACGCCACGTTTTAAGTCAAGAACGATACGAATACCTTTTCTGTCTGACTCATCACGTACGTCTGAAACGCCTTCAACTTTTTTATCATTAACAAGAGCAGCAATTTTTTCAACAAGCGAACTTTTGTTAAGAGCGTAAGGAATTTCACGAATAACAATAGCTTGCATACCTTTTTTGTAATCTTCAATTTCTACGCGACCACGGATTTTTATAGAACCGCGACCTTTAGTATACGCGTCATACAAGCCTTGTCCTACATAAGCAAATGCCGCAGTAGGGAAGTCAGGTCCATGAACAACGTCCATAAGGTCTTCAATGCTTGTGTTTCTGTCGTCGATAAGCAAGAGAACTGCTTTACATAGTTCATCTAGGTTATGAGGCGGGATATTTGTCGCCATACCAACAGCAATACCGGAAGTACCATTTAAGAGTAAGTTCGGAACTTTTGTTGGAAGAACACTTGGTTCGTATTCAGAACCGTCGTAGTTAGGGCGGAAATCAACGGTTTTCTTTTCGATATCGTCAAGAAATTCGCCTGCTAGTTTTGACATACGTACTTCTGTATAACGCATTGCCGCTGCGGAGTCACCATCGAGTGAACCGAAGTTACCTTGACCATCCTCGAGAGGATCTCTCATTGAGAAGTCTTGTGCTAAACGAACTAAAGCATCGTAAACAGCAGAATCGCCGTGTGGGTGGTATTTACCGATAACGTCACCGACTACACGGGCAGATTTTTTATGTGGTCTGTTTGCGTAGTTGCCCATTTGGTGTTGAGCAAAAAGAATACGTCTGTGAACAGGTTTTAAACCGTCACGAGCATCCGGAATAGCACGCCCAACAATAACTGAGAGCGAATATTCCAAGTAAGACTGGCGAAGTTCTTTTTCTATACTGATAAGCGGGAAATCTTCTCTAGGAAGAAGTTCGCTTTCGTTGATAGGATTTTCTATATTATCTGACATCTATTACCTCATAAACTATAGGAAAGATATATTATATATCTAGATCTTGTACTGTGAGAGCATTACGAACAATAAAGTCACGTCTTGCTTCAACTCTGTCACCCATAAGCTCTTCAAACGCATCTGACGCTGCTTCAGCATCATCAATATTAACTCTAAGAAGAACACGGTTTTCAGGATTCATGGTAGTAACCCAAAGCTGTTCAGGGTTCATTTCACCAAGACCTTTATAACGTTGAATTTGGTAGCCTTTTCTTGCTTCTGTATAAGCAAGTTCACGCAATGCAAAAACATCTGTTACAGGGGTTTCGTTATCTTTATTGATAAGAGCAACTTCAAAAGCATCTGCAAGTGTTAAGTCGCAGTCATCATAAATCGCTTCAAGAGCCGCTTTTGAGGCTCTGAATAATCTTGATTGGAAGAATTCAAGAGGAAGGCGTGTTCTATGTCCGCCTCTGTCTTCAAAGAGGAAGAAGAAGCGTTCATTTTCTTCACTTTCTTCTCTTTCAACTTCCACAGTATATTCAACTGAGTTGATTTTTTCTATAAATTCTTTTGGAAGTTCTTCGGAAACAAGTTTTCCTTCCTCAATAAATTGCTCGCCTGTATAAGAAATCAAGCTCAAGAATAAAGGCGAGTAGATTGCGCTATTTTCAGCATCTCTCACTTTCTTTCTTAATTCGTCGATGCGGCGAAGCAAGTCTTTGAACAAGTCACCTTCGATAATTGTATCTTTATTTGTGCGAACTTTGATATTTTCTTCAAGACGTGAAAGGAGGAATTCATCAAGATCATTATCGTCTTTGAGGAATTTTTCCATTCTCGAATTGTGGATTCTATAAAGAGGCGGTTGAGCTACGAATAAGTGACCACGAGTGATAAGCTCTTTGAAGTTACGGAAGAAAAAGGTAAGAAGAAGTGTTCTAATATGTGCGCCATCAACGTCCGCATCAGTCATGATAACAACTTTATGGTAACGCAATTTATTGTAATCGGTATCATCATCACCGATACCTGCGCCCATAGCCGTAATCATTGCACGAATTTCTTTATTCGCAAGCATTTTATCGAAACGAGTACGTTCGGTATTCAAGATTTTACCTCTAAGTGGTAGAATTGCTTGAATACGCGGATCACGTCCTTGTTTTGCTGAACCACCTGCAGAATCACCTTCAACGATGAAAACTTCGCATTCACTTGGGTCTTTTGATTGACAATCTGCCAATTTACCTGGAAGTGCGTTATCGGTAAGTGAACCTTTTCTACGTACAAGCTCTTTTGCTTTACGAGCAGCTTCTCTTGCGTGTGCCGCATCGAGAGCTTTTTCGATAATCATACGAGCTTCTTTAGGATTTTCTTGGAAATATGTATCTAAAGCTTGATAAACAATACCGGAAACAATACCGGTCATTTCACTGTTACCAAGTTTAGTTTTTGTTTGACCCTCAAACTGTGGTTGAGGCAATTTAACAGAAAGAACAGCTGTTAGACCCTCGCGAACATCATCACCAGAAAGAGTTCCGCCTTTAATTTTCTTGGTTAAATCCGGTTGAGATTTAATATAGCTGTTAATCGCACGAGTAAGTGCAGTTTTGAACCCGGCTAAGTGAGTGCCGCCCTCTTTTGTACGAATATTGTTTGCAAAAGTGAGAGTATTTTCTTGATAGCTAGCATTATATTGAAGCGCAAATTCGACTGTGCAGTGTTGCTCAACTCCGTCACCCTCAACAATGGTATGAATCCCCATTGCATTAGAGTTTAAATCTTTTACAAATTGAACTATGCCGCCATCTGCGCGGAAAAGGTGTTTTTCACCACTACGTTCATCATAGCATTCAATTTCAAGACCTTTGTTAAGGTATGCAAGTTCTTCAAAGCGTTTTTTTAATGTATCGTAGGAAAATTCAGAAGTTTCAAATATAGTATCATCTGGAAGAAAGTGAACGCTTGTGCCGTGTGAATCTATTTCACCAATAACTTCAAGTCCTGTTACAGGATTACCACGCTCGTAGCGCTGACGGTATCTCATACCATCACGACGAACTGTAACAATCAGCCATTCAGAAAGTGCGTTAACACATGATACACCCACACCGTGGAGACCACCGGAAACTTTATAAGCATCGTTATCAAATTTACCGCCGGCGTGCAGTTTTGTCATTACAACTTGAACTGCTGGTACACCTTCTTTTGGGTGAATATCAACTGGGATACCACGACCATTATCTCTAACAGTCACGGAGTTATCTACATGTAAAGTAACTTCGATACGGGTACAATATCCCGCCATCGCTTCATCTATTGAGTTGTCAACAACTTCATATACCAAGTGGTGAAGCCCACGAACATCAGTAGAACCGATATACATAGCTGGGCGTTTACGAACGGCAGCAAGACCTTCTAATACTGTAATTGCTGAGGCATTATAAGCATTTGTGGTGCTTGTTGAACTTTCATGGTATTCCGGTTTAAGGCTATTTTGATCGGACATTCCTACATCCTTATATTAAAATCTTATTAACTAGTTGAAAATAGCATTTTTTGAAACAAATGTGAAGTCTTTTTTTTAGAGATAAAATTTTTTTGTAAGAGTTTTCGAGAGGAAGAAACCACATTTTTGTGCCAAAAATGAGTTTTCCCCCTCTCGAGCTCTCCCCCTTCCTTAAAAAACAATTGGGAGACTTTAAAATATATATAACTTTATAAAATATCACTCTCTAAGAGACGTATATTTTTGAGTATAAAGGTAGAATTTTATATGAAAATTCATTTTCTTTTTTGATGAGGAATGAATCGAAAAGAAAAGGGGTTTCCAAAGGGAATCATTCCCGTGGGAAAAGTTCCCTTGGTCGTCGAATACAAAAAAGAAAAAATTGAAATTACTCTTCAAGATTTATAGCGCAAAATAATCTTTGCATGAATTCATTACGAGATATTTCTCTTGCGCCGAATTTTAACATATGCGAGGAGGTTTGTTGGCAGTCGATGAGAGTACATCCTGCTTTTCTAAAGTCCCTTACCATTGTGGCAAAAGCTACTTTAGAGGCGTTTGATTCTTTATGAAACATGGATTCACCAAAGAAAGCTGTTCCAAGCATAACTCCATAGAGTCCGCCTACCAGTTTGCTATTATTCCAAGCCTCAATAGAGTGAGCATATCCTAGAGCATTTAATCGCACATAAGCTTCAACTACTTCTGGTTGAATCCAAGTTCCGTGTTGCCCGGGACGATAGGAATCCGCACAATTTTGAATAACTTCTCTAAACGCAAGATTATATGTAATAGTGAAAGTTTCTTTTTTGATGGTTTTTTCTAGTGATTTTGATATGATAAGTTCGTCAGGAATAAGAACACAACGAGGATTTGGACTCCACCACATGATTGGTGAGTCCTCACTATACCAAGGGAATATTCCATTTGCGTAAGCTTTTACGAGTCGAGCAGGGGTTAAATCGCCTCCAACGGCTAATAATCCTGAACTTTTCGCTTGTTCTACAGGTGGAAAGTCTTCAATGGCATCTAAATCTAGGAGTTGTACTGACATATTACGCATATCTTTACCGATTAAATTATATTGTGAATCTACTATTAAAATCGGAAATTATTTAAAAAACTATAGATAAATCTCGTTATTTTTGTTTACAGAATTCAAAAACTCTGTAATAGGGTTCACAATTATTATATAAACAAGCTTCCTCGTAAGAATCGCACATAAGAGGAGTATTCTCTTGTAATTGTGCAATAGTTCCGCGTAAAATTATAAAGTTTGAGTAAAGATAATTCGATTTTTCGATTGAAGATAGAGTAGCTTCATTTACACTATTCGCTAGATAGATTTCACCTCGTCTTAATGCTGTAATAATGCGCAAATATACAGAATAGAGATTGTAATTTTCTCCCATAGAGTCAAGCACTTCAAGAGTTTTCTGTGCTCTGTCGTTGTAAAGATATATTTCAGCTAAAGCATTATTAAGTGAAATGGTGTACAGTAGAAGAGTTGGATTTTTTTCAAATTTATCCAAGAGAATATTATAGTTATTTAAATTTCCATTATAACTTTTTAATTCTTCTTCAAGAAAAGTTGTAAGCTTCAGAATTTGAATAATATTTTTTATTTCTGTGCTATTAATAGAGTCTGTATAAGAAAAAATTTTATCAAGTTTTGTAAGAATTTCTTTTTTATCTTTTTGGAGCTGGGATATTCTAAAAATAAGGAGGTTTTTATCTAAGCTATCTCTTAGCTTATTAGAAATATTTACAGGTGAAGATATCTTTGCATGTGCTGTATACTGAACAAAATCACTATCTGCAAAGCGTTGAAGATTGCTTTCTATTGTATCAGTAAAAGTTATTTGCGCACTAAGATTTAAGAGAGCTTGTAGAGTTTGAGAATCTAAATTTAAAAAACGGACGGTATTACTGATAGTATGTTCATCACCTAATTTTGATAAAATATATTCTTGAAGTTGAGCACGTACATAGAGTTGAATATCTTCTTCGCTTAGTGAAGAGTGAACCTTTAATGAGAGTTTATGAGAAAGTTCAGTAGCTCTTGAAACTTGAGTGAAAAACATCAATATTAAACAGATAATTAAAGGTGCTTTTCTCATTGTGCGGACTTTCTAATTTGTACAGTTGTAGGTTTCATTTCAAGAATAGTAAAGTGTTCTGGTAAATTTATTTCAAGTTCAACGACTTCTTCTGAAATTCCCGTTGGTTGTGCAATAACTTGTAATTGCGCAAGAATTTCTTCTTCATTTTGTAGCACTTTAGGAATTTTTAATTTCACTTTTACTTTTTGTTTTTTATAGGTATAGAGTGAAATATCTTCATCAGTAACAATGACAATATCCTTAGTGAGACTTACTTCTTTAAATTCTCTTTCTACTTCATAAGAGACTGTAACAACAGGCGTACTTACTTCTACAAGAGGAGGTATAATAATAGCTACAGATTGCGTAAACACCCCGGTAGTTTCAGAAGTTGGTGGATTAAACGGAACAAGCAATCTTGTAAGTTGAGAAATTAAACTTTCAGCACCTTTTGCACTTACTTTATCTGTAAGAAGTTGTATATTTTTAGTTATAAAACCATTTTTTACTTCTGCTGAATCTACTAGCAGCAACTCAAGAGGAACTTCTTTTTCTGCTATTTTTTCGCTTACAACCACAAGTTGTGTCGGTTGAATACTCATTATTTCAAAGTCTTCAAAATCTTGAGAATTTCCAAAATCTAGTTGAATAAGATTCGCACCATTTTCTATATTTGTTAAATCAATAGCGTGAGTAAGAGTTTTACCATCTAGACGTGATAAGAGCTGTGATGAACCCTTGAGACGCACAGAAGCATAATTTTGTAAATTATCGCGAAGGATAAGATTATCGGGCAAGCCAACATAATCTAAGCGCACTTCAAAAGAGAGTTCACTTTGTTCACGTTCAGTTACTGAAAACCATAACAAGCACGCGATAATAAAGGAAAACATCAAATGTATAACGTTTTCTTTTCTTGGAGTTATACGATAAATTGCACGTTTAAACTTATTTTTGGGTTGCATTTCTCAACATCCTTTCAAAGCGTTGCTTTGTGAGTGGATTAGAAAGATTACCATTTTGAGCAATTGTCACTTCTCCACGTTCTTCAGATACAACGATTGCAAGTGCATCACTCACTTCTGTTATACCGAGAGCCGCTCTATGTCTAGTACCGAAGTGTTGTCTTTCACCGCCTGCAAGTGGTAGAATACAGCCACCGGCTTTTACTCTGCCCCTTTTGTCTATGATAACTGCGCCATCGTGCAGCGGAGTTTTAGGAAAAAAGATTGTTTCGAGCAAGTCTGAGCTGAGTTGAGCATCAATATCAACTCCTTGGTTTGCTACATCACCAAGTGGCATTTGGGATTCCAGAATAATAAGTGCGCCAACCCCTTTTTCTGACATGCTAAAACAGGAATTTGAAAGTATAGCAATTGCATCATCCTGATACTTTTGTTTCGAGCCAAATATAGATCTAAAATTGAGGTTTGAAAGAGCTTGTCTTATATCCTCATGAAAAAGAATAACGATTACAAGGAAAATTGACGAAAATACATTTTCAAAGATAAATACCACTGCGTGCAAATCAAAAATCTGAGCTATCACATATAAAACAAGCAAAAAGAATAGCCCGTTTATAGCTGCAACTGCCCTTGTTCCTCTTACAAAAAGAATTACGTAATATATAAGAAGAGTTACAAGAAGAATATCTATGGCATCATACCATGTGAATGTAAAATTCGTCAAAATAAACTCCAATACGTTAGGTTTCTTGAGGGGAAAAACCACGTTTTTTTTGAAAAAAACGAGTTTTTTCCCCTCAAACTCCCCTTTTCCTTAAAAAACAATTTTTACCTTAATATACTACAAATAGAAGAGATATCTATTAAAGTGTTAATTTATAACTCCTAGTCCTCTTCCAAGCAATAGAGCCTGTTTAGTTGCTTGTACATTATGAACTCTATGATGAATATAGTTTTTTTGTTGAAGCAATACGCTTGCACACGCTGTCATACTATCAAGTTCTTGAGTGCTACTCGGTTCGATTGAAAGAAGAAGTCTGAGCCAAGATTTACGAGATACCGCAGCCATAAGAGGTAGACCAAGAGTTGAAAATTTTTCACCGGCATTCATAAGAGCTAAGTTCTGCTCTAGATTTTTACCAAATCCTATGCCTGGGTCAAGTATAACTTTTTCGATTGGGAAATTTGCTTTTTGTAAAATATTCAAACGTTCTTCAAAAAATGAAAATACAGTATCAACAACATCATCGTATTGAATATTTTGTTGCATTGTATCAGGAGTACCTTGGCAGTGCATCATAACATAATAAGGTTTGTAGTGAGAAAGCACCTCTACCAGTTCAGGTTCCCATTGAAATGCGGAAATATCGTTTATACAGAAAATATTTTTTTCTAGCACTTTTTTTGCTACGTCAGCTCTCCAAGTGTCGACAGAAATTTTATTGAGGAGTGTTTTATCAGAATTTTCAATAGAGGAAAGTACAGGTTCAAGTCTTGCCCATTCTTCCTCTGGGCTAATAAATTCTGAGGTAGGGCGAGAAGATGCCGCACCTAAATCTAGATAGTCAGCACCGTCTTGAATAAGCTTTAAACACTGAGAGTGAGCACTCTCTTTTTCAAGAAAGAGCCCACCATCAGAAAATGAGTCCGGGGTAATATTAACAATGCCCCAAATTTTTGGAGCATTGTTAAAATGATTGTTTATCATCATTATTTTTTTATCTTTTTCTTAGTTCTATTTATTTTCTTTGTCATCGTCGAAAATAAAGTCTTCAGAACTGTCTTCGTTTTCTTTGGCAGGATTTTCCCTAACTTCGTTTTGAGTAGTCCCGATATCATAGGGAGGCAGTTCTTTGCCCTCCATGATGTTATCAATATCTTCACCTGAGATTGTTTCACGTTCTAGAAGAGCGTTTGCAATTGCATGAAGAGCGTCAATATTGTCAAGAAGAAGCTGTTTACATAAGTCATGTGCTTGAGAGATAATTCTTTTTACTTCTGTATCAACAATACGAGCTGTTTCTTCGCTTATACCACGGCTTGAAGTAAGTTCCCTTCCAAGGAAAGGTTCACTACTTTGTTCGCCAATAGCTTGTGGCCCTACAGTATCAGACATACCCCATTCACAAACCATTTTACGTGCAAGTTTAGAAGCTCTTTCAATATCGTTACCGGCACCCGTTGTGATATCGTCCATAATTAATTCTTCAGCAACACGGCCAGCCATAAGAACTGCAATATTACCTTCTAAGAATCCACGTGAATATCCGTGTCTGTCTTCTTCAGGTAGCTGCATGGTCACACCAAGAGCTCTACCACGAGGAATGATACTTACTTTATGGACAGGGTCAGCTTTTGGAAGAAGTTTTGCTACAAGAGCATGGCCTGCTTCATGGTAAGCTGTAATACGTTTCTCTTCATCTGAAAGAATAAGAGAGCGACGTTCACGTCCCATAAGAATCTTGTCTTTAGCGTATTCAAAATCAGACATATTAAGCTGATTCTTATTCTTTTTAGCAGCTTGAAGAGCAGCTTCATTCACAAGATTTTCTAAGTCCGCACCTGAGAAACCAGGTGTACCTTTTGCAAGAACATCAATATTAACGTCTTCTGCGATAGGTGTTTTCTTAGCATGAACTGCAATGATGTGTTGTCTACCTTTTAAGTCAGGAGTTGGAACGATAACTTGTCTATCGAAACGACCGGGGCGAAGAAGAGCAGGGTCAAGAACATCAGGTCTGTTTGTAGCGGCAATAAGGATAACACCTTCGTTAGATTCAAAACCGTCCATCTCAACAAGTAGTTGGTTTAAGGTTTGTTCTCTTTCATCGTGTCCACCGCCGATACCAACGCCACGTTGTCTACCAACAGCGTCAATCTCATCTATGAAGATAAGGCAAGGCGCGTTCTTTTTACCTTGTACGAATAAGTCACGTACGCGAGATGCACCAACACCAACAAACATTTCAACAAAGTCAGAACCTGAAATTGAGAAAAATGGTACGCCTGCTTCACCGGCAACAGCTCTAGCAAGAAGAGTTTTACCGGTTCCCGGAGGGCCTACTAGTAAAACACCTTTAGGGATTCTGCCGCCTAAGCGTGTAAATTTTTTAGGATTTGATAAAAATTCAACAACTTCAACGAGTTCGTCTTTTGCTTCATCAACACCGGCTACATCTTGGAATGTAACTCTGCCTTGTTCTTGATTCAGCATACGTGCACGAGAACGACCAAAGCTCATAGCTCCGCCTTTACCGCCTACTCCGCCGTTCATTTGTCGCATAAAGAAGATCCATACACCAATCAAAAGAAGCATAGGGAACCATGATATGAGCAGAGTCATATAAAATGGTGGTTCTTCCGGTGCTTGAGCTTTAATTACAACATTATTATTGAGTAATTGTGCTACAAGACCCGGATCGTCCGGTGTATAGGTTTGAAAGCTTCCGCCGCCTGTAGTAGTGCCTTTTATAACTCTGTCAATAATTGCAACTTCTGCAATATTTCCATTATCTACTTGAGCTATAAATTCACTATAAGGCATTTCATTTTTAGTAGTTGATGGAGCACTGAACATATTAAAGATAAGCAGCACCGCAAATGCTATCATTAGCCATAGCAAAGAATTTCTAGAGAATTGATTCAATGTAGCCTCCTTCGGCAACATATATAGTTTAGATTTTAGCTTGTAAATTCAATAGTAATACCTCTTTAATGATTTGGCAAGTTCTTAATATTCACAAAAGGAAATTTTTTTTAGAAAGTATAGAAGTTCAAGCAATGTTTTGCATTTTTGTAAAAAAAAGTTAGATTTATCCTATAATTTTTTTTGAATTCAACCTAAGGTATGTTTCTAAATTATTTTTTTTGGTTTTTTCTGCTCAAAAGCTGATTTTAGCTTCACCAAAGAATATAAAAAACCCTTTCCTTTGTCTCATTCAAAGAGATAAAGGAAAGGGTTTTACATGGAATTATTTTTTAATTATTTGATATTATTTGAAATGTCGATTGCTAAAGCATCAATAAGATTACTCTGACTAATTACAAGTTCATTATATGTTGCACCAGCAGGAGTTGACTTATAAAAAGAACCTTGACTTAGAATTTTAGTATCATTTCTTAATATCCAATAAGCATTAAGTGTAGCTTCTGAGTTTAGGCTTCCTTCAAAGGAAATTACATCAACAAGTAGTCGAAAATCGACAGGATACCCCATACGTAGGGGAATAGCGGCATAGCCTTTATTTGCTAATTGACTAGAAAGAGAAGTGCTTAGCACACGTTGAAAGGCATCATCTAAATCTTCACCCCAACGATGAAGTTCTGAAATTTCAACTTGAGAAGTTTCTATATTTTTAGTAACGATTTGTGGTCTTAGTAAGTAACTTGGCAAAGTTATAGGAAGAACGCCTATTGTTTTCTCATTTGTTTTTTCTGTGATTTCTATAAGGTTTGTACTTGGTAATAAGTAGAAAGTAGGGAGGGAGGTGCTTGCACATGCGGAAAGAATAATACATAGTAATAATGTGCAGGCTAGATATAGTTTTTTCATCTTTTAACCTTTTATATGGAAAATTACATAAGATAAATTAATGTTGTTTTTATTGATAAAGGCTTTCCGTCTATTTGTCAAATAAGTGATTTTAAATGAATAGGATATATCAATTGAAATATATATGAATTTCTAAGGATAACAGTTTGAAATTATAAATAATATTTTTTGCTCTTGTCATAAATAGTCTCTTATGATACCTTTAACACTACGAAAAATCTATAATTAAGTGAGCATGGAATGTTGATATATCCTCAAATAGATCCTATTGCTTTTTCCATAGGTCCGGTGAATGTGCACTGGTATGGATTGATGTATATTTTAGCCTTACTTGTGGGCTGGTTTCTTTTACGTGTTAGGGCATCAAAACTTGGTTCTGGATGGGAAAATCCAGAAGTTGACGACCTCGTAACATGGGTTATGTTAGGAGCAGTTCTTGGTGGAAGAATCGGTTATATATTATTTTATGACTTAGCTTACTATATAAAAGCGCCTCTTGAAATATTTACAGTCTGGAATGGAGGAATGTCTTTCCACGGTGGACTGCTAGGTGTATTACTAACTATTTTTATATGGGGAAGAGCACATAAAAAAGGCTTTTTAGAAACTTTAGATTTTGTTGCACCAGCAATAGCCCCAGGTTTATTATTTGGAAGAATCGGCAATTTTATTAATGGTGAGCTTTGGGGAAGAACAACAGATGTTTCGTGGGGTATGGTTTTTCCTCATGCTGGCATACTTCCAAGGCACCCCACTCAGCTTTATGAAGCAGGGCTTGAGGGAGTGCTCCTCTTTATTCTTCTTTGGATATATTCATCAAAAGAAAGACCGGAAGGAGCAGTTGCCGGATTTTTTGCAATTCTTTATGGTATTTTCCGTTTTATAAGTGAATTTTATCGTGAACCGGATGCGCATATCGGCTATCTTTATGGTGAGTGGTTGACCATGGGAATGGTGCTTTCATTGCCACTTATTATAATAGGAGTTTGCCTTGTTCTTTATTCTGTTTTTCAAGAGAAAAACCCATCGAGAGAAAAAATTGTATTAAAAGATGGTTCTGTTGTCTGGTTAAAAAAATAGAAATAAAAAAGCATAGTTTTGAAAGCTATGCTTTTTTATTATTCTAATGTTAGGGTTAACGCATCTAAAATTATCAAGGCAGTAAACTAAGCACTTTAAATT
>CAYJOR010000011.1:0-60309 GCA_964371865.1 uncultured Desulfovibrionaceae bacterium | reverse complement strand
CTACTTCTACAAATGGGTTTGCACTCGAGAAAACTACTTTGTCGGTGATATACTCATTCGCTGCTTTAATATACGCCTCACCAAAAAGCTTACTTTCGCAGGTTGAAAAATCCATATATACATTGGTATGCCGTAAGGTTACAGCAATAGCATCATTTACCCATGGATAACCACCATGACTCATGAGTATTTTCAGTTCAGGGAAGTCGGTAGCAACTTTGTCGATATGATGAGGATTCATACTTTCTAGTGTAACTCCAACCATATAGGGGGAAAGTCCGGCAGTCATGATTACAGGGATATTGTAATCACAGCACATTGCGTAAAGAGGATAAAAGCGAGCATCAGATATTGCAGTTTTTGCCATTCCGGGATCTATTGAAGCTCCTTTCATTCCATTATTTTCTATTGCATTTTTGAAAGCTCTGATAGAGGTCATACCTTTTGCCGGATCAAAACCGTAAAAGCCGATGAAGAGTTCAGGAGCTGCTTTCATATAAGATAACACAGCATCGTTTGTGCTAGGAGTTGCGTAGGTGGATTCAATATCACGTCCGGCAATAACGGCTTTTGTAATTTGCAATTCTTGTAATTCTGCAATGCAAGTTTCGAGTGACTTTACAGGACGTGTGGGAAAGTTGGTAAGTTTGATATATTCAGCATAAACAGGATTTTTTAATACTGAATCTAAAGATTCTTGAGTGCTTGGACGATAACGAAAATCAATAATAGGCATGACAAACCCCTTTATAATATTGTTAAATAAAAAATATGATATAGTTGATGAGTGCAAAAAATATTCCACGTATAAAATTTCTTTTGTAATTTTATATTACAGGAACAAAAACTAGATAACTACTAATAAATAAACAATTATTATCTCTTTAGTGAAGTCTTGCATATTTGCAATGATATGATAAAAAATTGCAAGGAAGGATGTTGTGCTTATGGTAACTATAGTATTAAAGCAGATTTTAGCTTTGTGGCATAAGTCTTGCTAAAGAAAGCACAAAGTAATAGGACATTATAAAAAAGAAGTGAATAAATTATGTGGATTGCAAACTTATTTTCTGAAGCAAGTGTGGTTCAAACAATAATTCTTTTATCAATAATTATTGTGCTTGGTTTGGCTCTTGGAAATATTTCTGTTAAAGGTATAAAACTTGGAATCGGTGGGGTTTTATTTAGTGGTTTATTTGTCGGCTACGTAAACTTTGAAACAGATAAACATTTGCTTGAATTTATAAGAGAATTTGGTCTTATTCTTTTTGTTTTTTCTGTTGGTTTGCAAGTTGGACCAAGTTTTATAGATTCCTTAAAGCGTCGTGGTTTACTATTGAATGCTTTTGCATTTCTTATTATTTTCTTAGGAACTTGCGTAGCTTTCTTTGTTGGCAGGCTATTTGATATATCAGATATATCTATTGTAGGTCTTTATAGCGGTGCGGTAACAAATACGCCATCATTAGGAGCTTCAACGACTCTGCTTGGCGAAATTGCAGCAAGTAAAATGCTTACATTAGATATCACATCAATCAGTGTGAACTATGCTATTGCATATCCATTTGGTATTTTTGGTATAATCCTCACAATGCTTTTGATAAAAAGTATGTTCAAAATTGATATCAATGATGAGCTGAAAAAAATAAATAAAGAAACTTCAGAACTAAATGAAATAGCAAGTAAAACTGTTGAAATACGAAATGAAGAATATTTTGGAAAATCATTAAACTCAGTTTTAGGAAATGGGCACGGAATTATAATTTCAAGAGTCCAAGAAGAAGATGAACTTCATCAACATTCACCTGAAAATGAGATTATTCTTGAAAAAAATATGCACATTCATATGGTTGGTGAAAGAAATGCTGTAAATAATGCCATCGAAAAGCTAGGTATCTGGCTAAAAAAAGATATGACTAGCCATCAAGATGAACTCGAAACAAGACATATTATTATCACAAAACCAGAAGTTATAGGTAAACGATTAGGACGATTACGTTATTTTGTTACGCATACGGTAACAATCACAAGAATTATACGTGCAGGCACGGAATTTTTGCCGAATGATAACATCTCTCTTCATTATGCTGATGAGTTGGTTATTGTTGGCACAAAAAACACGCTCGACGGTGCAGAAAAACTCTTAGGTAACTCAACAAAACAGATGAATCATCCTCCTATTTTACCGATATTTTTAGGAATATTTTTAGGACTATTGGTTGGTAGTATACCTCTTACAATTCCTTATTTTGATACAACATTGAAGCTCGGTCTTGCCGGCGGAACTTTATTGGTTGCTATATTTTTGAGTAGAATACATTCATTCAAGGGAATAGTTTGGTATTTACCATCAAGTGCGCACCACATTATGCGAGAAATGGGTATAGCTTTATTTTTAGCTAGTGTAGGCCTCAATGCCGGTGCAAGTTTCTTCGAGGCTCTTTTCAGTTTTGATGGAATAAAGTTATTTACTGTGGGTGCTTGCATTACATTTATACCTTTATTTATTATAGCAGTTATTGCTAGAGCTTTTTATAAAATGAACTATATTGTAATCTGCGGGCTTTTATCAGGAAGCACTACAGATCCACCTGCGCTTGCATTTGCTCAAGATATAACTCACTCAGATTTATTAGCATCTTTCTATGCGAGCGTGTATCCACTTGCGATGTTGTTGCGAATAATTTCGGCTCAAATTCTGGTGCTTATACTTTATTCGTAGAAAATAATATAATCAGTCCATTAGGGGGAAAAATGAAAAACAGAATCTACACAAACGGGACGATAATCACACTTGATGATAATATTCCTTTTCCTGAAGCTTTGGCAACCGTTGGCGATAAAATTAGTTTTGTTGGTTCATTGGAAGATGCTCGCTTAAGCCTCGGAAATGATTACGAACTAATTGATTTGAAAGGAAAAACCCTTATGCCAGGTTTTGTAGATGGGCATAGTCATTTTCCTACAGGCGGACTCAGCAGACTTTATGGTGTAGATTTAAATGTTTCTACTCTTGAAGATTTCAAACAAGCTTTTATTGATAAAATGAAAACAAACACCCTTACTTGGCTTGTTGGACATAGTTTCGATGAGTATAATTTTGCAGATAAATACTTCCCAACCAAAAATGATTTGGATGAAATCTCTTGTGATATTCCAATATTTTACAGACATATATCTGGTCATACAGGAGTAGCAAACTCAAAAGCTCTTGAAATTGCAGGGCTTGATAAAAACTCTGTAGCGCCAGCCGGTGGGATTATAGGAAAATATCCAGATGGTGAATTAAATGGAGTTCTTGAAGGAATACCTGCTCAAGGCTTAGTAAGAGGTAAAATCCCTAACTATACCGATGAAGAATTGTATAATGCACTTATGGATGATGCAAAAGTATACGCATCTTATGGAGTTACAACAGCTCAAGGCGGGCCTGCTTATTCTCCGATGGATGCAGAACTTGGAAAAAAATCGACTGACATTATAGTAAATGCAGCTAATAAAGGCGAATTACCAATTCGTGCTGTACTTTATGTAAGAGCTAAAGACTTTGAAAGATTAGAAGAATATCCAATGCACGTGGCCGGAAGTGATATGTCAAATAATGGTTACGTGACAATGGGGTGTGCTAAACTATGGTCGGACGGAGACCCAAGAGCAGGTACAGGATATTTCAGAGAATCATATGTAAGCCCGGCGGACAAACTACCGTATTATGGTGAATATCTATATACAATTGATGAGCTTACAGAAAAGCTTCTTCCTATCCACAAAAGCGGTTGGCAGATTGCTGTTCATGGAAATGGTGATGCGGGTATTGAAACAGTTCTAAGTGCTTACGAAAACCTTCAAAGAATGCACCCAAGACCAAATGCAAGACACGTCATTATTCATTCTCAGTATGCTAGAAAAGAGCAGTTAGCACGTATGAAAAAAGTTGGTGTGTATCCTTGCTTCTTCATCAGTCCTTTATATCATTGGGGCGAAATCCATGAGGAATTTGTGGGTAAAGATAGAGTAGATTCTTTCTGCCCTTGCCGAAGTGCTGAAGAAATAGATTTGATTTATAATTTGCATACCGACTGTCCTATAACTTCAATAAATCCTTTTATTCAAATTGGAGTAGCAGTAACTCGTACATCTAAAAAAGGGAGATGCTATAATAGAGATGAGTCAGTAAGTGCGTACCAAGCGTTAAAGGCACATACTTTGAACGCATCATTTATTCATTTTGAAGAAAATATTAAAGGTTCGCTCGTGGCAGGAAAGCTTGCAGATATGATTATCACTGATGAGAATCTTCTTACTGTTGCTCATGATAAAATAAAAAATATCAAAGTATTAAAAACCATTGTTGGTGGAAAAGAAGTTTACAGCGCTTCATAGATTTCTTAAGAAACCCCATAAAAAAAGTAGCAATATAAACTAACTTATATTGCTACTTTTTTTTATTTATTGAAGACCTCTGCATAATTACTGAACATTTTATTGAGAAAAGCTAATAATTTTCTTTTTACTTTAGGGTGGTTTTCTAACTTATTGATATTCCAGTAAATGGTTTTTAAGGAAGGGGGAGAGCTCGAGAGGGGGAAACACCGTTTTTAACTCAAAAACGTAGTTTCCTCCTCTCGAAAATAATTATGCAGAGCTCTTTACTGAAGAAAATCTATATCGACTATGCTTATTTCGCTTCGTGTACCGAATCTATAAGGCATTTGCCATGGACCAACTATTTTCCAATAACCAACTCCAACTCCTGATGTTACTATAGTATGTAACTCTTCGATTTTTTTATATCCATAGGCGTTAGGGACTCTTGTTTTGAGTAGTAAGTTATACGGGAAAAATTGTCCTGCGTGTGTATGTGCTGAGAGTTGAATATCTGCTTTACTTATAACGCTATCAGCTATATTTTGCGGATTATGGTCAAGAACGATAATAGGAGAGTCAGAAGAGATATTATTTTCTTGATATAGTTCAGGAAGAGTTTTTCTATCACCCTCAGTGTAGTCTCTTCTTATATCATCTCTTGCAATAAAGTTGATACCTTTTATTTGTAAAACTTCATCTCTGAGTATTTTTATTCCAAGATTCTGAATATATAAGATGTTTTCTTCAACATCATTACCATAGTATTCATGATTTCCTAAAATTGCATAAGTACCATATTTTGATTGGAGTTTTGAAAAAACTTTAGAATAATCGCCATTGACTTGCTTATGACTATCTTGCAGAAGGTCTCCACCTATTAGGATAATATCAGGATGTTGAGCATTAATTTTATCTACCATATCTTCAAATAAATTTATATTAGAAGAACTCATAAGGTGAAAATCTGCAACAAAAGCAATTCTTATATTTGAAACTTCAGCTTTTTTATCTATTGAAATATGAGTGAAAGTTGCTTCGGGGTTTCTGTAGTTATAGTAACCAAGTCCACCAACAAAAGCAAAAACAAGCGGAATTATAAAGAAGAGAAATTTCTTTTGAATTGGAAAAATCAAATAATGCACAGCAAAAAGAATAATAGAAGTTATAAACAAGTAGTGAATAAAGTATATGTAATTACCTAAAAATATACCATATAATTCATTCTCTGTAATAATGTTTTTTCTTATTTTTGCTAATGGGTAAATTGCTAATAGTAAAAATAAACTTGATATAAGTAATTTAATCATTGGAGTCCTTTATAGTTATAAACTGAACTTAGCCAATAAGGCTGTTTGTAGGTGAAGAAAGTAATATAAAAACTGTGCTAAATCAACAAAAGAAATCAAGGATATTATTTCAATGAGATAAAACAATTTTTAACATAATATGATATAATATATGAAATAAATGATATGAATTCTGAATAAAAAAAAGAATATCACGATTAAATCATGATATTCTCTTTAGTTGAGATTTAATTATTATTTACACAATTCGTCGAGCAAGAGCGAGGTTATCTCTCCAGTATTTATTTGTAAGAGAATCTTCACGCACACGACTTTTACTATTCGGCGCATGTATGAATGTATCCTGTCCGATATAAAGAGCTGTGTGCAAGCTATTCGGTGCCTGACTAGAGGCGAATACAAGAATGTCACCAGGTTGTAGTCTATTAAGCGGAGCAATAGAGCCGGCGTATGCTTGATCTTTTGTGACGCGTGGAATGCTTACACCGTGTTTTTTATAAGCCCACCAGATAAGCCCAGAACAATCAAATCCTGTAGAAGGTTTTGTGCCACCAAGAGTGTAGCGCACACCAAGTTGAGATTTTACCGTTTTTACAACATTTATAGCGTGGGGTGAAACTCCGGCAGCATAATGAGCTTCGCTATCAACGAAACCGCTAGTGAGTGAACAACCACCCAGTAATACAGAAGAAGTAAGCATAGCAAAGGTAGATAGAGCTTTGCGCCTTGATATATAGTTTATGTTTTTCATACATAATTCCTTTTGTGCATGAAATTTATTTTGGATATTAATCTTATCGTACACTTTTTAACATTCTTTATACTTTTATAATTAATACTATACTTATCTAAGGTGAAAAAGTCAAATTTTCTTAGTGTCACAGATAAAAAAATAATTGAACAAGTAGAAGAAAAAAGTTCCGTTATATCAAATAATTATCATTAGCGATTGGTTAGATTATAAATTAGTTTGTATAGATTTACAAATAAAGACTTGACATAATATATAATTATCTATATTTTATAAGAAATCGTATAATACATAAGTATTATACACATTGCCAGGAGGTTTTATGCAAAGTGAATTTTCAACACTAATTCATAATCTTGTACTGGATAATCCGGTACCTGCAAAAGATTTAGCACGGGCAATTGGAAAGCCTTACTCTACATTGCTTAGAGAGGTAAACCCATATGATTCTGGTGCTAAACTTGGTGCGGAAAGCCTATTGAGAATAATGGCTGTAACAGGAAACTATAAGCCATTGGAGTTTATGGCTAGCAAGCTCGGTTTAGAACTTGTTATCCCTGAAGGACAGGTTCCGCATGTTGTTCCGGGAGCATTTGAAAGTATAGGTATAGTGCAAAACTTACGTGATACCTGTCCAACTTGCGGAAAAGAGCATTTTCCAACACAACACAATAAGGAGGTTATGGAGAAATTTAGATAAAAATATGGGTAACAAAAAAAATATCGGCTTGTGCACGGTGATTATGCTTCACCGTGCACTTATTGTATGATTTATCAGTAATTAGATATTTATATGCTTCTTTTCAGTGTTTCAAGTTCAGTTTTTGTTAATTCTCTAAAGCCTCCACGTGGAATATCGCTAAGAGATAAAGGTCCGTGCCCTATACGCATAAGGCGAAGAATCGTGAGGTCGGATTCTTGGCACATACGACGAATTTGTCTATTAACACCTTGATAGAGTGTGAATTCAACATCATATTCAACAGGAGTTGTATTTCTTTCATTGAATATTCGTGTTTTTACAGGCGCAAGTTGCGTTCCGTCTTCTAGAACCATTCCTTCTTGCATAATGGAGAGGATAGATTCAATTGAATGTGAAGAGTTTTTTCTCACTCGCACACGGTAGAGTCTAGGTAGATCATGCTTTGGGTGCATAAGTTTATGTGCTAGTTCACCGTCGTTTGTGAGGATTATGAGTCCTTCAGAAAAGAAATCTAGTCGCCCAACAGGATAGAGTCTGTAGTTTTGATATTTTTCAGGAAGTAGATCTAAAACAGTTGTGCGCCCTTCCGGATCTTTAGCGGTAGAAACAACTTGAATAGGTTTGTGCATAAGCAAGCAAATACTTTCTTGAGTATTACTAAGTGCTTTATTATCCACATAAACAACATCATTTTCTTCAATTTGCATACCTTGAATGGCTAATTGGTTATTAACTCTTACTCTTCTTTGTTCTATCAGTGTTTCAGCTGCACGACGTGAACAATACCCTGAGTCAGCTATGTACTTATTAATGCGGATTCCCATTTTTTTATCCTTTAAACTATTTGCTTTTAGCTAGTATGTAGGCTATATTCAAAATCGTCAAGTATGAAAATTATCATTAGAAAATTTTATAAGAGCTAACTAAAATAAATATATGAAGATTTCACGAAAAACTCAAAGAAAAATAAAAGCAATAATAAGTCCTATACTTACTTTTCCTATTTACTGGTTCTATAAAATCCTTACAGCAACGCTACGATATGAAGAGCATGGTAGGGAAATTATTGATGAATTACATGATAAAGGTGAGAGGCACGTTCTTTGTATCTGGCATGATGAATTATTCCCATTTATGAAAATGAAGAAACATATGAAGATTGTTACTGTCGTAAGCCCAAGCGTAGATGGTAACTTTTTAGTTTCTCTTTTAAATAAGCTAGATGTGCAAACTGTTCGTGGTTCAAGCACACGACAAGGTGTGAATGCTTTATTAAATGCTGTAAAAGTTATGAAAAATGAACATGTTCACGCAGTGGTCACAATTGATGGTCCACTTGGTCCAAGACATGAAGTAAAAGAGGGCGCTCTATTTCTTGCCTTTCATGCAAAAGCTCATATTGTTCCAACACGTTTAACTATGGAAAAATGTTACGCTTTTAATACTTGGGATAGATTTAAAGTTCCTTACCCTTTCAGTAAAGTAAAGGTGGAGTATTATCCTCCTTATTTAATTGAGGCAGAAAATCTAACTTCTGAAGTGCTTGCTGAAGAAAAAGAAAAATTGCAAAATAGACTAGAGGGAATGGGCAATGGAAAACAATAAAGAATTGAATTTTTGGCAACAACTGCAATATAGTGCTCTAAATTCTTTACGAGTCTTTTTTTCATTTCTTGGATTTTCTTTTGTAAAATATACAGGAAATTTTTTAGGCTTTGTTATGTGGATTCTTCTAAAAAAAAGAAGAAGACTTGCGTCTATTAACGTCCAAAGGCGACTATCAAAATCACGTAAAGACGCTAGAAAAATAGCTTATAATTCATTTAAGCATTCAGCTCGTTCATTTTTAGAAATAACTCTAGCTAAAAGCTTTTCTTTTCAACCAAGAAGAACAAAACTCCGTATAGCTGAACCGGAACTTCTAAAAAATCTACTAGAATATAAAGATTCTATAGTTATCGCAACAGCCCACCAGGGTGCTTGGGAGCTTTTAGCTGCTTTGCTTGGTGATTTAGATGAGCCACCAAGACCACGTATGATTGTTGTAAGACAATATCCAAATCCTGTTGTCCATAAATTTATTGCGAGTTGTAGAGAATCTCACGGTGCAAGCATGATTGGGCATAAAATGGTAGCTGCACACGTAATAAGAGCTTTGAAAAACAAAGGAGTTGTAGCTTTTCTTGTAGATCATAGAGCACTTGCGCATGAGGCTATTCAAATTGATTTTCTAAGTAAAGAAACTTCTGTAAATATGGGACCTGCAATACTTGCTTTAAGGGGCGGAGCGATAGTTCTTCCTGTATTTCTTTTGCGTGAAGAAGATGGGTATGTACTGCATATACAACCTCCTCTTGATACAAAAAGTCTTGAAGGAACAAGAGAAGAAAAAGTTAAAAAAATAGCTGAATTCTATACTCAAGCAGTTGAAAAAGTAATTATTGAATATCCTGAACAGTGGTTTTGGATGCATAATAGATGGAAAGACTTCAAGTATTATAAATCAAAGTAAGTAGTTATATTCATTATATTTGATAAATTATTATAAGGTTTAATGCTATGACAAGCAAAGTCATTACTATTGTCGGTTTAGGTTTACTTGGTGGCAGCTATGCAATGGGTTTGAAAAAAGCTGGCAATACTGTTTATGGTATAGATATAAAAGAAGAAAGTGTTTCCTATGCAAAAGAAAAGAACTACATATCTGACGGCGCAACAGAAAATTTTGAAAAATTCCTAAAAAAGAGTGATATCATAATTCTTTGTATTTATCCTCAAGCATTAATTTCATGGATAGAAAAGTACGCACAATTTATAAATTCTCAAGCAATTATAACAGATGTTTGCGGTGTAAAGTCCAAGCTAGTCAATAAAGTTCAAGAAAGTTTAGAGCCTTATGGTATAGAGTTTTATGCTTCACACCCAATGCGCGGAAAAGAAGTTTTAGGTATAGAAAATGCGGATTGTGCTATATTTAAAGATGCTAACCTTATTTTGACTCCTACAGAAAAAAATAGTAAATTAGCTGAAGAATTTATTATTGATATGGCTAAAACATTGGGATTCGCAGTATTTTCTTATCTAACTCCACACGAGCATGATAGTATGATTGCCTATTTAAGTCAGCTCACGCATGCAATTGCTGTAAGTCTTATGACTGCTCACGACAGTGAAGATCTTGTGAAATATTCAGGGGATAGTTTTAGAGATTTGACTCGTATTGCAAAAATAGATGAGAATCTTTGGTCAGAACTTTTCTTGTGGAATAAAGAACTTCTTTGTGATGAGATTGATATTTTCATAAAAAACCTACAAAATATGAAGCGGTTGATAGAAAATAATGATGTAGAAAATCTTAAAGATGTTTTTCGATTATCCACAAAGCGAAGAGAACTTTTTAATAAAAAAGGTGTAAAATAATGAGAAAAGTTATTTCATATATTGCAATGAGTCTAGACGGTTATATAGCTGATAGAAATGGAAAAGTTGACTGGCTCAATGGTGATGGTAGCGGTGATTCAAATATGGGATCTTATAATGACTTCATCAAAACAGTTGATACCGTAATTTTAGGATATACAACCTACAAACAAATAATTACTGAACTTTCTCCGGATAACTGGGTTTATGCCGGAAAGAAAAGCTATGTACTTACACATCAGGAATATCATTCAGACAATGATGATATTTTCTTTACCGATGAAAATGTTAAGTCATTAATAAAAAAACTGAAAAAGCAAGACGGTAAAGATATCTGGATTTGTGGTGGAGCAAATGTTCTTAATCAGTTTATGGAAGCAGATTTAATTGATAAATATACTTTTAGCGTAATTCCTGTAATTTTAGGAGATGGAGTAAGACTCTTTCAATACGCTACAGAACAAAAACTTAAGTTAACATCTACAAGATCTTACAATGGTATTGTAGATTTGAACTATGAAAAACGTTAATAATTATAAGGTTGAAAATTATTATGCCACAAACTTTTCCCGACACTACAATTTATAATCTCCCTAAAACAGGGTGTGACAGTCACGCTCACTTAACTTTTCCGAATATTTTAGAAGAGTTAGATGTAATACTTCAAAGAGCTTACGATAGCGGAATAAGTCATGTAGGGCAAATTTATTTATCTACAGAAAGATACTATGAAACTAAGCACTTATTTGATAATCACCCGAATGTATTTTTTACAATTGGAATACATCCAAATGATGTTGAAGAAAAATACCATGAAAATAGTATCAGTGATTTAAAAGAGATAGCTAAGAATGATTCACGTATAAAAGCTTTTGGTGAAATGGGATTAGATTTTTATATCAACAAAGCTTCTCATGAGCTTCAAGATAAAGTATTTAGAGAACAACTTGCTCTTGCAAAAGAATGTGACTTGCCCGTAATAATTCATTCGCGTGAAGCATTTAATGAAACTCTGGCCGTTTTAGATGATATGAATTTCAAGGATTACCCACTTGTTTGGCACTGCTTTTGCGGAAATAAAGCACAAATTGATGAATTGAATGCTAGGGGATGGTATATTTCAGTTCCCGGTGCAATCACATATCCTGCAAATAAAGAAGCAAGAGCCGATATAATTCACATCCCTTCAGATAAACTTATGGTTGAAACAGATTGCCCATTCTTATCACCACAAGGTTGGCGTGGTCAAAGAAATGAACCTTCGCTAACGGTTATCACAGCAAAAACAATAGCTGAATGTCGCCAAACACCTCTTGATGAACTGTGGACAACATGCGGAAATAATGCAAGAAAACTTTTCAGGATTTCATAAGTGAAACTTGTAATATTAAATGGTATTTTTCTTGCATAGATATTAAGTGGAATATGCCAAAATCAAAAATCTGACAAGGAAATATCATGAAAAAAATATACCTTCTTCTATGCTTACTCATGCTTACAGGCTGTTCAGCTATCGGAAACACAATTTCTTCAACTGCAAATGCTTTGAGTAGTCAAGAAAAAATGCAGTATGATGGTAGCGATTCAGCTACTTTTGTTCTTGCAAATCGTGTTGTACGTAATGAGCAAGTTGTTATGGTGCACCCAAACGTAAATCTTGATAATCCACCAACGGCATTATTTGTGCCATTTGGTCTAACTCAAGATGTGCTACAACATGAAAGCCTCTCTCAAGGCATTTCTCGTACAATTTGGCAACAGTTCCTTAGTTCGCAAGCATTTTCAGCTATTGAATTAGCTCAAATGAGTCCGCCATACCGTGTGGAATATGCACTGCCTATTGCACGTCAAAAGAACGCAGATTTTCTTGTAGGTGGTTATGTAACTTACTATTTTGAGGGTGGAAGTACTGCAGATAGTAGGGTATCACTTATTTTAGAAGTATATGATGTAAAAACGAATCAATTGATATGGTCAGTTGCTCATGCCGGCGAGATGCCTTACGAAACTGTTCGTGATTTCATTCTCTTCAAAGTGAAAACTGCAATGCCATTTGATCCTGCTTATGTTGTTACTGCAACTCTAGCACAAGATATGGCACAACTCCTAAAACTTTGGACTACTCCTCAAGCTAGTCAAGGGCAAACCGATACAACTGGTAAATCGTATTAATTAGAGCACTTGCTGAATATTTGCAAAATAAAATTATAATCTTCTTCTCCCTGAAAACAAAAGCTATAGTATACTAAAGTTATAGTAATTGTTTTTTAAGGAAGGGGGCGAGCTCGAGAGGGGGAAACATCGTTTTTTTCAAAAAAATGTGGTTTCCCCCTCTCGAAATTAATTTATTCTAGTGTAAGTTCTGCTCGGCGAGCTTCGAGGGTGTTGATACTTTCTTCAAGAGTTGCAAGTTCTTCCATTATTTTTTCGACAGATTGTTCAATAGAGTGAAATTCTTTGAGAAGTTCGGTCATTTTAGTTGAATCTTCAAAGGTGGCAGTATCAGCAAGAAGGGTTTCTACTTCATGTTGACGGTTTACGACATCTTCAAATTCTTTTTCTTTTGCAGAATATTTTTCTTGTAATGGTTTGAGATCTTTATAGATTTTATTTCTTTCATCAGCTTGAGCTCTTTTGATTTTTTTGAGGTCTTCGCGTGAAATATTTTGAGTAGGTACTTCTTTTTCTTTTTCGTCAATAGAAGTGATTGGTTTGGTTTTGCGTTCGGAATAATATTCTTCAAAACCGGTTTCAAAAAATTCAATACCGTTCTTACTCATTTCCCAAACTTCGTCGGCAACTTCAGATAAAAGATATCTATCGTGAGCTACGAGTAAGAGGGTGCCTTCGTAAGCATCAAGAGCTTCAACAAGTGCTTGACGTGATTCAATATCTAAGTGGTTTGTCGGTTCATCCATGATGAGGAAGTTGCTTCTTGTCAAAAAGAGAAGGGCAAGAGCCATACGAGCTTTTTCACCACCGGATAAACCTTTGACAAATCTATCAAAATAGTTGTTTCCAAGCATGAAAAGACCAAGCACACTCATAAGTTCTTCTTCAGTTGTGTGAGGGTCGGCAAGGCGGCGAATCTCTGTTAAAACAGTAGAATTTGGGTTGAAAATATCACCTTGATGCTGAGAGAAATACCCAATTTTTGCTTGGCTCGCTAAAGCCATTGAGCCGCCACTGCGTTCAAAAACTCCGGCAAGTACCTTTAGTAAGGTAGATTTACCCGATCCATTATGCCCAACAAGTGCAACTCTTTGTCCTCTAAATAATGAAAATGTAAGAGGTTTCCACACACGAACGTCATCAGGGAAAACGAAATCTAAATCAGCAACACTAAGAACAAGTTTTTCACATTTTGCAGCTTCTGGGAATGAGAAAGAAAGTTCTTTTCTTTTTGTTTCTGGTCTATAATCTTCAAGTTCTTTAGCGAGTTTTTGAGCCATTTTTAGCTTTGAGTTCGATTGACGAGCCTTAGATGCTTTTGCACCAAATCGACGAACAAAGTCCATCTTTTTTTCAATTTCAGAGGAAAGGCGTTTAGCTTCACGTTCTTTTTGTTCTTCAATTTCTTCTTGAATTAATAAGAACTTAGAGTAAGTTGTCTTACGGAAAATAGGTCTTGAACCTCCAAGATAGAGAACATGCGAACCTATTTTATCCATAAAATATCTATCGTGGGCTACGAAAACAAGCACACCTTTATAGGCAAGAAGAAAATCTTCAAGCCACTCAACGGCATCCATATCAAGGTGGTTAGTTGGTTCATCGAGGAGGAGAACATCAGCACCTGCAACAAGCACTCGTGCGAGTTTAGCTCTTTCTCTCCAACCGCCTGAAAGCTCTTTCATTGGCTTTATCCATTTATCTTGAGAAAATCCAAGACCTGAGAGAACTTCTTGCGCTTGCTGTTCAGGATTATAGCCATATTTTGCTTCAATATGATGTTGCTTTTCAATGAGTTGTTTGATTTTTGACTCATTATTTTCTTTATGCGCTCTATCCCATTCCTGCCAAAAATCGTGCCAATCCGGAAGAACATCTAGCACCCATTCGAGCAAGTTTTTTTCTAAAATTCCTTCGTCGAGTGACTGTTCAACATAGCCAACTCTGCACCCTTTCGGAAAGATAACTCTACCAGCATCAGCAGAATCAACGCCGGCAATAATGCGGATTAGAGTTGACTTACCGCAACCATTTGGACCGCAGACTGTAAGGCGCGTTCCAGCCGCAATATCAAGTGAGAAATCCTTAAGGATATCATTATTTCCGTACGATTTATAAAGATTTTGTAGTATAATATTCATAGTTTATTAGCAAGGCTCTTCTGAGGTTTGATCACAAAATCCATCAACTCCCAAGTTGAAGCTAGGGTTTGTTGATTCGTTTGAATTAGGCGACATTTTACGTAAATTATCAAGCGGTGAAACCTGTTTAAGGTGAGATGGCAAGCCGGTGTATTCAACAAAAGGAATACGAGATGTTCCTCTTTGATTTAAATGTGATTGATTTATAAGTATTTTTAACTGCATAATAAAATCCGGAATTGCTGTAGAAAGAGATGCTTTCATAGGATTTGCAAGGGTTTTTTCTAAAGAAGTTTTTAGGTTATCACCCTCATCAATATACATTTGCATTTGTCGAATTAAAATAATGTCTTCTTCATTTTCAGCTACCGGATACCAAGCAATATCGCCCTGAGTAGTTTTTTCTAACGTGCCGAGAGTATTGACTAATTCATTGCAAGATGTGCATGATGGAGAGAAATAAATTCTCATGCTTGAGTTTTGTGTGTTTTCAACTTGAGCTGGATTATAATAAATTGCAAATGGTTGAGTAGCATTTTTTGCAAGTGCACCCACATTTATGATAAATAGACAAAGCCATATCACAAATAACCAAGGAAAGCCTACTTTTATATTGCTAAAGTGTAAGGATAAAAAGAATAGTGCAGTAAATAAAGCAATAATTAGGCAATTAAAACAAGGGGCTGTTATCATCATCAAGGCAAGAAGAAAAGCATCGCCTAAGAGAGCTAAAAAGGAAAGGATATATACAAACTTTGATTGTTTGAGTATGAGTAGTATTGAAGAAATACTAAAAAATACAAAACTATAGAACCAAAGAGAGATACCTAAAACAGCAAAGTCATCAAATACTTGGCAAGCTTCTGTTAAGCAGAATGTAGAATCTTTAGCCCAAACATTCCAAGCTGAAAAAGCAACAGCAAGTAGTGATATAAAAAGTGCTAATAAATTATTTTTTTTTGGCACAAATTTCCTCGTTTAGAATTAGTTTTATGGCAAAATATCAAGAAGCATGGTTGGGGTCAACTTAATTTTTTTTACGAATTTTGTGTATTTAATATTGAAGTACTCTTTCGTGAACTAAGTGGATAAAATTATTTTGTAAATCTTTACTCTTTTTGACGGGAAAGGAGTCAAAAAAGTAAGTTTTCCAAAGAAAGTTATTTCCTTTGGTCGCCGAAGGCAAAAAATAAATGACTTAATATTTAAACTTGCGATTTGTGGATAATTGCAGTAGTATCGGGGATATTTTTTAGTATAGAGAGAGAAATATGGAATTAAAAACTTACGATCCATCTATTGTTGAACCACATTGGGAAAAACAATGGAAAGAAAATAAAACATTTGCACCAGATATGTCTAGTAATGCAGAAGCATACTCAATGGTAATTCCGCCACCCAACGTGACAGGTGCTTTGCATATTGGTCACGCTTTTAATATGACATTGCAAGACGTTTTATGTCGCCATGCTCGCCAACTTGGAAAAAAAGTTGTGTGGATACCGGGGACAGATCACGCAGGTATTGCAACTCAAAACGTTGTTGAGCGCGCGCTTGCCAAAGAAGGTAAAACTCGTGATGATGTTGGTCGTGAAGCATTTCTTGAAAAAGTTTGGGAATGGAAAGAAGAGTATGGTAGCAGAATCCTAAATCAAGTTAGTCGTTTAGGTGCGTCTGTAGATTGGACTCGTGAAGCTTTCACTATGGACCCAAATCTTGCAAAAGCTGTACGTAAAGTTTTTGTTCAACTTTATAATGAAGAGCTGATTTATAAAGGTAAATATATTATTAACTGGTGTTCACGTTGTCATACTGCACTTGCGGACGATGAAGTAGAGCACGAAAATAAAAAAGATAGTATCTGGCATATTGCGTATCAAGTAGCTGGAACTGATGAAAAAATTACAATCGCAACAACAAGACCAGAAACAATAGTTGCCGATACTGCTGTTTGTGTTCACCCTGATGACGAACGCTATAAACATCTTATTGGTAAAAATGTGATTGTTCCTGTTGTTGGACGTGAAGTTCCTGTTATTGCTGATACTTATGTTGATATGGAATTCGGCACAGGTGCGCTTAAAGTTACTCCTAGTCATGATCATAATGACTGGAATTTAGGGCATAGTCATAACCTAGAATTTATTCAAGCTATTGATGAATTTGGAATTATGAATGAAAACGGTGGCAAATATAAAGGCATGACAAAACAAGATTGCCGTAAAGCTATCGTAGAAGATATTGATGCTCTTGGTCAGCTTATTGAAATCAAACCTATCGACCACGCTGTAGGTGTTTGTTATCGTTGTAAAACTGTAGTTGAACCTCATGTTTCAACTCAGTGGTTTGTAGCGACGACTAAACTTGCTCCTCGTGCAAGAGCGGCTGTACCTAATGAAATTAAAATTATCCCGAACAACTGGGAAAAAATCTATTATAATTGGTTAGATAACATTCGTGATTGGTGTATTTCTCGTCAAATTTGGTGGGGTCATCGTATTCCTGCATGGACTTGTGCTGACTGCGGCGAACTTATCGTAAGTGAAGAAGATGTAACTTGTTGTCCAAAATGTAGCTCATCTAAAGTTGAGCAAGATCCTGATGTTTTAGATACTTGGTTTTCTTCAGCATTATGGCCATTTTCAACACTTGGCTATCCTGAACAAACTGAAGATTTAAAGACTTTTTATCCAACTTCTGTTTTGGTTACAAGTTTTGATATTCTTTTCTTCTGGGTTGCTCGTATGGTTATGATGGGTCAACACTTTATGGACGAAATTCCATTTAAAGAAGTGTATTTGCACTCACTTGTGCGTGATGCTCAAGGTCAGAAGATGTCAAAATCTAAAGGCAATGGTATCGACCCTGTTGAAATGTCTGATAAATACGGTACGGACTCTCTCCGCTTTACTCTTACATCTCTTGCGGCGATGGTGCGTGATATTAAACTTTCAGAAACACGTATTGAAAATTCACGTAACTTCATGAATAAATTATGGAATGCTTCACGCTTCTCTCTTATGAATCTTGAAGGATACGCAAAAGATGAAAACTTCAAACCTGAAAATATTCCGGCTTCAAGCGTTCATCACGTGTGGATTCTACATAGACTTGAAGAACTTAAAAAAGAAACAAAACAAGGTATTAAGGCATACCGCTTTAATGATGTAGCACAAAATCTTTATAAATTCCTCTGGTCTGAATTCTGCGACTGGTACCTTGAACTTGTTAAAGCTGATTTGAAAGAAGAAGGTGAAAAGAAACAACAAGCGCAAGAAGTTCTTAATCTTGTATTAAATGAATATCTTACATTGTTGCACCCAATAGCACCTTTTATTACTTGCCAAATCTATCAAAGTTTGCCGGGTAATGCGGGTAAAGATTTAGCTACCGAGCTCTATCCTGTTGAACGTCCTGAATGTTTACGTCCGAATAGCGTTGACGATATGCTCTTTATTCAAGATTCTATTTCAGCAATTCGTACCATTCGTGCAGAGCTCAACATTAATCCAAGTTTCAAGCTTACTGTTTTAGTGAAACCTGAAAATGTACATCAAGCAAATCTTCTCGATTCTGCGCGCGGTTGGCTCTCATTCATGGCGAAAGTTGAGCATTTTCTTCTTGATGATGGACGCGAAATTCCAAAAGCATCTGCATCACAAATTGTAAAAAAAGCCGAAATTGTTGTTTTCCTTGAAAATGCAATCGACTTTGCTGTTGAACTTGCTCGCCTTGAAAAAGAGCTTGCAAAGCTTCAAAAAGAACATGGTATGCTCAGTGGAAAACTCAAAAATGAAAAATACGTTGCAAACGCTCCTGCAGAACTCGTTGCCGCCGATAAAGCTCGTGTCTCTGAACTCGATGTCGCAATGGAAAAAATCGGTGAGCTAAAAGTTAAGTTTAGTGAATTGGTGTAGAGATTTTTCTGGGGGAAAGGGGAAACCAAAACTTTTGTAAAAGTTTAGGTTTCCCCTCTCCCCCAGACCCCCTATCCCCTTCCTTACAAAACTTTTAATTCTCATCGCACACTGTTTTGTGGTTTGAAAAATTACAAGTGGCGATGAGGGTAGAGTTTTGTATTTCAATAAAAGTTGTATGAGTATTGAGCTTATTGAGTTTCAATAAAAATCTATCGGAAAGTTATATTTGATAACAGCTTTTACTTGAAAAATTTTATTTTGAAATATTTTCTTTGACATCAACGGTAATAATTTTTTTGAAAAGCTCATTCCTTTTTCGTGAGGAACGAGCAAAAAAGAAATGGGGTTTCCAAGGAAACTTTTTCCACGGGAATCATTCCCTTTGCCCGTCTGAGACAAAAAAACTAAAAAGATAAAAAAATGAATAATATACCTGAATCCTTACAAGCGATAATTGACCAGTTTGCCCATTTTCCGGGTGTTGGTCAAAAATCTGCTATGCGTATGGCTATGACTCTCTTGAAATGGTCGGAGAGCGAAGTTAAGCGTATGGGGAAAAATATTTATGAGCTTAGAGATAAACTTCATCTTTGCTCGCAATGTGGGGCATTGTCTGATACAAATCCTTGTCAAATCTGCGCTAATCCGGACAGACTCACACATATGATATGCCTTGTGAGCGAGTGGGATAGTATGCTTACGATTGAAGAGGGTGGCTTCTACCTTGGGAAATATGTTATACTTGGCGGATTGCTTGGTACAACAGAGAGTAGCCAGTTAGAAACTGATAGACTTTTCAAGGTATTAGAAACGGGTGAAATAACTGAACTCGTACTTGCCTTAGGAGCGACAGCGGAAGCGGAATCAACAGCATCTTATATAAGGGAGCAGGTTTCTAGAAGATTTCCGCATGTCCAAATTACACGCTTAGCACAAGGTATCCCTCTTGGTGCTGAGGTGAAATTTATGGATAAAGAAACATTAAAACAATCACTTGCTTACAGACAAAGTTTGTAAGATGAATTTTTAGAAGGAAGGAAGATAGTATGCGTAGCGCGATTATGACTCAAGGTTTAGAAAAAGCACCTCACCGTTCACTGCTTCATGCAGTGGGCTTGACAAATGAAGAACTTCGTCGTCCATTGATTGGTATTTGTAATGCGGCGAATGAAATTGTTCCTGGTCACATCCATCTAGACAAAATTGCGGAAGCGGTAAAAGCCGGTGTTAGACTAGCAGGAGGCGTTCCGATTGAATTTCCTGCAATTGCGGTATGTGATGGTCTTGCAATGAATCATAATGGGATGCACTTTTCACTTCCATCACGTGAAATCATTGCCGATAGTGTAGAAATTATGGCAACAGCGCACCCATTTGATGCTCTTGTGCTTATTCCTAACTGCGATAAAGTTGTACCTGGAATGCTTATGGCTGCTTTGAGACTCAATATTCCAACACTTATTATGTCTGGTGGACCAATGCTTGCGGGTAAAAATGCAACTGACCTTATCAGCGTATTTGAAGCGGTTGGCAAGGTGAAAAATGGCGAAATGAGCATGGAAGAACTTGATGATCTTACAGAACATGCTTGCCCTGGTTGTGGTTCATGTTCAGGTATGTTCACAGCGAATACAATGAACTGTATCAGTGAAGCAATTGGTCTTGCACTGCCTGGTAACGGCACAGTTCCTGCTGTTCAAGCGGCAAGAATCAGACTTGCAAAACAAGCTGGTTTCAAAATCATGGATCTTTTAGAGAAAAATATCAGACCTCGCGACATCGTAACAGAAAAAGCGGCTTATAATGCGGTTGCAGTAGATATGGCACTTGGTGGATCAAGCAATACAGTTCTTCATCTTCCGGCAGTTTTCAAAGAAGCAGGGCTTAATATAGACCTTGATGTCTTTGATGTTGTTAGCAAAAAAACTCCAAACCTTTGTAAACTTTCACCAGCTGGCTCTTATCATATTGAAGACTTGCACGCTGCGGGTGGTATCCCTGCTGTTATGGCAAGACTCGCTGAGCAAGACTTAGTACATACCGATGTTCTAACAGCTATGGGTGCGACATTAAAAGAAGTTTTAGAGGTGACTAAAGTTAAAGTTCTTGATGATGATGTTATACGTCCGCTTGATAAAGCATATTTGAAAGAGGGCGGAATTGCGATTCTTAAAGGAAATCTTGCTGTAAATGGCGCAGTTGTAAAACAAAGTGCAGTTGCTCCTGAAATGAGAGTGCGTGAGACTATCGCAAGAGTTTTTGATAGTGAAGAAGATGCAACTCAAGCTATCTTAGCTGGAAAAATTGTGAAAAATGATGCGGTAATCATTCGTTACGAAGGTCCTAAAGGTGGGCCGGGTATGCGTGAAATGTTAACTCCAACCTCAGTTATTTCCGGTATGGGACTTGGCGCAGATGTTCTTTTAGTGACAGATGGTCGTTTCTCTGGTGGTACTCGTGGTGCGGCAGTTGGGCACGTTTCGCCGGAAGCAGCGGAAGGCGGAATCATAGGCCTTGTAGAAGATGGAGATATCATTTTTATTGATATCGACAATAGAATTCTTGAGCTTCGTGTTGATGAAGAAACTCTTGCAAAACGTAGAGCAAATTTTGTTCCTAAAGATAAATCAGGAAAACTCAGCTCACCGTTCTTAAAACGTTATGCTAAATCAGTAACTTCAGCAGCAACAGGCGCTATTGTAGAATAATTGATTTAATCCTAATTTTTCCTATATAGATATAATAAAAAGCTTCCTTGAATGTGCCAATAAGCATATTGACGGAAGCTTTTTTGTGTTTTATGTATCTGATTAATTCTAAGGAAATATCACAATTGACCAATAGTAAACTTTAATGTATTATTAATCATAAAAAATACGAGGTGAATTATTATGAAAAATATATTTGATCAATTAAAAAATGCAAATCTTGGTGATTTAGGTAATACTTTAGGCTCTGTTCTTGGTGGAGGTATGGGAGGCAATAATCAACAAGCTCCTCAAAATCAAGGAAATGTTGGAGCTGCGAACCAACAAAATTCACAAAGCTCTTCTCTGGGTGGAGTTGGTGGACTTCTAGGATCTGCGGCTGTTGGTGGAATTCTTGGTGCACTTTTTACAGGTAAAGGTGTGAAAAAAGTAGCTGAAGGCGCACTTAAAGTTGGAGGTACTGCGGCAGTTGGAGCTCTTGCGTGGAAATTTTATCAAAAATGGTCACAAGGAAATCAAACAGAACAATCAGGAACAAATCCACAATATAATCAAAATTCTGTTGGTCAATGCTCTGTACAAGAAACTGGAAACCAATATAATCAACAAGCTCTTCCTCCGGCAGACAGTGCGGCTCTTTTACTAATAGAAGCAATGGTTTACGCCGCTAGAGCTGATGGACATATCGACGATGAAGAAAAAGCAAATATTCATAATGCAGTTGAGGCTCTTTTACCAAATCGTGAAATGATTGAAATTGTTGATGGATTCCTTCAAAAACCAATCGATCCTATGGCATTAGCATCTAGAGTACAAAATAAAGAAGAAGGCTATGACCTCTATAGATTATCTTGTGCTGCTGTAAATATTGATTCGTTCATGGAAAGAAGTTATCTCGATGGGCTTGCAAATGCTTTACGTCTAACAGAACAAGAAAAAAATCAATTAGAACAAGAGGCTCTTGCTGCTCAGCAACAAGGCGCATAGTTATTTTTTTCGAGATTAAAAATAAGGGTACGTCTCGTGACAGAGTACGTACCTTTTTTTGCTGTTAGAGGAATTTTGAAAAAATGTTATAAAAGATTTAATAATTGGTTTTTAAGGAAGGGGGAGAAAACTCGTTCTACGCTCGAGAGGGGGAAAACTCATTTTTGACACAAAAATATGGTTTCTTCCTCTCGAAAATAAGCTTAAATATCAAATTCAGTATTTCCAGCACTCCAAGAAATTGGGTGATTATACTTTTTACGTAGAGCCTCTAGAACAGGGAGAGGTACCATTCCGTGAATATTTCCTCCCAACGAAGCTGCACTTTTTACTATGGTTGAACTTATATACATCCATTGAAAGCTTGCCATTAAAAAGACAGTTTCAATTTGAGGGCACAGTTTTCTGTTCATTAGAGCAAGCTGTAGTTCATATTCAAAATCTGATACAGCGCGAAGACCACGCACTAGAGCACATGCTTTTTTTTGTTTAGCAAATTCTACTAGTAAACCGTCAAAACCCTCAACTATGATATTAGGATGATTGGTTAAACTCTGATTGACAAGTTCTATACGTTCTTCAAGTGTGAAGAGGGTATTTTTTCCAGTATCCTTTGCAACAGCGACAATTATCTTGTCAAATGTTATAAGAGCACGCTTAATAATACTTGTATGACCGGAGGTGAGAGGATCGAAAGTTCCGGCATAAACACCTATTTTAGGTTTCATTTTTTGCTACCTCTAAATAGTTTTTTGCCAAAGCAAAACACGTGTCTGACCATAAACTTTATCAGCAAGTAGTTTTAATCCTTCAATTTCAGGATTAAATTTTACAGCATCTTCAATTTCGGCAACAAAGTAACCATCTTTATCAAGCCAGCCATTTTTCATTATATGATTGAGGGTGGGAGTGAGCTTTTTTTCACCATAAGGAGGATCAACAAATATAAGCTGAAAAGATTCATTTGGTGTTCTACCAAGAATTTTTCCTGCATCATTTTTGAAAACTTTACACTGATCTTGAATATCTAAGTTTTTGATATTATGATTTAAACAGTCAACAGCTTTTGAATCAAGCTCAATGAAAGACGCACTTATCGCTCCTCGACTTATTGCCTCGAATGCTAAAGAACCTGTTCCTGCAAAAACGTCAAGAACTTTTATGTTTTCCCACTCAATTCCGTAAGATTCTAATCTTGAGAAGAGTGCTTCGCGTACTTTTCCCATTGCTGGACGATAGCCTTTGCCTTCGACAGTTTTAAGAATTCTGCCACCTAAAAAACCTGTAATTATTCGCATAGTTATTTAAATTGTAAAAGTTTGTTAAACGCTTCATGCGTTTGTAAAAGTTTGTTATAGATTTCTTCTTGCTCTTTTGGACTTTTGTCAGAAGCTTTTTCGAGTCTTGATTCAAGGAAGCGCATATCAAGTTGAAGCATTTCAAACATATAGTCAAAGTCGTAAAGTGCGTTTTGTGGTGTGTAGTCAGGGCATTTCTGAACTTCTTTAACTTTACCACTTTCTAGGGTTAATGTTTCGCCGGATTTTGGAATTATTATACCAAGTCCGAATTGTTGTTTCACTTTTTCAGCAAATATTTCTTGGGCTTTTTGTTCTCCGTGAATAAGAACTACTTGCGTTTCATCAGTATGCGGACTTTTTTTAATCCAGTCAAGTAGTTGACTTTGTCCTGCATGTGCTGAAAAACCACCAATTGTAAATATTTTTCCTTTAATTTCAAGTGGTTCACCTAGCATTGTAATATTTCTTTTCCCCTCAACAATACTTCTTCCTGGAGTTCCTACGGCTTGATAACCAACAAAAACAATGCTTGTTGATTCTAAATACGCAGAATTTTTAAGATGATGCTTTATTCTTCCTGCATTGCACATGCCCGAAGCTGATAAAATCACAGATGGATTTTTACTTGCATTAAGTGCCATAGATTCTTGTACTGATAAGGTATATTGAACACCAAGTGCAGTTTCTATGGTTTTAAAATCTTTAGCATCGCCTAAATCGAGGAAGTTTGAATATTTAGAAAATATTTTTGTTGCTTCAATTGCTAGTGGACTATCAACAAAAACAGGCATGTCAGTTGGTAATTTATTTTGTTTTTTCAATAAATAAAGGGAGTAAAGAATTTCCTGAGTTCTTTCAACTGCAAATGATGGTATAAGAACTTTTCCACTTCTTTTATATGAATAATCAATAGCTTCCGCGAGTTCATTTAGTGTATCATCTTCATTTTTATGATCTCTATCGCCATAAGTAGTTTCTATAAAAAGATAATCCGGCGCAGTTGTAAGATATTGATGATCTTCAAGTAATAAAGCTTTTGGTCTTCCTAAATCACCGGAAAAAGCAAGTTTTGTGACTTTACCATCTTCAGTAATTTCAATTTCAACTATTGAAGATCCTAGAATATGACCGGCATCTAAATATTTAATTTTTAGTCCATCTACAGGTTCAAGAATAGCTGAGTAGTCAACTTTTTTTAAAAGAAGAATAGTTTTTAGAGCATCTTCCATTGAGTATAAAGGCTCGAGAGGATTTTTCTTTGTGCCGTGCCTTTTATTTTTCTTGTTTGCCCACTCCGATTCCATTTCTTGTATATGAGCGGAATCTTTAAGCATTGGATTCAATAAATCTGCTGTTGGTGCAGTGCAAAAAATATCGCCTTTAAATCCGTATTTAACCATTCTGGGAAGAAGTCCTGAATGATCAATATGAGCATGAGTTAATATAATAAAATCAAGTTGTTTTGGTTTATATGGGGCAGTATTTCTATTGAGATTATCAATATCTTTACTCCCTTGGTGCATACCACAATCAACAGCAAATCTTTTTCCAAGTGCCTCAATTATATAACAAGAACCCGTTACAGTTTGTGCTGCTCCCATAAAAGTAATTTGCATAAAATATTCTCCATGCTAGAATGTTAAACTATACGCTTAATCTATAATAGAGTAAATGCCCTGTCAAGGCTTGATTAAATGATTGAAGAGTGATAATTTTTATTCATAACTAGCGAGGAAAATTATGACAGATAATAGCTTTGAATTAGAGAAATTGTCCACGAAAGAATCGTGGCGTATGTTTCGTATAATGGCAGAAATAGTTGATGGATTTGAAGAGCTTGCAGGTATTCCACCTTCTATTTCAATTTTTGGTTCAGCTCGTACAGAGGCTGATCATCCACACTATCAACTTGCTTTTGATACCGCAAAAATTCTTGCTGAAAAAGGCTATGGTATTATTTCAGGCGGCGGTGGTGGAATAATGGAAGCTGCGAATAGAGGCGCAAAAGCTGGTAATGGTTTATCTATTGGCTTACATATTGATTTGCCTCATGAAGAAAATGCTAATGATTACATAGATATAAATCTTAGATTTAGATATTTCTTTATTCGCAAGCTTATGTTTATAAAATATTCGCAAGCTTATATTGTTATGCCTGGTGGGATGGGTACAGTTGACGAATTATCAGAAGCTTTTGTACTTATGCAGACAGAAAAAATCAAACCTTTTCCATTAATCTTCATGAATAGAGAGTATTGGAAAGGGTTCTTTGAGTGGCTTGAAAAAAGCATGCTTGAAGAAAAATATATTGATACCATTGAACTTGGCTTAGTTCATTTTGCTGAAACTCCTGAAGAAGTAATTGAAATTATTAAAAAATTTGAGTTGAGACAAGAGTTTGCAAGCTAATAAAAAAATGACAATTGTTCCTTCACCTCCGATCGGCCATGCTTGGGAAAGCCTTATGCAATTAGCATATAAAGAAGCTGAAAAAGCTGCGTTCCTAGAAGAAGTACCGGTCGGAGCTATTCTTGTTTCTAAATCTGGTGAAATATTAGCTAGTTCTCATAATAAAAGCCGTAAAGATTTTGATCCTAGTGCACATGCTGAAATTCTAGTAATTCGTGAGGCTGCAAAAAAAGTTCAAAATTTCAGACTATTAGAAACTTATCTTATTGTTACCTTAGAACCTTGTATTATGTGCTTAGGTGCAATCAGAGAAGCTAGAATAGAGGGAATAATCTTCGGTGCTTACGATCGTGATGCGGGCGCAGTCTGTTCTTGTATTGATGGTGCTGAACTAAATCTAAAATCACCAAAACCTTGGTTTATGGGCGGAGTTTTAGAAGATAAGTGTTCAGAAATACTAAAAAAATTTTTTGAAGCAAAAAGATAATATCTTTTACCATAAAATCATACAGAAAAAAAATTATAGACAGAAATTTGTTAAATAGATAAACTACTTATATCTTGAAAAAGAATAAATAACTAAAAAGGATAATAATATGTATATAGTCACTGGGGGTGCAGGATTTATTGGTTCAGCATTCGTTTGGGAACTTAATAAGCGCGGAATAGAAGATGTTATAATTGTTGATAATTTATCATCTAGTCAAAAATGGAAAAACCTTAATGGTTTAAAAATAACTGACTATATTCATAAAGATAAGTTTATACAAGAAATACGTATAAAAGGTCTTTCAAAAAGTGTTAAAGGAGTTATCCATTTAGGCGCTTGTTCATCTACCACAGAACAAGATGCTGATTATCTTATGGAAAATAATTTTCATTATACACGCGATTTATTTGTTATTTCTCAAAAAAATAACATTAGATTTATCAATGCAAGTAGTGCCGCAACCTATGGAGACGGTGAACATGGTTTCACTGGCGATATAGATACTATTCCACAGCTACGTCCATTAAATATGTATGGTTACTCGAAACAGCTCTTCGATTTATGGAGCATAAAAACTCAAAACATAAATAATCTTGTAAGCTTGAAGTTTTTTAATGTTTACGGTCCAAACGAATATCATAAAGATGGAATGCGTAGTGTTGTGTGCAAAGCCGTTTCACAAATTGAAGAGTCCGGCAAGTTGAAACTCTTTGGCTCTTACCATAAAGACTATAAAGATGGCGAGCAAATGAGAGATTTCGTTTATATTAAAGATGTTGTTGCTCTTATGTATTGGCTTTTAGAAAATCCACAAGTATGCGGAATATATAATGTTGGTCAAGGAAAAGCGAGAACGTGGAACGATTTAGCAAGAGCTGTATTTTCTTCGATGGGTAAACAGGAAAATATTGAATATATTGCTATGCCTCTAGAATTGCAAGGTAAATATCAATACTATACTCAAGCTGATATGACTTGGCTTGATAAAGTAAATTATCCTCACAAATTTATGACTTTAGAAGAAGGTGTGAAAGATTACGTTCAAGAATATTTATTGAAAAATAACGCTTATTTAGAATGCTAATTGGGAATTAAAAAATGAAAAAAATTAGTTTGACTTTAGCATTTATGCTTTCGTTCGCAACTTCTGCAAGTGCGTTTATAGCCGGTGCTGATATGGCGGGCGGTTATTCTGCGCAAGTTCTTCAAAAGGTTCTAGAATATTATGAAAAACCTGTAGATGCAAATGGTTATGCCGTTGCTTTGGTGCGAATTGCAAAAGATGGAAGACCCTTTTCTTGTGAAATGAAAGTGCCCTCACAAAGTCCTTATGCTGATGAGGCAATATGTCTTGCAGTTGCAAAAGCTCAGCAATTTCCAAAACCGACACAAACCACTTCAAGTGCAGAAGTTGTTCTTACTTTTGTTTATGATGATACACTTCCAATTGTAGCAAATACGAGTGTAGAAAGTGAAAAATCTTATACAAATGCAATGCCTTATCAGGGACTTGAAACTCTTACAGCATCGCAAACAGATAAAGAATTATCTCAACTAATTGACACTATTACAGATTCTGTACCGCAAAGTGATTTAAATTTACCGGAGAACACTCTTGTTGCAACTCCCTTAAATGATACAACGAGTGCAGTAACTAGTGAAAGTGGAGTTCAGGGTGTAAATCTTCCTCCAGTAACAAAAGTTGAAATATCAAATACTTCAGATGAATTAACATATGCGCAACAAATCATGGAAAATGCAAAACCTCATTTGGTTCTGCCTTCTGCCTTGCCAAGAGGGATTTATACAGCTAAAGTCAGATTAAAAGTTGATAAAAATGGTGAACTTGTAAGATATTCAACAGTAACTTCTTCTGGAAATATTATGTATGATGATTTTTTGAGAAAAGTACTGAAAACAGAAGGAGTTATCCCAGTTCCTAAAAAAGGAAATGAAGAAGTTATTCTAACGTTTAGTGCAAATAAATAATGTAAAGATTTTAAATATAAATTTAAAGCTTGCAAAATTATTAATTGTGGACTATCTTTCAAAGAAGTCACCGGAAATTATTTTTTTACAGTGACTAAATAGAATTTAGTCCAGCAGATTGCTAAAAGTACGCAACGATGATTAATGTCGGCGGAAATGATGTATAAAATATACTATTTTTGAGGTATATCACATCATAAGCAATTAAATTATAGCATTGCGATTTTATAATTTAAGCTAACGCTAATAGTAATTGTTGAGGTCCTTTATGATAAGTGATAGAGAGAGTATTGCGTCTAAAGACGGTGTTGCGGTTGATGATATTAATAGGCTAAATTACGAAGGAAAAGATTCAAATAATCCTTACTACTTGGGTGACAATGAAATAAGTGAAGCATTTATTTTTGTCGATGAAACTTTCGAGTTAAATGTAGAAGATGAACTTGATGACTTTGATCTTGAATTTAGTAACTTTCAACAAGAAATTACGGCTCTTACAAGTTACCAAGGTAATGGAGTGTCGGATTTTCTTTATAATGATATCATCCTTGTTGGCGATGAAAACACAGAATCTCTTCTAGAGAGTTTTGCTAATGATGGGCTTGATAGTCCTATGCAAGATTTTGTCGCATCAGAACAGATTCTAGATTTAAGCGCCTTTAAAGATGCTGGATATTCATTCCGCGTTTCTGACGATGGGCTTGATACATACCTTGTTATTTCTGATGAAGAAGGTATGGAAGAGCAAAGTTTCGTGTTTAACGGAAATAGTCTTGCTCAATCAATTCAAACACAAATTGATTCAGATGACTTTGATGGAATTATCCAAGCTAATATGTTGATATAGCACATATATCTTTAATAAAACTTTATAAATAAAATACTTCCTTTAAATAGTTTAGAGGAAGTATTTTTTATTTGAAAATGGTATTGAATTATTGTAGAGCATGCCTAAAAATATACTGTAAATCTTTTGATAAATAAAACTATATCTTATTATAAAAAAAGCGCTTAACACAGGGTGATAAACGCTTTTAATTTTATGTGTTATTTTTATTCTAGTGCACTATGTCAAAGTAAGCTTGCGGATGCGCACATGCAGGGCAAAGAGTAGGAGCCTCAGTTCCAACTTCTGTGCAACCACAGTTTCTGCAATGCCAACGAACTTCTGTATCACGCTTGAATACGGTTTTATCTTTTACGTGTTCAGCAAATTTAAGGAAAAGTTGCTCGTGATACTGCTCCGCAATAGCAATATGACGCATAACTTCAGCGATTTCATGGAAACCTTCTTGATCAGCTATTTCAGCAAATTGTGGATACATTTCGCTGTGTTCATGGTTTTCACCACCAGCAGAAGCAATAAGATTTTCATAAGTATCTTGAATTTGACCAGCAGGGAAAGAAGCAGTGATGCTAACTTCGCCACCTTCTAAAAACTTAAATAGACGCTTTGCATGTTCTTTTTCTTGATTTGCAATAGTTTCAAATGTTTGAGAAATTTGTACAAAGCCATCATTTTTTGCACGGCTTGCAAAATAGTTGTAGCGATTACGAGCTTGAGATTCGCCCGCAAAAGCGGTTAGAAGATTCTTTTCAGTTTGTGTGCCTTTTAATGATTTCATGTCTACCTCTTTATTGATTAATTTTTGAAGGTTCTTGTATAATTGTTTGATTTTTAGAGCAATCAGCACAAATTCCTTCAAATTCAAGGCTTACAGATGTAAGTGAGAAGTTTTCAATCGCAATGTTTTCTAAGGCTAGATTTTGTATAGGGTTTTGAAAAATATCAACAACTTTACCGCATGACAGACAACGTGCATGAGAGTGATCTGACATATCCCCGTCGAATCGACGTACCGTTCCAGCAGAATCTAACTTACGAATAGTGCCAGACTCAACTAAAAATTCCAAGTTACGGTAAACAGTTCCTAAAGAAATGCGTGGCATTACTTTTTTTACCAAGCTATAAAGTTCTTCCGCTGTAGGGTGACTTTTTACCTTTACTAATTCAGAAAGGATTAGTGAGCGTTGGCGTGTCATTCTGGTGGTTTTCTGTGATGACACTTTAGAATTTTGCATAATATTTTATCCTTCAAATTTTCTTTATAACTTAATAATACTAATAGTAATCATTTTTGTCAAGCTATATATTATAAAATGTTTATAAGTATAAATCAATTATAATTTTAGGATGTTAAAGAACGATTGGAGCTTGTTGTAAACCTTCAGTTAATGGAAGTCCTGCAATGAGGTTTGCGTTTGCTATTGCTTGAGCAGATGCACCACGGCTTAGGTTGTCTATAGCTGAAGTTATTATAAGTTTTTTTGTACGTTTACAGATAGTCAAACCTATATCACAGAACATAGTGCCACGTACGTTTCTAGTTTCTGGAAGTGTACCCATAGGTATTATGCGAACAAATGGGTCATTCTTGTAGGTTTCTGAATAAATTGTATGAATTTCTTCTAACTTGAGATTTTTATCTAGATTTGTATAAATTGTTGCTAAAATTCCTCTGTTCATTGGAACTAAGTGTGGGTTGAAAGAAAGGATAATGTCTTTTTCAGCAACATATGAAAGTTCTTGCTCTATTTCAGGAGTATGACGATGTGTTGCTAGGCCGTAGGCTTTAAATGTGTCATTTACTTCGCAATAAAGAGACCCGACAGCTGCTTTACGTCCGGCACCGCTTGTTCCGGATTTTGCATCAATTATGATATTATCGAGTGAGATTATACCTTTTTTAATAGCAGGGTAGAGTCCTAAAATCGAAGCTGTTGGATAACAACCTGGATTTGCGATAAGTTTTGCATTTTTTATTTCGTCGCTATGAAGTTCAGGAAGTCCGTAAACTGCGTGGGAGAGCACATCGTGAGCAGTATGTTCAGTTTTGTACCAATCTTGGAAAACATTTATATCTTTAAGTCTGAAATCAGCAGATAAATCAATAACTTTACAACCTTCGTCAAGAAGTTCTTTTGTCATATTCATAGCAATACCGTGAGGAACTGCAAGAAAAACTATGTCGCAAGCTTCTTTGATTGCTTTAGGAGTTGAATCGCTTATAATCACGTCTCCGCCTTTTACGTTTAGCATAAAAGGGTAGATATCAGATATTTTTTTTCCGGCTTCTTGCCTTGAAGTTGCGATTGTAAGCTCAAAAGTTGAATGTGTTGAAAGTAAACGAACAAGCTCCATACCGGTATAACCTGAAACGCCAAGCAAACCTACTCTCATTATTGTATCCTTTTTTATAAAATTATTACTTATCTTTTAACGCTACATATTTCATGCGTAATTCGTATAAAATGCCATTAAGCAGACTTTTTTCTTCTGCTGTTACACCATTATTGATTTTATCTTGCAACATGTCAAGCACGTCAATAGTGTGTGCAGCAACAGGTAGATTCGCGCTTTTTTGGCCTGTTTCAGGGTGAGGAACTTCGCCTAAATGAGCTAATGCACTTGAAGCTAATGAAAGAATGAAGGTAGAAAAAGAAATTTCAGGAAGCGAAATATCTTCGTTAGGATTTTGTTGATTCATATTAATAACTCTCTATTTATTAGTGTTATTGTCAATATAATCCTTATCTTTTAGGTTTGCAAGTGTTAAAAAAACAAAGAAGAGAATATTTTTTAAAGATATATTCTTGCTCAATCGAGAGAATCACACTTGACACTTCTAATTCATGATTTAACTATAGTGTGATATTTTTTAAATTGGAGAATTATTTATGTCACAAAATCAGCATGAATTTAGATCTGATGTACGTAAAGTACTCAATATTTTAACTCACTCTCTTTATACCAATAGAGAGATTTTTTTACGCGAAGTTTTATCTAACGCATCAGATGCTCTTGATAAAGTGCGCTTTTTACAAAATAGAGGTGATTTAGCAACTAGCGAAACAGCTCTTGAAATTAAAATTTCTGTCGATAAAGATAACAAGATTTTAACAATCACTGATACCGGTATTGGTATGACAGAAAAAGAAATGATTGAAAATCTTGGAACAATTGCAAAATCAGGTTCAGAAGAGTTCCTTAAAGACTTGCAAAATAATGATACTCCTAGCGACGCTTCACAAATTATTGGTCGTTTTGGTGTTGGTTTCTATTCAGTATTTATGGTAGCGGACGAAGTTGAAGTTATTTCTACTTATGCTGATGCAACTACTACAAATATTTGGAAATCTAATGGTGAAGGTAGCTTTACTCTTGACGCTTACACAAATGACGATGCGCCAAAACGCGGAACTCAAATTAAGCTTCATATGAAAGAAGATGCAGCTCAATTCTTAGAAGATTACGAAATTGAGAATATTATACGCCGTCACTCATCATTTTTACCTTTTCCAGTATTATTAAATGATAATAGAGTGAACACTACTCCTGCAATTTGGCGTGAACCAAAATCTAGCCTAACTCCTGAACAATACAAAGAGTTTTATTCATTCCTTACTTATGATGAAGAAGAGCCTTTAGGTACTATACATTTCTCTACAGATTCACCAATCCAATTCAACATGTTAGTATTTGTTCCTAATCATGAACTTGATATTGCTCTTGCTCAGCGTGAACAATATGGTCTTGATCTTTATGCAAAACGTATCTTAATCAATAAAGATAACAAAGACTTACTTCCAGATTATCTTGCATTCTTAAAAGGTGTTGTAGATACAGAAGATTTACCACTAAATATTTCTCGCGAAACATTACAAGAGAATGTAATCATTAGAAAAATTGCTCAAACAGTAACTAAACAAACTCTCAAATATCTTGAAAGAGTTGCAAGCGAAGACCCTGAAAAATATGCTAAAATTTGGACTCTACACAATAAACTGTTCAAATTAGGTTATATGGATTACCTCAATCGTGAATCTTTCAGTGCTCTTCTTCGTTACAACACTTCAATTCATGAAGACAGTGAAGGTTTATCAAGCTTAGATGCTTACATCGAAAAAGCAAAAGAAAATCATGAAGATAAACAAAAAAATATTTGGTATATCGTAGGTTCAAACCGTGAAGCATGTAAGCTTCATCCATTATTTGAATCTTTCCGTCGCCGTAATATTGAGGTACTCTTCCTTTATGAACCAATCGACGAAATAGTTTTTGATGGTCTAAACGAGTACAAAGAATTCAGCTTTAAAGCAGTTGAATATGCAACAGAAGAAGATTTGAAAGACTTCCCTGAAAGTGCAGATGAACAAGATACTCCTCCACTTAAAGAAGATGAAAAACCAATTATGGATAATCTCATCGCTGCGATTAAAGCAACTCTTGGTGGTCAAGTGAAAGATGTTCGTACCTCAACACGTCTTGGCTCTGCGCCGGCTTGTCTTGTTGGTGCTGATGGAACAAGTTCTTCGCTCGATAAACTTATGCGCGCTATGAATAAAGATACTAGTATTCCACAAAAAATCTTTGAAATCAACCCAAATCACCCACTTGTAAGAAACCTTCTTACAATCTACAAAAATAATCCTGATGATGCTCAACTTGCTGAAATGACACATACTCTCTTTGAAACTTCACAGCTTCTAGATGGTTACATTCAAGATCCGCACGTACTAGCTGCACGTGTGAATACACTTCTTCAAAAATCATCAGCTTGGTATTCTGAAATTAGAAAAGATTAGAACACACCCTAGTATACATCTCATTTCAAATTATGACTTCTTAAGAGGGAAAACCACGTTTTTTCTTAAAAAACGAGGTTTTCCCTCTTAAACTCCCCCTTTCCTTAAAAAATAATAATTATTAATTCAATATCCTATAGATTTGCTTAATGTTTTTATTTTAGTCACCCTTCTAATATGTCTTATATGTATGAATTGAATTCTCTTGTATAAATAAAAAAGAAATTCTCTAGAAAAAAACTTGATAAGTATTTTAGAGTGTGCTAGAAACTAAACATGATTCAATCGAAACGTATACTATTTATAGCGCCGGCGGGGTTGATAACTCCATTTTTTCCTCAACTGAAGGAATCAGGAGTTGAGATTGGCTTGGCGGAAAATATGAAGGCTGTATCACCTTTTTTGCGTAAAGAGGTAGCGGCTATTTTTTCGCGCCCTCAAATGTCAGGATATACTGCTGATGACTTGCTAGAAGTTGGTAAGGATGACCCTAATTTTCCACCGGTATACATCATAGCTGAAAAAGCGAATTCGCTTGAGGCTGAACACTACCTCAATCTTGGAGCAAAAGATTATTGGGTAGATCCGATTGATTTAGATAAAATTTCTATAGTGTTACGATATAACGCTCAAAGCCCTGCACAAAAAGCGAGCCAAGCGGCTACAGCTCCTGAAGCGGTAGTTACACAAACTTCAGCGATTGTTGGCTCTAATTCGGCAATTCAAAGAGTTTTGAAGCTTGCTAAGCAGGTTGCAAAATCGAAAGCATCAATTTTAATTTCCGGTGATTCCGGTACAGGTAAAGAAATGTTTTCGCGAACTTTGCACGCTTGGAGTGATAGGGCAAATATGCCTTTTATCGCGGTGAACTGTGCGGCTTTACCAGAGCATCTTTTAGAATCTGAGCTATTTGGTCATGAAAAAGGTGCATTTACAGGCGCAATTGCAAAGAAACCCGGTAAGTTTGAACTTGCTAGTGGTGGAACTCTTCTTCTTGACGAGATCTCAGAAATGGATCCTGCTTTGCAGGCAAAACTTCTAAGGGTGTTACAAGAAGGCGAGGTAGATAGAGTTGGCGGAACTGAAACTATTAAGGTTGATGTGCGCGTAATAGCGACCACAAACCGTGATATGGAAAAATGGATTACTGAAGGTAGATTTCGTCAAGATTTATATTTCCGACTAAATGTTATTCCTTTACGCTTGCCATCACTATCCGAACGTGGAAACGATATTTTAGAACTAGCTCAATTTTTTACAAAAAAATATACGGATGAATATAATCTTCCTCCGGCAGAATTTTCAAATGAAGCAATAAGCTGGCTTATGGCCTATGAATGGCCGGGTAACGTTCGTGAATTACAGAATCTTATGGAAAGAGCAGTTTTGCTTGCAAACGGCATGCCTATTACACCTGCTCACTTCCTTCTAGAAGGCGGTGAATGGCCACTCTTTGAGGGTGAAGAAGGTGCCTCTGTTGATTGTGCAAGTAATAATTCCTCTAGTGAGAATCAAGATACTGTTGAACAAGATTCAACTAGTCAAAATTCTTCACAAAATGCTTTGTTCTCAAACTCCGTTATTCCACTTCATGAGATGGAAAGAATTATGATTATGAAAGGTTTAGAAGCTACTCAAGGGAATAGAACTCAAGCAGCTGAACTTCTTGGTATTTCCGTAAGAACCTTGAGAAATAAATTGAGTGAATATAAAGAAATGGGCTTTACAGAGTAAAAAAATTATATTCAAAAGATTTAAGTTTACTAATAAAAAGGGAAGTAAGAAAACTATAATAGTTTCTGACTTCCCTTTATTTTTCTAATTAAATAGAGTTAATTCTGCTTACTTAAATTTAGCTTGAAATTCTTGGTATTTTTTGCAGATATCTTCCATTTTACCAGCTTGCGCAAGTGTATTGATTTCTGTCATTAAGTTTTGGAATTCACCTTGTGAAGATGCAAATTTTTCAGGATTTTCTTGTGCTAATTTTTGAGTAAACTGTGCAAATTCAGCAGTAGCTTTTTGCATATCACATGCAGCCATTGCAGGTACAGCTAAAAATGCAGATACTACGAGTGATAACAATAATTTTTTCATATAAACCTCAAGTCGTATTTTTTAATAACATAGTTATGATAGAGTACTTTGTCAAGTAAAATAAAAGATTCTAATTTATAACTAGTTAATATAACACATTGTAATAAAAGAAGTTCCAACTTCAAGTTTTAGAAATATGCGTTGTAACTATTGACATTACAACCGATAGTTATTATATATTCGTTGTAATAAAAATGATTACAACGAGAAAAATAAAAAAAAGATATCAACAATATAATTAAAGGTTTGAAATTATGCACTATACTGGTCAAGTTTATCGTCACCCAATGGAGGCAAATACTCCTTTGCTTGAGGTAACTATAGGGTGTTCACATAATAAATGCACATTTTGTACAATGTATCGCGATACGAAATTTGGGGTTTCTTCAATTGAACACATAGAAGAGGATTTGCAAGAATTACAGAGCTGTGATTGCAATATGCGAAGAATTTATTTAGTAAATGCAGATCCATTTGTTTTATCGACAAAAAAATTGATAGAAATTGGAAAGTTAATCAATAAATATCTACCTAAGATTGAAACAATTACTTGCTATACTTCAATAAAAAATCTAAAGCATAAATCGCTCGAAGAGTTGAAAGAATTACGAGCGTTAGGATATAATGATTTACATATTGGAATCGAAACTGCTTATGAACCTGCTTTAAATATGATTAATAAAGGATTTAAAGTTGAAGAGGCTTATGAACAATTAGAAAAAGTGAAAGAAGCCGGAATGCGTTACGATGCTCTTCTTATGTTTGGCATAGCAAGCAAAGGAAATGCTGAAATTAATGTGAGAGAAACAGCGAAATTACTCAATAAAACAAAACCTTATATGATTTCTGTACTCCCTATTTCTGTAGCACCAGGTAGCGAGTTAGAGGAAATATGCAATAGAGGAGAATTTGTAGAATCTACAGAACTTGAAATGTTGGAAGAAGAAAAAATGCTCATAAACGCATTAGATATTGAGGGCTGTTATTTCTTTGGCAGTCATTATTTCAATCTCGTTCCAATTAGCGGAAATTTAAGTAATAAGGAAAATATTATTTACTATATAGATGAAGCAATAGAAAACACTCCTAAAGAAGTTCTTAATAGCGTAAAAGCACGCGGTAACATATAAAAAGATAAGAGAAGGTATCCTAGGGTACCTTCTTTTTTATTTCTAGCTCTAAAATAATTTGACACAAGATAGACTGTTTGATATTTTAAAAAAGTTATTAATAAATAATCTATGTGGTATCAATAATGAGAGTGCGTATAAATGCAAAAAGACTTTTTCCATTTATATCGACAGTCAAAAATTATTCAGCTGAGAAAGCAAAAGCTGATATTATTGCAGGACTATCGGTAGCTATAGTTGCGTCTCCTCAGTCGATGGCGTATGCTATGATAGCTGGAATTGACCCCGTTTACGGACTCTATGCCTCAATAATTCCAGTAGTAATTGCAGCACTTTGGGGATCTTCAAATTATCATACGGCAGGTCCTACAAACGCTTTGGCTGTTGTTGTGTATACATCTATGGCGCAGACTCTAATTGGTGGTGTTGCACTTGCAGCAATGCCTGAAGAAATGAAATTGTCATTTTTATTTATGCTTGCAATTATAACTGGTTGTATACAACTTTTATTAGGACTCACTCGCTTAGGTGACTTAGCTAATTTTATATCGGATTCTGTTCTTCTTGGTTTCACAACGGGAGCATCTTTGCTGATTGCCTTAGGTCAAGTAAAGAATTTCTTTGGATTAAATTTTGAAGCTCCACTTGATTCATTCTCATTACTTGTTAAAAGTGTTCAAGCATTACCACAAACAAATCTTTATACTTTAGGAATTTCTATAACAACCCTTTTGGCTGGGGTAAGCATAAAGAAATTTTATCCTAAGCTACCTAATTCATTATTAGCTTTAATTTTTGGTACTGTTGTATGCACTATTTTAGGATTAGAAAGTAATGGAGTTTTGTTAAGTCCAGAAGTTCCTAAAGGATTTCTACCATTTTATTTTCCAAATGAAGAAATTTTACTCCATACAAATAGCCTTTTATTCCCGGCTCTTGCAATGGCAATGTTAGGTTCTGTGAGTTCAGTTGCTATAGGTAGAGCTATGGCTGGACAAAAAGGAGAAATGTTCAATTCAAATCAAGAGCTTATAGGTCAAGGTTTGGGGAATATTGCTTCCGGTTTTTGTTGTGGTATGCCCGGAGGAGGATCATTTTCAAGGTCGGCAGTGAACTATATGAGTGGAGCTAAAACACGTTTTTCTGCTGCAATTTCAGGTGGTTTTACACTTGCAATGCTTTTAGTTTTTGGTCCTTTTGTTGGATATATTCCGGTGGCTTCTCTTGCGGCTTTGCTCATGCTTATTTGCTGGAATATGGTTGATATAAAAGAGATATTATTTATTATCAAAGCTTCAAAAAGTGATGCTGTTGTTTTCTTTGCTACTCTGTTGAGTGTGTTTATTTTTAGTTTAGAACATGCCGTATTTATTGGTATCACGCTTTCACTTGTTCTTTTTTTGAAGAAGCAATCCCATCCAATCTTTCACCCTCTGCAAAAAGACATGATAGCCTCTGAGCATTATCTTTTTGATTGTAAAAAAGTTCAAGTGTATAGTTTAGAAGGAGCTTTATTTTTTGGTGCTGTAAGTGATTTGGAGAAATTTCTAAAGAAATTTGAAAATAAAAAAGATAGAGTAATTATTCTCGATATGAATGGTGTGAATATGATAGATGCTTCGGGCGTGCATGCTTTTCAAAATTTCTTTTATAAGGCAACTAAAGAAGGAGTTTCTATAATATTATGTACAACAAATCCATCTGTTTATACAACATTTGAAAAAACGGGAATACTTGAATTTTCGGGGATTCCTATAACGCATAGTATGAAAGACGCTTTTAAACTTGCTGAGGAAGATTTATGCTGTGAAAAGCATTGTGATAATTGTAAATTTCTTGATAATAAGGTAACTACCTTGCCTGATTTATAGAATTTTTGAATGTTGCTATTTTTTGAAAGTTTTGCTACAAAATTTATCTAAATTTCTTGCTTTGTAAAAAAGTATAAGGATACAGTGTGAAAACAACTTCACTTCAAGATACATTTTCTTCTCAAATAGAAAATTTTATTAATATTAATAATTTGTTGCCTCTGCCTGTAGCACTTATCCAGCTAGATTCAAATTTAACTTTTTTACATGCTAATAATGCGTTTGCTGAGATTATTGAGTATAGCCAAAGCGAAATTTTTTCTGAACTCAGTAACTCTCTATTATTTTTAACTTTATCTAGTGATAGAGAAATTTTACATTCAGCAATTTTTGAATGTAAATCAAGTGGAAAGAAAAAGTCATTTTTAGCGAAAATTTCTAATAAATTAAACTCTTATAAGATTTTGAATTTTTCAGTGCAGATACTTCATCAGTCTACAGATTTACTACAGAATGGAAAATCAATTGAAAACAATTCGGAAAATCAAACTATTATAATTACAGCTCAAAACGTGTGCGAGCATATAAACTTGGCCGATGAATTAAAAAGAGAAAAAGAGTTTATTTCTGTACTCCAAGATATTAGCTTTCATAATACCTTTGATTATGATGTAGTTAGTCAAAAAATATATCTTTCTAAAAATTTAGCAATAAAACTTCAACTTCCTGAAATTATAGAAAATCCATCTACTGCCTTTCTTGATATTCAACTGCTTGCACCTGATTCACTGAATATATTTAATTATTATATAGATCAAGAAATCGGTAAAGATTATGAAAAAGAGATTCATTTTATTGTAAAAAATTCTAAACACTTATGGTATAATGTGACCTATAGGATTGTTGGGAATGAAAAAAATGAAAAAGTACGCATTATAGGTGCACTTACAGATATTACAAAACAAAAAGAAACAATGCGTGACCTTGTGGAAAAATCTGAGCAGGATCAACTTACTAAACTCTACAATAAAATAACAACAGAATATCTAATCAATGAGAGCTTAAAAAAACGTAGACTCCTTGATAATGGCTATGCTTTAATGATTGTAGATATTGATAATTTTAAAGAAATTAACGATACCTTTGGGCATTTATTTGGTGACGAAGTTTTAAAAAGTATCGCCTCTGACTTGAAAATGCTTTTTCGTGCAGATGATGTGCTAGGTAGAATTGGTGGGGATGAATTTTTTATTTTTGTTAAAAACTTTCAATCATTTGAATTTATAGAAAAAAAATCAAATAGTGTTTGTGCAGCTTTTAGACGTACCTATACAGATAATGGGAAATGTGTTGAAATTTCTTCAAGTATAGGAATTGCCTTTTGTCCTAATCATGGAAAAACATTTGAAGAACTTTACAAATCCGCAGATTTAGCTCTCTATGAAGCTAAAAAATTAGGAAAAAATAGATTTGTTCTATTCGATGAAAAAGCTTCTTATCTTAACTTTAACTAATTTGTACAGCTAAAGTTGAAAAAGAAAAATTTATTAAAAACTACATTCCTTTTTTATCGTAAGAGCGTAGATTCAAGACCTCTGCATAATTACTGAACATTTTACTGAGAAAAGCTAATAATTTTCTTTTTACTTTAGGGTTACTTTCTAACTTGTTGATATTCCAGTAAATGGTTTTTAAGGAAGGGGGAGAGCTCTTGAGTCTAAATTTTTTTTATGGCTTTTCTATAAGGTGACGGAAAAGCAATTTTCTGTAAATCTGCATGCGTTAACCAGCTGAAGAATAACTCTTTTTCTAAGTAATTTTTATATTTACTATTTATAGAAATCTTATAGAAACTGGCATTGTTGCGATGATTCGTATAGGAATATGGAATATTAGTAAATTCCTCCATAGAAAAATCATTTATTTCTAGCTTTTCCATTTCAGACTTTATAATCTGTGCATGATTTCTTGAGTGCGCCTCAAAAGAGTAAAATTCAAATAATCCGCCCCAATGAAGATTTTTTTCTCTTTGTTTTACAGCATAAAGTTCTACTTTAGTGTTTTCGTTTTTTAGGGTGAAAATAAGTTGAATCCAATCTTCATAGACAAGTTTTTGCTTTTCTTTAGGGGATGGATATAAATTTTGTGTATTGGTTGCGTAAGCTTTACAAAAGTTGTGGAGTGGGCAAAGTTCACATAATGGATTCTTTTTACAGATTAAAGCTCCAAGCTCCATAAGGGATTGATTATAAAATCGAGCTTTTCCGATTGGTAGATATTCATAAGCTAATGACTTTATGCGTTCTTTTGTAGGATTTTTCTTTGTATCACCTTCAATACAAAAAAGCCTTGAAAAGACACGATCTACATTTGCATCAATCGTGACAATATCTTGATTGTACGCAATGCCGCAGATAGCTGCTATTGTGTAGTCACCTAAGCCTTTGAAAGTTTTGAGAATATCTTTGTCATTCGGAATAGTTCCGTTGTGTTCTGCGCAGATTTTTTTAGTTGTTTCGTGCAGATATCTTGCCCGTCTGTAGTAGCCAAGTCCTTCCCACGCGTGGAGAATATCTTCCTCGCTCGCATTTGCGACATCAAAGATAGTGGGAAAGCGGATTAGCCAACGATTGAAATATTCAACACCACGCTCCATTTGAGTTTGCTGGAGCATCAACTCGGAGATAAACACATGATATGGTTCGTAATTTGTTCTCCATGGAAGAGCACGACTATTTTCTTTATACCAAACTAAAAGTTGTGAAGTTAGTTCTTTCAAAATCTAGTTTTCTCCGAGAGCAAAAATAGCACCATTAGGAATATTTGGAATAATTCTAGAGCCATAAACTATACAATGATCCTTCATTGTCATTTGTGTCCAATGTCCGAAATTTGCGCCAAATGCTTTTAGTAGGGAAATTGCTGTAGGTGTAACCATTTCGCCTTTACCTTCACTTTCGATAATTTTGACATCTTTTAATAGATGCAATACCGCAGGTGCTGGTGAGGAAATCATTCCGTGCGCACAATTTATTTTTCCATCTGCAATCGGGAGTGGACCACAGATAAAATGAGTTGGATTTAGCTTGTCAAAAAGCATAGCACAGATACAGGTGTCTACAATGCTATCAAGCGCGCCGACTTCGTGGAAATGAACTTCATCAATTGTTTTTCCATGAACTTTAGATTCTGCATCTGCTAAAAAATTAAAGGCTTTGAGAGCATAATCTTTAGCCTTATCAGTCATGGAGGAATTATTAATGATATCAGTAATATCTTTCAAATTTCTGTGTGCATGCTCATGCGGAAGATTTACGGTCGCTTTATATCCTGCGATTGCGTTATGCGAGTAACTATCCACATGTAAGTCAATAGTAACATCAATATTTAAAGATTTATACAATTCTTGAAGTTCTTCATTGGAAGTATTTGTAATTCTAGTAAGACCTGAAAGAAGCATATCTCCAGAAATGCCAGATTGAGGACGTAATATTAAAATTTTACCATTATATTTTAAATGGTTATGACATTTTCCATAAGAATGATGTTGTTCGTGAGCATGATGATGCTCATGGTTATGTTCATGTTCGTGATGATGCTCATGATTGTGTTCATGATGTTTGTGATGAGTATCTATGTGCATACTATTTTCTCGTTATAATATATTGTAAAGATAAGATTATTTTTTATATTCAGCTAAAGTATTTAGCACACGCATAGCAGCGCAAGCTGCCCCATAGCCGTTATCAATATTAAAGATACCAACACCGGGAGCGCAAGATGCAAGCATTGAACCAAGCGCAACGTTACCTTTTTCAGCGATACCATACCCAACTGATGTTGGAACAGCATAGATAGGTTTAGAGGTAAGTCCGCCAAGAACTGAAGCAAGCGCAGCATCTAACCCGGCAACAACTATAACAACGTCGTGTGAGTTGATAGCTTCGAGATTAGAGGTGAGTCTCCATAATCCGGCAACGCCATTATCTTCAAAAAGAGTGTAGTCTATCCCTAGATATTGCAAGGTACGGGCCGCTTCATGAGTGACAGGAGCATCAGCAGTACCGGCAGAAACAATTGCAACTTTACCTATATTTTGCTTTGGTAAAGCTTTTGTGAATCCGGTTGCAGATAGGGGGTGATAGTCGAGAGCGGCTTTTTCTTCATCGCTGAAAACTTCAAATATTTCAGGGCGTAATCTGGTGAATAGTATAGGATTTTTGTTGAAGTGAAATTCTTTTACTAAGGCTCGTAAAACCTCGGTTGATTTACCTTGGCAAAATACAGCCTCGGGCAAACCAATTCTTGCGGTTCGACTATGGTCAAAAAGTACATTTATCATAATTTATTGTTTTATAATTTATAATTCTTAAAGGTTAATCTTGAAAAAAGTAAAAAAGTTATTATACTATAAAAATGGATAATACATTATATATACAAAAATGGCAAGACTTGCTAAGTCTGCTAAAATCAAAGAAAAAAATAGCAATTGCCTGCTCAGGTGGCTTGGATAGCCGACTACTTACTTATGCAGTTCAAGAGTCTGGCGTGGATTATAAAGTTTTACATATTAAAGGGGTTCATATACCACAAGAGGAAGAGGAAATTTTATCAAATTTTTCGTCAGCTATTAATATAAGGGTAGAATCTTATAAATTCGATCCGCTTTTACTTGAAAAAGTTCGTTCTAATCCTATTGATAGATGCTATCATTGTAAAAAAGCAATTTTTACTTTTCTTTTAGAGAAGTCAGAGGGGTATATACTCTGCGATGGCACTAATACAGACGATTTAAAAGTTTATAGACCAGGTCTTCAAGCAATAAAAGAATTGAATATTCTCTCGCCTTTTGTAGAGGCCGGAATTTCTAAATCTGATATTAGAGCGCTTGCAGGAAAGGTAGAGCTTCCCTTTGCTGAACAACCATCTCAAGCTTGCTTACTCACGCGCTTTGATTATGGGATTGAGCCAACGAAAGAAGAACTTTTGTGGCTAGATTCAAGTGAGAAAATGATTAAAGATTTGACACCTCAGCCTTTCCGTTTGCGCTGTACAAGTCAAAATAACTGGGAATTGCACATTCAAGCAGCAGAAGATAAAATGTTAGAAATAAGGATTCAAGAAAAATTTAAAGATATAAAAATCAGCTTTGTAGAATCTTTAAATGGATACTTTGATAAGAAAAAAGGTCTGCAAAAATAGGAGAAAGCTTAAATTTTTTAAAGTATTACATCAGAATGGCACACTATATGCAGTAGAATAAGCAGGTAAAGAAAAACAGTCAAAGAAGTGACAAAATTATGGCATTCAAATTTTCTTTAGAGCAAGTATTGAGATATCGAACTCAATTGGAACAAGAAGCGAAAGGTAATTTTGCTAAAGCTGAGAATGAACGTTTGCGAGAGCAAAAAAGGCTCAGAAGCATAATGCAAACTCTTGAATTTGAGCAAAATCGTCTAGCAAGCTTGACTCCAAATGAACTCGACAATAGATGGGTCATAGAAAATTTTATCAAAGGTTTGAGAGTGGATCTTGTAGAATCTCAAAGGCATCTGGCCTACTGGATGCAAAAAGCAGATGAAGCAAAGAAAATTCTCATAGAAAAAGCCAAAGATAAAAAAATATTGGAAAAACTTAAAGAGAAACAGGAAAGAAAGTATGTTGAAGAAGAAAAACATAGAGAGCAAAGATTTTTCGATGAAATCACAACAGGAAAAAAATCACGCCAAACCGAAATTAGCATATCTTAACAGACTCTTAGGACTTGTAATTTTTATAGGTAGTGTGAAAGTAGCTCTATTTGCAGGAATCCTCTTTTTCCCTAATGATATCCCTCAAATCGAGTTTAGTACAATAGTGAACCTCATTAATGAAAAAACTGAGAAAGCTCCAACTGAAGATGAACTTCGTTTGCAAGCAAGATTGCAGTCGCAAAATATTGCTATAAACGAAACAAGAGCTCCTTTAAATCAAATTCAAGCAGTTGCACCCGAAACAGATTTATTTGAAGTGAATTCAGCGCATGCAGCTGAAAATATTCCTCCAGTCCCACCGGTTTCAGCAGCAACTCCAAACGCATCACCTCTTGTACCGGTTGTAAAACCTCAAACTTCACCAATTTCTGCAGATGCTTTTCAAAGACCTGATAGCGCAAGTGCAAACAATATTCCTGCTCCTTCAATTCAAGATCCCTACCTTTCAAAAGATACTCTTAATGTGAAAGAGGAAGAACTCAATAGACGCGAACAAGAACTTATTGCTCTTCAACAGCAAATGGAATCACGTATCAATGAACTCAAAGGGCTTGAAGGCGAACTTGGTCAAATGGTAGATTCGGCATCTGCTATCGACAATAAAAACTTTTCACATCTTATTGATACATATGTAAATATGAAACCAAGACAAGCAGCAACAGTTCTTGCTGGTTTAGATGAAAAAATTGCAGTCAAAATTTTGTCAGGAATGCGCGGAAAACAAGCCGGAGAAATTTTATCATATATGGATCCACTTCCAGCAGCAGTTTTATCAGAACTTATGGCATCGATGGCAAGATAACTTTTGAAAAGAATAGTACAAAAAGAGAAAGGCAAACTTTAAAAAGCGATGCCTTTCTCTTTATCATTTAAAAATGTATGTTTTAAATAATTTTAAGTGTGTTTTATTTGGATGGCATCAGAAATAATTTTTTTATTTTTTATAAGGAACAAGTGAAAAAAGAAAAGAGTTATGTAAGAGGAATCATTCCTTTTATTCGTCGAAGATAAAGAAAGAAAAAAAATCTTCATCAGCCCTTAAGAAAACTTGACAAAAAGGTTAGAAAAGGGTATTGTTCCGCTCTCATGACGAGGTGAAAAATGAAATTAGCGATTCCTTTATCGGAAATACCAGACACTGGTATTGAAAAAATCATAGATAATCAAAGTCTTTGGCTTGAACCCATTGAGGAATTTAAACTTTCATGTAAGATTTCCGAACCTGTAAGTGCTGAACTTTTCTTGATGAATCAAGGGGAAGGATGTTTGGTTCGCGGAAGGATGACTGGCAAGGTTACAATACCTTGTGATCGTTGTGGTGAAGAAGCTGAATATCCTATTTCAGTAAAGTTTGAGGAGTTTGAGGTGTTACCTCAAGCATATGAGATTGAAGAAGGTGATGATTCAGAAGATGAATTGCCGGAAACAAGCTTGATTTTCTTGGATAATTATTCAAGACCTCATGTTGATTTGGGCTCTCTATTATGGGAAGAATTTAGCTTGGCTTTACCTATCAAGCCACTGTGTAAAGACGATTGCAAAGGAATATGTCTCGTATGCGGGAATAATCATAATGTGTCGGCTTGCAGTTGCGATGACGACAAGGTTGATCCTCGTTTTGAAAAATTGAAAAATTTAAAGATAGTGAAGTAGCTATCGAGCTTACTTTAAGGAGTTTATCATGGCAGTTCAACAAAATAAGAAATCACGTTCACGTAAAGGTATGCGTCGCTCACATGATGCGTTAACACCTGTTAATGTTGTATATTGTTCATGTGGTGCACCTACACGCTCACACGCTGTATGCCCAACTTGTGGTAAATACAAAGAACGTCAAGTTTTGAATGTAGAAAACTCTAACGCATAATTTTATGTTAGAAAGCAAACATGCTGTAGCTGTTGATGCAATGGGTGGAGATTTTGGCCCGTCTATTGTGGTGCCTGGAGCTTTAGAGGCTGCAAGGCAGAGCAATGGAAAAATTGTATTGGTTGGTGATAAAGACGCGATTGAGAAGGTTCTCGAAACTTGCGATGTGAAGAATGTTGACTATGAAATAGTTCATGCTTCTCAAGTAGTTGAAATGGATGAGAAACCTTCTGATATTCTTCGTCGTAAAAAAGATTCGTCAATACAGGTTGCATGTAGGCTTTTAAAAGAGAAAAAAGTAGAAGGTGTTTTTAGTGCGGGGCATTCCGGCGCAACAGTTGCGTGTGGAATGTTCATTCTGGGAAGAATTCCTGGAATAGAACGTCCTGCGCTTGCAACACTTATGCCTACGCAAAAAAAGCCCATACTTCTTTTGGATGTTGGTGCGAATGTGGATTGTAAACCCATGCACCTTTTTCAATTTGCGTTGATGGGCTCTACCTTTATTCAAGATTTACTTGATGTTGAAAACCCTCGTGTAGGTTTAATCAGTATAGGTGAAGAAGAGGGTAAAGGAAATATTCTTGTTAAAGAGAGCTATCCACTTTTGAAGATGGCGAATCACTTGAATTTCGTGGGTAATATTGAAGGTCGTGATGTTTTTTCAGGTGATGTCGATGTAGCTGTTTGTGATGGCTTTGTCGGAAATATTGCTTTGAAATTAAGTGAAGGGCTTGCAATGGCTATGAGTCGCTTGCTAAAAGAAGAGCTTCTTAACAGCGGTTTAATTACAAAAATTGGTGCTTATCTTGCTTCTAAAGGATTCAGAAACTTTAAAAAAGTTATAGACCATACAGAATATGGCGGAGCACCTGTTTTAGGACTTCGTGGTGTTTGTATTGTTGGGCACGGCTCATCTAATGCAAAAGCTATTACATCCGGTGTAAAAATGGCATTCACTTCTATAGAAAAAGGAACGAATGACCGTCTTGTAGAGGCAATTCAAGCAAACGAAGAAATTACTTGCGATTTTTCTGCAAGTATATAGCTTCTTTATTAATCTTAAACACGCACTATATCTTATAGGTTAATTATCATGAACTTATACATAAACAGTCTTGCTATCGACGTTCCAGAAAGAATTCTAACGAATCTTGACCTGGAAAAAATGATGGATACCACTGATGAGTGGATACGCACTCGTACAGGTATTGAGCAAAGACATGTAATGCGTGAAGATGAAAATGGCTCTACATTTGCAATAGCTGCAAGTAAGAAAGCTTTAGAATTGGCACAGTTGCCAGCATCAGAGCTTACACATATTTTCGTGGCAACATGCACACCTCAAATGCTTACTCCAAGTATGGCTTGTCTTGTAGCTGGTGCATTGGAAATTACTGAAAACAAACAACTTTATGCGCTAGATATAAACGCAGCTTGTTCTGGTTTTGTTTATGGTGTTGAATTGATTAGATCAATTTTTGCACTAAATCCAAACGCTAAAGTTTTATTTGTGACAAGTGAATCTCTAAGCCGTCGTATGAACTACCAAGACCGCACAACTAGTGTTCTTTTTGGTGATGCAGCGGGTGCTTTGGTTATTACAAATTCACCTAGAGAACTCTCACAACCACAAGTCAAAATCCTAGATAGTCTTTGTTATACTGATGGAACTCTTAAAGATTTGATTACAATCGGTGGCGGAACAGCCCTTCTTGGTCAAGTCGGATATGAGATTGAAGATGACTTTTTCTTGCAAATGCAAGGTAGAGAAGTGTATAAACATGCCATTCGCTCAATGTCTGGTTCATGTAAAGATATTTTAGGTAAAAACAATTTTTCATTGGAAGATATTCGTTTTGCAGTGCCTCATCAAGCAAATATGCGTATAATTGAAGCTGTTTATGATAAGCTAGGAGTGCCGGAAGAAGCACGCTTTATAAATGTTCAAAAGTATGGTAATACGTCAGCAAGCTCAATTCCGCTTGCTCTGAACGATATTTATGCACAAAATCTTCTGAAAAAAGATGATAAAATTCTTCTTACAACATTTGGTGGCGGTCTAACATGGGGCTCAGCACTTCTTGAGGTAGTCGCATAGTTTGTTGTAAATAAAGCTTGATAAAATATAGTTTCTTGAATATACTTATTTATCAAAAAATGAAAGTCCAATAAAATTGCTATAAGGAACCAACATGACAGAACAAAGATCAACAGCAGTAGTAACCGGTGGTTCACGTGGTATTGGTAAGGCTTGTGCTTTTGCCCTTGCACGTGATGGCTTTGATATCATTCTTACATATAATTCTAAAGCTGAAGAAGCAGCAGAAGTTGTGAAAGAACTAGAAGAATTTGGTGTTCAAGCAAAAGCTTGTCAACTAAATGTTGGTGACGGTGAAGCAATTAAAGAATTTTTCCAAAGCGAAATTAAAGATAAAGTAGATTTCCATGTTCTTGTGAATAATGCCGGAATCACTAAAGATGGTCTTATTTTACGTATGAAAGATGACGACTTTGATAGCGTTGTACAGGTAAATCTACGTGGTAGTTTTATGTGTATGCGTGAAGCCTCAAAATTGATGTCTAAACGCAAACAGGGACGCATTATAAATCTTTCATCAGTTGTTGGGCAATCAGGCAATGCTGGTCAAGTAAATTATGCTGCTACTAAAGCTGGCGTAATTGGTATGACTAAATCTCTTGCGCAAGAACTCGGTTCAAGAAATATCACAGTAAACGCAGTTGCACCTGGCTTTATAGAAACAGATATGACTCAAGTTTTGTCTGACGAAGTAAAAGCGGAATATGCAAAAAAAATTCCTCTTGGACGTCTTGGAACTGCGGTTGAAGTAGCTGAAGCTGTAGCATTTTTAGCATCAGATAAAGCAAATTACATTACAGGTCAAGTACTAGCTGTTAATGGCGGCATGTACTCATAATAAATAAAGAAACCTATTCTGGAGGCAAATATGTCAGTAGAAGCAAAAATCAAAAAAATCATTAAAGATCAATTAAGCGTATCTGAAGATGAAATCACCTTAGAAGCATCTTTCGTTGAAGATCTTGGCGCAGATTCTTTAGATCTTACAGAGCTCATCATGGCTATGGAAGAAGAATTCGGTGTTGAAATCGCTGATGAAGACGCTCAAAAAATCTTAAAAGTTAAAGACGCTATCAACTACGTTTCTGCAAAACAATAGTTGTTATTCTTAATACGACTTTACAAAAGCCTTTATTCATTTTGAATAGAGGCTTTTTCTTATTTTATAAGAACGCTTGATTATATTATAAGAATACAAAATAACAATAAGTCATAAAAAAGGAGAGCCGTGTTTTGCTCTCCTTTAATCATTTATTCAGATTCTAGTATCTATAGTGATCCGGTTTGTAAGGACCGTTTACATCAACACCAATGTAGTCTGCTTGTTCTTTAGAAAGTTTTGTAAGGTTCACACCAAGTCTTTCAAGGTGCAATCTAGCAACTTCTTCATCTAACTTCTTAGGAAGAATGTATACTTTATTTTTTAGAACTGGATTTGTTGCAAGCTCAATTTGAGCAAGAACTTGGTTGGTGAATGAGTTAGACATTACAAATGATGGGTGACCTGTTGCGCAACCAAGATTTACAAGTCTACCTTCAGCAAGAACTACAATAGAGTTTCCATTTGGAAGAATCCATTTGTCAACTTGTGGTTTGATGATGATTTTTTGTGCTTCTGAATGATTTTCAAGCCAATCCATATCAATCTCATTATCGAAGTGACCAATATTACAGATGATAGCTTCATCTTTCATATTTTTCATATGTTCACCGGTAATAACGTGGTAGTTACCTGTAGCAGTAACAACAATGTCTGCTTCTGGGAGAGCTTTTTCAGTAGTTGTAACTTCATAACCTTCCATTGCAGCTTGGAGTGCACAAATTGGATCGATTTCAGTAACAAGTACACGTGCGCCAAAACCACGCATTGATTGAGCACAACCCTTACCAACATCGCCATAACCGCATACAAGAACAACTTTACCAGCTACCATAACGTCAGTAGCACGTTTGATACCATCAGCAAGAGATTCACGGCAACCATAAAGATTGTCAAATTTAGATTTAGTTACGCTGTCATTCACGTTGATAGCAGGGAATAGAAGAGTGTTGTCTTTTTCCATTTGATAAAGACGATGAACACCTGTTGTTGTTTCTTCTGATACGCCTTTGATTTTTGGTGCTATTGCTGCGAAATGATTAGGATTACGTTTATATGTTTCAGCAATTCTATCAATGATGATTTGGAATTCCTTATTGTCATATTTTTCAGCAAGAATAGAAGGATTTTTTTCAGCTTCTACACCTTTATGAATGAAGAGAGTAGCATCGCCACCATCATCAACGATAAGATCAGGGCCAGAACCATCAGGCCAGGTAAGTGCCATCTCAGTACACCACCAATAATCTTCTAAAGTTTCGCCTTTCCATGCAAAAACTGCTGCAAGGCCATCAGCCGCAATAGCTGCTGCTGCGTGGTCTTGAGTAGAGAAAATATTACATGATGCCCAACGAAGATCAGCTCCGAGAGCATGAAGTGTTTTGATGAGCATTGCAGTTTGAATTGTCATATGAAGTGAACCCATGATTTTTAAACCTTTAAAAGGCTGAGTTCCTTTGTATTTTTCAATCAAAGACATGAGGCCGGGCATTTCGCGTTCAGAAAGTTGCATTTCTTTACGACCGAAGTCAGCTAAATCAATGTCAGCTACTGCATAAGGAAGAGATAAATCGATGTTACGAACCATGATGATTACCTACTGATTTTTTAAAATTAATTGAAAAAGTGAAAGATTCTTTTTTACGTTTATGATTTCAATATCGTCGTAAATTAATCCAACACTTTGAGCCATTTGTATAAAATTATCTTTATCAAAACCTAACCACCTGTCACCATAATCAGTTCTGAGTGTTTCATTATCGTGTTTGAGAAATTCTGTCACAAGTAATGAACCTTTAGGTTTTAGGATGCGTTTGATTTCGGAAAGAACTATTTTGGGTTCTGAAATATGATGTAATACTAGATTGATACACGCAAAATTTGCTTCAGCATCTCGTAAAGGAAGATGATCTAACTCACCAATTCTCAAGGATATATTCACCATATCCTTTCCGCTAGTTTCTGCAAAACGTCGTCTTGCAAGTTCGAGCATGCGTGGTGAACCGTCAACACCTATAACTTCTTCTGCGCCATGACGCATTTCAACAAGAACTCCGCCTGTACCACAACCAAGGTCTACAGCCACGTTGCAGTCTTTTGGAAGTTTTTTTAATATTGATGTAGGTAGGTTGAAATCCCCTAAAATTTCTCGGCTGAGTTCATCCCAATCTTCTGCTATTGCATTGAAGAATTGTCTTGTTTTTCTAGCTCTTTCCTCAAGAATATGTAGAGCCATATCTAAATCAGCTCTTGTTGTTGGCATGTCAAGCGCGTAGGGGAGGATTGAGTCCAAAAACTGACGTCCCTCACCAGATGGAATTGCAGAGTAATACACCCAAAGTCCGTCACGTCTTGACTCTAAGAGGCCAGCATCTACTAATATTTTCAGATGTCTGGATATACGAGACTGCCCCATATCCATTAGAGTTACGATTTCATTTACTGAAAGTTCGTAACGGCAAAGTACAAGAGCTAAACGCAAGCGAGTTTCGTCGGCAAGAGCCTTTAAAGCCTTTAATGCGAACATATATCCTCAAATCTTTAAATATATATTAATTTTACAGATTATTTATATTAAGGAAAATTGATATTGTCAAGTTCTAATTAAAAAAATAAAAAAAATACGATTCACAGAGGTTATGAGAATAATTGATAATTATATGTGAAAAAAAAGCTTGACTTTTTTTCTATCACAAGAGAAAATGCCTGTTTGAAATCTCGTGAAGGAGAACTTACTCATGCTTAAATTAATGGCAGCAAATTGGAAAATGTATAAAACTCCAACCCAAGCAATTGATACAGCCAAAGAATTGCTTGCACGTCTTAACGAAGCTCCAATGTTAGATAGAGAAGTTGTTGTATTTCCATCAGCAACAAATATATCTTCTTTGAATGTAGCAAAAGCAACCATGCCACCTCAATTTCCTTTTGGATTTGGTGCGCAAAACTTTTATCCTGCAGACGAAGGTGCATATACTGGTGAAATTTCACTTGATATGATTAAACCAATCGGTGCTGAATGGGTTTTAGTAGGTCACTCAGAACGCCGTAGCTATTTTGGCGAAACAGATGCTTTTCTTGCTGATAAAACTGAATTTGCTCTTACTAAGGGTATGCGAGTAGTTTTCTGTATAGGTGAAACATTAGAAGAGCGTGAAGGCGGAAAACTTCAATCTGTTCTAAAAACTCAATTAGTTGAAGGTCTTGCTAAACTTCCTGCTGATTATAAAGCTGAAGATTTAGCAATTGCTTACGAACCGGTTTGGGCAATTGGTACCGGTAAAGTAGCAAGCGAAAAAGATATTGAAGAAGCACATGCAATTGTTCGTGCTTTATTGATTGAAATTTTAGCTGAAAAAGCAAATGAAACACGTATACTCTATGGTGGAAGCGTAAAACCTGAAAATGCTGTTGCTATTATGGCAATTGCAAATGTTGATGGCGTACTAGTTGGTGGTGCATCATTACAAGCAGAAAGCTTCTCATCAATAGTGCGTTCATAAAAATATTTTCTTAGGAGCATCTTGTGGATACTGCGATTTTATCAGTACATATACTAGTTTGTGTAATTCTTGTAATTCTTGTTCTTTTACAAGCAGGTCGTGACGGTATGGGAGTTATTTTTGGTGGCGGAAGTTCTAATACTTTCGGTTCAGCCGGTGCCGGCGGTCTTTTAACTAAACTTACTGCAACTTTAGCAGTGATATTTGTTTGTACTTCATTGGCTTACAATATCATGACAGGCACCTCTGATGAGACTTCATCACTTCTAAACGTTCAATTTGAAGAAACAACTCCAGCACCTGCACAGTCTGAAGCACCAGCTCCAGCAGTAGAAGAAAAACCAGCTGAAGCTCCTGTAGTAGAAGACAAACCAGCTGAAGCTCCTGTTGTAGAAGACAAACCAGCTGAAGCTCCTGTTGAAGCTGATAAAGCTACTGAAGAAACTAAACCAACTGAATCAACTGAAGTTGCTCCTCAATAAAGAAAATAAGAAATGACTTTAGATTAATAAAAGGCAGACTGTAAAGTCTGCTTTTTCTATTTAAAGTCATTATGAGGTATAAAAAAATATTCCTTTTTGCTTTTGCCTAGATAGCATACTTGACCCTAACGCAATACTGTGTTAACTAAAGGGAAATTATTACAACTCTAAAAATGAAGTGAAGTATATATGGATTTTGAAAACGAATATAATAGCCCTGAATACTGTTCTGCTCTTATTGCGCAAATAAAAAATCTTTGCGATAAAATAGGGCGTGATATACGCTTTATGGAAGTTTGCGGAACACATACTGCCTCATTATTTCATACCGGATTACGTTCCTTACTCCCTGAAAAACTTCATCATATTTCTGGACCGGGGTGTCCTGTTTGTGTAACACATGAAAGTGAAGTTCAAGCTTATCTTGATTTTTCTAAGCTTGATAATTGCATTATTGCAACTTTTGGTGACTTAATCAGAGTTCCAAATGCAAAAGGTGATAGTCTAAAAAATACTGTTTTTGGAACAAATTCAAAACTTGAAATAATCTACTCTCCGCATGATGCGCTTCAAATTGCTCTAGATAACCCAAACCATGAAATAATCTTTCTTGGAATTGGCTTTGAAACAACAGCTCCTATTATAGCTGCTACAATTTTGAGTGCACAAGCGCAAAATATAAAGAATTTTTCTGTTTTTTCAATGCACAAACAAGTCGCACCGGCTTTGCATGCTTTACTCAGCGAAGAAAGTGCAGACGTACCAAGTGTAGACATCTTTCTTTTACCGGGGCATGTTGCATGTATAACCGGAGTAGAGTACTTTAATTTTATAGGAACTGAATATAAAAAACCTGCAATTATAACAGGTTTTGAATCTTTAGATATGGCTTATGCTTTGAAGTGTGCACTTGAACAATTAGTTGAAAATGACGCTAAAGTTGTAAATGCGTATACTAGAGCAGTTTCTCATGATGGAAATAAAAAAGCTATGGATTTACTCTATTCAGTCTTTAAATCGACCGATGCCCATTGGCGCGGTCTTGGAAAAATAGAACAAAGTGGGCTATCGATAAGAGAAGAATTCACAGAATTTGATGCGCTCAAACGCTTTAATATTGAATTGAAAACAGATGATAAACCTACAGCATGTAAATGTGGTTCTGTTTTGAAAGGACATATTCAACCTCCTAAATGTCCTATTTTTTCAAAAGCTTGTACGCCTCAAAATCCACTTGGTCCTTGTATGGTTTCTTCAGAGGGCGCTTGTGCGTCATACTATCGTTATATGGATATTTAAAGGAAAATTATGAAAACTCTTTCTCTTGATGTTGGTTCGGGTGGACGCGCTTCACAAAGACTTATTAATGAACTTATTTTAAAATATCTTGGAAATCCAATACTTAATACTCTAAATGATGCTGCTTTGATAAATTTAAAATCACCGCTTGCAATGAGTACAGATTCTTATGTTATTACTCCGATAGAGTTTAATGGAGGAAATATAGGGAATCTTGCAGTGCATGGAACAGTAAATGATGTTGCAATGCTTGGTGCAAAACCAAGATATATTTCAACTGCTTGTATTCTAGAAGAAGGTTTAGAGCTTGATTTGCTTGAACGTGTAGTTTCAAATTTAGCAGAAGCTGCAAATAAAGCAGGAGTTCTTGTTGTTACTGGAGATACAAAGGTTGTTCCACGTGGAGTTTGCGATAAAATATTTATTAATACCACAGGAATAGGCGAAGTTTTAGTAGATAATCCACCAAGTGGAAATAGAGCTGAAGATGGTGATGCAATTCTTATTTCCGGAAATCTTGGCGATCACGCATTAGCAATTATGGCAGCTCGTGAAAAATTTTCGTTTATACAAAATATTTCTTCAGATTGTGCATCACTTAATCATATTATTGAAAAAATTGTTACTACAATTCCGGAAATTCACGTTTTAAGAGATCCAACCCGTGGAGGGTTAGCAACAACTTTAGGAGAAATAGCTGAACAATCTCAGGTAGATTGTCTTATAAATGATAAAGATATTCCTGTGTCAAAAGCGGTATATTCAGCGTGTTCACTTCTAGGGCTTGATCCTCTTTATCTTGCTAATGAAGGGAAATTTATTTGTATTTTGCCACAAAAATATGCAGACGAAGCTCTAAGTATTATGCGTTCGTTCCCTGAGGGTAAAAATGCGTGTCAAATTGGAAATATTCAATTAAAAGAAAAGGATAAAGCGAGAGTAATTCTTAAAACTAAAATTGGCGGAACACGCTTACTCCCACTTCTTGAAGGTGCTCAATTACCAAGAATTTGTTAGATAGTATTGTCAAAATTGTCAATTCGATTATCTCTGTGTTAGAGTTCAAACATTATTCAGTTGTTTATGCTTTGATAAACGACTTCAAATCAATAAAAAACCACGCTTGTAAAAAACGTGGTTTCTTCATTTAATATATAGATGAAATTATTCAGAGTAACAGTCATTACCGCGGAAATTAACATCTATGACTATACCATCTCGAATTTTGAAATCAGTTGTGCAGATATAATCTCTGTAGTAGGAATCAGTACCTTCTGTTGATGTAAAGCTCACATTCCCATCCTTGTCAACATACTTAGTAACTTTTCCCGGAGTTCCTTCATAATGTCTAGTACTTTCATTTATATAGGAAAAGAGCACATCGCCATTAGAAAGAGTAAAAGTTTTATCAGGAATTCCCCAACTACCAACAAGCTCATCTTGAGTTGACGAAATGTGACTTCGCACCATTGTATTATATTTTTCAACTGTTGCACACGCTGTTAAAGTAAATAATATTAATACAATACAAAGTTTTTTCATGTTTTTTCCTTTGTTTTTATAAATTAAATTCTTCTACCATTCTATCAATGGAGTCAGAAAGCATTGCATTTATTGAAGAATCACCAATTCTTTTAGTGAAAGCAATCATACCTAATATGTTCCCTTGAGTTGCCTGCTCTTCTTCGGCAAAATGGGAACGAGCAAGAAGAAGACCATTATCTCTTGTATCAATCAGATAAAAATCAAGCATAAGGGCGTTTTCCATGCCTTGCTTGTTTGACGCTTCTTTGTCGTGATAATAATAAAGTTGAGGAACAAGAATTAAATCAACATCTTGATACTTACCGTATTCAATCCAGTAAGCAAGAACGCCTTTTGTTGGGTTTTCTTCTATAAATGGAGCAAGTAATTCATCGTTTACTTCAACAAGATTCATAATTTGACGTGGAAGTAAAGCGATTTTTTCTTTTATTGCGGAGTCCAAATTTTGAATTTGGTTTTCGTCGGCAAGGCGTCTATCTTTAGGGAAATAGCCTGCCATGAGTTCAGAAGAATCTGTAGGTTGATTGAGAGGAGCAAGGCCTATACGAATATCAGGAATAGGTAGCTCAGCGTTTTGATTAGAGGCACAAGCTGAAAGAAAAATTGCTAAAATAAAACAGAATAATACTTGTAATAATTTAATCATACTTCCAACACTCCTTTGGTGCTTGATACACGATTTGTTTCAACTTTTAAAGCTTGTTTAAGTGCAAGTCCAAGACCTTTTGCAACTGACTCTAAAAGGTGATGACCATTTTTTCCATAAAGGAAATTTACATGTAGATTACATTTTGCAGCAAAAGCAAAAGCTTTATAAAATTCACGCCAGATATCAATTTCTTCATTAGCAAGAACTGGAGGAAGAATTTCAGAGTTTCTCCATTCAATCCAAGCTCTTCCAGAAAGATCTATACACACCTCTGTAAGAGCTTCATCCATTGGAACTTTTGCATTGCCAACACGCGCAATTCCTTTTCTGTCGCCCATTGCAGAGATAAGAGCTGTGCCTAAAGTTATGCCGATGTCTTCGGCTGTGTGATGGTTATCTATATAGGTATCGCCCACGCATTTTACTGATAAATCAAACTGTGCCCAGAAGCCTAAAAGAGTAAGAAAGTGGTCTAACATTCCAAAACCACTGGATATTTTAGTTTCTCCGCTACCATCAATATTTAAGGAGAGTTGGATATCTGTTTCATTTGTTTTTCGTGAATAATCACAAGTTCTCATATTAATTCCTTATGTTATGAATTTAGGTTGATTCTGAAATTTTTATCTGCTTCTAATTGAGCTATGAGTTCATCTATTGAGGAAAACTTTTTTTCATCTCTTATGCGAGTAAGAAATTCTACTCGAAGGTTTTCACCATAAATCATTTTATCGAAGTCGATTATATGGGTTTCCATAATGAGTTTATCGCCCGCAAAGGTTGGATTATAGCCAATATTACTTATTGCTTTATAGGTGTTTGGGTCGGCATTATCTGGAAAAGATGCAGTAGTTGCATAAACTCCGGCTTTTGGGAGAAGCAGATTTCCAGTATCCATATTTGCAGTAGCGAATCCGAGGAGGGCAGAACCACGTTTTGCGCCGTGCTCAACCTTACCTTTTACACTATGCTCACGCCCTAAAAATGTATTCACAAGTTCTATATCACCTAGATTCAGAGCTTTTCTGATAGTAGTTGATGAAAGTTTGTGACTTTGCCCTGAGCTGTCAGTCAAAACAACTTCATCCTGAAGAAAAAGCTTGCAATGAAACTCGGAAAGTAGATTAGAAAGTGCTTCACCACCAACTTTATCGCAACCCATAAGAAAATTATAGCCTACAATAAGTTCTTGACAATGAATGTTATCTTTTACAAATTCCTCAATAAATTGACTTGCTTTTTGTTTAGCAAATTCCTTTGTAAAAGGTATAACATAACAGTAGTCTACACCTAAATCCTCAATAAGCATAAGCCTTTTTTTCAAGCTTATCAGCGGTCTTACGGGATTTTTTGAAAGAACAACACTTGGGTGAGGTGCAAACGTTATTACAACAGATGGAAGATTGAGTTTTTTTGCAGTTTCAGCGCATTTTTTAATGAGAATAGCATGACCAATATGAATTCCGTCAAAATTTCCAATAGTAGCAACACAAGATTGTATTTCTTGAAGATTTTCTGATTTATGAAGAGTAAGCATAAAAATGTAACCTTAACAAATAGTATATGTGTGTACTTTATCGAAAAATCTTCTAAAGTTCAATTCTTTTTTTCAGGCTGATTTGTAAGGAAGAATTATTCAAACTAATTAGATCTTTGATACTCTAACTAACGACTTTAATTAGACTTTTAATTGCCGAAATTATTGATGATTTTATATTAAGATCTTTTTCTATGGTAAGAGTAATCTATAGTGCTGAATCTAAAATGTGAAAATTTTTCTTTGCTCAACTAGATTAAAAAGACTTGCACTTTTTAAAAAAATAGCTATACTGACACTCAGTCATTTAATATCAAAAGTGCTTAGATAAAAGGAGTTAGTATGACACCCGGAGTAAACGTACGTAGCCCACTTCCTTGGGATTTACCATTATGGATGCCTGATCACGTTATCTTTTTTGGCGTTCTTTACTTGGTTCTTACCGTTCTCGGTATTGGCCTTGCATTAGTTGTTTATAATGCAATGAAAGATGCAAAGAAACCTGATATGGATCATGGAAGTCATTAATTCTTTCTAGGTTAAAAATTTCAATATATATCGATATTAATCATGTCGACAATTTATAGCACTTCAAGCAAGTGCATATAACTTGTTACGTGAATTAGTATCGATATTTTTTTTGTTTACTTTTGAGCTTAAAGAGGTTTTAAAATAAAGCACTAAAAGTCTTAATTCTTGTTAAGACATTGATTGACAGGTACTGATATAACTAGGGTATGTTTCTAAATTAATTCTTTTGATTTTTGATAGTTAGATGAAGTTAGCTGAATTACTTTGATAAAAAAACGATATTTCGCTATCAGACTTATCAACAAATAGCTTCGTCAAAGTAAATTTTTATTCAAGTCATTTATGTTTTGATAAACTCCTTTCATAAAAATTCACTTTTCCTTGTCAAAAATACAAAATCTCTTAATTTAGAAACACACCCTAGTCTTCTTTATGGATTTAGCTTTATTATTCCAAAGTTTAATATTAATTTATAAACATACTCTAGTTTCAGTAATTATATTTTGGTAGATACCTGTTACAGTATTACTTAATTAATACCTCTGCATAATTGCTGAACATTTTATTGAGAAAAGCTAATAATCTTCTTTTTA
>CAYJOR010000010.1:0-63535 GCA_964371865.1 uncultured Desulfovibrionaceae bacterium | reverse complement strand
TTTTTGAGTCAAAAACGGTGTTTCCCCCTCTCGAGTTCTCCCCCTTCCTTAAAAATCATTTACTGGAATATCAACAAGTTAGAAAGTAATCCTAAAGTAAAAAGAAAATTATTAGCTTTTCTCAGTAAAATGTTCAGTAATTATGCAGAGGTCTTTATAAAGCATTTTAAAGTAAAAAACCTCTGTAGACTTTCGTAAGTCGTCAGAGGCTTTTCCTTATAAATAGTTTAGATTATAAGTAGCTTATTTCCAGCTTTCTAATTTGTTTTTAATAAATTCAACACAGGCAGCATGTTCAGCTTTTCCGTTACCTGTAATCTGCATAGCTTCACCAAAGTGGAAATATACAGTATTAGCTGGTTTTATGAAACCGAAATCCTTAATTATATTCCCGGTATCCCAAAAGTTTGTTTTAAGAGCAATTGGAACGAGTGGTACATTTGCTTTTTTAGCAATTTTAGCACCTAATGAGTTGAAATCTTGCTCATCAAAAACTTTCTTACGTGTACCTTGTGGGAAGATAATTATTGAGCGTCCACCTGCAAGCATTTCAGCACCTTCGGTCATAGATTTTGCAAAATCCTCTCGTGGATTTACTCTATCCAAGAGGATAGGGTTTCTGCTTCTCATAATAGCGCCAAATAGAGGATAGGTCGCAAGGCTACTTTTTACGATATACGAAACATCTTTGTAAGGTTGAATAAAAATAGGTAAACCAAAAGTTTCAAGTGTACTCATATGGTTAGCGACAAAAACGCAAGGTCCTTCCGTTTGAGTAAAGTGTTCCATACCCTCAACGTCAATCTTTCCGCCACATTCTTCAACGCATTGAAGAGTGGAAAGTGAATCCTGGACCCATCGTTCAACAGGGTATTTATTTGCTTTTGCTAACTTATTAGCATTGTTTACAACATTGAATATTTTATAATAAAATGAAATTGATGGAAACGTTTTAATGAGTGACGAGATTTCTCTTTCTGGGCTTTTATAATTTATTGGTAAACTTGGCATATTCATAATTATTCTTCACCTTTTTCAATTTTTTCTCTATGTAAGGCGTTTAATTCCTCTTCTTTACCCTCAGATTTTGGATAATAAAAAGTTCTATGTTTTATATTATCAGGTAAATAATCTTGCTTTACGTAAGAATTCGGATAGTTGTGAGGGTATTTGTATTCTCTACCATATCCCCACTCTTTTTGCAAGCGTGTTACAGGGTTTCGTAGATGTATTGGAACCGGTTGAATTCCAAATTCTTGAATTTCTTGAGCTGCTCTTTTATATGCGGCATAAGTTGTATTACTTTTTGGTGCAAGTGCTAGATATACAACAGTTTCAGAAAGCGGGATAAATCCTTCTGGCATACCAATAAATTCAACAGCTTGTTGACATGAAACAGCAAGCGGAAGTGCGTGAGGGTCAGCAAGACCTACATCTTCTGATGCTGATAAAATTAATCGTCTACAGATGAATCTAGGATCTTCGCCCCCTTCAAGTAGAGTTGCTAGATAATAAAGAGCCGCATCAGGATCTGAACCACGAATTGATTTAATAAGCGCAGAAATTCTTTCGTAATGGCTATCACCTTTTTTATCGTGTTTTGCAACAATTTCAGGAAGTGCTTTTCTTACATCTTCAAGGTTACGGTTTTCATGGGGAAGTTCATTAGCAAATTCAAGTAGATTCAGAAGAGTGCGCGCATCACCATAAGAAAAATGCACGAGCATTTCAATTACATCATCTGAAAATTCAGCATTAATTTCTTGAAGAGTTTTCTTTGCAAGCTCAATCAGCTCATCGTCTTCTAAAGGGTTGAGCTTTAAAAGGTGGAGTCTTGAGAGGAGTTGCTTTGTAATACAAAATGAAGGATTTTCAGTAGTTGTAGCAATAAGTGTTATATTTCCTGCTTCTAAAATAGGAAGAAAGAAATCCTGCTGTGCTTTTGAAAATCTATGTAATTCATCAAGAATAAGACATTGTCCATCCTTGAGGCTTTTCCTCAATTGCGCTAAACCAGCTTCAGGAGCAGAAACTCTTACAAAGGGTAAATTATGACTCTTTGCAAGTAAAAGCGCAAGGCTAGATTTTCCACATCCGGGAGGTCCGAAAAGAAGAAGAGATGGTAATCGTTTAGCATTGATAAGTGCGGAAACCTTTTCTTTTAGATGCTTTTGTCCTATATAATTTTCTTGTTTGTGAGGACGCATTTTTTCCGCTAAAGGTGATTGAAACAAAAGACTATTTATCATTATTATAGCTCTAAACTAAGATTTTGAGCCAGTTTTATACCAGAAATGTAGGCCGAGAGCGAGAATTGCGGCTGTTTCATAGCGTAAAATTCTGTCACCCATTGTATAAAATTTAGCATTGTTTGAATTGAAAATTTCAATTTCTTTAGGTGAAAAACCGCCTTCGGGTCCGATTGTTAAAATCGTAGTACCTTCTTGATTTAAATTTTCAGTGGTATAATTATAGATTTCAGGTGCTGGATCTGTTGTTAGAACCTGTAAATATTGATGTTTTTTTGCTTCTTCGAGCATTAATTTCTGTGATGAAAATAGCCTTAACTTTGGTAAAAATGGATTGTGACATTGTTTAATTCCAGCAATAAGTTGTGCTCTCCAACTTTCTACAGTAGCAGAATTTATGTCAGGAAGAGGAAATTGGCTATAGTCAGAGTACCACATCCATAGTTCGGAAGCTTCTAATTCAACAACTTTTTCTAACAGAAAACCACGACGTGCAGCTTTAGTCCAAGCCGCTGCAAGAATAACTTTATTTGATGCCTCTTGAAAAATTTCTTCTTCTAGTATTTCAAATGATAAAGACTTTTTTTTGATTTCTAAAATTGAACAAAGTGCTTTTTTTCCTTCGCCATCGAAGAGGAAGAATTTGTCACTTGTTTTAAGTCTAAGTACTTGAACTGCGTGTTTAAATTCAGCATCTTCAAGTGTATTGTAATCCCATTTATTGGGTTCTAAGTAAAATGCGTGCATATTAGTCGATCTTATGTGTTTTTTGTATTGCTTTAAATTCGTCATGAATTTGAACTAAACTTCTGTATTTCTTTTTAATTTCAAGTCCACGAGCTGTAAGTAAGTTTTCTCTTTTTTCTATGTAAGTACGTTGAATGTATCTATCATTTAGAATTAATTCTGTAAGTTTAATAGCGGCAGAGACAAGATCTTCAAAGTAATAGAAAAGTTCAAATTTATATTCTCTCATTATAGTAACAGCTTCATTGAGCATTGCTTCGTAAGAGAGAGTAGTATTTTTGTATTGTCTTGTTATAACCTCTTCTAAATCCTTGAGTTTTCTTGCTTGCTGGATATAGTAAAAACGAGACTTTAATTCTGATTTTAACGTATATAGATTGCTAGAATTATCAATAAACTGAATAGTTTCAAAGTAATTTTCAAAGAGTTTATTAAAGTTTGAGTATGTTTCGTCAGAGTAACCGATAATACGTCTTTGATGCTTTAAAAGCCAAGCGTAAAATATTTTTAATCTTTTTTCTTCAGTGTCAGAACCTTCAATGATTTCAGTCTTTTTATATACAGTTTTACCTGCGTATTCACCCTTTGAAATATCGTTCAGTGATAAAACGAGTGAAGCTGTATCACGCAAAAAATTAAGATTTGTTATATTCATTCCTGAATCAGGGTGAATAATAGATTGTGTTTGCACTGAAATTGCTCTGTCTTGCCTTACGTTAGTAGCAGAATATGAGTGTTGCTGATATGTTACACGAGCAATTGCAACGTGATTTTCAGGGTCGATAAAAGCATTAAGTTCATTGAGCGCTGAAATAGTGTCAGTGTCTTCAATCTTAACTAGAGCAACTTTTTCGACCATAGGATATTTTGTATGATGTGAATCATTCCAGATAGTTGTAATGGTTCTATCAGATTGCCCCAAAACTCTGATGAGGAATTTTTCACCAGACTTGTGAAGTCTACGCGCAAAAAGAGCAGAGGAAGTACGTCTTTCAGATGCAATAGGAAAGCCGTAAAGTTCCATTAAAAACTGCAATGTAAATAAACGGTTACGTAAATAAAGAGATGAATTTCCAGTTTGAAATTTTCCTATTCTTAGACCGTATCTTTTTAGCTCTCCATCTAAATCAGATGGGAATGATGCGAAAATCCCTTCAAGCTGATAATAGCCAAGCTTAGTTTTAGACATAACATGAGCTCTATCCATCTCAAGTAAAAGTGGAAGAATTCTAGGATAATAATCAAGTTGAGTAATATCTAGGTTTGCAGATTTTTTATAGATATCGTGAAACTTTTTTGGTAGGCGTGAAAGAAATGTAGCTGTATTAATATTGAAAACATGGTTTTCTAGCGGACAACATGGCCCGTCAGCATTTGTAATAACATCCGCAACCGGAAAAAGAGGATCATATTGAAATAATTCATTAAAGCTGTGCAATTCCCTATCAATTGCAAGCATAGAAAAGCCATGCAACTCGCTATATTCAAAGGGGTCTGAATCAAAAGAAGGTAAGAGCGAGCGAGTATCAACAAGAGGATATTCTTCTCTTAGTTCATTATATGACTTAATAAGGCATGAACGAATATGTACTACATCAAGAAAAGATTTTAACTCATAGATGGTATGAAGATTAATAATATCGGAGAAAGCAGTTTCATTTCTCCAAGGGTACTCGGCTTTAAGAAAACATTTTTTTGCTTCTAACATACCTTTCTCCTTATAAATTTCGTTGAAAAAATTGTACAATAAATTATAAAAATTTGCAATATATAGAACAAGCAAAATTTAAAAAAAATAAATTTAGAATTTTAGTATGTTAAATCATAATAATAGAAAAAAAGTAAAAAAAATAATTTTATTTTGACTTGCAAATTAGATAAAATATTGATAATTTGCCGAGATACAAACAATTTATTAGAAATAAACACAAACCGCTAAAATTAAATACTTATTAAAACGAATATGTTTACTTAGGATTAATATGAAAGATTTTCATCCATATCAAACTTTACTCGCAATTATTGGAAATGTTTTTGATGCGCACGCAGCCGCACTTTTTTTACCTGATCACGAAAATAGAGAACAGTTGCGACTTGTTGCTTCTTGGTGCCCAAATACAGAAACCCTAGAAAATATTTGCATTGAAGAAGGGCAAGGTTACGTTGGTGTTGTAATGCGCAATGCAGCTCCCTTGCTTATTGAACACACAGATATTCAACAAAATAATCTAAACTATTACGGGGCTGTAAAACCAGATGTTCAAACTTTTTATGCTACATTAGTGGCAAATAAAGGCGTATTAGTTATAGATAGTTTAGAAAAAGACGTATTTAAAGAAGAAGATCAAACACTTCTAGCTCTTTTTGCTCGATTAATTCCTCAAATACAAAATATTACAGCTCTGACAACATTGTCTTTACAACTTTCTACTTATTTTTATGCACTTGAAGGATTTAATATACTGCGTGAAAAGTATACTTCATGGTCAGAATATCTTCACTCGAGTCTTAAAATTTTATCAGAGGCATCAGGGTTTGAGTATGTTTCTTTTGCCTCACGTCCAGAGGAATCGAATACATATTTAGTAGAATGTGAAAATGTCCCTCTTATATTGAAAGATAATCAATCTGAAGAAATATCTTTACAATCCGGTATGTTGGGATGGGTTTTGAGGAATGAAGAAGCTATATATAACGATGGCGTAAACCGTGCATCAAGTTTGATATACGGAAAAATTGCTGGCATACCAGATTTTAAATCTGCTATATGCTTACCTTTGCAGTTTGAAAAAAATACTTTTGGTGCAATATGCTTAGCTTCGAGGTCTAAAAGCAATATAACTCCTGAGTTAAAGTCGTTTCTTAAAATTGCAACAGGAAATATAAGTCAAATTCTTGAAAAGGTTTACATGCAACACCAGCTAAATTATTTTTATAGAAATCAATAGATTATTTGACGAGCTCTTCAAGAAAGTTAAAGGATTTCATAAAACTTTTCTTACTATAAAGCTCATTTTCTAGATATAGTTGTATAAAACTTGAGATACTTTGCATAAGAGGCGGAAATTCTTTCCAAAAATCTGGTGTAAGTATCTCATTTTTTTTGAAAGAAGTATGAATATCTTTAAAAAGTTTTAAGTGGGAATTCATAAAAAACGGTACAAAGTTTGAAGTATGCTCTTTTAGATAATGTATACCTTTTTTTTCGTGTGGAAAATCTAAAGGTGAAATTCTAAAATAGTATTCTTGCCAAAAAATATCTAAATGGTTTTTTACTTGATTTCTTTTTGTACAGATTGGAACTAATGTGTGTAAGTTTTCTGTGCGAGCTGTTTTGAAAAGAGATAAACCCTTTATTGTGGTTAGCTTATTATCATTAAACAGTAAAGAATGAATGATTTTAGATACTTCATATGGAACAAATTTTTCCTTGCATTGATACTCTCGGTGGCAAGACCAACATGCTCGACATGAAATATTCGCTTGAAGTACATAGTGATTTGGGTTGGGAACAGACGTTTCATTCGGCGCAACATTGCCAAGGGATAAATTTAAAGTAGGAACGCCAAAAGCAGCGGCAATGTGCATTGGTCCGGTATCAGGGGTGACAACTAAATCAAGGCCTTGCATAAAACTCACAAGTTCACTAAGAGAAAATTTATTAACCAAATTTAGCGCTGGAATTTGTAAAATTTTATTAACTTCTTCCCCTAATTTTTCTTCTGCTGAACCACCAAGTAAAAAGGGTTTATATCCTAATTTTAATAATGATTCTGATAATTTTGCAAAAAAAAGAGGATTTGGTCTTTTACTTTCTTCGCTTGCTCCTATGAAAAGTCCAATTTTTTTATCTTTTGGGGTGGTATTTAATTGAGTGTAAGGCATTGAAGAGATTTGATTATAATTTAGATAGTCTAACGCGTTCAAATCAGCCCAATGAAAAAGATTATGTCTTGAATTATGTGTTAGCGAAGCTCGGTAAAGTTGCCAAAATCCATTGATATGTAAAGCATTATCTTTTTTGTAGTAACCTATTACTTTATCAGCTTTCAGTTTTTCAACAAGCTCGTAACTTTCTCTTCTATGACTGAGATTGATTATTTCATTGAATTCTACTTCTAATAAAATTTTTGATGTTGGAGGAATAAAGATTGCGTTAGGAGCGAGTTCGCGCAAGGGAAGATAAAATTTTTTTTCAGCTACAATAAATAATGGTCTATTAGGTTCAAGTTCAAGCATTTTTTTTACAAGAGGAAAAGTAAGTACTAAATCTCCTATCCTGTGGATTTGTATGATTAAATTTGCCTTCATGTGCTTCTTGTAACCTCATATAGAATAATAATTATTTTTATAGCTTATAAAAAAATAAAAAAAAAGTCCAACTATAAAAATTGGACTTTTAATAAAAAATTTCTATTTCTAAAAATTAGATTAGTTTTGCAATATCAGCAAGTTTTGTGTGTTCATTACGATCTATTGCAATTGGAGTTGCACCCTCAATTACAATAAGTGGAGTTTTATTGAGCGTATGAGCTGTTTGTGGATTACCATTTTCGTCCATCATACATTCAACATTTCCATGGTCTGATGTGATGATGATTTTCCAATCTTTTTCAGCTATTACAGCTAGAATTCTCTCGACACATTCATTTACAAACTCAACAGCGTTGATTGCTGCCGGCATAATTCCTGTATGCCCTACCATATCTGGGTTCGCTAAGTTGCACACAACAAATTGATATTTATCATCTTTTATAGCATCAATAAGCTGAGTTGTTACATCATTTGCGGACATTTCAGGTTTCAAATCATAAGTTGCAACTTCTTTAGGAGAAGGGATAAGTACACGATCTTCATTTGGGAAAGGTTCTTCTCTACCACCGTTAAAGAAGTAGGTAACATGGGCATACTTTTCAGTTTCTGCAATACGTAACTGTTTAATTCCTCTATCAGATAATCTTTCGCCAATTGTATTTTTAAGGTTTTGCTTAGGAAATGCAACTTTTAAACTTAATTTTGATTCGTATAAAGTCATTCCAGCAATTCCGGCAATTTTAGGGAATTTAGCACGTTCAAAACCATCAAAGTGTTCACTACTAAGAGAAAAACCAAGTTCTCTAGCTCTATCAGCTCTAAAGTTAAAGAAGAAAACTACATCATTATCTTGTATAGTACCTTCTTGATCGAGAATACGAGGTTTCACAAATTCATCAAACTCTTCAAATTTATATGCTTCCTCAAGTGTTTGAATAGGATCAGAAATTTTTATACCATTTCCACTTGTAAGCAAGTCATAAGCTTCTTTTACTCTTTCCCAGCGGTTATCTCTATCCATAGCATAGAATCTGCCACAAAGAGTAGCTAGTTTACCATTAGTTTCTTCAAGCATAGGAAGGAGTTTTTGCACATAGTGAGCGCCTGATGATGGAGGTGTATCACGACCATCAAGAAAAGCGTGAACGTAAGCCGGAACTTCTTTTTTTTGTGCTAATTGAAGCAGAGCATGTAAGTGACTTATATGACTATGTACGCCCCCATCAGAAAGTAAACCTAGGAAGTGAACTCTTCCATTTTTTTCTTTTGCTGATGCTAAAAGTTCTGTAATTACTTCATTTTCAAAAAAAGTTCCTTCTTCAATTGCAAGGTCGATTTTTGTCATATCTTGATAAACAATAGTACCTGCGCCTATGTTTAGGTGGCCTACTTCTGAGTTTCCAATAAATCCTGTTGGTAGACCTACTGAACGCCCTGACGCATCAATTTCAACCATTTCAGGAAGTGCAAGAAGTTTTTGTAGAGTTGGAGCTTTTGCTTGATATATTGCATTACTAGGTGTGTTTGGAGCAATTCCAAAACCATCTAATATAAGTAACAAAGTATTTTTCATAGTGACCTCACAATTTTTACTTAGTTAGTTCATATAACAAATTTCTATATAAATCAATAGAAAATTAATAACAGACTAACTTATAAATTATCTATTGAGTATTTACATAGTTAGGGTATAAAAAAAGTCAGAGCAATAAGCCCTGACTTTAAGAATCTAAATTAAATCAAGTATTAGTCTCTGCTTGTTCCGAAAAGACGAAGAAGGAAGAGGAATAAGTTGAGGAAGTCAAGATAAAGTGTAAGCGCACCTAAAACAGAGCCACGACGAATTGCAAGGCTGTCGTCAAGAGGAGCTGATTCACCCATTTCACGGATTTTTTGATTGTCATAAGCAGTAAGGCCTGCAAAAATGATTACACCCAAAACGTTGATTACAAATTGCATTGCACTGCTTTGTAAGAAAAAGTTTACTAGCGAAGCAATGATTATACCAATAAGACCCATAAACATGAATGAACCCATAGCAGATAAATCACGCTTAGTAACCATTCCATAAAGAGCTAAAGCACCAAACATTACAGAAGTAATTGCAAATGTTACAAAGATTGAACTTGAAGTGTATACAAGTAAAATCGGTGAAAGTGCAGCACCATTTAAGCCAGCATAAAGCAAGAAAAATCCGCTTGCGCTAGTAGCAGATAGAGTGTGAATACGTGAAGTTAGGAAGAATACTAAACCTAATGTTGCAAGCATAAGCACAATCATTACTACAGGGTTTAATACAATGCTAAGAAGTGCAGGCACTGAAGAGAAAAAGTAAGCTATAACAGCTGTAAAAAGTAAACCAATAAACATCCAAGAGTAAACTTGTTGCATAAATACGCCGGCACGCGAAAGGCCGACGGTTCTTTGTTGTGAATTATCCATAATTTATCCTTTTATATTATATCTTTTGATGGAAGAGTTTGAACTACAACCATTTAAAGTAATCGTGCCATGAACCATGAATTGCGCGTCTTTCCTCTTCAGAAAGGTCTTCTGTATACTTAAGGAAAGCAGCTTTTGCTTGAATTTCAGAATATTCATGAATTTCAGTTAGTTCTGGGAAGTTTTCATAAACGTGCATATAGCGTTTGTAAGCAGCACCACTATTTCCCATATTCCAGAAAACATCAGCAATATAGATTTCACGTTCTGCTAGAATTGTTTTACAAGCGGTAATTTCAGCCGGAGCTTGTTGTGCATAGATACTTGACGGGTATGTTGAAATAAGTCGTGTAAAATATCTAATAGCTTCTGCGGCATCTGTAGCTGTTCTATCTACAGAATTGTTTGTGTTTTTAAGCGACATACCAATCTGATAAAGCACATAAGGAATAGCATCATTACGAGGATGTAATTCTTCAAAAGCTTTATAAGCATCAGCAGCTTCAAGATATTTTTCTTGTAAGAAGAGAGAGTCACCTAAGTTTAATTCTGCTTCAAATGCGTATGGTGAGAAAGGGTAGTCAGCTTGTAGCTTCATATAGAGTTGTTCAGCGTGATAATACTTTTTTTCTTGCATAGCTGAGTTAGCTGCTTCAAAAATCTCACTTGCTGTATCTTCTGAAGGCGGAAGATAGTAGCTATCAACAAGTCCGCAAGCAGTTAGATTCATCACAAGAAAAAGACTCCCGATTACTCGGAACGGTAGTTTAAGCATTCAGTTGCTCCAAATAGCTTATTGCTGCGGTTGCAGCTGTTGCGCCATCGCCCACAGCAGTTGTTACTTGGCGACAATGTTTATGTCTGATATCACCGGCAGCATAGAAACCAGGAACGTTAGTATTCATTTCAGTATCTGTAATAATGAAGCCAGCTTCATCCATACTTACTTGAGATGGAATAAATTCGCTTGATGGTTTTGTGCCAACAAATACAAATACACCTGCTACAGGAATTGTAGTAAGTTCTTGAGTTTCTAAGTTTTTTACTACAATTTCTTCAACAAGGTTATTACCTTTAATTTCTTCAAGGACGGTTGGAGTAACAATTGTAATATTTTCGGCTCTTCTTAGTTTATCTTGGTAAACCTTTGCACCACGGAACTCGTTACGTCTATGCACGATATATACGTGTTTTACAATACGAGAAAGATACAAAGCTTCTTCTAAAGCAGAGTTTCCACCGCCAATAACAGCAACATCTAAACCTTTATAGAAGTTACCATCGCAAACAGCGCAGTAAGAAACGCCTTTGCCTTGGAATTCGATTTCTGATGGAATACCAAGATGTTTGTACGATGCACCGGTAGCTACAATAACAGTTTTAGCCAAGAGCGGACCACGAGCAGTATGAACAGTGTGAATGCCACCATTCTCTTCGCTGAGCTCTATGCTATCTACGTTGCTTTGAATGCGACGGAACATATATTGTTGCATGTGCGCATCGAATAAGTCAGCCATTTCCCAGCCTTTAACACCGCGTGGGAAGCCCGGGTAGTTTTCAATTTCAGCTGTAAGAAGGACTTGACCTCCACTAGCACCCTTTTCAACAAGCGCGATATTCATACCGGCACGCACAAGATACAAAGCAGCAGTTATGCCCGCAGGTCCGCTACCTATTACAATAGAATCGTAGATTGTTGCATTCATTATGCTATAGCCTTGTTTAGAACTGTTTGTAGCTGATCTTTACCAACTCCACCAACAAGTTGTTCAACTAATTCACCATTTTTGAAAATCATAATGGTTGGAATTGCTCTGATAGCATATTTAGCAGGTGTGTTTGTATTTTCGTCTACATTCATTTTGTAGATTTTTACTTTACCTTCATATTCTTCGCTTAATTCATCAATGATTGGAGAAATAGCTCGGCATGGTCCACACCATGGTGCCCAAAAATCAATAAGTACAGCGCCTTCTTCTTTTAGAACGAGAGTGTCGAAATTTGCGTCAGTAATTTGGTTAGCCATATAAAACTCCTTGTAAGTACATTATTATTTATTTGATATAAAATTAACATTTACAACTTAATCATTTGATAAGGAAATGTCAAGAAATGATATTGAAAGATAGAAAAAAATCTCTCTTTTTTGATGAATGTTTTGTAAAAATCTAAGTTTTTATGCTTTTTAAACCTAATATATTAATATGTTAGAATCAGTTTTATAAAATAAACCTTAAAAAAGAAAAAAGTACCTTGAAAAGGTACTTTTAGTCTGATGTTCATATAAATTATAAAATGTTATCATTTTAGTAAGGAATAATTCATTTTTATGAAAGGCGTGTATTAAAACCTAGATAAATTAATAAAGAAGTCTACACTTGCTGAAAGTATTATTGTATACGAATTAAATCAGTTGAGTCTTGAACTTCAGATAGGTTTACAACGCATGCGTTTTTATTCTTTGTCCAAGTCATAAGTGAGGCAGATAAAGAGTAGTCTTTATTATTTAGCTCAATAACTCTAGGTTTTAAGTATTTCGGATTATCATAGCTCACATCTAGCAGAACACAATTTCCGCATGGCTCTGTACGGTTTCTATATGCTTCATAACATATTTTACCTAAACTTCTTTTTCCAATATAATCTACAATAGCATCAGCTTCATAGAGGATTTCGTAATTTTTAGGGTCAACTACGTAAGTTACAGTTTTAGAGTTTTCTAGTACTTCTGCCAACAAAATTTCTTGAGTTTTTATCTGCGCAAGTGCTCTTTCTTTGATATAGAAAGTTGAAAGAATATTAGAAATTGTAGTTAGAATTTCCATTTCTTCCGGAGTGAGGGAAACAAGACGGATAGAGTCAAAACCTATATAACCAATCAGATTATCTCTGTCGAGTATAGCAAAGATAATGAGTGATTGTAGATTTTTACTTGTTACATAATAATTTTCAAATTCAGTAAGTTGTTCGCCATTGCTAAGGTCGAACATTCCATACTCGTTAAGGTCATAAATTATTGTTTGTATATCAGAAATTGGAAGATTCTTATAGGGTTGACTTCCATCGTACACTTCTTCTGTAGAATATTCAAAAATATTTGAAACTGATTCACCACTTGGGTCTACTTCACACATATAACTTCGTGAGAAATTAAAGTGATCGGTGATAAGTTGTAGAGCACGGTGAACAGCATTTGACTGATCTTCAGCTTCAAAAAGAACTTTAAAGATATATTCAATGCGGTTTTCTTTGAAGCTTTTTCTCATTGTAAGTTCAGGAGAAATTTCAGTTCTTGTATTTTTATACGATGCTTTTTGTTGGTTTGCGTAAATTGTAAACTGATTTTTACCTTTTTCTTTTGATGAGTAAAGAGCTAAGTCAGCGTTTTTATAGAGAGTTTCAAAATCGCTACCATGTTCAGGGGCAAGAGCAATACCAATACTTGCTGAAATAGCAACAGAGTTATCATTTTCAACATAAGTTTTGTTGAAGTGCTGGCAAATTTTTTGAGCTTTTGTTGTAATTAGCTCTAGTGATGAATAATTACGTAAAAATACGAAGAATTCATCTCCACCAATTCTACCAAGAACGTCATCAGCTCTAAAGAGATTTTTCAAGTGATCAGAAAGTTGCACAAGAACGATATCACCAAATAGGTGGCCTAAGATATCGTTAACGCTTTTGAAGTTATCAACGTCAACAATCATTAAAGCATATTTTGAGCCACTGTCACAGCTTTGCAAGGCATCGGTGATAAGAAATTCGGTTGTTGCTTTATTATAAAGTCCGGTAAGTTGGTCTTTTTCAGCTTTTTCTATGAGTTTACCTAGTTGTTCGTTCTGATAGGTAACGTCATTCATTTTACCAAAAATTCTAGTAGGATTATAGTCTGAGTCGAATTCAACTTTATAGAACAAGTCAAAGACAAATTCATTGCCTTCAGGGCTATTCAGGGTAATTCTGTCTTTATGTACGTCTTGTTTTCTATTTTGGTAAAACTTGTCAAAATCAACAAAATTTGTTTTAAACACGCCGGCTTCAAGTAAAGACTCTGGGAAGGATTGAGTAACTTCTTCGATACCAAATTTTTTAGCAAAGTGTTTTGAGAATCTAATTTCACGTGTAAGCACATCAAAATCAAAGAAGGAGTCATCGGTAAGTGAGTCTATAAGGTCGTTAAAACTTTTTTCACGTACAAATCTATTAAGGATATTTGCTTGTTCTGTGGTATCAGCCATTAACATAAAGTAACATAGCTCACCATTTTCATTTGTGAAAGCTCTTCCGCTTAGGTGAATGCTGTGGAAATTATCTTCTTTGTGAACGAGGCGAGTGTCAATACTGAAAATACCGTTTGGGTCATCCATAAGTTGCTCTTGCAATGAGAGCAGAGCAGTGATAAAGTCGTCAGGGTGAATAGTTGAGAGGCTTCTATTTTGATAGGTTTCCCATATTTCCTCTCTAGTATAACCAGTTAAATCAAAGTATGGTTGGTTTGCTTCGAGGATAGTAAAATACTTATCAGCCGAAGTGATTAAAATCGCTTCAGTGATGTATTTATTCGTAATATCTGGATTTGATAATTCTCTAATTATATTGATATTTTCCTGCATGCAACAGCTCATTTTTTGATATTTGTTGTAGTTTAGAAGACTAATTATGATAAAGATAATTAATTTTTTAGTTTTTGTCAAGTTTTCTGTTTAAAAATAAAAATTAGTTGCTATAATTTAACAAAAAAAGTCTAATTTTACAACTAAGTATTTGACTTTATGAAATCTTTATTGGTCTTTTTTATGATTTTAATATCATATTTAATTGTCTTGATAAAGGTTGATAAATAGATTAGTATCTAGTCAAAATAATTTAAGTAGAAAGAACTTTAAGTATGGATATAATTAAAAAACCAGAAATTTTGGCTCCGGCAGGTGATTTGCCGGCATTTTTAGCAGCAATGGCTGCGGGCGCAGACGCTGCATATGTTGGATTGAAACACTTTTCTGCCCGTATGAACGCTGAAAACTTTAGCACATCAGAACTTGCAAGAATGAATGAACTGGCTGTGAGTGAAGGACGAAAACTCTATATTGCATTCAACTCTCTTTTAAAACCAAACGATATACATGCAGCCTCCCGATTAGTTACTCGTCTTGAACGTGATGTGAAGCCTCACGCTCTTATTGTGCAAGATATTGGTATGATTGAAATTGCTAGACAAGCAGGCTTTAGCGGTGAAATGCACTTGTCAACCTTGTCGAATGTGACTCATCCACAAGGTTTAGAAATTGCTAAACGAATGGGTGCAAGCCGTGTAATTCTTCCTCGTGAAATTACCATCGACGAAATAAAAGAGGTCGGTGAAAGTTGCCCTGAAGGGTTAGACTTAGAACTTTTTGTACATGGTGCTTTATGTTTCTGTGTATCTGGTCGTTGCTATTGGTCTAGTTACATGGGAGGTAAAAGCGGACTTCGTGGACGTTGCGTTCAACCGTGTCGACGCGTTTATACTCAAGGTAAACGTAAAGGTCGTTACTTCTCAAGCATGGATTTATCTTTAGATGTGCTTTCGCGTACTCTTCTTGATGTGCCTAATCTATCCTGCTGGAAGATTGAAGGTAGAAAAAAGGGTAGTCATTACGTATATCATGCGGTTACTGCATATAAAATGCTACGCGATAATGGCGAAGATGCAAAAGTAAGAAAAGATGCTTCAGAACTTTTAGATATGGCACTTGGTAGACCACGCACTCATGCCGGTTTCTTGCCGCAAAAAAATAAAGTAATTACATCTGTAAACGAACAATTATCATCTGGTATGATGGTTGGGCACGTGCAGTTTACTCCACCTGAGAAAAAACAAAAAACTCAACCATTACCGTTTATCAAACCAAGAATGGAATTGGCTCCGCAAGATTATTTAAGAGTTGGCTATGAGGATGAATCTTGGCATACAACTTTATCAGTAACTCGTAAAGTTCCTAAAGCAGGAACCTTTCCTTTAAAGGTTAACTATAAAAGAATGCCAAAACCTGGAACTCCAGTTTTCTTAATTGATAGACGTGAAGCCGGTTTGCAAATGCTTTTGCGTGAATGGCAACATAAGCTTGACAGATGCAAAGGTCTTGGAGAAATGGGATCGCGTAGTGTGGAATTTGAACTAGATATTCCACGCGTTCCACGTCATAAAAAACAATTGAATATTCATCTTCGTTCATCACTTCCACAAGGTAAAGAGACAAGAGCTGCGCGTTCGTCTGTAAAAGCTTTATGGTTGAGTATGGGAACACTTCGTAATATCTCAAAAACTGTTATTTCAAGAATTTCTTGGTGGCTACCACCTGTAATTTGGCCGAATGAAGAAAAGCAGTATCAACGTTTAGTTCAAGAAGCTGTAAGAAAAGGCGCATATATGTTCGTGCTTAATGCTCCTTGGCAAGTTGATTTATTCAAAGACTTAAAGGTTAAGCTTATTGCCGGACCATTCTGCAATATCTCAAATGCGGCAAGCATTATGATGTTCAAAGAACTTGGATTTGAAGCTGCTATTGTTAGCCCTGAATTAACAGGTGAAGATTTCTTAGCTTTACCATCACAATCTGTTTTACCACTTGGAATTGTGATTGGCGGATGTTGGGCAATGGGAATTGCAAGGCATGGGTTAAGCGGTCTTAAAGCTAATGAAGCTTTCCAAAGCCCTATGAGAGAACAATTCTGGGCACGTCACTATGGACAGAACTTATGGATATATCCAAATTGGTTGCTTGATATCACAGGTCACGCTACTGAGCTTGAAAACGCAGGGTATTCTTTCTTAGTTCGTATGGACGAAGCATATCCTCATGATTTGCCTGAAGCAAGACGTACAACAGAATTCAACTGGTCTAACTCATTACTATAAGTTCAGATATTCGATAGAAGAAAATACTTTCTAGTTTTTAACAGGCGATGATAGTATATTAAGACATTTGTATAATGATTTTCGAGAGGGGAAACCACCTGAAAAAAAGCGGGGGTTTCCCTCTTGAGTTTTCCCCCTTCCCTAAAAAAATTATAATAACTTTATAATGTATGATGACAAAATAAAAGAGAAGCATAGTTTAAATCAATGCTTCTCTTTTTATGTTTAATTAATTCTAATAGAATTAGATGTGCATTATCATGCCAACTTCATCGCATTTATAGAATTTAGGGCAGTTAGAGCATTCAGCCCAAACTACAGGTGGAAGTTTTTCACGAGGAACTTCTTTAAAGCCAAGTGATTGAAAAAAGTCTGGGCGCAAAGTGAAGGTAAACAAGCGTTTAATTCCAATGTTTGCTGCTTCTTTCTTTACATGATTAACCATTGTACGTCCAAGTCCCATTCTTTTGATTTGTGGGTGCACTGCAACTGATCTAACCTCAGCTAAGTCTTCCCACAAAACATGCAAGCTTGCAACGGCAATAACCACTTGATCACTCTCACCTAAAGGCCCGATAAGCTTTTCTTGTGAAGGGATTGTAATGACGCTGTATTCGCGAATACCTTTATAAAGATATTGCGGTCCACGAGCAAGCATAACGCCTTCAGAAGCGTATTCATTAATGAGTGTTGACATCCCATGCACGTCCTGAATAGTTGCAGGTCGGGGATTGAATCTTGCAGGTAAGTTGTTTACATCAAGAACCGGTAAAGGAGAGAATCCCGGCAAAAACTCAGGTGGAAAAATTGCGTTTGAAAAATCTTCCATTTATGCCCTCATATCTAATTTGAAATAAGGAGATAGAAAAGCATATCTTTTTATTTTTGTCAAATTCATTTTTTTTACTTATAATAAATTTTTTTATAACATTCTATTATATATAGATATATTACAGTGTGAGTGATTCTTCAATTGCATTTTTAGGACAAGCGAGAATGCAAGATCCGCAGTCATCGCAATAAGCAGGGTTTACAGAGTAAGGGCGACCTTCTACTATGGCATTGAAAGAACAGATTTTTTTGCAGATACCGCATGAAATACATTTTTCAGTTATTCGTGGTCCGGCAGGATTTGCAATAGCACCACCAAAAGCAAATCGAGTACGAAGGACTTTATTATCACGAGTTTTTTTGCTAAAGTCGTAGTCAAAAATTTCACCTTTGGCGCGATGTATGATAAAGTTGCCGTTTGCCATTGCAGGGTACATATCAATATCACGCGAAGCAACCTCAAGATGTTTATTTGTAGCTGCTTTTTCTGCGATTTCTTGAGGAGTTATGTATCTTAATTCACCAATTAGACGAAAAGAGTAACCTGTTTCAAAATCCGGCATTGCCCCAATATCTTCATGGTTTAGAATTCTTCCGCCATAGTTCCCGCAAACAGTTACTTTTAGACTTTCTTTGAGTTGTCGACCATACGGTTTATTTCCCATTGTACGAAAATATATACCTTCTTCGTCATATCCATTAAAGTGCGCAATCCTTGAATGTACTTCATTATTATAGATAGTTGAAAAGGTAAGTACACCAATTTTATCTGCATAATTATATATTTCAGCTATAGTCATAAAAACCTCCACATTTGTATGAGTTACATTTAGATTCTGTTATATTGAATCATAAAACGAGTATTATTAGGGTATGTTTCTCAATTACTTCCTTGAGCTTTTGACTGTAGTAAAAGTAACTTTTTATTGAAGTATGTATTTTTTTAATACACATATTTCAAAAAAATGATTTTTCCTTATCAAAAAAGCAAAATCTCATAATTGTGATAAGCACACGAAAGAGTGTAAATTAAAAATAGTTCGATGTCAAACTATAAAAGGCTTGCAAGGAATGAGAAGATGAATTAATATATCTTCAAAAATAAAAAATAGAGTAATATAAATGATTTTTGAGATAAAAGAAGGTGGATATTCGTATCCATTTAATAAGATAGCTTTTGAAAATTTGAATTTTTCACTTCAAGAAGGTGAAGTTCTTTGTATTTGTGGAGCGAATGGGAGCGGAAAATCTACGCTCTTACAGGTGATGGCAGGTGTTTTAGATCTTACAAATGGTCAAATTATAAGTGAAAATTCACTTTTTGAAATGTGTGCTCTTTTGTTTCAAGAGCCTGATATGCAACTTCTTGGTCAAACTGTTTGGGAAGAAATGCTTATCACGCTTCCAAATCCGAACGATGTAGAAAAAGAAAAAGCTCTGAATTTACTAAAAGAATTTGATTTAGATAAAAAAATATCAGACTCACTGGATTCTTTATCATTTGGACAAAAAAGAAAATTGTGTTTAGGTGCATCTCTCATGCAGAATCCAAAACTTCTTTTGCTTGACGAACCAAGTTCAGCTTTAGATTATCCGGCATTAGTGCAGTTGAGAAAAATAATTTTAGACAATAAATCAAAAGAATTAGCTCAATGTATTGTAACGCATGATATCGAATTTTTTCTCGATATAGCAGATAAAATACTACTTATGTCTGAAGGAAAACAATTATTTATAGGAAATGTCGAGGAAGCACTTAACTATATAGAAAATCACGATAATATAGGTGTGAGACTTCCGCAATATTGGAAATATCAACATAAAATTATGCCTTGGTAGATGTATGAAATCAAAAATTGAAATCCCTCAAGAAGAAGATGCTCGTGTAATTTTGTTTTCATTTTTACTTTTTGCGTATTTTGCAATTTCTTTTTCATTGTTATATCTCATAATATTTAGTATAGCTATCCTGATTTATTATTTATTCAAGACAAAAGAAAAAAAAGTGTCAAATAAAGCTGTATATTTTCTTTTAACATTTTGTACCTTATGGTATTTTGCAATATTGTTTGTGAAATCTTTTTCATGGAATAATGAGTTTACTTTTGTTCTGAATAAAGCTAATCTCCTATTTTCATTAACATATGTAATGAGAATGTTTTTACTGGGACTTTTAGGAATTTCTACATTTATCAGTGCCAGTGCAAAAGAATATGCACTTGCTCTTGTATGGATTTTCTCATTTATCTCAAAAAAAAATGCCTGGAAAATCGGGTTGGTATCACTACTCGTTCTTAAGTCATTTGGCGATATTCTCAAGCTTGCACAAAACTTCAAAAAAAGTGTTTCGTATCAACTAAGAAAAGAGAAAAACTTAGTTATAAAAATAAAAGTTTATGTCCTTGGTTTGTTGCGAATACTTAACAAAAGAAACTACACCTTGAGTGTGGCACTTTTTTCACGTGGATTAAACACAAGTGAAAGCTTTAAAAAAGAATGGAAACCTATTTTTTCAAAGGATAATTTTATAAAGTATTATTATTTTATTATATTGAATTTATTTGCATTTTCTATTGTTTGCATTAACTGAAAAATGACTAATTAATTTAAAAAGATTAATTCCTAAAAGTTTGACTTGAAAAAAATTTTATAATGTATATACTTGATTGCGATAGATATAAACTTTTCTCCTTAAAAAGGAAAAAATATGACAACATTAAAATACCCTCGCGTACTTTTAAAACTTAGTGGTGAAGCTTTAGCTGGCGATAAAGGCTTTGGCGTAGATCCTGAAATCGTGAGTAAAATTTGCTCAGAAGTAGCACAAGTTCACGCAGAAGGCGCGCAACTTGCTCTTGTAATCGGCGGCGGAAACATCTTCCGTGGTCTTTCTAGCTCCGCAAAAGGAATGGATAGATCAAATGCTGACTATATGGGGATGCTTGCAACAATAATGAACGCTCTTGCGGTTCAAGATGCCCTTGAAAAAATGAATGTGCCAACACGTGTGCTTTCAGCAATTGCAGCTATGGAAGTTTCTGAACCTTATATCAGAAGAAGAGCTATTCGCCATATGGAAAAAGGACGAGTAGTTATCTGTGCAGCCGGTACAGGAAACCCGTATTTTACAACGGATACAGCAGCAGCATTGCGTGGCGTTGAGCTAAATTGTTCAATCATCATTAAAGCTACAAAAGTAGATGGACTTTACGATAAAGATCCTATGAAATTTACCGATGCAGTTAAATTTGATAACATAACTTACCAAGAAACCTTGACAAGACAACTAAAAGTGATGGACTCAACAGCCCTAACTTTGGCTGAAGAAAATAATATGCCTATAGTTGTTTGTTCAATGCTTGGTGGAGCAATTAAACGTGTTCTAACGGGCGAAAAAGAAGGCTCATTAGTAAGTCACTAAAATTAAGAAAAAATAATCGGAGAATATATGAGCAAAGATGAAATAATGTTTGATGCTGAAGAGCGTATGGAAAAAGCTCTTGTAGCGCTTGAAAGAGATTTTACAAAATTACGCACAGGTCGTGCTTCTACAACTTTAGTAGATGATATAAAAGTTGATTATTATGGAACTCCTACACCAATCAAAGGTGTAGCTTCTGTATCTATTCCTGATAGTAGAACAATTGCAATTCAACCTTGGGATAAAGGCTCTTTTGCATTAATCGAAAAAGCTATTCAAAAATCAGATCTTGGATTAAATCCAATGAATGATGGTAAAATCATTCGTATCGTTATTCCAGCATTGACAGAAGATCGCCGTAAAGAATTATCAAAACTAGCAAAAAAATATGCTGAAGATGCAAAAGTAGCAGTTCGTAACATCAGAAGAGATGTGAACGACTCTATGAAAAAACTAGAAAAAGATAAACTAATTACCGAAGATGAATCTAAAAAAGCTTTGGATGAAATTCAAAAAATGACTGATAAATTCGTTGCAAAAAGCGATGAAAAATATCAAGCAAAAGAAAAAGAAATAATGGATATCTAGTGGCAATTCAACATATTGCTATAATAATGGATGGTAACGGGCGCTGGGCTAAACAAAAAGGTTTGGCTCGTAGCGAGGGTCACAAAGAAGGTGCAAAAGCCGTAAGAAAAATTCTAACACGAGCTAGAGAGCTTAATGTTGGATATTTAACGCTTTACGCACTTTCTCGTGAAAATTTGGAACGTCCTTATGAGGAATTGACTCAACTATTTTCGTTGCTTGTTAAATTCATTTCAGAAGAAGTTCCTACTTTAATTGAGAAAGATATTCGCTTGCATTGCATTGGCGATATCAAATCTCTCCCGTTTGCATCACAAAAAGCTTTAGAATATGCTATACATAAAACAAAAGGGTGCAAGGCAATGAATCTTTGCCTTGCTCTTGCATATTCTGCGCGTGAAGAAATAGCGCGTGCAGTAAAGAAGATTGCTGAAAATGAGGATTTGAATAGTCTAACTTCAATTGATTTAGCTAAGAAAATTTCTCTAAACTTAGATGCGCCGTCTTTTCCTGAGCCTGATTTAATTATTAGAACAGGTGGTGATACAAGACTCAGTAATTTCTTACTTTATCAAGCAGCGTATAGCGAACTGTATTTTACTCCTCTTTATTTTCCGGATTTTGATGAGACTGAATTAGAAAAGGCCATTGATAATTTTTATTCTCGAAAGCGTAGATTCGGAAAGACAGACGAACAACTATCTCAATAGAATTTTATAAGTAGGTGTCATGAAAGAATTTTATAAACGTGTGATAACGGCTGCCGTCCTTCTTTCGATTCTCATTTATGCGTGGTTGACGGGTGGAATTTTTCTTGACCTCTGCTTTATTCTCATGGGTGTAATTGGCTCTTGGGAATTTTATCGTATGTTTTTTGGAAAAAGAAGACAAAAACTTCTTTACTTTGGTATGTTCCTTCCTGTTCTATTTATGGGGCTTACCTTGTTTACTCCGATAGATGACTTTCTAGCACTTGCCTTGGTAGGTATTCTTATCGCTATTGTTACTCTTTTCCGTTGGCCGCAAGACGATAAAAAGGCTTTGCGAGAAGCGGTAATTCTTATAGCTGGAGTTGTCTATTTACCTGTTATTATTCTTCTTTTTGACAGGCTTTCACCTCATGGCATTCTTTATGCCTTTTTGTTGCCGGCAGTGAATGATACCTTTGCGTATCTTACCGGATTATCAATAGGAAAAAATAAAGTTTGGGTTGCAGTTAGCCCTAAAAAAAGCAGAGAAGGTTGTATTGGTGGACTAGTTGCATCTGTAATTTTTAGTGTGTATTATTGCGGTCTTTATGCTGATGCTCATTGGATTTTGTTTGCCTTGATGGGAGCAATTCTTTCAGTTGTTGCGCAACTTGGCGACTTTTTTGAGTCAGCCCTTAAACGTTCAGCAGATATCAAAGACAGTTCAAGTATTTTACCTGGGCATGGCGGAGTTCTAGATAGATTGGACAGCATTTTATTTGTTGTTCCTATTTTATTGATATTATTTAATCTTTTTCCTCAAATTAAGTTTTAATTTATGCAGTATATCACAAGTTTACCTAATGAAACGTACTGTAAACAATTCCCAAGAAAACTTTCGATTTGTGGATCTACAGGTTCAATAGGCGAAAGCACACTTAAGATAGTATCTCAATATCCCAAACTATTTGAAGTGATTGCATTAGGTGCTGGTAAAAATGTTTCTTTACTTGCAAAGCAAGCTTTAGACTTCCGCCCAAAGTATTTAGTAGTGCAACTAGAGGAAAATATTCAAGAACTTAAAGCTTTACTATTAAGTGATAAGAATTATTCTCCAGAAATTTTGCATGGTCAAGAAGGCTATGAAATAATAGCAAGTCTAAATGAAATAGACACTTTTGTTTCAGCACAAGTTGGAGCTGCAGGGCTTAGATCTACTTTTTCAGCGGCGAAGTCAGGAAAGATTATTTGCCTAGCGAACAAGGAAAGTCTTGTGCTTGCAGGAGATTTGCTTCGTGAGGAGTGTAAAAAATCTAATGCACCAATACTCCCTATTGATTCAGAGCATCATGCCTTATTCCAGTGTCTACAAGGGCATAATCCAAAAGACGTAAGAAAACTTGTACTTACTGCTTCTGGTGGAGCATTACGAGATAAAAGTTTTGAATTTCTATCAAAGGCTAAAGCTTCTGATGCTTTGAAGCATCCTAATTGGTCTATGGGGGCGAAAATCACTATAGATTCAGCTACACTGATGAATAAAGGTTTAGAAATTATTGAAGCTTGCCATTTGTACGGAGTGGACTTATCTATAGTAGATGTGGTGGTGCACCCACAAAGTATTATCCATTCTCTTGTAGAATATGAAGATTATTCATTTATAGCTCAACTCTCAACTCCAGATATGCGCTTGCCGATTGCTCACTGCTTAGCATATCCTCAAATGCTCAACGGAGAAAAATGTGAACTGCCAACTCTCTCATTGGCTGAGCTTGGAAAGTTGACATTTGAAGAAGTTAATACTAAACATTTTCCATGTTTAGATTTGGCAAAAAAAGCATTTTCAGAAAAAAAATGTGTTGCTTTAAATGCTGTAAATGAAGTTTTGGTTGAAGCATTTCTAAAAGATCGTATTACCTTTATGAATATACCGCAACTTATAGAAATTATTTTAGAAAAATCAGAAAAAGATCCTTTTACGCTCGATGGTATTCTTGCTGCTGATATGCAGTTTAGAAATCAAGCATATGAGGAAATAAATAAAATTGAAGTGAGATAGAAATATATGGAATCAATTCTTTCATTTTCATGGCAGGCTATAGCTGTCGTACTAGTTCTTGGAGTACTTATATTTATTCATGAGCTTGGTCATTTTTTGGCTGCACGTCATTATAAAATTGGTGTGATAACATTTTCTTTAGGATTTGGTCCTAAGGTCTTGAAATATAAAAAAGATAGAACTACCTACTGTATTTCTCTTGTTCCACTTGGTGGATATGTTTCTATGGTAGGTGAATATTCCGATGAAGTAGAAGAGCTTGGATTTACAGAAGAAGATGCTATTAATAATCGTCCTCCTTTCCAACGATTAGTTGTAGCGGCGGCTGGTCCATTAGCAAACTTACTGCTTGCTTTTCTTATTTATTGGGGTATAGCGTTTAACGTGGGTTCATCAATTGCGCTTCCAGTTATTGGAGAAGTTGTAGCTGAAAGTGCTGCGGCAGAAGCAAAACTTGAAAAAGGTGATAGAATTTTACGTATAGCGAATTTTCCAGTTGAAGAGTGGGCTGATATTCCGGGTTCTCTTGACCAGACACAAGGCGCAGAAGTTGAAGTTGAATATCTTCGAGGTGATAACATAGAAACAGTTTTGATCACTCCTAGAGAAAGCGTACGTACAAATATTTTTGGTGAAGAAGAAAAAGCATATTTATTTGGCGTTAGAGCTTCTGGCGAAGTAAAACACGTTCCACTAGGATTTGTTGATTCTTTTGTTGAAGGCTATAAACAAGCTATTTTTACAATAGATACAACAATTCAAGGTCTTGTAAAACTTGTAACCGGTTCAGTTTCTGCGGATAACGTAGGTGGACCAATTATGATTGCTCAAGTAGTTGGTGCACAGGCAAGCGTTGGCTTGTTGCCTTTGCTTATGCTTACTGCACTTATCAGCGTAAACTTGGGCTTGCTCAATTTACTACCAATTCCTGTCTTAGATGGCGGAACTATTGTATTTTCCGTAATTGAAATGGTCATTCGTCGTCCAATTAGTGTGGTTGTACAAGAGAAACTTATGCAAGTTGGTGGATTTTTATTACTTTCACTAATGATTTTTGCAACTTTCAATGATGTAATGAGATTCTTTAGATAAGTGAGAAATATATGAGTTTAGCCGATAATAGAAAAGCAAGACAATTATATGAATTTATAGATTTTTATGAAGCAGGACTTGTGCTTACAGGTCCTGAAGTAAAATCAATCCGTAATGGAAAAGTTTCTTTTGTTGATTCTTACGTAGATTTCAAAGATGAAGAGGCTTTACTTGTAGGTTTGAATATAGCTGTCTACGAGCAGGGGACTTCTGTTAAACAAGACCCAACGCGCACCAGAAAACTACTTTTACATAAACAAGAAATACGCCAACTTTCTGCAAAAGTTGAGCAAAAAGGGCTGACAGTTATACCTGTAAAAATCTACCTTAAACGTGGTAAAATAAAGATGGAAATCGCACTATCTCGCGGTAAACACCTCTACGACAGACGAAATGAACTCAAGCAAAGAGCAGAAAATCGCGATATGGAAAGGGAGCTTGTCCGATAATGGCAAGTTTTGAAAAAAAACGATTCAAATACTTCAAAAGAAGACCTTCCTCCGAGCCAATTTCATTTACAAAATATCTTGAAAGCGTCTTGGAATCCAAAGGAAACTCTGAACTTAGACAAAAGCTCTTTCACCTTTATGACCATTGGGATATGGTTATGGGAGAAGAGCTTTGTACTTTAGCGCTGCCTATAGGACATAGGGATAAAAATCTTCTTATTGCCGCAGAAGACAATCTAGCTCTCAATGAATTGACATACTTAGGTGACGAAATTCTTGAAAGAGTTCATGCTTTTTTAGATGAGGAAGCATTTGAAAAAATAGAGCTCCATCTCCTGCAAAGTAGACGCCCACTCAATACTCCTTACGAAATTTATACACCGCCTCAACAAGTTGAACTTATCAGACCTGAAAATCTAGGCAAACTTAGCCTTCCTGAAGGTAAAGTTCGAGATGCTTATTTACACTATCTATCACTTTTTAAGGAATAATTATGAAAAAGATAAAGTTACTAATCCTTTGTTTTTCTATGCTTTTTATAACTGCTTGCGCCTCAAAGCAAAAAGTAGAACCTATTAAAGAATCTATAGTTATTAAGGATTTAGTCACTTATCCTCAAAGTGTTGACTACTTTGCAAAAAAACAAACAAATACGGTTTTAGCGTCTAGCCTCGAAATTCAAGAAAATATAACAAAATTTAGAAGACTTTATTTCAGAGCTTGGCATGTGAAAAGAGCCAGTATAAAAGCAGCTGATGTGCGCATTCCATTTGAGCGCGAAAATAAAGGATATTCTGAAAATCTAAAACCTTGGGATTTAGCAGATTGGCAAAAAATTACTTCTAATGCCGATTTAACAACTTTTCCAAATTCAGCGCTTCAAGCAATTACTATTAAAGAAAGCGATGTAAGGCAAATGCCAACTATGCGCCCTCGTTTTCTTGATACTAAAAAAAGCGGAAGTGCTTATCCTTTTGATATGATGCAATACGCATCTATTCCTGTTGGTTTTCCACTTTTTGTGATACATCAAAGCCAAGATAAAGCATGGGTTTATGTTGAAACCGCTTACATTTGTGGTTGGATTAGAAGTGATTCAATTGCTTATGTTGATAATGATTTTATTCAAAAGTGGGAAAAATCTCAGCTTGTTACATTTACAAAAGAAGATATTCCTCTTGTCGTAAATGCTAAAATGCTTGCTCATGGAGAAATTGGAGCTTTGCTACCCGCAAGTTCTACAAGAATTTACCTTCCAGTTTCCAGCGATGGAAATAATGCAGTTTTTACATCTGTTCCTAAACCTCAAGTAGGAGTAGAAAATTTCCCTATGAAGTTTACCCCTCAAAATATTGCGAAACTTGGTGATGAGCTAATGGGGCAACCTTATGGCTGGGGTGGATATCTATCTAATAGAGATTGTTCAGAATTTTTACGAGATATCTTTGCGGCTTTCGGAATATGGCTACCAAGAAACTCAAGTCAGCAGATTAAAGTTGGTGAGGTTGTAGAGCTTGGAGAAATTTCAAATTCTGAGAAAATTGACCTGATTTTAGAAAATGCAAAACCTTTTGCATCATTAATATATCTTCCGGGTCATATAGGTTTATATATTGGTGAACACAAAGGTAATGTTGCCTTTTTACACGATATTTGGGGAATAAGAACTATAGATGATGGCAGAATTGTTATTGGAAAAGTTGCGATAACATCGCTAGAACCCGCAAAAGAACAACCAAAAGTAGATAAAGAAAAAACAATTCTGAATCGTGTTTCAAAGTATAATAATTTAATCTTACAATAGTTTAGATAGTGTCGTCAAATTTCATTCTTTTGCGTTTTTCTGCCTAAAAGATGATTTTTTACTCGGTTTATGTATGTTTTTGATACACTGCATCTCATAGAAAATCCCTTTTAGTTGAAAACTCCACAAAATCTTTGAATTTGACGACACCATCTAGAATAAAGTTTGTTATCATCTTATTCCAATTATGACTTCTTGAGGGGGAAAGCCACACAAAAAACGTGGTTACCCCTCAAGAAATTATTTACCTTAGATGTAAATTCCTACTTAAACTTTGCAACAGCTTTTTTGAAACCTTCAGCAGATTGTTCAATCATTCTATCAGGTACCGCAAAAGAAAGTCTTACATATCCTGCGCAGCCAAAGCCAGAGCCCGGCACTGCAAGAATTAGTTGCTCTTTCAATGCGTCAACAAACAAAGCTTCATTTTCAACCGGTGATTTAATAAAGAAGTAAAATGCTCCCTGTGGAATGTTAAATTCGATTCCAGCATCTGCAAGAATTTTTGCAAAAGTGTCGCGTCTTTTTCTATAAACTTCTTTCGCGTTTGAAAGCATTTCTTCCAAGTCAGGAGCTCTTAGAGCTACGTCCATTAGATACTGACCAACTACAGGCGCATTTACATAACCTAAAAACCTATTTGCTTGAACAAGGCCTGCCATAAGAAGTGCACGATCTTCTAAAAGTGGAGAAAGTGCAATATATCCAATACGTTCACCAGCAAGAGCTAAATTCTTTGAGAAAGAACCTATCACAACACAATGCGCAGATTTATCAAGAACTGAAGGCACAATACCATCATAAGCAAGGAAACGATAAGGTTCATCGCAAATAATATAAATCATTCTACCGAATTTCTTTGTGGCACGCTCAGCAAGTTCAATAAGTTTTTGCATTGTTTCAGCTGAATAAATTACGCCGGTCGGATTATTCGGAGTATTGATAAGAATTGCACGAGTTTTCTCATTCATCGCATTTTCAAGAGCGTCTAAATCAGGTTCAAAGGATCCTTTGTGTGCCGAAACTGGTTTAAACACTCCGCCGTTTGATCCAACATATTTGAAATATTCAACAAAGTAAGGTGCAATACCAAGAACTTCATCTCCTGCATTTAAAACACTACGACAAAATACGTGCATCCCGCCGGCTGCACCACATGTAAGCACAACATCATTTTCAGAAAGAGTTGTATTTTGCTCCTTAGATAAATATGTAGCAAGGGTTTGACGAGCATACGCAAATCCTGCATTTTGCATATAACCTAACCCAGCAGGAATATTTGCCTTTTCTGATAAATCTTTCAAACCTTGAAGAACAGAAGCAGGTGGAGCAAGATCAGGATTACCGAGACTAAAATCACATACTTTATCAGCTCCAAACTCTGCACGGAGTTGAGCACCAGCTTCAAACATTTTACGAATCATAGAGCCATTTTCTATTGTGTTTTCCATTTCTTTTGATAGCAATGACATAGCAATATCCTTATATTTTTATTTATTTTAATTTTTATAACCTTATATGATAATCAATCGCTTTGTAAAGCTTTTTATTTTGAAAAGTGTGAAGCCGTTAAAGATTATTCTTAAAAAAAAGAGCATATTATTATTAATATGCTCGTATTCTTCTAATTTATACAGATACTCTCGAAAATAACTTTTTATAAATTATTAATCGCTAAACCCATGAGCTTATAAACGAGATTTGCGCTTGCAAAATCAGATACTTGAGAGCTTTCTGTTGGAGCAAGTTCAACAACGTCAAAGCCAATAAGTTCTCTTCCTTTGAGTGCTATTTTTAAAGCTTCAAGAGCTTGATACCATTGCAATCCGCCTGGAACGGGTGTTCCTGTGTGTGGTATAATTGAAGGGTCTAAACCGTCAACATCAAAAGATATATAGACTTTTTTAGGGAAATTTTCCGGAAGAAGAGTTTCCTCAGTTACTCCTTTTGGAAGAGCTGATGACATATCCATAAATGTATGCGCATCATAAGCTCTGATGTTATGCTTTTTACGTATATTTAATTCTTCTTCGCAATAGGCACGAGTCCCGAATTGGACAAGAGGAAGATTGAGGTCAACCGCTCTGTGCATTGCGCTTGCATGACTCCATTTTGATCCCTCATAGGTATCACGAAGGTCGGCATGTGCGTCAATATGTAAAATTCCAAATTCTCCGTGATGCTCTTTAAGTGCACGAAGCGCCCCAAAAGTTATGGAGTGTTCACCACCTAAAACAACAGGAATAGCAGATGATTTTATTGAAAATTCAGTTGCTTTAGTGAGAGAATCGAGCATTGCAATAGGTTCTTCATCAAGAATTGCAGCTTGAGTATGAATTCCTTTTTGAGCTGGAAAAGTTTCGGTGTAAGAGTCGTAAACCTCTAATTGCTCAGAAGCTTCAAGGATTGCTTTAGGACCGAATTTTGTGCCGGTACCATAAGAAACAGAATATTCAAAAGCTACTGGAATAACATGAAATAATGCTTTATCTGGAGCTGTGTTTTCAATTTCTGATGATAAAAAATGTGGATAATTATTTTCTGTATTCATATTAATTTTAGTTTGGAATGTTATCAGGAATCATACCCCAACGTGGGAAAGAAACAGCACCTTGTCCTGTAGGAATATGTTTTGCATCTCCACCGTGTCTTGTGGTCAAATATATTTGTTTTTGATTAGAACGGGTTGACGTAAAAGCTATAAAGTAACTATCAGGAGCAAAAGAAGGTTGCTCGTCATTTCCTGGGCCAAAAGTAACTTGTCTTTCTTGACCTGTGAGTAAATCTTGAACGAATATTCTATGACCTTGATCTGTCAAACGAGAGTAAGTAACAAGTGTTCCATCAGGGCTAAGAGATGGTTCTGTATTGTATGAGCCATTCATACTTACGCGGCTAACTACCCCATTTGTCAAATCTTTTAAAAATACTTGAGGGCCACCTAGTCTACTAGATGTGAAAGCCATTTTAGTGCCTGTGGCGTCAAAGCTTGGAGAAACATTGATTGCAGGACTTTGTTCAAGAGGGCGTTCTCTCTCAAATTTATAATCAAGCAAGAAAATATCAGGGTAGCCTGAAGTTGATAATCCAACAGCTACTTTATTGTCCGGCATGAAAGCAGGCCCGATAACAGTATTTCCAGGGAAGCGTATACGGCTAACTTTATTAGATAATCTATCCCAAACGCCTAGTCCGTGCGTGGATTCATTCAAGTGACTAAAAACAACATACCGGCCATCAGGAGACCATGAAGGTGACATTGCAGAGCCTTCAAGATTGGATATCTTACGCATATCTCTACCGGTTGGTTTCACAAGCCAAATATCTCTTTTTGTTGCACTTGCATCTTTTGCAATAGCGAGCGTTGCTTTGAAGAAGTCGCCTTTACCAGTCAAGCTCTTCATTAGGTCAGAACAGAATTGATCAGCAACTTTATATATGTCAGCACCTCTTACATTACTGTAAGCGTTACCAAAAATGAATTTCCCTGAATAAGTTTCAAAAACTCTTACTTCAACAGTAGAATTTTCACTATCACCACTTGGCCAGTATTGAGTGATGAGCAAGTCTGCACCTGCAATTTGAAAGCGTTTGAAATCAATACTATTTGATTGCCAGCCACCAAGAACTCTTCCGCCAAGAATGGCAGCTTCTTTTGTTAGTCGCATAAAAGGGAGGAAGCTTAAATTTTCCTCAATTGCGTCTTCAAGCTGCATTCCAAGACCTTGAGCCTGAACAGATGGAGCTGTCAAAGGCGCTGAAATAGCAAGGTTTACAATATTTTGACCTGCACCGAAAATATCAATCACTGCTGCTGCATGAACTTGCTTACATGGAATAAGCAAGAGGAATGAAAACAATAGAGCGATTGAAAACAAAGATTTATTTTTCACAAAAACCTCTTTTCAAATATAGTAAATTTTTATCAAAGATAGTTTATTCCACAGCGAAGGTCAAGAAAAAACCCGAGAGAATAATTATTGTTTTATAAAGAAAAAGCACTGATTTTTAAATATAAACTCTCACTTTCTGCTTAAAATCTTAAAGTAGATGAACCTTGACAGAGACTCTGTTCTCATATTATTATGATGAACAAGGAGTAGAACATGGCACAAATTTACTTTGAAGGGCATTCAAACTTTAGAGTCAAAGATGATGTAACTATCTGGATTGACCCGTTTTTTGAAGGAAACTCATCTTGTGTACACGATTGGCGTACACTTGAAAAACCGGATTTGGTTCTGGTTACGCATGACCATCAAGACCATTTAGGGCAAGCTGTTGAAATAGTAAAAGAAACAGGAGCTCACCTTGGCTGTATTTTTGAGCTTGCAAGTCATGTTGCAGAACTTGGAGTGTCACGCGATAAAATTCTAAATTACGGAATGGGTTGGAATTTGGGCGGTACTGTTGAGTTTATGGGTGTTGAAATTACGATGTATCAATCGCTTCACTCTAGTCATATAGGTGTGCCCGTTGGTTATGTTGTGAAGTTTGCAAGCGGTTTTACTTTCTATCATGCCGGTGATACATCACTTTTTTCTGACATGAAGCTAATTGGTGAAATCCATGAAATTGACTTAGCAATGCTTCCAATCGGTGATGTATTTACCATGAATGCTGAACAAGCGGCCAGAGCGGCGAAAATGCTTAATACAAAATCTGTTATTCCAATGCACTATAAAACATTCCCTGTTATAGAACAAACTACTGATAAATTTGAAAAAGCATTAAAAGTTTTTGCACCTAAAGTGAACTATTTCTTTGTTGCAGCCGGCGATAATGCGGAATATAAAGTATAAAAGGTTGATATAATGGATCATTCTTATTTAGTTCAAAAAGCACTTGTATATATGATGGAAGAGTTGAAACTCAATCCACAAAGAAACTTTATGGCTTTATGCGATGAAGCAGGGGCACGCTTTAATCTTTCTCCTCTTGAAGTGAATTCACTTGGCAGACTTTTTAAAGAAGAATACGACGATTTAAACAAAGAAGACTAAAGTGACTCTTTTACAAAGAAAAATTTTTTCTGAAATATTTCAAGTCTTTATTTTGGTTCTTTTTGTAATTCTTGCCCTAATTTTAATGGGTAGAGCATTACAATTAAGAGAACTACTGTTTGGACTTGAACTTTCTTTGATTGATACGGTGCTTTTATTTGTCTATATGGCACCAACATTTTTGCAACTTGCGGCACCTATTGCATGTATGATATCGGTATTCATAGTCTTTTTGCGTCTTGAGACGGATAGAGAAATGGTTGCTATACGTGCGGGCGGTGTTTCGCTCTATCAAGTATTGAGTGCTCCTATACTTGCATCTATCTTAGTGACAGGATTGACTTTTTATCTTGCAATCTATGGTATATCTTGGGGGATGTATAAGTTTCGCGATACTGTGATAGAAGTTGCAAGTGATAGGGCGAAAATTGTCGTTCAACCTGGTGTATTTAATAAGGATATTCCGGGATTTATCCTTTATGCAAAAAATGTAGATCCTGTATCTGGGTTTATGTCTCAGGTTCTTGTTCAAGATGCGAGTACACTATCATCTGGAGAAAAAAAGAATCAAATGACAACAATTCTTGCTCCAGAAGGAAATATTGATACCGATAAAGGTAGAGGAGAACTACTTTTTCTCTTGAAAAACGGTAAAATTTATTCAGCACAAGATAAAGATTCAACTATTCTAAATTTCAAAGAATATATAGTACGAATTCCTCTTGGGAGTGTTTTTGCGGGGCTAGATTTAGGACCTGTGAAGCCAAAAGAAATGTCGCTTACAGAACTGCGAGCTCTTAATGTTGCAGAGATTCGACTAAAAGACGATAGATTAGCAAATAAAGTTGTAATTGAACAACACAAAAGATTTATTTTTCCTTTCTCTTGTTTAGTTTTAGGACTTTTAGCAGTGCCTATGGCAAGCGCTTGTGCCGGAGTAAAAAAACAACAAGGATTACTTATTGCCCTCTTAGCTTTTGTAGTTTATTACGGATTTCTTTCTACAGGAATCAGCATGGGTGAGAGATCGGGCTTAGATCCATATCTTGGAATTTGGCTTCCTACATCATGTTTTATACTATTGACAATCTGTGGAATCTTTTACTTCAATAATTCAGCCGGAAAAGGATAGTAAATGTTATTTCGTACTATTTTTACAAATCATTTAAAGATGAACTTTCTTATCCTTTTGCTTGGTTTAACAATTTATCTTTTGATAGAGCTATTTGAAAGAATGGATACCTTTGTTGAAGTAGGAACAACTTTTACAATTATTATTCAATACTTTCTTTTTAGAATCCCCGGAATTATTTCAACAATCTTACCGGCTGTCTATTTTCTTGCAACCATAATACTACTGTGTACGATGGCAAAAAGTAGAGAACTTGTAGCTCTGCAAGCCGGAGGTGTTTCTCCTTACTTATTGTTACGTTATCTCGTTGTAATTTCATGTTTTTGGGCAGTGTTGCAGCTTTTACTTTCGCAGTTCATTGGTGTAGCGGCTATGCAAAAATCGGAAGAACTTTGGGATGTGGAAGTAAGAAAATCTCAAATTGAAGATCTACCAATTCACAACGTTTGGTTTACTGATGATAATTGGATGGTGAACGTTGAAAGCCTTTACAGAAGCGGAAAGGGAAGTTCAGTTTCTGCTTATCGTCTAAGTGAAGATGGGCAAGACGTTCTAGAGATATTTACAGCAAGCGATGTTGATATAAAGGACGGTAAGTGGACACTTGAAAATGGAATGAAAAATATTCCTAATCTTTTTGAAGTCACTAACTTTTTAACCTATACATTGCCATTTCATAGGGAGCATGCACTTCTATTTTTGACGGCGACATCTGTTAAACCGCAAAACCTACCAATCCAACATTTACAGCAAGCTATCAAAGAACTTGTGGATGCAGGATCAAATGTTGAGGCTTTACAAACTGCGTTTCATGTGAAAATTGCCTACGCGGCTTCGGTTATTGCTCTGACATTTGTGGCTTTTGCTCTGCTTACGTGGCAATCTAATGTGTATATAAGTGTTGCATGTGGAATGCTTATTGCTTTCTTGTTCTATGTGTCTATAATGATAGGGGAAACTTTAGGAGAAACAGGAAGTGTTACACCTTTTGTTGCTGCGTGGTCACCTCACTTTGTTTTTATACTTTTTTCATCTTTACAGCTCATAAAAGCAAAAAATGCGTAAAAAATTGACAAGTATACATAGTCTAGTTATGTATGCTTGTCATATAATATTACTTTTGACATCTTTCTTTTGTTGTTGACTAAGCATAAATTTTGATATATGTTTATTTGTAACGTTTAAAAATTATATACTGTTCATTGTATCTCACATTCTTCGATTCTCAAAAGGCGCGCAATGTAATGGTAGAAGAGCTTCAAGTATGAATAAGTTATCATGGTTTTTCTTTGCATTTTTTATAAAGAAAAATGACATCAAATGTGTTCTGTTTTTCTTTTTTCTTCTTTTTTCATCTCCTGTATACGCGCTGAATGAACAAACCCCTCTTCCATGGCAAGCTGTTGATAACGAAACCCCTGTTGATGGTCTTCGACTCTACGAAATTGATAATTTTCGTATTTTTTATTACACGAAAGGTCGGGATGCAATAGATAGAATTGATCGAGATAAAAATAAAATTCCAGATTATGTTGAAGATGTTGCACGTCAATTTGTTGCCTCACAATATGTTTTCTGCGAAATTCTAGGATTTCCTCGTCCTAATGAAACTGCCTACTACAAAGGTATTGAAACCGTTGATGTTTACATTGTTAGTCGTGAATCCTTGAATGGAGTGCTAGGAATGGCATTTTCTCAGCCGGAACATGCTCTGCTAAAAGAAAAAGACAAGCTTGCAGTTAAAATTCTTGTTTCAAAAGGTTTTAAATTCACTCATTCCTCTACAATTACGCATGAATATTTTCATATTCTTCAAAATGGTATGAGCCTTATAAAAAATAAATGGTATTTTGAAGGGCTTGCAAGATGGGCAGAGAATTTAATTCTAAAAAAAGATCATAGCAAAGACCCTAGATGGGATTATTATAGACTCTTGAAAGCACCGGATGTATTAAAGCATGTTCAAGCAATGAGTTATGATGCCGGAAAATTTTTCTGGATTCCTCTTTCTTACCAGTTCGGGCAAAATACGAATTATGACTTACCTGAAAATTGTCCAATTCTTACAATGAAATACAGTGATGGAACTCCTGTTGTGCAAGACACAAATATTAGAGGTGGAAAACTTATAAAATTATTTCTTGAAGAACTCAATAAGATGGATCACGAAATTATTAAAAGTAAAAATCTAAAAGTCTGGGATAGTGCACAAGCGTCATCACAGGGTAATAATAGCTACATTATGAAAGCTATAAAAAATACTCTTAAAGTTTATAATAAAAAATAAATTAATTTTGAAAAGGGCAAGAAAAAACTCGACATTTGTGAAAAATGAAGTTAAGATTTTTTTGCATCTAATATGTAGGAGTTTATCATGCCTTGTACAAAATATCAGTATAATGACGTAAGTGAAGCGAAAAAGTTTTTTGAATTCCTCTCAAGAAGAGACGAAGCAAATCCTGAAATCGACGAAAAAGTAAAAGAAATTTTAGCTAATGTTCAACAAAACGGCGATGATGCGCTATTAGAGTATACTAAACACTTTGATGCGCCTTCCTCTGATGGAAATTTTAAAATTCCACAACATATAATTGCTGAAGCTGCGGCCTCTATTCCATCAGAAGATTACGCAATTATTCAAGATGCGGCAAATCATATTCGCAGTTTCCACGAAATGCAAAAAGAAAAATCCTGGTTCAATACAAAACCGGACGGCACTATCCTCGGACAAAAAATTGATCCAATTCGTAGGGCCGGAATCTATGTTCCAGGTGGAAAAAATGGAAATACTCCATTAATTTCCTCACTCCTTATGGGTGCAATACCTGCAATGGTGGCCGGTGTTTCTGAAATTGCAGTAGTTAGTCCTCCACGCGAAGACGGAACTCTAAACCCTTATATTTTAGCTGCGGCATACCTTTTAGACATTGACGAAGTTTATGCAGTTGGTGGAGCATGGTCTATTGCCGGTTTAGCTTATGGAACGCAAACAATCAAACCTGTGGATATCATCACAGGGCCAGGTAATGCTTATGTAGCGGCCGCAAAACGTATGCTACAGGGTAGAGTTGGAATTGATATGGTTGCAGGACCAAGCGAAATCCTTGTTATTGCAGACGAATTTGGTAACGCTGACTATATTGCCGCTGATATGCTTTCACAAGCTGAGCACGATACTTTAGCATCTGCGCTTTTCGTTACAGATAGTTCACACCTTGCAGAAAAAGTTCTTAAATGTCTTGAAACAAGATTAGAAGCTTTACCACGCAAAGATATTGCAAAAGAGTCACTAGAAAAATGGTCTGGTGTTATTGTTTTCCCAAATATGGCTCAATGTGTCGAATTTTCAAATTATATTGCACCTGAGCACCTTGAAATAATGACTCGCGACCCTTGGCAAATACTTCCATTTATTCAAAATGCCGGCGCAATTTTCTTAGGGCCATATTCAGCTGAATCTACCGGAGATTACTTCGCAGGACCAAACCACGTTCTGCCTACAATGTCCACTGCTCGATTCTCATCAGGTCTTAGCGTATCTACTTTTACAAAAAAATCCAATGTATTAGCTATATCGCAAAACTTTGTTCAAGCAAATGCAGAATCGATAGCACGCTTTGCAAGACTAGAATCTCTTGAAGCCCACGCTCAAGCTGTAGAAGCTAGAAAAAAATAGTTTTTTGATGTTTATTATTTTTTAAGGGAGGGAAGCACATCTTTTTGATAAAAATGAGGCTTCCCTCTCTCTAAAATATTTATACAAAATTTTTATAAAAGCACACCGCCGGCTAATAATTGACCATTTATATTATAGATTGCCAATATTTGCCCAGACGCTGTAAGGCCTGCTTGAGTAAGAAACTCAACCGTAAACAAATCTTTAGCTTTATCATATTTGACTTTAGCTGGAAGCATTTTTTGTCTAAAGCGAGTACGTACATAAACTTCATCGTCCCATGCTTCGTAAGGTACAAAGAAGTTTGTTGATGTTGCAAAGCATTCTTTTTGTGAAAGATGTTCTTCACCTCCAACAATAAGCGCATTTTTTGCTTTATCGCGACTTATTACATAAATCGGCTCTTTCCACGAAATACCAAGACCTTTTCTTTGTCCTTCAGTATATCTCCAAAGCCCGTTATGTTTATGTTTTTTCTTTGCAAATAATTTTTTATCTTCTTCATTTCCCTTAAGTTCTACCTTACCTGAATCTGGGAGTTTTATCTGAAATTTTACCGCTTCATCTAGTAAGAACTGAGTATGATTATCATTCGGAACAAAACAGATTTCTTGACTTTCTTTTGGAATTGGTACCTCAATTGAATTCTCAGCTAAAATTTTTCTTATCTCATCTTTTTTCATATCAGCAAGAGGGAAAATAGCTTGCTGTAACCTATCGGACGGCACTAACGAAAGAAAATAGGATTGATCTTTTGTGTTATCTGTTGCAGCTTCGAGTAGAAAACCATGTTCAGTTTTTACCTTAGCAACATAGTGACCGGTTGCAAAGTGAGTTGCCCCCAGCGCTTTTGCTTTATCGAAAAGAAAACCAAATTTTACTTCACGATTACAAAATACGCATGGATTTGGAGTAAGCAATTTTTTATGTGCCATAACAAAAGGTTTTATTACTTTTTGTGCAAATACGCTACGGAAATCTTCAATATAAAAAGGGATATCCCATTCTTTACATTGTCTTTCCATGCTTTCTAGCGAATATTCCTTTTCTAAAAATCTACCGTGCAGAGCAAAGACATCATGCCCTTTTTGTTTTAATGACCATAGAGCATAAAGGCTATCTACCCCGCCACTCACTGCTACACCAATTTTCATTTATTCTCTCTTTTTTCTATAGTTTTATAGAAAGTTACTTACACGAAAAGCCTATTACTTTCAACAAAAACTTTGCTAAAAGCAATGGGCTTTTCTATTTTTATTATTCTACGCTGCGACTTTTCAAAGTTAGAAAGTCACTTTTTAATCAATTATACTAATTATTTCTTGCAATGTTTTGAACTGCCACAAAAGCACTAGCAATTGCAATACCGGCACCACATTTTTCTCTCATCCAATCGTGATGAGCAAGAAGAGTTCCCGTTGCATAAAGATTATTACTAATAACATTTCCGCTGTGGTCAACAGGATTAAAGTAATCATTCACCATTACACCGGAGAAGTTAATTGGATGTCCATCTTTATGGAAAAGGTCTTCATTGTGCCAAAGGTCGCGGCTTTCTGGTTGGTGCACAGGAAGATTCATAACTGTCTCTTTTACGCCTTCTTCTCTATCCGCATTAAGACCATTACCAATAAATCTGCCTGTTGCTAAAAGAAGATTCTTTGTAAAAATTTCTTCATAATTATCTTTTTGACCGGCTTGACTTAAGAAAACAAGGTAACCATCTTCTTTCTTTTCAACTTTTGCAACTCTTACAAGTCTACGAGTTTCAATCCCTTCTTTATCGAGAAATTCATCGAAAAGATTTTTTAATCTAAAACCAGGAACTGAAGCAGGAAGAGTTGGTATTTCAAACACTGGCACGCCTAAAAGTTCTGATAACCTTTGTGTGCGAAGATGTGCATTGTGTATACCAAGAACAGCCGGAATACCAACACATGCTGCGCTTCCGATATACGGTTTGATTGAAGCTGCTAAAGCGTCTATGTGTTCTGGCAATTCAAGAGCTTGCGCCATAGAACCCGGAAGTAGAGGTTGTTCAATTGCTGATGGAAAAACTACTTTAAGTGTAGAAAGTCCTGGCCAATTACGCTTAGCAACTTCCATAATTTGTTTTGCTGAATACTCACGAAGACCATGAAAGTCCACAAGCAAAGTAGGGAGTTTTTTCTCTAGTGCTTCCACGCCAAAAGCAAATGATTCCGGCACTGCCCAAGTAAGTTTACTGCCACCCATTGGAGTGATAAGTCTGCTAGAGATATCACCTTTATGCACAAAAGGCATGCCGTTTTTTCCTAACCATTCTAGAAAGGAATCCATAGCAAGGCGAACATTTTCCGCACCTATGCGAGCGTATGGATGAAGTGGGTTTGTAGTTTTTAGAGCTCTGATAGAATCGTAAGGTTTCTTGCTTCCATAAACGTCAAAAAGTCCGCTTGCAAAAACAATTTCAGCTGTGCTACCGGCTTGAAATACTGACAAACCTTTTTCACGAGCAAAGATAGATGCAGCCGCTCCGGAAATTCCGCAACCGGTAACAAAAAGATCACAATCAAATTTACTCGCCATTATTGCACCTCATCTTCTAAGCCAAGAAGTCCGAAATAGAGAGCTTCTTTTAATTCTGCTTGACTAAATTGTTTGCCCCACATTACATAGCGTTGACCACGCCAACGGGAATTCAAAAAGTTTCTCAATCCTTCAACGCCATCCGCTCCATTCGCAGCCAAAGTATCATAAAGATGCGCTGTAACACGAGCTCCGCAGAAAGTTCCCTGACACGGACCTTTACCCACACGCGAGCGAGCGGCTATTGATGACATTTGTGCTTTTGCAGGACTGTTATCATTCCAGTTCTTTGTTATTTTATCAATAGCAGAACGAGGAACAACTTCACACTCACATAATAAATAATCGTGTGGAGTATGTTTTTGCCACCAGCTATATTTGTGCTTTAAGCTAGGGTCAGCCCACTCAGCTAAACGTGACGGAGTAACAATAGTATCAGCAGTTTCGCATTTTTTATCAACACCAAGACGCTGACAGATAAAATCAACCGTTTTTTCTGCCATTAATCTATATGTTGTAAGTTTTCCGCCAGTTACTGTAACAAAGTTTGATACGCGTGATTCTTCATGTGTAACAAGTGCAAAACCACGGCTTGCACCACGTCCATCTGCATCAGTCGACTTAAGAAGAGGACGAATACCGGCATAAGCTCTAATATATGGAGTGGTTGCAAGGTTTGGTACCATCGGTATTCCTTGGCGAAGGTTTGCATCAACTTCTTCTACTGTAGGGAAGTGGTCATCCGGATTATCTACTGTCACAGATGTTGTTCCAAGGATTGAAACAGAACCGCCGGGAACAAGAATATCTCCATCCCCAGGAGCTCTTAATCTATTGATAACACTCTTTGTCATACGAGATTGTGTAATGATAAGAGTACCTTTTGAAAGAGTCATTTCCATTTTACAACCAGCTAAAGCAGCAACATTAGCAGCCCATGCTCCGGTTGCATTAATAAACTGATCCGCTAAAATTTCTTTTATTTCGCCTGTTTGTGTATTCAGAACTTTAGCTGCAATCACATGGCGGCTATCACGTATAAAACCGATAACCTTATGGTGACGCAAAAATTGTGCATTAGAACCCGGAAGTTCTAGAGCATTTGCAATATTTTCTAGTGTAAGCATAAATGGATCAACAGAAGCATCCGGAACTTTATATGCAGCAATAATATTTTTTGCCAATGCTGGTTCGTCTTCTCTTGCTTCTTCAGGGTCAACCTTTTCTGCTTTGATACCTGCTTTTTCGCATGATGTAGCAAAATCTGCGATATATTTTTCATCATCGCCTTCTACTGCAACAAAATAGCCCCCGCAAGGATCAATACAATGAGAAAATGTTTTTTTTAAGATTGCATTTTCAATAGCACACTCTTCTGCGGAGTGTAAATCTTTTACTGCATACCTTGCACCGGAGTGCAAAAGTCCATGGTTACCGCCTGTTGCGCCGGCTGAGGCATCTTTTTGATCAACCAAAATAGCTGATATTCCACGCATTGATAAATCACGTAGAATACCTGCACCGGTTGCACCGGCACCGATTATAAGAACTTGTGTTTCCATAGCACCACTTTATTTTCCATATAATTTATAAAATATTTCAAAATAAGAAATTTGCTTTTTCGCAAAAATAAGTTATATTTATTTATGAACGTATCAAAATATACGTTACTCGAATAAATTTCCTCAGCTCGCTTGAAAGTACAACTATATTATCTTAGAAACTTTTCTCAATGAAAATACCTTAATTTTACTCGATTTGCAAGCTCTATTCTTCTTGGTATAAATTATAAATGTTAGCTATTCATCAGCTTAAAGTCATATTTTTTATTTTCAATAATATATCAATAATCTTATATTGAATTTGTTAATTTTTTACTTGCAATTTATAAATTGTGCACTTATATTATCAGCGTTTCAAAGGAATAGCAGATGGAGGATGTTAAAAATGCAAGAAGAAAAATATAATCTACCCCCATACCCTAATCCAACAGAAGCTCTTTCAAAAGAACAGATTTTAGCTGACAATGAGAACATGCACGCTGCTGATATTGCTGAACATATCGAACAACTTACATTTAGCGATCAGGTTGATGTTCTAACAAGCATGTCACCCGATGATGCCGCTGAAGCTCTTGCTGAACTTGATGAAGAACTTGCCGGTGATGTGCTTGAATCACTCCCTGCTAACGAAGCTGCTGCAATTATTTCAGAAATGTCACCTGATGATGCTGTTGACGTTCTTGATGAAATGGAAGAAAATCAGCGTGATAGTATTCTTGATCATCTACCACATGAAGATGCAGAAGAACTTCGTTCTTTACTTAGTTTTGATTCTGAAACAGCTGCCGGCATAATGACGACCGAAATGCTTCTTTTGCCTAATCATGCCACTCCTGACGACATAATTTATCAAATTCGTGCATCAATTGACGATATTGAAAATATTTATTACGTATATCTTGTAGATAGTAACGATATTTTATGTAACGTTCTTACAATGCGTGACCTTATGCGCCTTCCACGTGATATTATTGTTGATGATTACCTCACTCCACTTGATATTATTACTGTTCCTTTTGATATGAATAAGAAGGATTTAGGTCAACTTTTTGCAAAGTATAATTTTCTCTCTCTTCCGGTTGTTGACCGTGAAGGGCGCGTTCTTGGTATTATAACACACGATGATATTATTGACCTTATTCAAGATGAAGCAAGCGCAGATATGCTTGGTATGGTTGGTGCCGGTCAAGATGAAGATATTGATACACCTTGGATTGATTCAATTAAAATGCGCCTTCCATGGCTTATTATCAATCTATTAAATTCATCTCTTACAGCCTGTATTGTATATTTATTTGATGGCACAATTTCTCAAATGGCTTTACTTGCTGTTCTTATGCCTATAGTTGCAAATCAGTCGGGAAACACTGGACAGCAAGCTCTTGCCGTTATGATTCGCCAACTTGCAGTTGAAACCTTTAATACAAAGCGTACTATTAAAGCAGTTTTTCGTGAGATAAAAATTGGCCTTTGTGTGAGCGTGTTTTTTGCGTGTGTAGCCTTTTTAGGGGTTGGATTTATCTTTGATAATCATGCGCTAGGTCTTGTTATGGCATTTGCACTTGTAATAGATATAACTCTAGGTGCAGTTTTTGGAGCAACAATTCCACTTATATTACGTGCTTTAAAGCGTGATCCGGCACAGGCTTCAAGTATCTTTCTTACTGCAATCACTGATGGCGTAGGCTTTTTTGTATTCCTAGGGCTTGCAACCGCCTTTTTATTTTCATAAGAGCTAAGCATAACCCGACAGAAAAAAGTTAAATTTCTTATACTACATTTTTTAAGGGTTTAGTTTTTTTAATATTTTTTAGGCATGATTTTTGCAAAACAAACTGCAAATTCATAAAAAAGAGAAAAACATGCCTAATTCGATGATTAAAACATACAATATAATTCTTACTTTGGGATTTTCTCAAGACGAACATTTGTATTTAAAGAAAATTTTTCCCGATAATTTTCAACTTGAACAAATTGACCTTCTTGAAGAGGAGCATTTGCATGATTCAATTGCTGCCCTTTCTGCGCATGTTTTGTTTCTTATTGTAGATTCAACCGCTTTTGAGCTGCACCCTCATATCAAACATACATTAAAGAATGTAATGTATGCTCTTCCAACTGTGCTTGCAGAAAAATGTAAACTTTCTATTATTGATAAAAGACTCTTCTTTAAAGTAATTCCTTACCCTCCTGATGAGTCAGATATACGACTTCTTCTTAGAAATCTCAATGCTCGTTATAGTATGCTGATTTCACGAAAGAATTTAGAAAAAGAATACGAATTAATTCTTGATTTATACAATCAGAAACAGAAAGCTTTCGCATTTATAAGCGAGTGCATGCAGTCACTCAAAAATGTAACTACTGTAAAAGAACTCTATGAAAATATTAGATTTTCCTTTGAAAATCTTTTACCTTTGCAGTCAATACATCTAGTAAATTTTGATTCCGAAAGAAATAAAATACATATAATTTTAGGTGCAAATGAAAACAATACAATTCTCATATCAGCTTGGAAAGATAGTATTTTATCAAAAATTAAATCCATGAAACCAATAAATATTCATACTAATGAAAACAGAAGTGACTTAGTTAGCCTTCCATTTAATGAAGATTTTACAACTCACTTTGAAGCAGTAGGTAATTTTTCACTCGTATCGTCAATGCCAAAAAATGAAAATGTTCATGCAATACCATTACTTGTAGACAATACATGTGTAGGCGCGTTAGTTTTACAACTCTCTTTTGAGCCAGACTACGGAAAAGATTTAACTCTTGCTCTCGATTTAGTTACAAATCATATTGCTCTTATAAGTCAAAGATTATACGCTAAAGAAAATGGGCTTGCATTAAGCAAAAATCTTGAGTATACAGCTCAAACATACTCTTCATTTCCAAAGAATATTGTAAAAGAAATCCACTCAAGGCAACAATAGAATGAAATCAATCAATGAAACATTATTTGAAACTTCCCTCATGAGAGAAGATATCGCCGGAATATTTGAAGCTTTTGCAGAAGCATTTAAAGAAGGTAAAGTAGATATCCATAATAAAGGTGAATGTCTTACACTTATACCTGCTAACTCTGCAAAATTACAGATAAAAGCGTCACAAAAAGTTGACGAATCATGCGAAGAATGTAAACTTGTTCTAACTCTAGATTGGCGAAAAGAAAATTCTTAGAATATTTAAAAATGTTTTCAATAAAAATCGCTTTTCCATGAAAATTCCACAAAATTTCTGAATTTAGAAATTTACTCTAGTTGATTAAAATTTACTTCCTCTAAGTTTAGATTTGGAGGAAGTTTATTTTTAAGTAAAAAGTTATATTCTAACATAGAAAAATTTAGAAAAAAACTAGTTGTTTTATAAGGAAAGGGGGAGTTTGAGGGGGAAAAACTCATTTTTCCAAAAAAAGTGGTTTTCCCCTTCAAGAACTATAAATTAGATTTCACCTATCTAATCATGTAAAACTTCAAACTTCTTAACGCAGGTCTGACATTGTGAAATTGGATTTCCTTTGATATGAGCCTCACGAAAATTAATGAAATCTTTCTTTTGCCATATATCTAAGATATTCTCGTTGTTTACGTTTCCGAAAGTTACTTTGTAGACGTTGTCGTCATCGTAAGGAACATTGAGATATATGCACGGAGCTATGGTTCCGTCTGCGTCAATATACAAACTCTTTTGAATATTTTCACGACATTCAGGGCATGGTGTTGAGCTTGGAAGAGCGTAGTAAATCTGCTGGTCATTCTGCTTTGCTTTTTTAGCAGCCTCTTTAAGGATTTCTTGTGCTTTTTCAATTATGTTTTTGTCGTTAGGATTTATGGCAAGATTTGTTTGAGACTCATCTGCTAGATAATCGAGAGTGCTTATTATGGTTGCGTGTATTCCTAAATCCTTCATGAGAGAGGGAAGCTCGTTTACGGCTTCAAGTCGGTCTGCAAGAAGAATATACGCTAAATGTAGTTCGAGATGAACAGCCATCTTATCTTTTCGTAGATTTTGAAGAAGCTTGATTCCTTGATAAACTTTATCAAAATCAGCTCCTTGACGTGGACTATTGCTTTCTTTATTAGTTCCGGCTAGGGAGAATGCTACAATATCCATTCCACTATCAATGACTTTTAAAGCTATATCTTCGTTAAGGTAGAGTCCGCAAGAGGTTGAAGATACAAGACATCCTGCTTTTCGAGCAAGAGCTACAAAGTCGAAAAAATGAGGATGCAATAGAGGTTCTCCCCAGCCTTGTAAGTGAACTCGTGTACTTTGCTGAAGTAGTGGCCAAAGATTAGCAAAAGTACGCTCCTGCATGTGACGTGACTGCCACTTATCTGATTTTGTCGTGTGTGGACAATAGGTACATTTTGCGCCACAAAAAGAGGTTACTTCAATTTGTAAGCAATCGAAAGGACGAGGTTTGGGGCGTATCAAATCCTTTATCATTTCAATGATATTGGCTTCACGTAGAGCAGGATGCTTAAGCGGTTCAGGAAAATCTGTTGGTATGGGAAAAGTATAGTTCATAAATGAGTCCTAATCAAAAAAGCGCGAAAACCACGATTTCTTAGAGTTTTCAATTTGCCAAGTAGTTTGAATAAAAGGAAGAGTAGGTTTTGCACCCCACTTTTTTTTGAAGAAACGTATTCCATCATTAATCCCAAGACCAAGATTACATTGATTATATCCTCGATTTTTAGCTTCTTCTAAAAGAGCAAAAAGCACAGCATCAGCAACGCCGCCGACTGCTTTTTCTTGCCTGAATGCAAACATATAAAACGCAGTTGTAAATGAGGAAAAATCTGCTAAATTATAGGCTAATAGTTCGTTGGTATTTTTATTGTATGCTGAAAAAAGTTCTACTTGTGAAGATGCGATAAGATAGCGTTCAAGTCCTTGCATTATTGAACAAAGAGCTGGTTCCATTCCTTTACTTCTTATGTAATTGAGCATGAGTTCTTGATGAGCACCTGACCATGCTTTTTGTCCTGATTCTTTAGTGATATAAATATGACGATTAGAATTAGTCAACATATTTCGTACTTTATCATTTGGCTTTGGAGGCGGAAGTGGAACAAACCAATAGGCATCTTCACTTGAACTAAAGGCATTTTCAGGGGCAACTAGTGGTCGAATAGGAGCAAGAACTGTAATGTTATGCTTGTTGTTTTTTGATGTAATTTGCTGAATTACTTCGTCTAGTTGACTAGTATCGTATGGATTTAACAGATTGTAACCCACTAGGATAATATTGTTTTTTTGTCTATGAATAATATAATCGCCAACTAATTCGCTTTGAGCACCTGATACCGCCGACACATAAGAGAGAAGCTGATCCGGTGTAATTGCTTGTGCATTTGTATATGATAAAGCTTGTGATATATTCATAACTTATCTGCTTTTTATTAAATATTTTTAAGAGGAGAGAATAATGTTATTTAATCGAAATTTGACGAATTGTAAAACCATCTTCTACAAGCATATTCCTAAGATTAATCATATGCGCTGTGCCAACAAACACAACTGATCGCCCTTTTTCCATAAACGGTCGCATTCTTTGGCGAAAACGCTCATCTCTCATACTTATGATTGTTTTTGTACGTGTTGGAAATTCAGCACTTGTCCCCATAAGTCCCATTAAATCGCCGGCTAAATAGTTTTTAACATTACCTTTAATCATTCGAGGCCATTGATCGCAATTTTGAAAATAACGCACGACTCTATCAGGCGGAACTGAGTTGAGAGAAGCTAATTGTTCCTCTAAACTCTCCATAGCAACGACAGTTTTTCCCATATCATGCGCTAAATGCCAAGCTTCCATATCAACAGAATTTTTCCAACCATTTCGCTCTAAATATCCTGTCCAAAGAGTGAAAAGAGCCGTCCAAGGGCGGGTATTTTTTAGAAACCATTCAACATCGGTTTTGCGTTCAGCCTCCATATTTAGCAGTTTATACCAAAAACCTTCGACTCCACGCACCATTCGAGACAGTTTTTTTATTTCATTTTCAGTAAATCTATTGTAAAGTGGTTGATATACTTCAGTAAGTTTGCGACCATTTTCTTCAACAAGTCTAAGGCTTTCTGTATCAAGAGGGCCTTCAAAAAGAACGGTGTCTGCTTGATCAAAAAGATTAGTAAATGCGTGTTCAAAAGAATAGCAGAAAAAGTGTGCAGACCCACCTATCCATGATGTTTTTCCGTTCTTCGTCACTTCCCAGAGCATCTTATATGGACGCTGTTCTGAAATATTTGCCCACGTATCCCACTTTGATTTTCCAACGTATGAGAGTAAGTTTACACCATCTTCATTGTCCACAACTGCATTTATTATAGTTTTTGCGTGGTATTTTAGACTTTTTTCATCAATTCCACTTTCTTCTTGCCACGAAGCCATAACAAAAGGAAGAGATTTTTCTGCGCCCCATTTTTTCTTAAATTTTGTGATTCCTTCGTTTACTCCGAGTCCTAAATGTATATATTCTTTTCCTTTTTCTTTTGATATTCTAATCATTTCTTGAAAAAGTAAGTCGTGAACATGAGGAGCATAAAAACTTTTTGAATGTGCACCTAAAATGTATGCACAAAATTTTTGAGGCGCAAAATCTAACAAAAGAGAGCCCACAAGTTTACCATCGCTATTCCAAGCATCAAGTAACTGTATTCCTTCTATGTTTTGAGATAGTAGTCTCTCCGTGCTTGCAAAAAGATTGCGCACCATTGGTTTTAAAGGAACACGAGACATGAATTCTGTCCATAATCGACGGTGTTCGGGACTAAAGTTTGTTCCTAGTTCAACTCTCAGTAATGTTTTAGCTTTTTCAATAGGATTTATAAGCTTTTTAGGAGTAAGTGCATCTACAGGTAAAGTATAGAAATCATCTTTCTCTGTTATATTTTCTTGTAATAATAGAGGAATATTAGGTGCAACAGTAAAGCAGTTTCTTGCACCTGTTTTTTTTACAGCTTCATTTTTTGCTTTTAGAAATGTTTCGTGATTATATTCACTATTTAGCGGATAGCCTATAATTGTTAGCCAATTATCTGCTGAAAAACAAAGATAGTTATCCTGAACAAAGGGTTTACCACCGGAAACAGCCTGCATAAAATTTACAGAGTGTTCCGGCACTGTAGCGTTACTGAGTATAGATAAGCTTTGCATTATGCTTTCCTAAGTTGTTGAATATGATTTCTAAATATATTACGTATTATAGATTAGCATATTTTTCACAAAGAGACAAGCTTAGTTTATTCTTCTAACATTGTTTGTTTTAGTTCAGCAAATTTACGAGTCATGGTTGGATTATTTTTTGTGAGTTTTTTTATTGTTAAATCTTGAGCTTTATCGTTCGCGAGCCTTAGGTTATTTTCGGAGGAGAGTAGAGCCTCTTTTGTTTTTTCTAAGTGCTTGATTGTTTCGTCAATTTCTTTGATTGCAGTTTGAAATTTTCTGCTTGCAAGGTCATAATTTCTACTGAATTTATCTTTAAACTCTGTCATATCGCTTTCAAAATTTGAGATGTCGATATTCTGTGCTTTATATTCTGCAAGTTGTTCCTTGTAAGTAACTGAATTTAAAGAAGCATTTCTGAGGAGTGTTATAATAGGTATGAAAAATTGAGGTCTTACAATATACATTTTAGGATATTTATAAGACATGTCAACGATACCATTATTATAGAGTTCATTGTCTGCCTCGAGTAGTGATACTAACACTGCGTATTCACAGCCTTTTTCTTGTCTATCTTTATCTAGTTCCTTAAGGAAATCCTCATTTTTTTTCTTTGTTGAGGTAGTGTCCATTTCGTTTTTCATTTCAAACATAATAGATATAAATTCCACACCATTATCAGTCGATTCTCTATAAATATAGTCACCTTTACTACCGCTTTTAGCATCATTATCTTTTTCAAAATATGCTTTTTGAAATCCTGTAGCACGAATTCTGTTAAATTCTATTTCACAGTGCTGTTCAAGTGTTTCACCGAGCATTTTCGTAGAAAGTTTTGTTTTTAAATCTTTATAGTAATCAATTGTCACATCTTTTTCTTTCAATTTAGACTCATAACTATCTTTTATGTTTTTAAGCTCAAGTTCAGTACTTGTTTTAGATGTTTCGAGTGAAGTTTGAAGCTTTGTAATAATTCTATCTTTTTCTAATAATTCATCTTTTTTTTTCACTTCTTCATCTTTTAAGGCTAAAGCTTTATCTATTTGCGATGCTTGTATTTTCGCTTTTAGTTGTTCAATTTCTTGTTTTGAATTTGAGAGTAATTTCTCAAGCTCTGCTTTAGCATGAGCTTCTGCTAGTTTTAGTTCATTTTCTTTTTCAGCTTTCAAAGATTTTTCATTGTGTTGAAGCTGTTCATTAAGCCTTGTAATGATAGCATTTTTTTCTGCTAACTCATCTCTTCTTTTCACTTCTTCATCTTTTAAGGCTAGGAGCTTTTCACTTTCAGCTGAATCGATCTTTCCTTTTAGTTGTTCGATTTCTTGTTTCGATTTTGAAAGTAACTTTTCAAGTTCGGTTTTAGCATTTGCTTCTAGGAGTTTTAGTTCATTATCTTTTTCAGTTTTTAGTAGTTTTTCACGTGCATTTATTTCTTTTTGAAACTCTCCATCACGCACTTGAGCTAGAATTGCTATGTAACCGGATTCATCTACTTTAAATGCTTCGCCACAATTAGGACATTTAATTTCATTCATTCAGACTTTCCTTAATAATTTAGTGTACGAATTTACTTATATCTACTTACTATAATAATTAAAGTTACGCTTTTTGACAATATTCAATTCGTTCGCCTGTAACACTTTTGATGAAGAAGTAGTATACTCCTTTTTCAAAGAGAAAATCAATAAAATTTACTTCTCCAAGAAGTAATTCTGGTGTATTTTCTGTGAAATACTGATAGTCAGCTTGAATATTCTCTGAACAGTATGCAATATGATCTACAGTTGTTTTTGATAGTTGAGTGTTTTCAATAAGTTCATATGTTGTTGTACCGTCTGAGAGAAAAATAAATTCCATTCCTGTTGGACTTTTGAATTTATTTGTAACATTAAAATTAAGAACTTTTGTATAAAAATCAACAGCTTTTTCTAAATTTGGTACAGTTAGATTAATGTGATGTATTGGTCTTTTTGTAAATTGCATATGTTTCTCCTTTGATTATATAGTCAATAGTAGTTACATAGTCTGTTAAGTCAATACGATAAATGATAAAGTAAGCTTAGAGTTTTTAATCTTTTTTAGAATTTGCAATGAAAATTTGCCCTTTTAACTTCTCTAGTTTTGTACTTTCTGAAATAACCTTTCCCTAAATTCTCTCTATGTTTGGGGTTGGAGTTGAAAAAAATATTCTATCATTAAGTATGATTATCTCGCTTTGAAGGACTTAAACTTATGTAATTTACTTAGCGTGTATAGGTATACTTTTAAGTTTATGTATATGTTTTTTTATAGATAAAAATTTATTTGCTGTCAATAAATAGATAACTATATAAAATTATTGACAATGAAACTTATTTAATATGTCCGTAAAGAAATGTAAGTAAATGAACTATATTAGTTTATTGAAAATAAATTAAAAAGCATGAATGATGTATAGTAGATGACTTTACAAGTATAATATTTAAATATTTTCTAAATTGAGAAATTCAATTTAATTAGGATATTCTTATATTATCTAACGTTTGGCGATTATAACTGCAAGAAAATTAAATTATTATGAAAGAGATAAAAATGTGTAAAATTACTTGACAAAGCTTTAGTTTTTTCATTATAAAATTCCTGTGCCGACTTAGCTCAGTTGGTAGAGCAGCTGATTCGTAACCAGCAGGCCGTAAGTTCAATTCTTATAGTCGGCACCAGTTATTTCAATGGGTTAGAGGTTTTTTCTCTAACCCATTATCTGTTTAAATTGAATTTGTGCCAGTTTTGTGCCAGTTTTTTGAGTGAATGGATTACAAGTGTTGTGAAGAATTTCTACTATATTACTAGGTTATTCTTCTTAGGCTACTTACAGCATAAAAATCTGAGTAGAAATCGGAGTTAGTAATTTGTTTTTAGTAGTTGAAAACAATACCAAGAGAATGTATGGCTACAGTAGAACTAGAAGGTAAAACTAAAAGAAGTTGAACTTTGGAAGAGTAAGTATATAAAAAGAAAATTTATGCAAAATAGTTGATATACTGATACTAAACGTACATTTATCTCACTAGGTGAAATGCTTAAAAATATATCAAATATGTTTCTTTATAAAAGATATTCTGAAAACTATAAAAAGCTTAAAATTGCCTTAGATGAAATTACTGAAAAAGATACTCTTGAATGGTTTACTCATTCTGTTTCTAAATAATTAACTCTTTGTGAAAATGCTCTATATGTACAAATTGGATTGATGTGTAAATACTCTAATCAAACCTACTTTTTTATTGCCAAACGTATAAATTTTTGGTATAATCTAGTTATAACATATTGATATATATAAACATATACGTATACGAATATATACGTATATAAATATATACGTGCCTTACCTTATCTAAAAAACACATAACTTAGGAGTAACTGTTATGCAGAGTAGAAATGCTATTGGTAATTTGAAAAACAGATATTTAGCGGTGTTAAAAAAGTGTAATTTGATGAATGTATTTGGCTCGTTAGCTGTTGCATCTGCTTTGGTAATAGGCAGTGCCGGGCTTGCAAATGCTAATCTTCAACCGACATTAGAGCAAGCAGGAACTAAAGAATATCTAAAAACACTCACTTATGACCACGATAATGATCCTGATACTCCAAACATGTATGTTTATTTGCCCGAGGAAATTGATGCCATAAATTCTGCTTATATAGTTGAAGAAAAAAAAGATGGCAAAAGCTACCTTACAACATTCACCAGATTTCAAAACGAAATAGAAAAAACCTATGGTATCTTGCTAAAATCGCGTTATTACGACGGAAGTGCTGAAGTAGAAACTTTTGCTAACATCACTGATTTCGTTCTTGATGCCGTTACAAGTCAAAAACCTGACCCATTCGTAACTGACCCTAATTTGCAGTATGACAGCTTAAAAGTAACAGAAGTAACTCCCACAGACCCAACTGATAAAAGCCAGTATTCATTTTCAATCACAAACAAAGATAGTAGCGGTGCTGAAACAACAACATACTATACCTTGCAAGTTATGAAAGGCAATAGTGAACTTACCGAAACTGTTGGAGTAAGGCGTGATACAAGTTCACGTGTTCCGGTTGAATCTGATATTGTATCAAACTTTATTAATCATAGCGTAAACACTTTAGGCGGAGCGATTTATAATGAAGATAACTCTATAAATACCATCACCGGCGATTTTATTAATAATAGTACTACTTCTTGGGGTGGAGCTATTTATAATAGCAATGCCTCTATTATAAATACCATCGCCGGCGATTTTATTGATAATAATAGTGGAACTTTGGGTGGAGCGATTTATAATGGTAATGCCTCTATTATAAAGTCCATCACCGGCGATTTTATAAATAACAGTGCCTATGTGAATTCTTTAGTTGCCTCAGGTGGAGCGATTTCTAATGTGGGCTCTATAGGCACTATTAACGGAAATTTTATCAATAACAGTAGCGATAACGGTGGAGCTATTGCTAATGGTAGTTTTAGGGTAAATGCTAGTATAGGCACCATTACAGGTAGTTTTATAAATAATAGAGTTGATCAGTTTGGCGGTGCGATTGATAGTACTGATAGCACAATAAATTCCATTACAGCTGATTTTATAAATAATAAAGCTCGTGATGGCGGTGCGATTTCTCTTCGGGGTACTAATGGAAATTACATGCTAGTTAATTCTATAGTTGGTGATTTTATAAATAATAGCGCACAAGATAGTTTTGGAGGTGGTGCTATTTATATCAATGGAGCCAATAGCGGAACATCAAGCATTGGCGCTATTTCCGGTAGTTTTCTTGGCAATAGCGCAATAAGTGACTATGCTAACGGCGGTGCAATTTATACTGACAGTAGTTTAACTTTCAAAGCTGATAAAGCACACCATACCATTTCAGGAAACTACACCCAAAAGAGTTCTAAGAAAGACTATAATGCAATCTACTTTAATCAAGATAACCTAGAGCTTAATTTTGATTTGGCAAATGGTGCTACTTATACTTTAAACGATAATGTAAAGACTAATGGTACTGATACATACACTGTAAATATTACAGCCGATGAAAGTGGTGGTTTTATTTTAAATAACGTCCTCAACAATGCAAGTGCTGTTAATGTTACCGGTGCTAATTTACAAATTGGCAAAATAGTTCATGATGGAACTACTTACAGTGGTAGTATTGGTAATGCAAACCTCACACTAAATAATGCCAGCGTTAATATAGGTGTTGATTTTTCAAGTGCAGGCACTATTAGTATTGGCGACAGCGGCGACTCAGCTTCAACATCCGGCATAATTTTTTCAGGCAATACAACTATTGCAAATGGCGGAATACTTAATATCAATAATGGTAAGGTTGCTATTGATCCTGTCGGTGCTATACTAATAACAGAAAGTGGTAGTTCTATTAATATTGCAGAAAATGGCGCATTAGATTTTGCAGATGATAGCCTCGGCGGAATTAATGCAGAAGGTGGAATTATTGATGCAAGTTCAGCTACTCTAAAGGGCGATATTACCAATAATGGTACTGTAACGGTTTATAAAACCGACTTAGCAACTACTATTAGTCAAAGTATTTATGAAAATGCTCTTTCATCGGTCAAAAACTATATGACAGGTGACGGTACTATTGATTTTCACGAGGTTACAGTAGATAGACTCTATTCATTAGATACAATTCCGGATACTTCAGGAACAAACCTTACAGTTATGGCAGGCACTTTAGTATCTCCTAAAGATGTTTCTATCTCTCATCTTATAAAAAACACTGAAACTGACAGTGCCGATTCTACTATTGAAAGTGGTGCAAGCCTTACAATAACCGGTGCTAACAGCGATATTTTATCAGAAGGCAATATTACTAACTCAGGCACATTAATCCTTGGAGAGGGTACTATACAAGGCATTATTATCAATAATGTCGGTGGAGAGGTAACAAACAATGGTGCACTCAGCTTGGATGGCATTCAAAACTCCGGCACATATAATGCTTATAACACACTGAATTTACAAGGTTATGAGGGCTATGGCGTATTAAATGTAGGTGATGCCACAAGTAAAGCTACTATAAACCTTGATGAGGGTGGATATCTAGGAATCCTTTCAGGCGGTACATTAAACCTTAATAACGCAAATATTAATATGACTGAGAAGTCCCGTGTTCGCGTTGAGGGAGACGCTAATATTATTAGTGAATCAACCTTCGAAAGCGGTGGGCTAGTGATTCAAAAAAATGGTTCACTTTACATCAATTCTGTCCTTGATGTTTCTGATGCTTTACTCACTGTTGACGCAAATGCAATGACTTTTGAAATAAGCGAAAGCGGTAAACTTATAGTCAGCGCAAACAACTATGGTAAAATTAGTGAAGACGGCACTTTTGATGATAGTGAGGGCATGATATCCAAAATGCTTGATAATGACGGTAGCCTTATTCTTGAAAATGTTGGCTTTGAAAAAATGGAATATAGCGCTTATAACACTTTCCTTACTAATTTTGCCCCATTTGTTGAAGGAAACGGTGTTTTTGAACTTGCAGGAGTTAGCATTAACACAGAAAATACTGCTCTAGGCGAAATACAAGACGGAACTTCCTTATCTGAAAATGTAGTAAAAGGTGGCACATTCACTGGTGGCTCAGCTACTTTAGGCGGCATAGACGGCGATGTTATAAATAAAGGTGAACTTACCCTCACAGGTAAAGGCGATGCAGGTGGCGTTTTAGTTCAAGGTGATGCAGTAAATGATATCGGTATGCTTACTCTTGAAAATGGTAGTATCGAAGGTTCGTTAGATAATAAAAGTGGCGCAGTTATCATCACAGGCAACGTGCATACACATGGTGAAACTAACAATAAAAGGGATAGTAAAGATGAGAATTTTTTCCAAGTAAGAAATAATTCTGTATATACAACTCCAACCTTTACCAACACCGGATTTATCCTTGTAGGTGAGGACGATGAAGGAATTGGAGGTGCTGGCGGTCAACTTATAGTTACTGATACTATGAACAGTAGTGATGGCAGTATAATTGGAGCACAAAACAAATGGCAAAGTAAAAATATTGAAGAAGCAAGTACGGCTATATTTAATAGTTTAGGTGAAAATGGAATCAACGGTATCTATCTTTTAGCTCAAAACTCCTATTCAGTTCTTGGCGATGATAACTCTGATTGGGCACTAAAAAGCTTTGCAGGTTCAGGACTAACTTGGGGTGGTGGAGAAAATGAAATCTCTGCGGCTCTTTTCCTCAATAAGCCGCAAACTTTATCTTCAAATGGTCTTCTTATTGTAGACGGAAGTTATAACACAGCTGATGAGGAGCTTCCAACAGACACGAATAAAGCAATTTTTGCGGCAAATTCACTGCTCACAGTAAATGCTAGTAATATGACAGATAATGTTGCTGCTCTAAGCGGAGCTAGTGGTAGCAGTCTAACTGTAGACGATACAGCAAAACTCGTTATTTCAGGCGGTAGCAATGGGCAAGAAGTTACCATAGTTGACGGCTTTACTTGGACTGTTACAGGAAAAGACGAAGGTTGGAAAGGTACTAACCTTATTGCTGACTCAAGCCTTATGAAAATTGAGAATGCAGAGGTTGATAGAGTAAATAATACATTTACTGTAACTCTAAAACAGGTGCTTTCCGATAATCCATACCTTAGCGACAATCTAAATACTCTTTTTAACGAACTACAAACAAAATATCCTAGCGCAACTGATCATTCCAATAGTGGTGTTGCGTATCTAAGCAGACTTCTTGGCATAAGCTATCTTGGAGATGCCGGAGAAGAAGTGCAAGCAAAAGAACTTGAATCTTCCTTCCAAATTGGTGCTCTTGGAGCAAATGCGGGAACAGGTTTCGCTGTTGCAGGCATTAGTAGCGACACTATAAGCTCACATAACTCTCTCAACTTCGCAGGCTACGACAATAAAAATTCTACATCTATGGTTGCTGACAATGGGCAAGTAGGACTAAATTCAGGCAGTGGCATGATGAACGGCGTTGGTGTTTGGTTTATGCCTATGTATAAATGGTCTAACGTGAGCGGAGTCGATACAGGAAGCTTTGAAGCCGGCTACAGTTCAGGGCTTGCAGGTGCAGTTCTAGGTATGGATTACACCATGCAAGAACAATATAGATTTGGTCTTGCAGTGAACGTCGGTTCAGGTCATGTGGACTCATCAGGCGACCTCAACAAAACAGAAAATGATTTCGATTTCTGGGGTGTATCACTCTATGCTGCATACCAACAAGATAATCTAGGGCTTAGCTTTGATGTTGGCTATACAGGCGTAAATGGCGATATCAAGCAAGATACAAATACTCTTATGGCTTGGGGTCAAAATACAGCCGACGTAAGCACCGATGTATGGACAGTAGGATTAAATGCTGAATACAAATTCAATACATCTGTTGTGGATATCACTCCTCATGTTGGCGTTCGTTATTTAGGTGTGACGACTGATAGTTATGACGTAAAAGGAAATGGCGGTGTTGTATCAAGTGTTGCAAAAGACACTCAAAATATCGTACAAATCCCTGTAGGCGTAACTTTCAGCAAGGAAATAGTTACCGATAATAATTGGTCAATTACTCCAAAAGTAGATTTAGGATTCGTGGCAAATACTGGCGACACAGAAGCAACATCTAAAACTTCAGTTGCAGGTCTTGATACAGCTACAGAATTCACTATGCAAAACGTTGATAACTTTGCTTTCAGCGGCGGAATTGGTGTAAGTATTGCAAAAGAAAATCTACAATTCGGTCTTGATTACAAACTCCAAGCTTCAGGACGTGAAGACAGTCATGCGATATCTGCTACTTTCAGATATGAATTCTAAGACTTAGTATTCTAGGGTGTGTTTCTAAATTCCACAAAGTTTTTGAATCTAGAAACACACCCTTACTGTAATAAAGCGGTACTATAGCGGAAATATGTATGATAGGATTATTGAAGCAGGGCCTGTTATACCGCCTACAATGGCAGAATCGCCACGAGCTAAACTATTTCCGGCACTCACTACAGATTTTTAAAACTGCTCTATAACGATTAATCAAATTTCCAACTGCGTTCTTGCTTTGCATAATAGCTCCTAAGGGGATATATATATAAAGATTCTATTAAAGCTATAACAAACACGAATCAGAACATATGTTGTGTTTACAGCAGATATAGACACTGTCTTTTTTTATGTGCTGTATATCACGCTGAGTAAAACAACTAATAATTCAAAGATTTAGAGAGATACATTGGAGTTAAAGCATAATTTAAATTGGAAATATTACTGGAATTTAGAAACACACCATAGAAAAATTGAGATTGGTAGACATTACTTCCTCTTTAGGTTAGTATTGTTCTCAAGGTATTTTACAATGTTTTTTAGAAAAATCGTGCAACCTGTAACAAAAGGGAGTGAGTATGAAATCAAAGTTGTTTTTATCTATTTTGTTTTTCTTTCTTTTTTTTAGTGCGAACCACAGTAGTGCAGAGCAAATGAAGCTTACAGGCAAGATTGATGTTGCATATAAATATCAAATGTACTTTTATTACCTTTATAACGAGGGGGCAGAGGATACTGTGTTTTTAGGTGCCGCTTTTGAAATTGAAGATGAAAGCTTCAAAGAGTGTGTCGAAACTGCTGGTTATGACGAACTTCATGCTGAAATTACAGGAGATTTTAGTATAGTTGAAGGCATGTTGACTATGAACTTAAAACAGCCCTTCACTTGTAAAGTTCTTGATGGGACACAAGCTCAGTATACGATAACCGAAGGCAATGGCAATCTTATAATTACAAGTAAAACAGACACGTCCTTCAATATCCAAGTAAACACTTTTGCAGATGATGGAAGGTGGGTTTGTGAATTTATCGCTCCATGTAGAATAGTTGATAATATCTTTGTATGTGAAGCAGATGATGGTATTGTTGCAGGTGAGTTTGGCTATGATGATTCCGTAAATTTGACTTTGGCTAACGATAATTTTCTTTGCGGAATGCGCGGAAGTCTACGTGGAACATATAAATAATTGAGCTCTGCTTACGAGGATAAATAATTCACAAGATTGTAAAAATACCTCTGTGCAACTTCAGTGAAATTTATTGAAAAACGCCTTGAAATCGGCATCCCAGTAGTATACTACAGCCACCTGAAAAAGGTGGCTGTAGTTTTGAAGAATAAGTGATGAAGAAAATGTTGAGTATCTTGAAGAAATTACTGAGGTAGAGAAAAAAACTATTCAAATTCGCTCGCTCTGCTAAATAGGAACTAGTTGATATAGTTGAAAAAAGGGATTATTACAATAATCCCTTTGCTGTTTTCTTAATCCAAAGTATATCTTACTACTTTATAAATGTAGAAATAGTTGTAGGTGTAGATGAAAGTAATAAAGATTAATCGAGTAAATCGCCAATCACTTTTACTTTAATAAGTATTGCACTTCCGGGGAGATAAGCAAGAGGTATATCTTCACAGGCAAGGATTGAAATTGTGCTTTCTGCCGCGCCTGAAAAAATTGCTTTTTGTGTGGCTTCCTTTATAGCTGTTTCTAAAGCTTCTTGTCTGTTCATATTATCTAAGTTGAACACACGCTCTACTTCACCACTTACTTGACCAAGTGCCGCACCAACCGCATTTGCAGATTTATAATGAGCTGGGCGAATGATTTCAGCTACTCCCAATAAATTTTCAGGGCAAATCACACTTCCGCCACCTGTAAGCACTACAATAACGTCGTCCTTCTTTGTTTTCATCTGGTCAATAGCACCTTCAAGCATTTCTTTTACTTGTTGAAAAGCTTTATTGCATAAGCTATTGTCAAGATGTGAAACTTTATCAAAAAGTTCAGGGAATGCACCGTTCTTTTTTGTTGCAACATCTGAAAGAGTAAGGGTTTTACCACCAAAGATTAAAGCTTTTGATGTTATTTCAAAACCTACGCTTTCAGGGCCTATTTTCAATTTATCTTCATCTCCTTCTACAATTGTTCCACCGGCAAGACCAATTGAAATCATATCAGGCATTCTGAAGTTTGTGTTTATACCACCGATATTTGCCGCCACAGCAGATTCTCTTGGAAAGCCATTTTGCAATACACCAATATCGGTAGTGGTTCCTCCAATATCAAGAATAATTGCATCTTTTACGCGTGAAAGAAAAGATGCGCCTCGGATTGAATTTGTTATGCCGCAACCAATAGTAAATATAGGATATTTTATGGTTTGCTCAAGATTCATCAACGTGCCGTCGTTTTGACTAAAGAAGATTTTGCAATCAATACCAAGTGTGAGCAAAGCATTTCTAAAACCATAAGCAACAGTCTTGCAAGTATTTGATAATGCAGAATTTAATATAGCGGCATTTTCTCTTTCCAATAAGCCTATACTACCTATTTCAGAAGAGAGAGTAATAGGTAAATCGCCCAAAACTTCTTTTGCCCAAAGGGCAACTTGTTCTTCTTGACTTTTATTAACAGGCGCAAAAACCCCGCTGATAGCAACACTTTCTACCTTGCCTTTTACGGAATTGAGGAATTGAAAAACATCTTCTTTATTGAGCTCTTCAATAACTTGCCCATCAAATTCATAACCACCGTGCACAAGGCTAGGGTAGACTTCTAAAGATTCACGAAAATCGTCAGGCCAATCTACTAATGGAGGGATTGCTGTTGTTGAAGGTTTTCCTATACGAATAAGTGCAACACTATTCAAATTTTTTCTTTCAACAATTGCATTTGTACAATGTGTTGTGCCAAGCATAGCATAGGCTACATCTAGACTTGAAACCTTACTTTCTTCTAAAACTTTTGTAAGGGCATTGTATACACCTGTTTCAACGTCTTTTGTGGTATGGACTTTTGCTGAGTGAATAACATTGAGTTTTTCATCAAGTAAAGCTGCATCAGTATTTGTTCCGCCAACATCAATGCCAATTCTATATTTCATTTTTAAAGCCTTCACATAAAGTTTCAATTGGTATATAGTCTTCATCATATCCAAAATATCTTGGACCAACAGTGGCAATGCCTTTTTCAGTACGCCATTTTTCAAAACAAGGGAAAGCAACTACAATCACGCGAGCGCCATAACGCATTCTTTCAGTAGTAACCGGAAAACCAGTTTCAAGATCTAGAACTGCAATTAAATCAGGTGTCATGCAAAGAGATTTTTCACCTTTTTTTGCAATTAAATGTTCGTTTTGGAAAAATATACTATAATCTCCACTATATCCATTAATTCCTGTAAAACTTGCCTGACCGCGTGTAAAGCCATCAGAAAGTTCACGCTTGATATCTGTAATTTTTCCTTCAAAAAGTTTATAGCCTTTAAGTTCATCGAGCATTTTTTTTATTGATTCTTTTGAAGAGTGTGATTTATCAAGTAAGATATCACCAATGTTTTCGGCTAAAGTCATAGTATCTGGCACAGCAGAAAATTTAATTTGTTTGCCTGAAAGATGATAGTCGGTAATAGAACAAGAACCGCCCATTTCAATGGTAAGCGCTCTTGCCAATCTTTCTGCCCAAAGTGCATCTTTAGGATAGAGGACTGCACTATTTCCTTTTTCATCACAGATAGTTATAGGGCTTGTTTCATAACCGTCAAGATAAAAAGTAACCATTTGCGCTTCGGGGAAGGCTCTTCCCATTGAATCGGCATCAATGATGGGTAAACCAAGCATTGCAGCAGCAGCAATAGGCATCATTGAATTTATTCCGCCAATTTCAATGGGGATAATAACGTCAACTTTTCTGCCAAGAACTTCTTGCATTTTTAATAGAGGAGTGATGATTTCAATTTCAGAAGGGAGTTTTTCTATGGTAACAGTTGGTGAACCCATGCCGGAAACAGGAACAACTAAGGCGTCATCATCAAGTTCATCAAGGGTGATAAGCTTTACAGGGCCATTTTTTCTTATAGCTTCACGTGCCATAAGTTTGCCGATGTAGGGATCTCCTCCACCGCCTGTTCCTAAAACAGCTGCACCAACAGCTATTTTTTCAAGGGTTTCTTCTGTAATGTATCTCATAATTAAGCCTTTTTTGATTTTAAAATATTTCCTACAATTGCTTGAAGAAGAAAAGCAAAAATAAAACCGTCAAGAGGGGCAATTGTAGTGATAGAAATAATTTCCAAGCCATCAGGCGCAGGCGTTACACAATAGGTGAAGACTGCACTTATAAGCCAGATTAAACTTGAAGCAAATGATTGTTTGTCGTCACTTTTTAAGCTTTGTAATCTATTTTTACAGATGTAGTATTCAGCCGTATAAATTCCACCTATCGGAGCAATAAAAATAGCTAATAAATTTAAGAAAGTGAAGAAATTATTATAAATACCGGAAATAGCTAAAAGCGTTCCAAGTGCTCCAATAATAATACTTAAAAGTTTTGCGGGAACTTTTTTAAATACAACCGAAGCACCAAGAGAAGAGGAATAAACATTGGTTGTATTTGTTGTCCATTGCGCAAGTGTAAGAACAAAAATTCCCGGAATCGCAATACCTAAACTTATAAAAATACGCATAATATCATCGCTAAGCATTGCCTTTACAAGTATAATAGATACGATAATCATAAAGCTATTGCCAATTAAAATACCTAAAAAACTTGAAAGCGTACATTCTTTTGTATTTCGTGACCAACGGCTAAAATCCGGTGCAGTAATAGCGCCCACGATAAGAATACTAATACAAAGTGAAGCTCCTTCAAAAATGCTCATCACTTGTTTATCTATTTCATTTGAAGGTATGCCATTTGAATTGAGCGCTAAACTCACTGTAATAAGCATTAGAGCAAGCAAAAAAGGAACTGAATAGAGAGATAGTTTCTCAATTGCCTTATAGCCTATAATAGCTGTGCTTGTCATTAAAATACCGCCTATAAGGCTGTATACCCAAACATCAAGCTTTAGGTGAAAAATTTCATCTATAATTACCTGAATATTTTCTGCAAAAAAACCAACCTGCACTCCAAACCAACCAAGAAGTGATGTGCATATAACTAAAGCAAAAACTTTTGCAATTTTTTCGCCTAAAACATATTCAATTATAAGAGAAGTGGTTAGACTTGTTCTTTGACCTACAATTGCACATAAAGTATACATAAAAGCAAGTATGCTTGAACCTAAAATAACGCTAAGTATTGCATCATTCATAGGCATTGAGGAGGCTAAATCAGAGCCCAAAAAAACAGATGATAAATCAACTCCAATAGTTACCAAAACTGAAAGCATTGCAAGCCAAGATCTTTTCTCGTCAAACGGAATTTGTTCTCGTTCAAAATTTGTACTCAATGATTTTCTCCTCTTGATGAATAGGGTATGTTTCTAAATTAATTCTTTTGCGTTCTTTCAGCCCCAAAGATTTTTTATTCAGTTTATGTGTGTTTTGATACACTGTACTTCATAAAAAATCTCTTTTTGTTGAAAATTCAACAAAATTTCATAATTTAGAAACACACCCGAATAAAAAACATATCTTTAATTGAGGAGAATTTGAAGTTATAGAACTCTTGTTACAACTCTTTAAGGTTGTGTTAGTTTCCGGAAAGAAGTACAAAACATTTATTAAAATGTCAATCAAACTCCCTCTTTCCTTAAAAAATTATTCTCTAGAAATCAATTCTATTCATAATGATATTTGACTTTAATCAAAAAACAACTATCCTATTACCAGGTAGGTAAAGACTTCTGCATAATTACTGAACATTTTATTGAGAAAAGCTAGTAATTTTCTTTCTACTTTAGTGTTGCTTTCTAACTTATTGATATTCCAGTAAATGGTTTTTAAGGAAGGGGGAGAGCTCGAGAGGGGGAAATAATTATGCAGAG
>CAYJOR010000009.1:12586-65186 GCA_964371865.1 uncultured Desulfovibrionaceae bacterium | reverse complement strand
AGTTTGCCCTTTTTTATTTAATTCAGCAATATTTGTAAATAAGAGATTTTTCACCTTGCCCCACTCTTTGAGGAAGAGCCACTCTTCCCACCAGTTTTTTGTGAATGGAAAAGAATTCATGCGTAGAAGAAAGTGCTCTTCCTTGACAACTCAATTTGGGTAACGTATTTTTAAATCAACCAACTTAGTATTATTTGTTTGTTTTTAATCTTGTTATTAATATGTTACTGCACGACGAGGATTCCAATGTATTCACTGCCACAAAATAATTTTGACTATCTTACATGTAGAATTCATTCACATACTCCATCTGGTATAGAAGTTGGAACAGGAACAATTATTTCAATTGATAAAAATACATACTACATCATAACTTGTCACCATGTTATAAAAGATGCTTCATCTATTGATTTAGAAAATGAAATTGATAGTAAATTTTATAAATTATCTGTTCCAGCAAGTCAGTTTATATCTGATGCATCTAATGATATTGCTGTTCTTGTATTAAATATTGATGGAGATGATGAAGAAGCTTCGATGTTACCACCAGCATGTATATTTGGTGTTTCTTACGAACTTGTCAGCGAAATTAATATGTGCGGTTTTCCAGCTGTTAAAAACACTAAGAAGTTAACTCGAGTACCTATAGACAAAGGAAGGCTAGAAGAAAATTTTATTTATAGGACAGAAAATAAGCTTGATACAATGTCTAGCGAAGGTAATGATAACTGTAGAGGGTTTTCAGGTGGACCAATTTATACATATAAAGATAACTTTATCTTTCTTTATGGTATCGCTCAAGAATTTTCTAACGAACTCGATTATTTCACGATAATCCCACTTGAAACAATTAATTCTTTCCTTTCCTCTCATCAGTTGAGAGCAATTCCACTATTTTCTTCAAAAATTTTTCTCTGTAATTCTTTACATAATAGCTCACAAGTAGGCATAGCTAAAATAGATTGTCTTATTGGAAATGATATCAAATTGCCAAGAAATGAAATTATGGATAAAATTCTCATAGAGAAGAAAAAAATTAATATTTTATATGGCGAACCTGGCATAGGTAAAAGTGTTCTATTAAAGTCGCTTCTTACGAAATTAAACTTCAAGAATTTTTATTTTAGAGGTGAGGATTTTAGTGAAACATTTAATGAATCTACTTCTTGTTTAATGGAGCTTTCCTTATTAGAAGATGAGATATGCATTATTATTGATAGTGCTGAAAAAATATTTGATAATAATTTTGATGATAGTTTTATATCAGCTATCAAACTTCTGACAACTAAGGATAATGTTTCATTTTTTATAGGTATACGAAGTTATTCAATCGAAAAACTTAAAGAGGTTTTACTATTAGCAAGTCGCGTTGATTTTATGCATATTGCTCAACATGAAGTTTCTATTATTTCTGAAATTGACTTTAATACAGTAGTAACTAAATATCCTGAAATAAAAAATCTGAAAACAAATACTATCCAATTGCTAAAAAATCCATTTTATTTAGCTAAAGTTATTTTTGGTAAACTTATTAGTAAGTTAGACAACATTGATAATGAATATCAGTTGAAAAATTTACTCTGGAATGAACTCACTAAACCTAATTCAGCAGTAAAGAAGATACTCCTTGATTTTGTTAAAGAAAAGCTAAATTCAAAAAGTGAGTATATACCATTTACAATGGATACGACGCTTGAGGAACAGTTAATTAGAAATGGAATTTTACATGAAAACAATTCTTGTTACAAATTTTCTCATGATAAATATACAGACATAGCATCTACAAAATTTTTTGATACAGAAGCAATGACTAAAAGTATCGTGGAGCTTGTTCAGTCAATAGATTCGCCATTATTACTCTCTAGAGCATTTAATCTGTGGATTCATGATAGACTTTCTGATAATGCCCTTGTAACAATAGCTGGTGAAATTGATGAGCTTCAAAATGCTCATGATGTCTTGTATATTTGGAAGTGGTCAATTCTTGAGGCACTTTACGAAAGTAAATACTTTATTGAATATCTTGTGATGAATCAAGAATCAATAAGTAATGATTCATCTTTCATGCAGAAGGTTTATAATATTGCAAGCTCTTGTAATTTAATTTCTTTCGATGTAACTCTTCCTGAAAATACGCCACCGTATGCATATTTTAGTAATTTTGTATATCCATCTAACAAAATCTTCGATATTTTATTTTTCTTTCACTCGAACAAAGAACTTATAAATACAAATAATTTTGAATATATAACAAAACTTCTGAATACAAAGACAAAATATATTACCTGTTTTCCTGAATTCGTAGCTACTAGTAACTTATCTTTTATTGTTGAACTTATTATTCATCTATTAAAACTATTAGTTGAACACCAGATGACTCATGACTATTCACGATTTAATCAGCTAGTTCAAATTTTCAAGCATTATGCTTACCTCAATCCCGAAACCAGCGCAAGTTTTTTAAATGAAATTTCTAGCAGTATTGATGATAATTTCAGTAATCGTTTTGCGGAATTCTTTCTTACTAAAGCACAGCGTGTCAATCTACTTGAAGATTTTGGCTCTGCCAACTTAGAACTTATAGAAGATGAAGTTTTTTATCTATTTAGTGCATTTACTTTTCTACAAGATGAAGATAAATATTACGGAAGTAGGTTTGACGATGATCATCTATACGGAATTTCAAATCCTTTTACAAGTGGAGCCTCATACCCAAAAAGGACGATTATTTACGAAATGTTTAATGTAAACTTTGAAAAAACATTTACTTTTGTAATTAACTATGTTAACTCAAAAATAGAAATTTTAAATGAAAACCGATGTGATGGCAATAATTCTAGTACGTTAATAGAAAAATTTATATTTGGTAGTAAATCTCACACAATATATTGTGTTGATAGTCACTTTTATGCCTTTCTTCCTTTTAGCTCTGTGCCCGTTTTACTACAGTGTATAGCACAAGCACTTATGCAACAGCTTTTGTTGAAAAAAGTAAAAACTGACATAACACAATATTTAAAAAGGCTTCTTGAAGAATCAAATAATTTAATTTTAATTTCTGTTGCATATAATATCATTGTATCCGATATCAAACAATTCTATCCACTTTTCATAAACTTGTCTGCAAATTATTTCCTTCGAATGATGAGCATTACAGCAAAAGTGAAATGGAATGAGGGTTCATTCAATGCTTCTTATGACTATGAAGCTCATCAGTCATTACAAGAGTATAAAAGTATTTTAAACTTTAAGAATGGGATTGACGATGCTTTTTCATCAGCGTTTATGCAAGCTCAAACTATTCATGACGAGCAAAAAAGCATACAAAAAGTTCTTGATGAAATGCACACATCAGATGACCTTGAGTTACAAAATTTTGCCTATCAACATGATTTACGTAACTTTGTACCAATAGGCAAAGATGGAAACAAAGTTATTTATTCTGCAAAAGAACTAGAAACTCCAAAACTAAAAGAATACACTGAAACAACAAAGAAGCTACTTGCAGAAAGAGATAAAAAAAATAATGCGATGTTCTTTCTACGCTATGGTGGAACTCAACCAAAACATGAAGATATAGTAGCATATTATGAAGAATGTAAAGAAAACCTTCCTGAAAGTGCTCCTTTTACTAAAGAGAGCTTAGTGTATTTTTATAACCTCTATTGCTTACAAAATCCTGCACTTTTTTCGAAGAAAGAACACAGGAAATCTCTTCAGAACATAATAAATACAATTTCTATCAATAAAATTGAAATACATGATTCACAAACTACTATACGTACTTTTGAAACCTTTCTTTTTTTAGATGAAAGTATTGTCAAAAGGTATTCAAAAGAAATTATAACTTTTATATATAGAATAATTATTAATTCAAGTCAATTTGCTTTAGCAATAGATGAAAAATCTCTTATTGCTAAAATTTCAGCTAAGCATAAAATTATAGGAAAAGACTTATTCAATTTATTATTGGGTTATTGCTATTTTGATGAAGAACTACTTAAGTTGCACCTACAAGTTGATCATAAAGCAAAACACACTCTTACGATACCAATCACAGCAAAAATTCATCCCACTGAGCAAGAAAAACAAGCTACTTCCATCTACCATAGTAAAAAAAATAATTTTTCTGAGGAGTTGCTGAAAAGATTTTGGAAAAAGAAAGGGAAAATCGAATATACAAATGAAATTAATTTTGAAAATTTATATCTTTTAGACCATCTTGTTGATATTAGTGATGTAGCTGGTTATTCTGAAACAGAAAAACATATTTTCCATATTCTACAAAAAATTTATGAGTCAAAAGAAGATAATAGGTGGTATAAGCAAAATAGTTTTCTTATTAGCTTTACAGTAAGTCATTTCATATGTAAAGCTCTTCAAGAGGGAAGGAATACTGACAAAATACAAAAATATATTCTTGATAAGCATGAAGTATTTCATGATATAATCATACATGCATTAGATACTCTTGCTGGAAATGTTCAAGATGGCATACTTGAAAATTCCATAGCGTTGATATTTTATGAAAAAGTTTATTTAATTTTAAAAAAATGTTCATATAAAGCGAGTCTTGTTTATGATTCTGCCCGTAGCAATGAAAAATACTTTAATACTGGGCGTCTTTTATCTGCACTCTTTTTACGAAGAACTACGTGGGTTGATACAATGAGAAAAAGAGATAATAATCTTAGAATTAAATTTGTTGAAAATAATAAGGATGAACTCATGAGTTGGGCAAGTGAATTTTTAGATTCCTCTGCAGGAATAGATAATTATGCCAATATCTTTCTATATTATAAGAAAGAGCTTGAAATGAAATACTTTATACAACACATAAAATCTCTTCGACCAGCTCTAATTCGACCGAATGCTTTTTCTGAAGAATATTGTGTAAAATATTATGAGTTATTATGTAACAATATATACAATGAATACAACACGCTTAACCAAGAAGAGAAAAATGAATTTTATGAACTACTTACTATAATAGGGTGTAATGCTCCATCTGCTTTCGCTTTATATTTAAAACGTAAAATTGAATATTAGGGAGGCATCGTGATAGAAGTAAAAGCTTTTCAAGCATGTAGTGGCGATTGTATTTGGCTTAGATTTGGTAAAGATATAAAAACTAATATTGTTATAGATGTCGGAATGTTAGCGTGTTATAAAACTTCTCTTAGATCTATATTTGAAGAATGTATCAAAAATAAAGAAGTTATTGATACTCTCATAATAACTCATACAGATTCAGATCATATTAGTGGACTAAAAGGGTTGTATAATAACACACATTACACAAGTCTTATTAAGGAAGTTTGGATAAATACACCTGACTCACTACCGCAATTAAATCAAACAGATAGCATAAGTTTCAAAGAAGGAAATACTGCACAAAACTTTTTCAAAAAACATAATATAAAAATCATCCCAAAGTTACATAATGAGGTTGAACCTCTTTTGCTAAATGGTAGTAAAATAACCGTTCTCTCTCCAAGTATCCAAGCGCTTGAAAGCTGTAATAGAAAATGGAAAGATTATAATTCAGATTTGATATCTGGAAAAGCTAAAGATTGGCACCTTTCACTTGAAGAACTATCCAGCAATCCTGATATTGAAGATACTTCTGTGACTAATTCAGCAAGTATTGCTTTTTTATTTGACTATGAAAATCGAAGCTTACTATTTCTAGGAGACTCTGTTTCAAGTGTTATTGTTCAGAAGCTAACTAAAATGGGCTATACAGAAAATAATCCACTACAGATAGATTTAGTAAAACTTGCACATCATGGAAGTCGTTACAACATTTCTAAAGCATTTCGTAATCTAATAAGTTGTGGGAATTATTTAATCAGTTCAAATGGAAATAATCTATCCAAGGAGTCGCTTGCTAAAATTGTATACAATAATGTAGGTAAATCAAATTTAAGTACAAATTTCTATTTTAATTTTGACAAAGATTACTATAAAGACTTATTTTCTATTGAAGAAGAACAATGTGGTAGTTTTAAAACATTTTTTGCTGATAAAACAGCCCACTATAATTCTATTGTGTTATAAAAGTTTGTGTCCACTTAGGGTATACCCTATTTAGACTGATAAAATCACATAAAAAAGCGTCTATTTAGGGTTTGATTTGAATTATTTGACCTTACTCCAAATAAACTCTTAAACTCTAAATAGACGCATAGGCGAAAATAACGCTATATAAATTTCTTAGAAGGCTATTTCAACATTTTTAGCCACTCAAACTCATCTAAATCTTCGTCGGCTATTTCGATTGGAGGGTCTGAGTAAAAGATAAAACCTCTTGTCCTACTTGCTTCAATTTCAGCAGGAGTAGAAGTCTGAATTCTTCTCTCAGAGACTTGTTTGGACTGTTTGAGCGTAGAATATATTCTTTTTGCTTTTTCAAAACTTTCTTCTTCAGCTTTATTGTATGCCTGTGAAAAAGCAATCCAGCCCTCTATACTCAAATCTTCAAGCGTTAAATTATGTTTCATCGCAACTTTGTAACCACCTATAGACTATTTCAAAACTAAATCGCTAATCGACAAGATGTTCTTTATTGTTCTACGGACTAAAGGATTCAACTCTGCTTCAACAACTAAATCAACCTTTACTCCTAAAATTTTTTCTAACTCTCGTTCAAGTTGAAATTGTGGAAAATAAGTGCATTGTTGTTTGATATCTACCAAAAAATCAATGTCACTCTCTTCTGTGTCACTTCCATTTGCTACTGAACCAAAAACTCTGAGATTACAGAAGTATTCATTGTCTTTCATAACCGCAATAATTTCAGGTGTTTTTTCTTTTAAAATTTCTGATGGTCGCATATAGGATTCCTATTTCATATTGCACTGTAATTGCTTAATAACGCAGTTTCAAATAGTAAGTTTACGAAAGTTCACTATTTACTCCCATTAAACTTAGCACCTCCCACTCAGAATAGCCCATATCTAGTAGGTCATCACCTCTTTCCGAGTAAATTGCCTCATGTTCTGCTGTTGCTTGACTGCGTACTCTTTCTAGTAAAATTATTATATCATCTTGATATAATTGCATTAGTTTTTCAGGACTATTTATCGCCCAACGAGCTAGTATTGAAAAATGAGAGATGCTGAGGTGTTGCTCTATCATATCCATTGCTTCAGATGGTAGAATTTGATGAACTATCTGCAAATCACCCATGTTGCTATCTATTGCCATATTTTTCTCCTTAAATATTACTTCAAAACTTGACAAAGAGAATCAAATACCCTAAAAAAATATTAGGTAGTGATTGTCTTTTTTTATAAATAAGAAAAAATCTTTTTCTTGTCAAGAGAAAATTAAGAGGGTAAATTAAGAGTATGATATATTACGATAGAGAATTTTTAAAAGATTATAGGGTCATAACAAAAGAAGTTTTTGACTCTTTGCCGAGTTCTGCTTCACTTGTTGAGGCTCTTTGTCATTTTCTAAAAAAATATAATGAAAAAGCAGACTTTTATATTGAAGAAATTCAAAAGCATTTTGTCAATACAAATATAAAGTTCTCTAAGGAGCTAAATCTATTTTATATTTTAATGACTCTACGTGTGCGCTACAAAAACTTTTTTCCTGCGCCATCGCTTTGTGTATTTCTTGCATCAACGCTTTATAATCAGGTTAAAACATCTTCTATTTCAAATGTTTATTTGAATAATATTGAGCTGTTACCTCTTCTTCTTTTGCTTGAAAGTAAAATCGAGGAAGTCCACTTTAAGAATATTGACGATAGCCTTATTCAAGTCATAAAAAAATACTTAGAGAAGTCAGACTCCATTAAATGGAGCTTTGAAGATACTGAAATTATAAAAGAAAATCATATCGCTCTTGCTCAGTATATGCAAAATTCTGCTGATAAAGAAATCTTTGAAATTATGAAAAATTTTCATACAAGCTTGATTTATACATCGTGGAACTTCTTAAGTAATGAAGAATATCAATCAATTAGAAAAGACTTACTTTCAGAAAATCGTATAGACAGCGTTTTTCAATTAGCTCAACCAACTCGAGAAGGAAATAAAGATTATCCTGCATTGCTTATTCTAAACAATTTAAACAGTAATAATATCAAACTAATAGACCTACACCAGCTCTCGAACATCTCTCAATATCAAATCAATAAACTGATACGTGAACAAGATGAAAATGTTTATTTAGAGCTTTCAAATTCTGAATTATTAAGTGAAGTAAGTCAAAGGCTTGCGCCTAGTTATTATATTGCACAAAATAAAACACCTATAAACAAAGACTACAGACCTTTGAGTGATTATGCAGAGGTTTTGCGTTGTCAGGACGTGCGCGTAAATGTGACCGCTGAATGTAAATCTCAGGAAGATTTCGAAAAGTACGGAGAAAACTTATTTCGAGAAGTTACACTCAAAGATATTGATAATCTTACAGGTTTTTATCTAAGTGACGATGCTGATTTTGTAAGAGTCGATAATTTTTCCGCAAAATTTGCTCAGTTTATTTTACAAGATTTTGATATTGTACTTGCTTTTAAAGGGAGCAAAGCAACTATTGGAACTGTAGGGATTTTCAAAAGTTCTGTAAATGAAGAAAATGAAGAAATTCTAAAGCTTAGCCAAATAAATGGTTATCATGACAATTCATCGTTTAAACTCCCTGTAATACCGGGGAATTCGTTTGTCATTATTCGAGCGAAAAACATTGACCCTCTCTACTTATTCAATTATCTACAACAAGCTGATATACAAGAACTTATCAAGAGCAAAGCAAGCGGAACATCTGTTTTATCGATTAATACAAAAGCGATAAAGACTCTGCCCATAGTTGACGCTCTTTTAGACGAAGTGGAGAATATTAAAGAGCAGTATTCCTCATTTGAACGAATTCTTAAAGAAATTATTTCACGTAAGCGTCTAATAAAAATGAGGAAAACTATACCTATATATAGTGTAAAAAATACTCTTGAAATGACCAGAGAAGAACGTTTAGCAAACATTACTTGTATGAATAAAGCTTATCGTAGAGGAGATTTTGAAAAAGAAAGTAAGTGCTCTAAAAAGATTCCAATAGCCCCAGGCATTGCGAAAATAACAAAAACAGTTTATGGTGCTACACACTTACAGGAGATGATGGCAGATGGCTATGATTTCTCGTTAGTCATTGAAAAGTATGGTGAAGAATGGCTTTATAATGATGAACTTTAGACAGATATAAAACAAAAGAGCCTATTTGAAAATTTCAGATAGGCTCTTTTATTTTGCGATTATATAGTAAGAATACAACTCTTATATTAATGGCTCAGCCATTCCTGCTTGTTTAATAAGCTCAATTTGTTTTTTATAGATTTCTTTAGGATATTTTGAAAAGATATTGAAATATATAAAGTATCCATAGACAACAAAAGAAGTAGAAAAAAATGCGTCGATTATCACGTAACTTTCACGCTGAAAAGGTAGTGAAAGAAGAAATCCTATTGGTGATATTAATGAATAAAAAATTAGAACTCCAAAAAAGAAGCGGATAGCAAGCGAAATTTTACCCATTGTAGATAGAGGAAAGTATAAGTCACTCGACGCTACAACTGACTGACTATCATTTCCAAAAGCAAAAAAATAGACTTTCCCATGCTGTTTCATCAGACAAAAATTTCCAACTAAACTATTAGGGTGGTAGTTACCAAGTTGACGCCATAATGCATTTTTATAATAAATAGCGTTAAATGCAATACGTTTGCCGTCTACAGTTCTGAATACAACTTTTTTTGCTTTTGATAGTGAAAAAATATCTATATATTCGATCAGTCGCTTTCTTGCATAAAACTCAGATGAGCTTTGGTATGTTTCTATTTCTCCTTTGATAAGAATGTATTCACTCGGCATTTGAAATTTTTTATGCCAAATAAAAAGTAGTACAACAGTGATTAAACAAAAAATAATATGAACCATTTTTCCTATCCTTGGTTAGACATTTATAATATATGGGGATTATATCCCCTTATCTAAAAGCCTTATAATCCCCATACTCCTATATTGTCAAGTAGGAGAATGAAAGATGATAATTTTTGATAGTCTGTGGGATGAACTAGAAAAAAAAGGTATGTCTACATACACGCTTAGAGAAAAATGCGGTATAGACAGTAAAACTATACGTCGACTAAAAGCTAATGAAAATATTGAAACAAAGACATTGAATAAATTGTGTAAAGTATTGGATTGTAAGCTTGAAGATATAGCGCAGTACGTTGAGGATGAGGATTTATCTCTTACTTCTACAAAAGAAGAGACACACCCTCACCTCTGCAAATAGAATATATTACCTCATTCTTAGAGTAGATTTTTTTCTAGGGTGTCTGACAACGTAAGGAATGTTTTTCTCAATTCGTCGTAGGAGTTCGTTAAAATCTCTAAGGAGTTTTTTAAGTCTTTCTGCTCTTCTTCTAAAGCCAATACCTTTATCTGTAAATTTCTTATAGAATGAGATGGTTTTCTTATAGAATTTTGCTTTTTGGTGGCTATTTTTTGTGTTGCTTGCAGTAAATAATCTTGTATTTCGCTCATTTATTTTACCTCTGTCAGCTTGATTGATTTCTGATTTCCTGTTTTCCAGCCGATTTCTGCTTGGAGATTTGGCGGAAAGACTATGAATCTGCCTTGATTGTCCTCGTGGAGGGTTAGCCCGTATGCGGTCATAGTTGTCAGTGTACTGCGTATTTTCTCTTTTTCGATGGTTAGGGTTTCGATTTCTGAGTATAAGCTCTCGATTTTCTTCATCATAGTTGAAATCACTCCCCATGAAGCTATAACTATGCTTATGAGAATTACGATGAAAAAAATGAGGTTGATTATATAGATTTTTATTGTGGAGTAACTGAGTATCTTTGTCTTCTCTTTGAGCTTGTTTATATCGTTCTCTATTGTAATTTCTACGTTTTTTATGGATTCCTGTAAGCTGGTTTTGAAGTTTTGTAAGCTTTCGTGAGTGGCTTTCTGTAACGCTTCTTGCTCTTCTTGTAATTTCATCTGTGCTTTCTCTTTCAAGACTCCAATCTTCATGGAAAATTCCTCCTTTAAAGCGTATTTTTTTATCGCTTTCTTGTAAGTTTATTGAAATATATGTTTTGCCTTTTCGACTGATTGAAAATCCAAATTCTTGACCAAGCTCTTGAAAAGATTTGATTATATCTTCTCGATTTTCAATAAGTCCGCTTTCAATTCTTTTTACGGTATCATTAATGAGGACTTCACGAATTTCATCTCTTTCGTCCTTGTTGATTTCTATACCCCATCTTTTTAATTGGTTAATTTTAATATCTGCTGAACTTGGAGTGCAAATTCTTTGATTTTCTTTATCAAAAGGACTAGCCCACCTTTCTTTAATATTGTGATATTCACATAAGGGATTGAAATCCTTCTCCCAGTTAGGAGGGCAAGGATTAAAGGCTTTACCTGTTGAAAGTTCAACTCTTGGAATTACGAAGTGCATTTCGTGGTGGTCAGCATGTGTATGACGAACCCAAAAAATGTTGTACTGGTCAGGCTCAAGTCCTGCAAAAGCGATTTTCTCAAAGTCGTCCATCAGCTCAGTTTCTTTTTGAGGTGTAACTTTATCATCGGGATGCCAAGAAAGAACACCCGATGTGTATTTCCACGTTGTTTCTAAGGAGTTGATAAGTTTTTTAGTCAGTTCCAAATCACCACGGTGAACCACTGGGGGGCGTGTGTCTCTATTCACATAAGTTTCGTCCGTGAGGTAATCTGTAGCAAGTTCTCCACGACCTTGACCGTGCGCAAAAACTTTCATAAGCATGATAAAATCCTTTTTACTTCTTGTTCAATATTCACAAGGCACTTGAGAAGAGAGAGCTTATTTACATCGCTTTTATAGATGTTGACCTGCCTTGCAATCTGATTGATATTTGAAGCCAATCTTGCCAAATTTGTGAGAATTGCTTTTTGCGTGGAATTATTTCGTAAGCGATAAGAAAGGGTATTTTCTCTCAAAAAATCAGAAAGGCTAAGTCCACATTCCTCAGCTTTCTTTTCAAGAATTTCTTTTTCACTTGCTGAAACTCGCACTTTTATAAAGCAATCTCTTTTGCTATTTTTTGCTATTTTCATTTTTCTGTATTTGCATGTCTTTTAAAAATTAGGGGTTTGAAGGGTACTCCCTCACCAGTCCCGTTGTACCCACAATGGGTAAACTGGCTCATAAAAATAAGAGCAGGGAGTATGCTAATCCGTATTTTGCTTTTTCTTTTGATTATCTACTTTTGAAAAGAAATAGCTTTTTAATATAACTTCACGATTACCATACCGGGAGTTAGTGTTTGCTTCAAAAAGCTCTTGCTTCTCATTTTCAGAAAGCGTTACTTCCCAAGCTTTAAATTTTGCATCTCTTTCTTCTTGATAGGCATCTTTTATTCTTTCATGCTCATACTTTTCATCAAGCTTTGCTTGCTCTTGTGGTGAGATATAACTTTTAGGACGTGGATAATACCCTTGTTTCGCAAGTATTTGAAAAACCCAATTTATAGGACTTTGAATAACTACTCCTTCTTTGCCTCTCATGCAATTGTTTTCAAGTTCCCATTCTGCGTGAATAAGCCCTTGCATTACTTGTGAACAATCAATTTCAACTTGTTTCAGTCGAAAAACTATTTGACGAATTTGCTTTGTTCCAAAACCGTGCTTTGCTATGTTAGGGAAGTGAAATTCAATATCAACTTCTGTAAGAGCTTCAAGCTTTTGCTCTGAATTGTCATTTTTTAAGATAGATAGATTTTTATTATCTATCTCTTTTAAAATAGAAGGGTTTTGATTTTCACCTGAGTGCTGACTTATCTGCCTATCTCCATTCATAGGAGGTTGCTTGTCCGAAAACTTATTTTGGGATGCAATTTCATGTAAGCTTCGAATATATTTACATGGTTCATTAATTATAAGATATTTATTACCTTGCATCTTTCCATTTCGTGCTCTTTCTTTATGGAAGATACCTTTTTTTGATAAGCGCTCTAATGAACCTCTTACTTGGCTCTCATTGATTTCATATTGAAAGAATTGACTTGTTATTTCTGCTATTTGCCAATAAGAAAGTACACTACTATAACTTTTAATAACAGAAATAATATTGATTTGGTTTTCAGAAAAACCTTGAGCACAATATCCCTTTTTTGTTGGTGGTAAGTATCCCGTCTGCATACATGGTTGCTGGTTTGAAGACCTTATTGCCTCCATTAGTAATGGCTTTGAAAACTGCATACATTCACGACTACAAGCTAGACAGCTTGAGAAAATGCATGTTTCTGTGGTAGAGTTCTGTTCTAAGTACATTAGGCACTCCTTGAATCAACATCTACTTCACCTTCAGCCACATATTCAATCAATACAGATCGGCGATATCGCACTGCAGAGCTATTAGGTAATTTTATATAAGATGGCGATAATGACTGGTATCGTCTTTGCTGTAGTGAGCGAACAGAAAGCCCTAGAAATTCTGATGCCTCTTTTTCGTTTAATAGTACATGATAGTTGTCTTGATTTACTTGGGAAGAGTTTTTACCTTTTAATACTTTGTTTTCTTTTTTCATTTTGTAAGCTCCTTTAGTTTATACTTAGAAGCTTATATTTATCTTTTCTTTCGTTTTTTTCTATGACAAATAAGAAATTTATGCTATTATAGAGGGTTATTGGCTTTTTCTTATTTGTCAATTCAATAATTCTAGTACGTTATAACATTGTACTTGTTTTAGTGTTTTTCTATTCTGTGCTGTCTAATTGATAAGTCTGCTGTTTCATATTGACGATAAAATTCTCGATAAGAAAATTTTTTTATCTTACAGTCATACCAATCTGTTCCATCTTTGCATTTCAGTATTTCTCGCCAATTCCAATTGGGTTCAGTATCTGGGAAATATTTATCTACTAACACATCTATAGCTACCTTAATATTACATTTATGTTCTTGAACATAATCCCATAACCAAAGTCCAATCGCTCTATTAAACTTTTCAGGTCTTATACGTTTTACTATTTGATGAACAGCTTTATTTTCTCTCTCAAATTCCTGTAGCATTATTTTATTTTGACAGGCAGAAGAACAAACTTCTTTTTCACCTGACATAATAAAAAGAGTTTCTTTTCCCTCTAAAGAGCAACTGGAACAGTCTCTATTGCACAATTTATTTGTTTCTTTAAGATTATACTTAGGAATATGCCTTTCACTGTAGGAAAACTTACCATACAAAATACGCTGTAAGATATAATCAGAAGTATAGTTTTTTATTTCCCATGTAGGAAAAAACTTAAACCTATCTAAGCTTTCTTTCACAATCTCATTATAGTTGTTCTTTACCATACGATTTTTTGCTTGATTGCTGTTATAGCTAGTTTGTATTACATATTTTTGTGTTTTATCATTGATATATATTATGTTATATTCAGGTCCTAAGTCATATAAATATGCACTTAAATATTCATGCGCATTTGTAATTGGCATTTGTTCAAAAAAATTCGCATAGAGCTTAACTATAGAGTTTCTTAATGCAATAAATTTAGAGTTTCTATAGGTGTATTGCCAACTCCAAAAGAAAAAAGCTGATAAAGGATTATCTACCTCAACTTTATCTAGTATATTATGCTTTTGAAAATTCGGCGGAATTAGTTTGCCTGAAAGAATAAGTTTAAAGGAAAAACGTCCAATCTCAACAAAAACATTTCTTGTAAACTCATTAGATATTTTACTTTCGAGAGAATATAAAAAAGATGCCATTATACGATAATTTAAGAGTGTATTCTCATAAAATATATCCTCTATAATTTTTTTATTTTTACTTTCCCTCACAAAAGTTTGGGGAAACAAATAGGGATATTTCAAAATGAATGATTGCCAATTTGGAGTTTTGTGTATTGAATCAATAAGTTCTATAAACTCTTTTTCTTCATCTTCCATAAATAATGAAAGAACAGCTTTCCTTATTAGTTTTTCATCTTCTTCACTTCCCACTGAATAAAAGTTGCCACGAGTTTCAGCTAAGGTATTACTAACAAGATCATAAATCTTTTTATAGTTCTCTGGATATAGTCTTTCTAAAAGAGGTATTAGGTTTCTTAAAAAAGGGAGTTTCCAGTCAAGCCATGAAATATAACCACGAGCCCACTCTGTGTCATTTTGTTGTAATATAGTTTCTCTTACCTCATCATAATAAGATTCTTGATATTCCTTTAAAATAAAAAAACGCTTTTTATGCTCATCAAAAAGACTTTCTGATTTTTCTAACATATAACCTACTACTATAATTTATTAATCTTCAACAGATAAAAAATCACTAACAGAATCAGCTGCTTTTTTTAAAGCTTCATCTTCTAAGTGAGCATATCGTTGAGTAAGATTTGGGTCTTTGTGTGTGAGAAGTTTTTGAACGTGCGACAGTGGCACACCTTTAGAAACTGCAACACTTGCAAAAGTGTGTCGCATACCATGTAAAGCACGAAAATCTTCTGGTAACTTCGCAAGCTTTTTTATCTTATTTACTTCTTTGATAATATCAGTAACATGCCCTTTACCACCTCTTCCTGGGAACACATAAGGACTATCTGCAACATCAATGCTTTGCAGTATCTCACGAACTTTTAGGGATAATGGTATACGTTCATCTCTATTGCTTTTTGCACCTTCTTGTTCATCGCCCTTAATATTTATAAAACCATTTTCAAAGTCTATATGTGACCATTGTAAACGAAATATTTCACTTCTTCTCATTCCAGTGTAATAGGCAATAAGCATGATATTTGCAGCTTTTCGATTAGGATATTCTTCGGCAACTTTTAGAAAACGTGCTCGTTCATCTTTCGTGAGCATTTCAGTCTTTACATTATTTAGCTTTGGCATATCAAAATGTAATTGAGATGGGTCTTTCCAAGCGCAATAGCCTTTTTTTACACCATAGTTGACAAGACGTCTTAAAAGTTCAAGAATATTTTTTACTGTACCTGACTTCAAGCCTGACTTTAAAAGCTTTGTTTTTAAACTATCAACGCTTTGAGTTGTTATTTCATCAGGAGTAGAGTCATGAAAAGGAGCTAGGTAATTTTTAAAGCGATTTTCATCTGTTCTAATACCTTTAAAAGTAACTTTATTCTCTTTATAGTTTTCCCAAAGCTTTGCTATAGTCCACTTATTGTCTTCAAGAGCCTTTTTTTCTTTATTAAGTCTACGTCGTTCAGTATTTGGTAAAGAAACTCTATGGATGCGTTGTTCACGTATTTTAGCTGCTTTAGCAGGAGTCATACGTTCAGACTCTCTGCCAACTTTCTCTTCAACCTTTTTGCCGTCAAGGCGATACATGATATAATAGATTTTATCGGGTTTATCTATAGCTATAGCCTTACCATCTTGCCCCTTTGATTTTGCCTTGATGGTGCTCATAATATAAAAAACTCCGACCTTTTCAGTCTTTTCCCTTTTAGACGAAGCCATTTCACTTTCCTTGCCTTTTTTTCTTTATATTCCCACCATAAAACCGTTAAGTCAAGTTAATTTTAGATGGATTATTCATAGAAATAAAAAGTAAAGCAAAATAATACATTGTAATTATTGAATATATATTGTATTAAAGTAAATTTATTCTTTTGTGAAAGCGAAAGAAATAAAAACCGAAGGTGTAATTTTGTTTAGCTAAAAAAAAGAGAACAAAAATGTTCTCTTTAGAGTGTCAACGCAGTTAAAGAATTATTATTCTAGTTCGATAATTCCTAAGTATAAAAAAGCAGCTGTAAGCATTGAAAATAATTTATAAGTTGAAGTGTACGCATGATATTCGCTTTCATCGGCATAAATATCTTGATTCAAGATTGAAAGGTTATCTAAATCAACTTCATTATTACAATTTTCTTTAATATGAGTATAAAATTCTTTTGTTGCATGTAATAAAGTGGTTTCAGTCAGCTTATTGAGCTGAATTACTTTATTATGCTTATCAGCATAAGCTTTTACTTCAGCTCCTCTTTCAAAGCACAAGCATGATGTTTCATGGAAATTAGAAACTGTAAATGCTTCGATACTTGGGTATGAAAGAAGTAAAAGCCCTGCTTGATACAATCCATTATCATAAGGGTCTTTAAGAATAGTAAAAAGATTTTCTATACCAGTACAGTCTGTATTGGATTTTGGATCTCTGTCAAAGAGAAAAAAGACTGCTGACCTATCAACAGGGAAATCATATTCATTTATAAGCTTTTCATAAACTGCATCAAGGTATTCTGTATCGTTTATAGAATCAATATTAGAAGAAGATGTGTTGATAACAGCAACAATCGAATGGGCATTTGTATTGCTTATAAATGTTGACTTACCATTTCTTTTTTTACCGATTAAGTTATAGCCTAGAACATTGCAGAAAATTCTTTGTAGTAAACTAAATTCAGTTTTTTCGCCTTCTACAATAAAAAGAACTTGCCCAATATTTTTATCCTTATTGAGCTTCATCTATCTTTGCTCCACTTGATACATTTGTATAGTTTGGCAAACCTCCAAAGACTCCACTTTCATACATTTTTTCAATGTTTTGTGCGGCTCTTGGCTGTTCAGAGGAAAAACGCTTGATAGTGCTCCCCTCTTCTCCAAATTCAACAGCGAACTCTTGGTCAGGGCGAAGAATTGAATTTGATAAAAGATTAGTTGAATGTGTAACAACAAAAAGCTGAGAGTTTTCCGCATTATTCATAAAGAATTTCATAAGTAATTCTTCTAACTCATTATGGAAGGCACTTGAAAATTCGTCAATAATAAGCATACAAGGGATTGATATTGCGCGAAAAAACATAGGAAGAATTGCTAGCAAGTGCTTATTGCCTGTTGACTCATATTCAAAAGGAGTTTTAAAATTTATACCATCTCTTTTGAATAAAAGCATTTTTGCATTATTAGCAATTATTTCTCCGCCAAAAGTCATATTACTATCTACATAGTCGATGCTTTGATTAATATTATACTTTTTGAAAAATGAATTAATTTTTGAACAACCATTACTATCTAAATAGCTTGTTAAAAGTACATCTTCGCGTTTTCGGGTTGAAAGAGCTCTTGAAATTTGGTCAACAAATATAGAGTTTTCAAGAAAGTCCATCAATAATTGTAAATCTGTATGAGATGTAAATTTTGTATTAAAATAGAGTGTTCTTAAAAATAAAGTAGTTTCTGAAACATCATCTTTATTATAATTCTTTTTTTCAGGAAGAAATGTTGTTGCTGAAGTGCCTTTTCTTTCGAGTAATACTTCATCATCATAAAATAAATGTTCTGTGAATACTTTCTTTTTTACATCATATGATATAGTATACTTAAAAACTTTTGAATTAATTAAAAAGTGATATTCTATGCTAAATTCACCTTTATCAGTAAACAATGTCGGATATTCATTCAAATTAATTTTATCTGCATAAAGTAAAGCTAACAACAATTCTAGTGCCTTTAGAATGTTTGACTTCCCAGAAGCGTTTGCTCCTACAAAGACTGCACCTTTTAAAACCCCATTATCAGCAACATTTTGAGGAAGAATAGTATAATTTGTTTTTCTGAAATCAATTTCAGTTCTATTTTTAAAAGATTTGAAATTCTCTAATACTAATTTTATAAGCATATTGCACCTCGTGTTTAAAAGCTCGCCTTTAATAAGCATACAACAAGCATTCTGAGAATGCAATATTTTTACGATGATTTAAATTTTTATCGTAATTTTTTTACACTCTGAGTCGATTTTATAATATAGAGTAAGCGCTAAGAGAAAGTTCTCCCACCATATTCCCACCAAAAGAACACGAAAAAAACAAAAATCAAAAGAAAAATAAAGTAATAGTTTATCTAAAAATAATAATTATTTCGTAGTATTTAGTATAAAAAAGTAAAAATAAGTAATTCTATAAATGAGTTCTCATAACCCGAAGGTCGTAGGTTCAAATCCTGCTCCCGCAACCAAGAAGAATCAATAGGTTACGATGAAAGTCGTAGCCTTTTTTTGTGGGATGAGCCAATCTTAGAGCATTTTTAAAAATGTAGTTTTAAACTTTCCTTGAATTGCTTGAGAGTGAAAACATCTCGTAAAAGAATTGGTGAATAAGCAAAAATCCCTTCAGGAAACATTGCTAAAAGTGGTATGCTTGCACTCTCTAAGGATTTTAGAAGAGCTTCGTTTTCCTCATTTGGATATGTAAGGTCAACTTTTACAAGTTTCAAATTATATTCTTCAACTAATGGTTGAATATTTTCATATGTTAATACTGTGTTTTCAATAATTTTACATGTAGGACACCAATCCGCAGTAAAATCAACAATCATCGGAGTATTTCCAAGTTCACTTCTAAATTCGCTATACGAATATGTATGCCACGCTAAAGAATTTTCATCATCAATTGGTCGAAATAGCGCGTAAGAGCAGGCTGTATGGACTATAAATATAACGCTTGCCCATAGCAAAGCATTCTTTTTGTTTTGAAAAAATGTGTAAATCCATAAAAATAATGCGACTAAAAAGATATAGATTACAGATTTATATAGCATTTCGTTCGGTATGAATGATAAAAGATAAACTGTCGTTGCAAATAGGAAGAAAGCAAGAACCTTCTCCATTGTACCCATCCAATTGCCTGACTTAGGAATAAATCGTATAAATTGCGGAAAGATAGACAACACAAGATACGGTGCCGCCATTCCAAGCCCTGTTGATACAAAAACTAGAATAAGCAATGGAAGTGGCAGTACTAGACTAAAGCCTAACACGCCACCAAGAAGCGGACCTGAACATGGAGTTGCTATAAGCGTTGTCATAAGCCCTTGAAAATAAGAATCAATCCATGCTCTTGAGGATTTAGGTGAACGTATATTCATAAGCGGAAAAGTAAATAATCCCACAAAAGAAAGACCTAGCATAAATATAAACCCTGCTAGAAATATTATAAAATATACGTTTTGAAATAGTCCGCCCCAAATGATATCAAAGACGCCAAATAAGATTGCTAATATTGTGAAAAGAGTCAAAACTCCAAGGGCAAAGAATATGCCGTGTACTCGCACAAGTTTATTTTGAGTTGCTATGTCATGCTGGCTTGCTTGAACCAGTGAAGCAATCTTTATCGCTATTACAGGCAATACACAGGGCATAAGATTCAATATAAAGCCCGCAAAAAAGCCAAGTAAAAGAGCAAAAGAAAATGATTTCACTTCCAATGCTTGTGTCGCTGATTGCGGTGAAAAATCAAAATCATAAGAACTTTCATTAGCAGAAGAAAGAGGTAAAGCTACTGTACTAACAGGGTTTGTACTTACATCTTGCTTTGTCACAGCACTCTCTGAATTCAGTGAAACAATACTTAAATTTGTTTTTTCACTCGATTTATCATTTATTTTGTTAATCACTAAAGCTTCTGAATTTTGAAATAAAGTATAGAGTCCAGACTCTTCTAATCGAGGAAGTGCATCTTTATTCTTTGGAATTTCAAGCTTTATAGATTCTTTATAGGGAGTACAATTTATTGGAGTACACATCAAAAGAGAAATATTCAACTTTTCGTCAATCTCATGTGGCATATCCTCATAAAAAAGAAAATATTGAACTTTTTCTTTATAAAGCAAGAGTTCTTTCTTTGTTAGAGGGTCATAGCTTGCAGTAACTTTAGGAGAATACAAGCTATATTCATGGTTTAGGGTGAAAGACGTAGGATAATCTTTATACGTAGGTGCATATGTGTATGCGTCGTTTTTAAAGTCAGCTTCTAGGGTAAGAACAAGCTTTTCTATGTTGTTATCGTCAACATCAGTATAGCTAAACCATTCCGTCACAAATTCAACATTTTTAGCATTGGAGATTTGCGGAAGTGCTAAACACAGAAAAAAAGTTAGTAAAATATATAGAATAGAATGAGTTTTTTTCATATTAACCTCAAATTTATATTATCAAATACTGAAATTTATTTACTCTCAGAGCATTTTTAAAAGTATTCTATATAGAAAGTTATATCCTATACGATAAAAGTCAATCTTCTGTTATTTATACTAAACACTTTAAAATACTAAATATAAAATTGTTTACTTTTGTGTTTTAGAATGCTAAGGTGCTCTACATACAATGAAAACTGGAGGACTACAGAAATGAAAAAAATCACTCGTTCTATTGCGCAAATGCTCAGTATACTTCTTGTTGCTGGTTTAGCTTTATGTGCCGGCACAGTAAATGTTGCAAAAGCAGAGAAGGTTTATCTCGTTGTTGCTGATAACTCATTTGCACCTTTCGACTTTTTAGACCCTAAAACAAATACCTACACAGGTGTTGATATGGATTTATTAGCTGCAATAGCTCAAGATCAAGGCTTCAATTACGAAGTTGATAACTGCGGATGGAACGCTGCATTAGGTAATCTAAACTCCGGTCAAGCTGATGGAATGATCGCAGGTATGACAATTACACCTGAACGCGAAAAATCATACGACTTTTCAGCCCCTTACTTTGAAGATGGTCAAACATTATTCGTTGCAGCTAATAGCAAACTTAATTCTTTGAAAAGCTTAAAAGGTAAAATCGTAGCTGTTAAAACAGGTACTCAAGGTGCTAAATACGTTGAAAGCATTAAAGATGAATATGGCTTCACCGTACAAAGCTTTGAAGGTTCTGACGCTGTTTACGCTGCTGTTGCAACAGGTAATGTTGACGCCGGCGTTGAAGATTACAGTGTTATAAGCTACAGAATCAAAACTGCTAACCTTCCTCTTAAACTCTTTGGTGAAAAAGTGAATGTTGGACCTTACGGTTTTGCAGTAATGAAAGGTAAGAACCCTAAATTGATTGAAAAATTCAATGCAGGACTTGCAAACATTAAAGAAAATGGCACATACGCAAAAATACTTGCTAAATACGGTATGTAATTTATTTTCTAGCTAATCTCATCAGATGAGAATACTTATAATGATATTAGCTAAATTATCTTAGATATTGATTACTTATGCCTGCTTTCAGAAATGAAGGCAGGCACAAACATTATAAAAATCTCTGAATTTTGAAACACATTTTGGGAGTGTCTCTAAATTAAATAATTTTGTGGAGTTTTCAACGAAAAGGGATTTTTTATGAAGTGCAGTGTATTAAAGCACACATAAACTGAATAAAAAAAAATAGCTTTCGGTCAAGAAAAACGCAAAAAAATTAATTTTGAAACATATCCTACTCGGTTTAAGTAATTACTCTTCTTAAAATCATTCTAAGGTATATTTTAATCTAACTGTTAATTTATTTTATACATAACAAACTTAGGGAACCACATGTTTGACTCTATATTTTCCACATTTTTTGATATTTATCCTTTTCTGATGAAAGGGATGGCTATTACCATTCAAGTTTCTGTAATTTCAATTATTATTGGTATGGCTCTTGGGCTTGGATCTTGTCTTTTGACCTTAGCCAGAGTTCCTGTTCTCAGCTTAATTGCGCATATTTATGTTTGGGTTATTCGCGGAACTCCAATGATTGTTCAAGCTCTCTTTATTTACTTTGGAACTCCCCAAATTATAAGACTTTTTGTTGAAGATTTTAGAATAACTCCTCTTTTAGCCGGAATAATCACTTTAAGCCTTAATGCCGGTGCATATCTTTCTGAAATCTATAGAAGTGGTATCCAAGCCGTAGATAAAGGGCAAATTGAAGCTTCACGTAGCTTAGGTCTTTCTTCTACAAAAACAATGGGTAAAGTTGTTCTTCCTCAAGCTTTGAAAATTGTATCCCCTGCTTTGGTGAACCAATTTATTATTACTGTAAAAGACAGCTCAATTCTTACTGTTATCGGCCTTAGCGAAACAGTAAACCAAGCAAATCAATATGTTTCTGCAAACTGGAACTATTTTGCGACTTATTTCTGGGTTGGCGCTGTGTATTTAGCTGTTATTTCAACCCTTATGCTCATTTCAAAATACGTAGAGAAGAAGATAAGCTATGATAAATAAATTAAAAGTTACAAATTTACACAAATACTACAAAGACATAGAAGTTCTTTGTGGCATTGATTTAGAAGTTAAAGAAGGCGAAGTTGTTTGTATTATTGGCGCTTCCGGTTCTGGTAAGTCAACTCTTCTACGCTGCCTAAACCGCCTTGAAGAACCTACAGAAGGTGAAATAATCATTGATGATATGCCTGTTGTTGGGAAGAATGTAAATATTAATAAAATTCGTGAAAATGTTGGAATGGTGTTTCAGCAGTTCAATTTATTCGCTCACATGAGTGTAAAGAAAAATATTATGTTTGCCCCTGTTGAACTAAACAAAATGACAAAAGCTCAAGCTGAAGAAAAAGCAATGCAGCTCCTCGAGAGAGTTGGGCTCGCAGATAAAGCAGATAAATATCCTCATCAACTTTCCGGCGGGCAAAAACAACGCGTAGCCATTGCGCGCTCACTTGCTATGAATCCGGATATTATGCTTTTTGATGAACCAACTTCCGCTCTTGACCCTGAAATGGTTGGCGAAGTTTTACAAGTTATGAAAGAACTTGCCGCAGAAGGTATGACAATGGTTGTTGTTACGCATGAAATGGGTTTTGCAAGCGAAGTAGCTGATAGAGTTATATTCCTTGCAGATGGGCTTATTGCTGAACAGGGAACGCCAGAACAAATATTTAATAATGCTCAACACGAAAGAACTCAAGCATTTCTTAGTTGCGTGTTATAGCTTATTAGGCTAAATGCTCTAAAACAAAAAAATATTAGGGTGTGTTTCTAGATTAAGAATTAATTTAGAAACACACCCTAACTTTATATAAGGTTAATCACTTTTATAATCGTTATAAAAGTTATATTTTATGCGTCTTGCTTTGTTTCTGCAATTTGAATTTCTCTTAGATTTACACATTGTGGAAGTTCATAAGCAAATTTAATTGTTTTTGCAACATCTTCTGCGGTGATCTGCCCTAAACCTAATGTGTCAACCCAAACACCGTAACCGTCTTTAATTTCTTGACTTGTTGTATGGCTTAAGAGCTCGGTAGGAACTGCTCCCGGGCAAACGCGCATAACACGAACATTATAAGGTGCTAATTCCCCTCTTGCTACTTCAGAAAGACCAACTACGCCATATTTTGTAGCACAGTATGCACCATGATTAGGAAATGCTTTTACACCAGCAATAGAAGAAAGATTTATAATAGTTCCACATTGATTTTCTTTCATGTCATTCATAACAATTTGCATGCCATACATAACACCCATCAAGTTAACATCAAGCATTTTTTTCCATTCTTCAACATCTTGAGTTGCCATATCGCCAAGAAGCATAATTCCGGCATTATTTACCATTAAGTCAGTTTTACCATATACAGCTTCTGCTTTTCGTACTGCATTTTCAAATTGAGCTTTATCTGTTACATCAACAGCTTCACAGATTGTATTATCAAGATTCAAAGCTTCTAGCAATTCAACACGTCTTGCCAATAAAAGTAGCGGATATCCTGCTTTGTTGAATTCTAAAGCTAAAGCTTTACCAAAACCTGAACTTGCACCTGTGATAACAATCAATTTTTTTGACATGATATTGTCTCCTTGACTAATATGATATTTTTTATTATTGTAGTAAAAATTACTATAACAATACTTATTATATTTTATATACAGAGTCAATACAGGCACCTTTTTTTCACTTAGAGAAATTGAGGTAACTATTGGAGTTAGTACGCATGAATACAAAAGACCAACAAGAAAAAATCTATGTGAACTCAGAAATTGAAATCGCATTAAAAATGATAGGTGGAAAATCAAAACCCCTTATACTTTATATGCTCAATGAAGATGGTGCTATGCGCTTCAAAACTCTTATGAGTGCAATAAATCAAATTTCACAAAAAACACTTACAAACCAATTAAGAGAACTTGAAGCAGATGGACTTATTTTACGTGAAAGCTTCAGCGAAATCCCTCCACGAGTTGAATATTCTACAACAGAAAAAGGGAAATCTCTTATGCCTATTCTTGAGCTTATGTGTGAATGGGGTGAAAAAAATAAAGGTGATAGATTTGAGCTGATAAATCCACAATGTGCATAAATCATTAAACTTATCAAATGTAAAACATTCTAAATAATCTTATAAAATGTGCAAATAGGCACATTACAAAAAAAGATTAATCTTGTATACTTAAATAAACAAATATTTTATATCAATTCTGTATATAATATATAACTTATTAGGAGAAAAACATGTCAACTGCCGTAAAATGGATTTTAGGAATTCTTCTCAGTATAGTTTTAATAGTTATACTTTTTATTTCTACTGTTATAGGAACTTATAACTCTCTTGTAAAGCTAAGCGAGACAGTAAAAGGTCAGCATTCAAATATTTCTGTTCAGCTTGAAAGAAGAGCCGACCTTATTCCAAATCTTATTAATACTGTAAAAGGGTATGCTACTCACGAAACTGAACTATTTGAAAACCTTGCAAAATCAAGACAAATGCTACTAAGTGCCGGTAATATTCAAGAACAAGCTAATGCTGATATTCAAATGAGTTCAGCTCTAGGAAGACTGTTTGCTATTTCAGAAGCATATCCTGAGCTTAAAGCAAATACTAACTTTATAAGGCTACAAGATGAATTAGCCGGAACAGAAAATAGAATAGCCGTTGCAAGAAGAGACTATAATATTGCAACAAAAGAATATAACTCTGCAATTCAAGTTTTTCCAGGTGTAATAATTGCAACTTACTTTGGTTACGAAGATAAAGCCTATTTTGAAGCTAGTGAAGGCGCAGAAAATGTTCCTACCGTAGAGTTTTAATTATTAAGCTTCAACATAATCTTAAACAATAAAAAGTACTCCTCACATTATGCGTGGGGAGTACTTTTTTTAAAGGCTTTAAAGGGGTGAAAAGCCTTTTATACATATATATCAATTGATTCTGTTGTTGGCACGCTTGATAAATTAACCTCAACCGCACCCACAGAAGTTGAAACCTTTACGTTGCTTGGAGCTGATGTTGCTGGTTTGACATCAATATCAACATCTGGAATATCAATTTTAGGAGTTGAGAATGCAGCAATATCTTCAAAATGTTCTGTTGCTGTTCCATTTTCTTGTACAATTTCGCCTGTTTTAGAAACTTCTACGCTTGTGACTCTTTCAGCTTCGAGACGTGCTTGCTCTTCTTGACGTTCAACAAGTGCCGCTTGTAATGCCTCTTCCACTTTTCCTTCTGTCGTATTTTGTATTTCATCAAGGACTGCCCCAAGCACAGCTCTAGTATCCGATGCTACACCCGCACCTTTTGCAGAAGGGCTATATTTTGCTTCTGCCTGTCTAAAAGCTGCAGTTTGAGTAGGGTCAGACGATAGCCCATTTTCATTGTAAAGAGGATTTACATTTGCCATCGACATTTTAAAGGAAGTCTGCCCTTCTGCTTCCGGCATCATAGAGGAAATAAGAAGATGAGCCGCTTCATTGATTTCATCGACTTCTTTTTGAGTCTTTTTGGTGTAATCTATTTCACCACTTGCACTAACTGCCTGAGCTAAAACCTTTTCTGCCATTTTAAGTTCTTTATCATCAATTTTACTCGCTTGTATGAATGACATAGGATTTACAGAATCCGTTTTCATGCTTATTGCAGATATCATAAAAACCTCCCTACTATAGAAGGAAACAAGTTATAAATCAAAAAACTTTCATACTTGTTTTATCGGCAAGCAAAGAAAATGCTTTAGAGGGTATTTCAAAACAATCTTTATTTAATCTATATATTATCAAATTTTTTAATAATTCAAAAAAATCTCATATCTTAGAAACAAGTTCTATCTATAATAGTGAATTCTATAAATTTCTACTACCTTAGAAACAGTCCCTAATTGTTTTTTATGTAAAGGGGGAGCTTTTCCCCCTCAAACTATTCACACCCTAATAAGCATAATCATCAATCAATAATCTATACTTGAATTTTGAAGCCTTCTCTGCTTCCTCTTGCAGGTTGAACAGAGTATGCTGAATATGCTGTATACGCTTCTTTTATGACTTGTTGCGAATTATTATTTCTTGCTATTTCGTCATAATATTCTTGATCTTGCTTATTTCTTTCTACACGTTTATCGGTAATGCTATTTATAATGCTTTGAATTGCAGCTCTATCTGCTTGAGCAAGCTTGATAAGATCGTCTTGACTATAGAATTTTGAACCTTGAAGATAGATTGTTCCTCTATTTACTTCATAGTTGAGAATACCAAGATTTTCACCAGTGCCTAGATGAATATTTTCAGTGTCTTCACCTTTATTTATTTCAAGAATATTATCACCATCGCCTGTTTGAATGAAGGAATTATCATGGCGCTCTATTATGTGGATATCATTATCACCATCGCCTAAATCTAGCAGGCTACTTTCTCTCATATAATTGATAAGAAGATTGTTTATGCCGTCTCCAAGGGTTAGACTTGAAGATGTTTGAATCACATTGATATTTAGCTTATTATTCCCTTCACCAAGATTTACAGTTGATGAATTTGAAATTTCATGAGTGAAAAGATAATTATTTCCATCGCCTATAGAAACTATCGAGGAATTATCCACGTAGCTTATATTGACTTTATTATCGCCATTACCAAGTAAAAGTGATGATTCTTCATCAAGACGGTGCACATTTAGTTTATTGTCGCCATTACCTATAGATACCTGACTTGTTTCACCTATTGTACCAAAAATTGATATTGTATTTTCGCCATTGCCTATTTCTACTTGAGATTGACCTTCAACTTCGCCAACTCTTATTGTGCTGTCGCCATTACCTATATTTATTTTAGATTCATCTTCTAGCGAAAAAATATCAATATCGTTAGTGCCATCTCCTATTGAAAGCGATGATGAATGACTTATTTTGGGAAGTTTGACTTCGTTAGAGCCATTTCCAATTTCAATGTTTGAATTGCTTGCACCAAATCTCGCTGTCAATTTATTATCACCATCGCCAAGCGTGAAATTTGAATTGCTTGTATGCACAATATTGAGCACACTATCGCCATTACCAGACGTGAGCTTTGAATTTGTTAGTAAATTAATATTGAAACTATTATCGCCTTCACCTGCAATAATACTTGAATTTAACAGGGTATCTGTATCGAATTTATTATTACCATCTCCAAGTATAATACCGGAATCTACAATTTCTCGTCCTTGAACAATGTTGTCGCCATTACCTAGAGTAATGCCTGATTCTGAGATTCCACTATTTGCAATGATTGTATTATTTCCGTCAAGGGCTACAATATTACTGTTTTCTACGCTATTTGCATAAACAGTATTGTTGCCTTCTCCAAGATTTACATTTTGATTTTTACCTAGAAGGTAAACTACATCATCGCCATTTCCAGTTGAAATATTAACATCATTTGCTATATTTATGATGATATCATCACCATCACCGGTTTCTATAGAATTACCGTTTTTATTGAATATAAAGCTATCAGAATCTTGACTTATAATATTTCCTTCAATGGAAACAACCCTTCCATCTGCTGTATAAGTCGTTGTTGTGTTGGTTTCTACCGAATAGACAGAGAATGTGCCATCTTCATTTTCAGAAACGACGGTATCATCACTTAATTCAAGATTAATCTCATTTCCATGCTTATCTTTAATCGTCATATAGTAAGAACTTTCACTCTTACCATTAGTATCGTTTGTTATTCTGTTTTCTAGGATATTAAGAATTGCACCTTGCGTTGTAGTGAACTCTTGAGAGAATAACATAAGGTTATCTTCTTTTCCTGCAAGATACTCTAACATTTCAGCTACATTGTAGACTTTTCCATCTCCAAATTTTTTCTCATCAGTTGAAGAGGTGGAAGAACTATTAAGAGCATTTGTAGTTTCAGAATCGGAATTTTTTTCCTCAACTGCGCCTACACTTGCAACTTTTTCTTCACTAACATCGTCTTTTTGGGTAGTAGTTTGGCTGGAATATGTATATACACCATTTACATAACTATTTGATGATACAGCTGAAATTGACATGATAACCTCCACAATACAATGAGAAAAGAAATTTATTGAACTATCAAAATGGAATTTAATTTTCTTTTATATTGTACACTATGCAGATATCATGCCAAAAAAATTTATTCTTTTACTTATAAGAACTTAGAACATTGGATGTCAAATAACTAACAGTGAAATAGGAGCTATTTCAATTTATGACTTCTTGAAGGGGAAAACCATATTTTTTAAAAAAAAAGAGTCCCCCCCCTTCAAATTCCCTTTTTTCTTGAAAACAATTATCAATAAAATCATCATTTTAGGGTACATTTCTAAATTCAGAGATTTTTTAGAGTTTTCAATTAAAAGTGATTTTTTATAAAATGCAGTGTATCAAAAACATACATAAGCGGAATAAAAAATAATCTTTTAAGAAGAAAAACGCAAAAGAATGAATTTAGAAACATACCCTAGTAAAAGAGGATTTTAAATTACTAATTTGATAGCACATCCGTATATTTTGTAACGAGTTCATCAAATCGCTCTTGATTATCTGTCGTAAAAAACTCTTCAAATTCAGTTGGTTCAAGATAATTTGTATCGTATTTAATTAGAACGGTAGATGCAAAAATATTTAAATCTGAATCTAAGATAGCTTTTGGCATTTTATGATTTTTTATATCTTTAATCATTTCCATTGCATCACTATCTGACAATACTTTGAGAGAATAATTAAGTGTAATTTTCCCATCTTTATGGTCATTCACAGTGAGATATTTTCTAAGTGCGACTAATACCTGTAAATTCATAGATTTTCCCAAGGTTATAGATTAAAAAATTCTAATAGGTTTCGTTGACAACTCGCCTAAATTAAAAACACAAACAAGTTGCTCGAAAGTACTTTAACTCATAAAATTTGTCAACACGTGCTTTTTATTTTCTAGAAAGTACACAGCATATTTCAATTTATGACTTTTTGAATGGAGAGAGTATGTTTTTTGAAAACAAACTTTATACACATAAGTTGAAGTATCATATAAAGTATAGCACGTCACAAGAATTAATTTAGAAACGCATCCTAGATAATACTTTTAAGGTGCTCTTCTAGTTCTTTTGTTGAGTAGAACATATTTTCAGCATTGATTTTTTTTACTCTTTCTATGTATACATCATGTCCCCAACAAACAGATAAACATCTTACTCCTGCTCTATTTGATTCTATAACATCAGTGTCTGCGTCACCAACATAAAGAACTTCATTTTTAGCAAGACCGTATTTTTTTAAGAGTTCAAGCATTATTTCGCATTTATTTTGTCTATCTTCCTCTCCAGTACCAATATCAGAAAAAATTTCTTTTATTTTAAGTTTTTCAAGCGTATACATACACGACTCTTCACCTCTACCGGTTATAAGAGCAATTTTAACATCGTGTTCTTTGAGCAATGAAAAAATTTCACCTATTCCCTCATAGGGTTCGGTTACACTTTCATGGTATTTTTTATAGAGTGCATAGAAATCATTATAAGCTTCTTCATGATGCGAAGGTAGAAGTATTTTGATTATTCCTTTTTCATTTAAACCATAAGTTTGTAGAATTTCTTCCTCACTAATTTCTTTTTTTGAATATGGCAACACGCCTTCAACAAATGCTTTTACTCCAATTGGTGGAGTGTGACAAATTGTGCCGTCTAAATCAAATACAACTAATTTAATCATTGCAGAGGCTCCTTTATATCGGGAATTTTTCTAAAGTTCGCACTCTAGAGAGTAGGCTATGTTTCTAAATTAAGAAAATTCGACAAAAATTTATTAAATTAGAAAAACACCCTAGATATAAAATAACGTTATTTTTAATTTATATCAAGTCGATTTATTAATAAAAAATAATGAAATTTAGCACTTTACTTATGTAAAAAAATATTTATTATCTTTGTAATCATATAAACATAAATACGAGGTTCTAATGATAGAAGAAAATTACACCGGTTTACCTTGCCCTGAGCCTGTTATACGCTGTAAGAAGTTTATATCAGAGCAACAACATAAACAATTTGTTGTTATAGTTGACAATGAACCAGCCTCTGAAAATATTGAAAGATTCCTTAAAAAAAATTCTTATATTGTAAATGTTAGCAAAGAAAACTCTAAAAAATGGCTTATTTTTGCGCAACTTGAAGATGGCGCAGAGTTTCCCTCTATATTAAAAGATGAAACTTCAAGTAAAACAAATAGCTCTTCTGATTCAACAAATGGAAAAACTCTTGTTATTATTCCATCAGAATTTTTCGGAGTTGGTGATGATGAACTAGGTTCGCGACTCATGGAAAATTTCCTTGCTACTTTGCCTGAACTTGGTGAAAGTTTGTGGAAAGTAGTACTTCTAAATGGTGGAGTAAAACTTTCAGCTCAACCAGGAAAATCTCTAGATGCCTTGCAAAATCTAGAAAAAAGTGGAATTGAAATACTTGTTTGTGGAACATGCTTAGAGTTTTTTACTCTTACATCTCAAAAACAAGTTGGTCAAAGTACTAACATGCTTGATATTGTAACCTCTATAGACCTAGCGAGTAAGGTGATTCGTGTATAACTTATTGAATAAAATTGGAATAAAAAAATCTAATGGCAAAGAAATTGATATAAAAGCATTAAAAGAAAGAGCTGAAAAATACTACAGAGATGGTGATTTTTATTGTTCAGAAGCTTTATTGAAAACTATAAAAGATGGTTTTGAAGCACCTTATGGTGATGAAATCATCAAATTAGCATCAGGTTTTCCAGTAGGTATGAGTAATGGATGCACTTGTGGGGCTGTAAGTGCCGGCGTTATGGCACTTGGTATGTTCTTTGGCAGAGAAAACGCTAAAGGTTCAGAAGTAAATAAAACTATGAAACTTGCCAAAGAGTTACAAGTAAAATTTACAGAGAAACGCAAAGTTTGTTGCTGTAAAATCCTCACAAAGGGAATGAAGCTTGGCTCTAATACTCACATGGAACAGTGCATTGCACTTACAGGCGAAGTTACTGAACTTACAGCACGAATTATTGCACGCGAATTAGGTTATAAAATTATATAGATAAAATATCTGAGCAATTACTGATTGTTTACAAAGCAGACTAACAGCTTTAACAAACTAAATTTGTTAAAATTATTAATACAAAGAAGGGGTTTCACCCTCTCGAAAATAAACATATAGAAGCCTTAATTTTTATAGCTTACACATCAATAAACATATCAAAAAAGAGGAAATACACTTATCATAAAGTATATTTCCTCTTTTACTTTTATAAAGTACTTTTAAAAATATTACTGCACGAGAGTAATTTTTTCTGCTAAACCTAAAATTGAATTTGCATACACATTGAGATTGTTATATTTTTTCAAAACTTTATGCTGAGCAGTCAAACTAGAATTTTCTTTCCAATTATGCTTCTGTAGATATTTTCCTACTGAAACGATTGCATCTTCCGGTTCAAAGAGATTGATTTTTCCATCTTCATTACCATCTGCTGCATATTTTTTGATATTAGACGGCATAAATTGACACAAACCAATAGCTCCATAGATAGAACCAGGCATTGCATAAGGGTCGAGTTCATTTTCTATAATAACTTCTGTAAGTGCCTTGAATTCATTATAAGCCCAATCAGAACGTTTTTCCATTGTCTCTGTAATCCAGCTTTCTTTTTCTTCTGGGTTATTTGGTAATTTTTTAGTCCAATCCGGAATATCTGAATAATTATCAGTGCTTGCCATACTTGCAAGGGTTACAAAGGCATTTTCTTTTCCAAGATATCCACCTAAGCGAGTTTCGATAAATAAAAGCGCTGCAATAACTTCTTTAGGTACTTTATATTCTGCTTCTGCTTTTGCAAAAGCTTCAGGATAAGTATTTATAAAGTCGATACATTTTTCAGCTATACTTTCGGTTACAATCCCTTTATACCACGGTCCAGGAGCGGTGTAGCCAGCTGGAGGGTAATCATACTTCGGGCTCTTTTTTGGAGCATTCGGGTCTTTTTTTATAAATTTGTAACCATACAACTCTCTGATTTTTCTACCCATTGGATCTTGTGAAGGAGCTGATGGTAGCTCTGAAAAATACTCAGCGAGTTTTTCTGATTCCACCTTGTCTTCTTTTAAGCGACTATACAGCGCCAACCATGAATCTCCAATCAAATATTCAGCTTCAACAACTTCAACTATTGGTTCATCTTCTACAACAACTTCTTCTATGACTTCAACAGGTTGAACAGGTGTAATTTCTGCATAAGTTTCAGGTATTGTAGTACTGGTTGAGCAAGCTGTAAAGAGCATTGATGACAATAGTAAAAATGGAACTGATTTTTTATTCATTTGATTAATTTCTCCTAAATTAAATTTAAAACCCAAAATGCTTTTCCTAGAACAGCTTCTTCCGCCTTTTTTAGTGGTAATGTAACAGTTGGAAAAGTTTTATTTTCTGATGTTAGATTGATTGTAACTTCTTTATCGATATATATTGTTGGTGCATGAAAAACTCTAGCAAAATATACACCCTGCGGCGGCAAACAAAATGCGTATATCTCGCCTGAAATTAGTTTTTTATCGAGCAAATCAACGCCTACAATAGAGTTTGCAAGAAGTGTTGGTTCCATGCTTCTACCATTAAGTTTAAAAACAATTGTGTTTTCTCGGCTTACATCTTCCGGAATAGAAATATAATTTTCTATATCAAAAAGCATATTATTTTCAGCATCTGTTTCACCTGAGTAAACTGTAGAATGAACAGGAACTGATGCGCTTGACTTTATAAATTGTTTTCTAGGCTCATTTAGTAAAATATTTGCCCTATTATTTGTTGAAGCAAGTTCGCTATCATTTGTTTTTTCTGTAATATTTACAGAAAGATACATGTCTCCCTTGCCCTCTTCAACCCAAGTTGGATTGATATTGTATTTTCTCATAAGCAAAAGAAGCCAAGGTTTCGGGATAGTTCCCCTACTTTTGGCATCAGAAACACTTGATTGCTGTACGCCAAGAACTTTAGCAAGTTGTTGTTGAGTTTTTGTGCTTGTTGCTGTGTAGATTCTGTTTAATTTTTCTTGAAATTTTTCTTCTTGTTTCATTTAGCCCTCCTTCCTTCTTTGATTTTTCTATGAATGAAAAATGTTCCCAAAAGGGAACATTTATTCTATTTTATAGGTTTTAGAAGTGGATGATCAGGTGAAAGGAATATTCTTGAGTCTGTTTTAAGTGAATTTTCCATTGCTTCTAATCCACGTTGTAAATCAAAGAATTCAGGTGCTTGTGTAAAAGCTTCTGCATATATTTTAGCAGCTTCTGCATCACCTTCACCGCGTAAAACTTCGGCTTTGTAGTTTGCATCTGCTAAAATAATAGCTCTTTCTTTATCTGCTGTTGAGCGGATTTTTGTTGATTCTTCTGTTCCTTCTGAACGGTATTGTTTTGCTTGTCTTTCACGTTCAGCTCTCATTCTGTCAAAAATAGCTCTTTGGTTTTCTGGTGGTAAATCGGTTCTTTTTATACGAACATCAACAACTTCTATACCAAATTCTTTCATTTGTTCAGATGCTAGCTTAGTAACTTCTTGCATAATTTCCGCTCTGTTAGAAGAAACAACCTCGGTAAGGGTATGAGAACCGAGTTGAGCTCTTAAGTGCGAGTAAACAACTGCATCAAGTCTTGCTTGTGCTGCTGGAAGAGTACGTACAGTACGATAAAAATCAATAGGTGAAATTATACGCCAACGAGCGTAGTTATCAAGCAAAATTGTTTTTTTATCAGAAGTAAGAGCTTCAGCCGTACGAGCATCATAGTCAAGCATACGAGCATCAAAATATATCACATTTTGTATAAAAGGTACTTTAAAGTGCAAGCCCGGACCATAAGTATCATCTAGAGGATCACCAAGTTGAACAACTATTGCTTTTTCAGTTTGGTGCACAATAAAGATAGATTGGTAAAGCAAAAATGCAATTACGCCAAATATTACAACTATTGAAGGTAATTTATTCATTAATATTTCCTTTAATTAACGAGAGGTAGAGTATGGATCTGGTCTACGGAGTGAATTTGCTTGATTAGTCGGTTGATAAGTATTTGATTTTACACTTACTCCACTTGATGAATTACTTGAACTTACACCCTGTTCTTGCACAAAAGGCACTTGGCTTCTTGGGCTAAGCGGAAGAATTGGCATCATATTTTCCATACCTTCGGACAATATAATTTTTTCCATTCCAGGTTGTGATAAAATTGATTCAAGGGTTTCATATATCAAGCGTTTTTCCATAATTTCAGGCGATTTCTCATACTCTTTAAGAACAGCTACAAATCTATTAGCTTCACCTTCTGCTTCACGGATACGAGTTTGTTTATAAGCTTCTGCAATATTAACAATTTCAGCAGCATCACCACGAGCATTTGGAAGCAACTCATTTCTATACGCTTCAGATTCATTGATAATTCTTACTTTATCTTCACGTGCTGAGGCAACATCTTTAAAAGCATCGCTTACTTCTTGAGGAGGTTGAACATCCTGCATCTGAACAGCCACAACTTCAAGACCTACTTTATATCTATCTAAAATAGATTGTAAAAGAATAGCTACATCATTTTGAATTTGGATTTTACCATCGGTCAAAGCCGCATCAATTAGATTATTACCAATAACTTCACGCATTGCAGCTTCAGCAGCATTTTTTAATACTGCATCAGGTGAGGCTACGTTGAACAAATAGTCCACCGCAGCATCAGGTTTGATTCTATATTGTATGCTAAATTGGATATTTACAATATTTTCATCACCAGTCAGCATTGCAGATTCGTCACCTACATTTTGAATACGCCCCTGTTGGAAGTTTGTATTGCTTGACTGTGAACGAAAACCAACTTCTGCCTGTCTAATTTGAGTAACTTTTGGTTTATAGACTTGTTCGATAGGAAAGGGCAAATGATAGTGAGGCCCTGCAGCCGTTGTATAGGCATATTCTCCAAAGCGCAAAACAACGCCGGCTTCATCCGGTTGAACAATATAAATACCTGATAAAAGCCACAGACCTACGCCTACACCTAAACCGATTTTGATAAATTTTTTCGGTAGGTTTTGGAAGTCACCTAATGGATTTCCGCTTGGAGGGACATTACCTCCATTTGAATTCTTTTGGTTCTGTACTTTTTTATAAAGTTCACGAAAATCTAAAAATTCATCGTCTTGATTTTTTTTATTTTCAGTTTTCGGGCTATCTTCTTGGTAACGCTCTTCTTGCTCTTGCTCTTCTTCTACTTTCTTTTCTTTTTGATTGAAAGGAGTCCAGTTCTGCTGATTTTTCTGTTTTTCTTTGAGTTTATCCCAATCCCAGTTCATATATTTTCCTTTTCGTTTATTGTTCTTTATTTGTCAAATTCAAATATAATATCGCTTACAACTCCTGTCAATAAAAAAAGAAAAAGTATAATAACTTTAACAAAATTATTAGCTAGGTAAATGTAACGTATCTTTCATATAAAATAATTCTCACAAGTATAAACTAGTTATTTAATATCATAAAAATATGTGTTAGAAGAGAATCTACAATAAGAGCCGGATTTACTTGCTCTATAAGGGCATTTTGCGATTCTTCAAAAAGAGTCATTATTTTCAAAGATTTTTCAATGTCTATCTTTTTTGAAAAATAATCAACTAAACTATGATGTTCGCCGACTTTAGCTTGAGATAAAGATTGTGAAATGTGCATAGATAACAAGTGAATAACTAATAAAGCATTTTCTTTTGAATAGCCTTTTTGCGATGTATTGTTTTCAAACCAAGCCTTTCCACTTGTAAAGAACACATATAAATCATTGACTATTTTATCTTCAATAGGATTCAATTTTTCATGAATATTAGTTGGAAGTGAAAGCACATTTGAACGTGATACTAGAGTTGGAAGAATTCGCTCTCTTTGAGCTACTGTAAAAATAAAATAAGTTGTGTTATTTGGTTCTTCTAGTATTTTTAAAATAGAATTTGCGGCTGGAATTGTGAACTCGCTAGCCTCGTAAAAAAGTACAACTCTTTTATTCAAGCGAGTTGGAGCCGTTGAAATTAACGGCTTCAACTCACGCATTGGTTCTATTTTTATTGATTCTTTTGTACCATCAAATACAATAAAATCAGCGGTTAATTCATTTGCAATTTCTAGGCAAGATACACAACTCAAGCAAGGTGATATTGTTGAAGTACAATTTAATATGGAGGCCCAATGTTTTGCACTTGCCATTCGTAAATCATGATTTCCTCCTTCAAAAAGTATGACTTGAGGAGCATTTTTACTGAGATTTTGTAAGCGCATCAGAAAAGATTGCATCTGAGCTTTTTGTAGCGGTGCAAAAATTTCTTCAGCACGCGCTTTTGCTTCTTGCTCATCAGGTAGAGTTATTTCATCTTTTTCTTTTTTTGAGGGAGATTTTGCTTGAGCCATTGTATTCTTTATATTTTTTTTGCTAAAAGTTTACCATAAGCTAAAAGATTACCTTCATCAAATGGTTTGCCCAAAAGTTGCATACCAAGTGGAAGATTATTTTTAGTTGCGCCTGTAGGGAAAGCAAGCCCAGGAAGGCCTGCTAAGTTCAACGACAATGTAAATATATCCATAAGATACATTTGAATAGGATCATGCACAGCACCTAAATCCCATGCAGGAATTGGTGATACTGGTGCTAATATTGCATCGCATTGAGAAAGAGCATTTAGATAATCTTCTCTAATAAGTCTACGTACTTGCGCCGCTTTTTTATAGTAAGCATCATAATAACCAGATGAAAGTACATGAGCACCTAAAAGTATACGTCTTTGAACTTCTTGCCCAAATCCTTTTGTGCGTGATTTTACATATAATTCTTCAAGATTATTGATATTTTCAGCTCTTTTTCCAAAGCGCACACCATCGTAACGAGCAAGGTTAGAACCAGCTTCTGCACTAGCTATAATGTAGTAGGTTGAAACTGAATACTGTGTGTGAGGAAGTGAAACATCTACAATGGTTGCACCTAAATCTTTAGCGTGTGCGATTGCATTTTGACAATCTGCAAGAACTTCAGGGTCGAGCTTTTCAGTTTCCATAAATTCTTTTGGAATACCGATTTTTACACCCTGTAAAGATTGTGTATTATTTAGAAATTCAGAATAATTTGGAACAGCAACTGGTGATGAAGTATTATCCAAACTATCCTGTCCTGCAATCGCTTGCAAAATAGCTGCAACATCATCGCATGAGCGAGCCATAGGCCCAACTTGATCAAGCGAAGAAGCGTATGCAATTACACCATAACGTGAAACCCTTCCGTAAGTAGGCTTTAATCCAACACATCCACAAAGGTTTGCCGGTTGACGGACAGAGCCACCTGTATCTGTACCAAGTGAGGCAAAACATTGATTACTTACTACAGAAGCTGCTGAGCCACCGCTTGAACCACCTGGAATTTTAGAAAAATCGCGTGGATTTTTTGTCGGAAAATATCCTGAATTTTCACAAGATGATCCCATTGCAAATTCATCCATATTATTTTTACCAATTATAATTGCGCCTGCTTCTTCAAGCTTATTTACAACGGTTGCTGAATATGGAGGTGTAAAGTTTTCCAATAGTTTAGACGCCGCAGTTGTTGGAATTCCTTTTGTGCAAATTACATCTTTAATTGTAACTGGAACTCCAAATAAAGGCTTAGAAGAGTCATAACCTTTAGCATCAAACTCTTTTGCCTTTTGTAGCGCATATTCTTTTGAAACGTTCAACAAAGCATGAACATCTTTTTCTGTATTTTCAATAACATCCAAACATTGATTCACTACTGTTTCTACAGATAGACCATCTTTATATTGAGCCAATAATTCTGAAATTGTGATTTGTGTAAAGTCTGTCATATTATCCTCTATTTTCCTTCTACAATTTTTGGCACGATAAAGTAGGTTTCGTCAGTCAATGGGGCATTAGCGAGAATTTCTTCGCGTGTGCGCTTGCTGAAAGGCACATCTTCTCTATAGATAGTGCTGTGTTCAACAGGAGAATAGAGAGGTTCAACATTATCAGTGTTTATTTGAGATAATTCATTCATATAATCAAGAATTTTAGCGCACTGCCCTGCATAAAGCTCTAATTTTTCATCACTAGGCTGGATTTTAGCCAAGGCACATAAGTAGTTCATATCTTTTGATGTTAATGACATTTTTTATTCCTTATCTTTTCAGCATTTTTTCTTTAAATTCTTCAATATTTAACTCTTTCATTCCTGTTACATCAGGCTGGAAGAGGAAAAGTTTACGTGTAGCCTTTCCGTCAACACTCCAAGCAAAAGGGGCACCAGCCCATGCAAGCTTCTGCAATGATGAAAGTTTTCTATTTACTTCAAAGGAGTCTATTCCACCTTGTTCTAACCCTGATGCAGCAATTGTTTGAACAAAATCATAGCCAAGAGCTGACCAGTCATCAGCTTCTAACCCTTTAGAATTCATGTTGTTTTGCAACTGAAGAGCACCATACATACGTGAATTTGGATTATATGCTGTCGGAAATACTGCAAGATCAAAATAGTTTGTTTGTAAATTATCAATATTGCTTAGACTTTGTTCCCAAAGAGTCGTTCCTAAAAGAGGAAGGTATACGCCACCGTGATAATGGATTATCGACGCTAACATTTCCATATTACTCCAGCTATCCGGCAAGAAAATCGCACCAATCGGAGCTGTAATAATAGGAAGTTTTGATTTTCCACCAGGGCGTGATTCTAAAAATTCTCCAACTGATTTTGTCCATGCTTTTACATCATCAAGAGGATAGCTCATTGAATAAATTGATTTTATTTTTGTTTTTCCGGCTGTAGATTCAAAAATTTCATTCATTCTTGTACCATAGGAATCATGAGGATATATTGAACCAAGTTCTATAATACCTAAATCGTTCACAACAAAATCGAGAAGTACACTTACTTGATCTTGTGTTGATGTGAAAAATCTCCAAATATCTTGGCCTTCTGTATAGCCTTCAGGAAGTTGTGACATAAATGGGAAGAAAGCTTTTTGACCCATTACACCAGAATTTTTTGCTTGTTCAAGAATACTTGTTCTTAGCGGTCCACCAACAACTGTACAGGTTGCCGGAAGTGAACCAAGTTGAGTTAACCATGAAGGATCTTCTGAATCTATCAAATTTACAACTATGTTAACATTTTGTAATCCAATAGTTTTTTGAGCTGCTATTGCGCCATCAGCTATATGTTGGCCAATAGTAGCAAAATTCCCACTAAGTGGCAAAACTAAAGTCACACATGAATTATTAAAGCGAGGATTTGGATTGATTACAACGCCTTCTGGTAATTCTGCTGTCTGCGTTTCGCTTCCATCTGCAATGCCAAAAATACTTGGGTTTGCAAAAAATTGAGGATGACCAATACGAGCTAAAGTTCCAATGTTATCAAGGAGTAAACCTTGGTAAGCGGCTTCGTAAACAAACACAATCCAAGGAAAAGTTGTTTCTTGTACTCGAGGAGTTACGCTTGCGATATCTCTAATATAATCAGTAGGTAACGATTTTACTTCTTCTAAAAGCATACGTTCCATATATGCTCTACGTTCAACACTTGCATTTGCGTATTCTTTTGCAAGTAGTTGTTGTACATAAAGAATCATGGAACCAGGGCGAGTTGCAATAACATATGCTGCTTTTTCTTTAATCGCTGGTGTAGTTCTTGGATTTGTAAAAACAAGTTCAGCCTCTCTAGCCTGATTAATAGGTGAGAGTGAGTTCAGAGTTTGTCTCCATAAATCGGGTGAATATTTTTCTTCTGTAGTAGCTCCGCTTCCTGTATCAGTTGGACTTATTGGTCTTTGCAAGGTGCTACAACCTGCTAAAAAAACAATCATAAGTGCCACAAGTGCTATTTTTTGCATATTATCTCCAATCCCTTCTATTCAAATAGTATCTGCATATTTTTCGATACTTGATTAATTCGTCAAAAAGTATATACTACTTAAAAACGAACTACAAGCAAAAAAATAAGCAAAATATTTGGAGAAAAAAATGCCTATACATCAACTGCCTATCGGACCTCTCGAGTCTAACACTTATATTGTTGAAAATGGAAAAGATGCTGTAATTTTCGACCCATCCGATATGTATGAACCTATTATGGAACTTTTAAACATAAAAAAACTTGATGTAAAAGCTATAATATGTACACATCTACATTACGATCATATCAGTGGAGTAAGCAAGCTTCACGAATTGACTAAAGCTCCAATCTACGCTGGTGCTGCTGATTTAGAACTTAAAGAGATATTTTTTGGTAGATCCATGTCTTTTGGTATGCCACCAACCATACCTTTTGATGCTGAAGCGCTTGTGGAGGGCGAAACTAAGTACGGCAGCTTAAATTGCACTCAACTTGCAACTCCAGGACATTCCCCTGGTGGATTTTGCTTCTATTTTCCAAAAGAAAACGCTGTAATCACCGGTGATACTTTATTTAAAAGATCAATCGGCAGAAGTGACTTACCAGGTGGAAACCCAGCAACTTTGATTAAGTCGATAAAAGATAAGCTTATGACTTTACCGGAAGAAACTCTTGTATATCCCGGGCATGAAAAAAGTTCTACAATTAAATCAGAAAAAGAAAATAATCCATATTTAAAACATATATAGTTTAAAAATAACAAGGTCTTACAAATGGATGCTCACCTTCTGCACGTAGCTACAAAAGAAATTGAAGCTATTGTTGGCTCGCGTATATCGAAAATTTACCAGTACGACGATGATATATTTGTTTTTTCCCTTTATGGTAGAGGAAAAAAGCAGTTTTTAACTACAAGAACAGGGAAAAACCTTCCTTTCATTTTCTTATCAGACACACATGCAGCTAGGGGTGAAACTCCACCTGCGCACGTTATGCGTTTAAGAAAATACCTTGTAGGAAAACGCATTATAAACATGCACTGCGCATGGTGGGCTAGAACCATATTTTTCCAAGTTCATAACGAAGACGAAAAAAAACCTGTATGGTTTAAAGTTGATTTAAGAAAGGGTGTTGACTTGTGCGACTCCCCTCTTGAAACTTTTCTTCAACCTGAATGGCTTGAACTTGAATCTCGACAAGAACTTGAAAATATCCTTACTCCAAAATCAAAAGATTATTCACCTTACTTTACTCCAGCTCTTAGAAAAACTCTTCAGGCCTTCCTTAACGAAGCAGCAACAGAAGATGATAAAGATGAAGCTTTTCTTGAAATTAAATCCCTGCTTATCGACTTAGAATCTGGTGATGGTGATTTATTTATGTATACCGATGAACACGGGAAACATGAACTATACGCATGGCAACTACCAAGTTCACTCAAAATAGATAAAGCAGAAGAAATTTTTGATACTCCACTTTATGCGTTGAATGAGTATGGAAAATCTACAATTTTGACTTCTCTTACAGATGAAGTTAAAAAGAAAGCTGCGAAACCCTTTGTATCTACTCTAAAAAAATTAAAAAAACTTAGAGAAAAACTAGATACCGAAGAAGATCGCTTAAAGGCAATGCTCGATAAACGAGAAATTGCTCTGAAGTTACAAGCTCATCTTTATGAATTAGATAAAGAGAAAAAAGTAGAAAATCTTGAAATTGATGGAGAGAATCTTTTTCTTAATAAGAAGTTGACTATCCGTGAAAACATGGAAAACCTTTTTCATCAATCATTAAGGGGAAAACGAGGTCTTTCACATCTTATCACACGTAAGCAGGAGGTTGAAGAAGAGATTGAAATTGCAAAAGAAAAACTACATTCTGCAATAGCACTTTCTCAAGTTCCTTCAACATTTTCTGTAAGTCAGGGTGTAAAGAAAAAAGAAAACTCCCCTACTTCTTCAACTAGGCGAAAAGTTAAAGAAAATAATCTTCCTAAACAAGTCCTACTTCGAGAATCAAGTGACGGCTTTAGTATTCTACTTGGTAAAGATGTGAAAGGAAACAAACTTGCTTTGAAACTTGCCTCACCCAATGATTATTGGTTACATACAGCTGATGGAGCTTCAGCGCACGCAATAATTAAAAGGGATCATGCTGGCCAAGTTGTACCACAGTCTACTTTTGATGAAGCCGGTCGCATGGTAGCAGAAAAAAGTCCATTTAAGTATGACGAAAAAGCTCTTATCCAATATGCTTTTGCAAAAAACATTCAAATAATGAAAAATGCCTCTGCAGGTATGGTGAGAATCGTAAAAAGTGAAGGATCTTTTTGGATAAGTCTAAGAGATTAATCCACTCATAAAAAACTATTTTTCCTTGTCAACAGTCCAAAGTATCTTATTTTAAAAACACACCTTAAGTAAGTTCTCAATTTTTCTATAAATAGAAACTTTGAGAACTTTTTTATTTTATATCACTGTTTTTTTTTAAAAGTACCCTAATTGAGATAGTTTAAATATAAAAAGGGAAAGCTCATTATTACATGTGCTTTCCCTAATATATTCTTACTTAATCTAGAAAGAACTATGCAGGTTTTTTAGCAAGTTCTTCTTGGATGCTTGCAGGAACTTTTTCGTAGTGATCGAATTGCATTGAGAATGAAGCACGACCTTGTGTACGTGAACGTAAGTCAGTTGCATAACCAAACATTTCTGATAATGGAACTTGACAACGGATTGATTGAGCACCAACACGAGCTTCCATACCTTGTACACGACCACGACGGCTGTTTAAGTCACCCATAACATCACCGAGGTAATCTTCTGGAGTTACAACTTCAACGTCCATGATTGGTTCAAGAAGTACTGGTTTCGCTTTGTTCATAGCTTCTTTGATAGCCATAGAACCAGCGATAAAGAATGCTTGTTCAGATGAATCAACTTCGTGGTAAGAACCAAATACGAGGTTTACTTTCAAATCAACAACTGGGAATCCAGCAAGAACACCTGATTTAAGAGCTTCTTGAATACCTTTATCAACAGCTGGAATGTATTCTTTAGGAATAACACCACCAGAAATTGAGTTAGTGAACGCATAACCGTTTGCTGGGTTAGGTTCAACTTCAATCACTACGTGGCCGTATTGACCACGACCACCTGATTGTTTTGCGTATTTCATATCTGACTTAGATTCTTTTGCGATAGTTTCACGATAAGCAACTTGTGGTTTACCTACGTTAGCGTTAACGTTGAATTCGCGAAGAAGACGGTCAACGATGATTTCGAGGTGTAGCTCACCCATACCAGCGATAAGGGTTTGGTTAGTTTCGTCATCACCTTTAACACGGAATGATGGATCTTCTTTAGCAAGTTTGTTAAGAGCTGCAGAAAGAGCATCACGGTCAGCTTTAGTTTTAGGTTCGATAGCTACTTCGATAACTGGTTCTGGAATATCAAGTGATTCAAGAGCAACAATGCGGTTTTCTTCACAAAGAGTATCACCAGTTGAAACGTTTTTCAAACCAACTAATGCTACGATATCGCCAGCACCAGCTGATTTGATTTCTTCACGTTTGTTAGCGTGCATACGTAAGATACGACCTACACGTTCTTTTTTACCTGTGGTTGAGTTATAAACGGTCATACCAGCTTCAACTTCACCTGAGTAAATACGGAAGAATGATAAGTGACCAATGTATGGATCTGAGAAAAGTTTGAATATTAAACCAGCAAGTGGTTCTTTATCAGATGGAGTACAGTCAATAAATTCTTCTGGGTTGCTATCTACTACAAGACCTTTCATAGGAGGAAGATCGAGTGGTGAAGGTAAGTAACGAACAATAGCGTCAAGAAGTGGTTGAACGCCCATGTTACGGAATGCAGAACCACAAAGAACTGGAACGATGTTCATAGCAATTGTAGCTTTACGTACACAAGAGATGATTTCATCTTCAGTAAGTTCGCCACCGTCTAAGTAACGATTGAGGAGTTCTTCATCTTCTTCTGCAACTGCTTCTAACATTTCTGTACGTTTTTCGTCGTAAAGTTCTTGTAAATCAGCAGGAACGTCGGTGATTGTGAACTCAGCACCTTTAGATGCTTTATCATAGTAAATTGCTTTACCCATAACGAGGTCAACAACACCTTCAAATAAATCTTCAGAACCGATTGGAATTTGAAGAATGATAGGTTTTGCTTTTAGACGATCTTTAATCATATCAACGCAACGGAAGAAGTTAGAGCCGATTCTGTCCATTTTGTTAACGAAACAGATACGTGGCACACCGTAACGGTTTGCTTGACGCCATACTGTTTCTGATTGTGGTTCAACACCTGCAACAGCATCGAAACAAGCAACAGCACCATCAAGTACACGGAGTGAACGTTCTACTTCAATTGTGAAGTCAACGTGCCCTGGAGTATCAATGATGTTGATGTTGTGATCTTGCCATGTGCAAGTTGTTGCAGCAGAAGTGATAGTAATACCACGTTCTTGTTCTTGTTCCATCCAGTCCATAGTAGCGCCACCCTCGTGGGTTTCGCCGATTTTATGGTTAACACCGGTGTAGTAGAGAATACGTTCGGTTGTAGTGGTTTTACCTGCGTCGATGTGCGCCATAATACCAATATTACGCCACATATCAATAGGAGTTGTACGAGCTGACACTTGGTTTCTCCTTAGAAGATATTTCTATCTCCATTCATGTCTTATAATTATAATTATGATTGTATTTACATTGATAAGCCTACGAAAAAAAATCTTAGAACTTATCTTCAATACGTGCCATTAAGATTTTTTATAACATCTCAAATAAACACTTAAAATAAGAAGAGGAAAACATACGTTTTCCATAGCTTTCCTCTTCTTTAAAGACTACCAGCGGAAGTGAGCAAATGCACGGTTAGCATCTGCCATACGGTGCACGTCTTCTTTCTTTTTCACTGCGCCGCCACGGTTATTGAAAGCATCGATGAATTCAGCAGAAAGTTTGCTTACCATGCTTTTTTCGCCGCGTTGACGAGAATATGTGATTAACCAGCGAATTGCTAGTGCGAATTGACGTTCTGCACGAACTTCCATAGGAACTTGGTATGTCGCTCCACCAACACGGCGTGATTTAACTTCTGTGTTAGGTTTTACATTTTCCATAGCTTTTTCAAAAGCTTTGATTGGTTCTTCGCCTGTTTTTTCAGCTAAGATTTCTAAAGAGCGATACATAATTTTTTCTGCTGCACCCTTTTTACCGTCGTACATAAGACGGTTGATGAAACGAGCCACTAAGCGGCTGTTGTAAAGGGGATCAGGTAAAATCTCACGTTTAGGAATGGGACCTTTACGGGGCATGGTGAGTCCTCCTTCGGACTATTGCAAAACATTTCAAAATTTGTTGGCTTACACAAAATGCCTTGCTTTATATTGTTTACATGATTGGAACCACCGCACATGCTGTGTTGAATAACACTACAATCTAAATAAAAACTATTTAGGGCGTTTTGCACCGTATTTAGAACGACGTTGACGACGATCTTTTACACCAGCAGTATCAAGAGTACCGCGGATGATGTGGTAACGCACACCAGGTAAATCTTTTACACGACCACCGCGAATCATTACAACGCTGTGTTCTTGTAAGTTGTGACCTTCACCAGGAATATACGCTGTTACTTCCATGCCGTTAGTTAAACGTACACGAGCTACTTTACGTAAAGCTGAGTTAGGTTTCTTAGGCGTAGTTGTATATACACGAGTACACACACCACGACGTTGTGGGCATTCTTGCAAAGCAGGTGTTTTCTTACGCTTTGCTACTGCCTTACGCTCAAAACGAATGAGCTGGTTAATTGTAGGCATATCTTTCTCCGTAAAGAAAAAAAGGTTAGAATTTATCTCTACAGCCAATCCGTAGAGAAGTGAACAAGATATTTAGACTAACTTAACCCACTTTGTCAAGTTTTTAATTTCATTTTTTTAATAATTTTTTAATTAAATTTTGATTTCCTCTTAAATGAAATTTATTAAGCTAACATATCCAAACTATTTAAACAAAAAAAGGAAAGTTAACCTCTAAAGATAATACTTTCCTTTTTTATAAAGCGTGTTTGTAAATTGAAAGATTTTGCTATTTGGCAAAGAAAATTGATTTTTTTGAGAGGGGTGTAAAAAAATACACAACTCGAATAAAAAATCACTCTAGCAGACTTCCAAAATTCAAAAATTATTTTACCCTAGTAATCGTTTTAGAAGCTATACACCTAGTCGAATAAGCTGATCCATATCCTTATCTCCCCTACCTGAAAGCGAAATGAGAATTTTTTTATCTTTCGGAAGTGTTGGAGCTATCTTTATTGCGTGCGCTAAAGCGTGAGATGATTCAAGTGCTGGAATAATCCCTTCACGGCGTGATAACAACTTCAATGCTTCAATTGCTTCATTATCTGTAACCGTTGCAAATGTAGCACGACCAATATCTTTAAGATGTGAAAGTTCAGGTGATACACCCGGATAATCTAATCCCGCTGAAATGGAATACACAGGAGCTACCTCACCAGCTTCATCAGTTAATAGATAAGAGTAAAATCCGTGCAAAGTTCCAGGTTGACCATATGTAAGCGCCGCCGCATGTTGACCAAGCTCATTTCCAATACCACCAGGTTCTACACCAACAAGTGCTACACTTGGATCTTTGATAAATTCTGCAAACATACCGGTAGCATTTGATCCGCCACCTACACAAGCCATAACAATATCTGGTAAAGAATTTTCTAATTCAACAAACTGTTCGCGCGCTTCTCTACTGATGATAGATTGAAAATGTCTTACCATGTTAGGATATGGATGAGGGCCTACCGCGGAACCCAACAAATAAAAAGCATCTGGGTGAGTTGCATATTCTGTAAGTGCTTCGTCAACAGCCTCTTTGAGCGTGCGCTGACCCGACATTGCCGCTACAACTTCTGCACCCATCATACGCATTCTATATACGTTTAACTCTTGGCGTTTCATATCCTCTTCACCCATATAAATGGTACATTCCATACCAAAAAGTGCTGAGGTTGCCGCTGTTGCTACTCCATGTTGACCTGCACCGGTTTCAGCTATAATGCGCTTTTTACCCATTCTTTTTGCTAGAAGAATTTGTCCTACGCAGTTATTCGCTTTATGCGCGCCTAGGTGATTCAAATCTTCACGTTTTAGAAAAATACGTGCTCCGCCAAGTTCATTTGAGAGTTGTTCACAATAATAAACCGGAGTTGGTCTACCTAAATAATATTGATTATAGTATGCAAGCTCTTTGATAAATTCAGGATCATCTTTGAATTTATTGAATGCGCTTGCTAATTCTTGTAATGGACTTTCTAATTCTGCAGGTACAAATGTTCCACCAAACTTTCCAAAATAGCCTTCTTTACTCATGTGATTTCTTCCTTCATTTTGGGTCGATAGAACTAAAAAAACGCAGTCACTACCGACCGCGTTTCTTATTATAATATTGTTTTTTTTACACAACAAGAGAACCGGTCAAGTTTTACCAGTTCCACCACCAATTTGATTGGGTATTATGTAATTTTTTATTTATCATGTGTATATATTTCCATAATAACAAATACTTGTCAAGTCAAAAATCAAATTAGTAAAAAAATAATTCACATCTTCTATCTTTATGTTTTTCCCTCACCCCCTTTTCCTTTTTTGAACCATACTGTAAGTGTCAAAACGCTACTGCAATTTAAGCAGCATCGAGTTCAAGCATTATATCAATAAATTCTTGTTTAGGTTTTGGGTAATTATTTTCTATATTTTTGCTTGAGTATGAATCTTCTAAAGCTTTATCCGATTTAGCTTTTTTATTTAGCGTAGTTAAATAGTCAAATAGTTGATTTGCAATGTGAGAATTATTAACTAATGTATATTCATCAAATAATTCCGTAATAAATTCAGATAGATCTTCATCTGAAATTTCTGCACCTATTGATTTTTTTGCAACTTCAATTGCATCTTTCACGTCTCCGTTATTTAGAGCAAGTTGTTCTTTGAAGTACTTTTTAAAAAGTTCACCCTTTGTATTTTTTACAGCATCGGCAAAACTTTCCCCGTCACTTAATCTTCTGTTTACAATTTCTGAAAAAGAAAATGATGGCAAACCCATCCAATAATCAGGAAATTTTTCAGCATCATTTTTCATAAGGATTTCGTTTGTATTATCCTTAAATCCTTTCTCGTTTTCGTTGCTTATCATCTTTGCAAACGAGATTCCATCAGCAAAATCAAGCTGCAATGCTGTTTGTAGTTTTTGCATTGTTTGTTGTGCTATTGCAGATGTTAAAAATGCTGTTGTTGTTGATGGATTAGAAAGATACATACACCCTCCCTAGGAAAAATTTTCTCACTTTAACTAATATATTTTATTATAGTGCATGAAGCATACCACTTATTCTTATCCTTCTTTACTTTATCATTTATTATCATCAAATAACTTCTTGACTTTGTCATGCTTTGCAAATACTTTCTTTTTAATTTCCGATTAGGAGCAATAAAATGATTGAATTTAACTCTATAAGTAAACATTATGACTTACTAAATCACGTCCTTAGTTTTGGCGTTGACAGATATTGGCGTTTTCGACTAATGAATCATATCTTCCGCGGACCTAACAAGAAAATTCTTGATATGGCCGCCGGAACACTTGATATTACAATCGCACTTGCTAAAAACTTTCCTGAAAGAGAAATTATAGCCGGTGATATAGCTGAAGAAATGCTTGAAATCGGAAAGAAAAAAATCGAAAATAAAAAAATCAGGCATCAAATAAAAACTCAAGTTATAGATGCTCAAGATATCCCATATCCTGACAACACTTTCGATACAGTAACTATTGCATATGGTATTCGCAACGTGCAAGATCGTGATAAAGCTCTAAGAGAAATGTATCGTGTGCTTGCTCCCGGTGGTCAGCTTTGTATATTAGAGTTTTCTCCTGTAAAAAAACCTAAGCTTTTTGCGATGTTCTATCATTGGTATCTTGATAATATCGCCCCACGCATTGCAAAACTCATTACAAAAGACGATCAAGCGTATAAATACCTTTCAGAGTCTGTAAAAAATTTCCCAGATGCTGAAGACTTTTGTGAACAAATTCAGAATGCAGGCTTCGACTATATCCTAAATAGAAAAATGACTTTCGGTATTACTCATCTCTATGTTGCAGTAAAATCATAATAACTAGGTGTGTTTCTATAAATAAAAAATAACCTTCTTTTAAGCAAAAATTTAAAGGAAGGTTTATTATTTAAAGCAGTTATATAAGGAGATAAAGATCTAACTGCTTTTCTCCTCTCGAAAAGATATCTATGTTTTTACATAAAAAATGGAAGTAAAATTGCTACTAATATATGAAATAAACCTGTACCCATAGCGGTGATTTTCAATTGCTTATCAAGAATAGCATGATCGTAACTTGTATAAACTGTATAAGCACTACGGACAATTGGTGCTGCGAGCAAAAGAAGCAATAGAGCTGAAAATCCTATATTCCCTACTAGATAGATTATCCATGCAAAAAGCCCTAAAGCTATTAAAGATATATGAAATTTCCTTGCTCCTTTAGGACCAAATTTTATTGCAAGAGTATATTTACCATGTTTTTTATCTCCTTCCATATCACGCGTATTATTGATATTTAATACAGCGCTTGAAAACAAACCGGCTGCTATTGCAGGCAAATAAGGTGCATTAGCAAGGGAATCTGTAAAGAGATAAAACGAGCCTAATACAGCAACTAATCCAAAGAAAATAAATACATAAATTTCACCTTGTGCGCGATATCCATAAGGGTTTTTCCCCATCGTATAAAACATTGCAGCAAGAATTGCGCTAAGAGCAAGCAAACTAAAAATTCCCCATTGCGCCCAGTTTGTAGCAAAACTTAACACGAATAGAATTAAAGATGATATAGCAATAAGTATTATATTGATAATTATAGCTTTTTTCATTTGTTTTGGAGTAATAACACCAGAAGCTACGGCTCTTTTAGGCCCTACTCTATCTTCACCATCTAGATTTTTTTGAGCGTCGCCATAATCATTCGCAAAATCAGAGAGAATTTGAAGTAATACACCGGTTATAATGAGAAAAAAGAAAATAGAAAATGAAAATTTATCCTGCGTATAAGCAATAGAAGAACCTAAAATTAAACCTGAAAGGGAAAGTGGAAGAGTGCGAAGTCGCATAGCTTGTATCCATGCGTGCTTCTTACTTATTTGATTTTGAGAATCTGTATTATTATTCATTTCTATTCCTTTATAGAATATGTTTCTAAATTAATTCTTTTACGTTTTTTTGTTGAAAATTCAACAAATTTTCCTAACTTTGAAAAACACCCTAATTTAAAAAAATCTTTTTTGAAAATTACGCAAAAATACTTTGAAAGTCAAATCTATAATTATAGCTAACCTTAGTTACGAATTTTGTTATATTTTTATAATGAAAATTACTAGATCTTTGAAATTATACAATATTTATTTTATATTTTTTATTGACAAAACTTTAAAATATTCTTACTATTCTAGCACAAACATTTTTTTGGGTTTGTATTTTTCTGCTACGATGATTAATGTCGGCAGGCGTGGGTAAGTGATGATTCTTTGATTACTATAGACAAACTTGCTCTCATTCCTCATTATTAACATAATAATATTGATTTTATTCTTATTTAATTACTTACAAAGTATAATCTTTATTTATGGGAGACAATATGTCATCATTAAATCTATCTATGCCGAATCCTAATTCTCAGGTAAGTGTGCAAACTACTGAGACTATTACAGAATGTATATTTAATTTTAGCGCAGCAGACGTTATTCTTGAAAGAGTAAATAATAGTTTAGTCGTTTATTTCGACGGTATCGAATCTTCGATTACACTTGAAAACTTTTATGATGTTTTTTCTTCGGGAAATATACCAAGTTTTGTGCTTGAAGGCGAAACAATCAGTGGCGAAGAGTTTTTTGCAGCTCTTGATGAAAACCTTATGCCAGCAGCCGGTAATGAACAAAACCAAGCAGCTGACTCGATAAGCGGTGGTTCAGCTTTTTCTAGAGCAACTATTATGGATACCGCTGATGGTGTTGACTCTTTAGGCGGACTTAACGGCGGTTCAGAATACAATAAAGTTGCTCAACAAAGCGATAATAATACTTCTCCATCAGGAAGAACAGGTGATAATAGTCAACCTCAAACCGATGGAAGCATCGAAATTCTTGAAGAAGCTACAGTTGACAATCAAGAAGAAAGTACAAATATTGAAGGAAACATTGATCACAACAAAGAACCTAATGTATCATACACCTACGAAGTAGAGAATGGAGATGGAACTTTTGGTGAACTTACTGTAGATACTGATGGTAACTATACTTATGAACTTGATAATACAGATAAAGATTCAATCGGTTTAGCAGAGGGTGAAGTCGGTGAAGAAAACTTTATTATTATTGTTACAGGCAGTGATGGAAGTAAAAAAGAAGTAGAAGTTACTGTTAAAGTCACTGGTACAAACGATGCCCCTACTCTTTCTGTTGAAGATAGTTCAGGAACTGAAGACAGCGGAGTTATCAGCGGTCAAGCTGTTGGGCATGATGTTGATAATAATGCTGAACTCACATACTCAACTGATGGTGATACTTCAAGTGAATACGGTGA
>CAYJOR010000009.1:0-12486 GCA_964371865.1 uncultured Desulfovibrionaceae bacterium | reverse complement strand
ACGGTGCTACAAGTGAACAGACTATAACTGTTACTGTTACAGGTTCTAACGATGCCCCTACAGTGGATGTAGAAATGAATGACACCCCTATTGTCGAGGGTGAAAATAGCAAAGTTGAAGGTTCTATCAATATCGTAGATAAAGATACCAGTGCAGCAGATCAAACCGTTACTGTTGATGGTGTTGTTATTGACAAAGAAACAACAATTGAAGGTGAATACGGAAATATCACTGTAAATCCTGATGGTAGCTTTAGCTATGAAACAGGTGTTACCGATGCACAAAAAGAAGCCCTTGATTCTCTTGGTGCTGACGATAAACCAACTGAAAGCTTTGACGTAAAAGTTACAGATAATAATAACGCAAGTGATGAAACTACAATTGATATTACTATCAACGGTTCTAACGATGTACCTACACTCGACGTTACAAACAGCAATATTACAATAAATGAATCTGCTGATTCAACCTCCACAAGCGGCTCCTTCACAGCAGGCAATATGGTTGACGGTAATGGCGGTCAAATTACAATCACAGATAAAAACGGAAATTCACACGATCTTTTAGATGAAAACGGAAATATTAAAACTGATATTTCAATCGAAGGTGAATACGGAACTTTAACCGACTTCAACTATAACCCTGAAACCGGTGAAGTTACTTACAACTATAATCAAGATGGTGCGCATGACCATAGCGGCGCAACCGATGATAAACTTGTTGAAAACTTTGAAATAACTGTAACAGATAATGATGGAAATGTTTCTGCCGGCGATACAGCAACAGGTAATATTCAAATAACAATTAATGATAGTGACGTTACAGGAAGTAATACCACTGGTGATGTTGTTCACCTCGACAAAGCTGATAATGGAGTTGACGCTGATTTTGATTATTTTGATGGTTCAGCTGATTCAAGCTCATTAAAAGATGCTGTAAGTGGTGACTCTATAGCAGATGCTTCATGGAATTGGAAAGATACTTACAAAGGTAACTTCTTTGAAAATGAAGGTGCTGATCCATCTCAAGTAACTGTAAACGGCTTCACAATTCAAGGTGCTATAATCCAAAAAGGTGAATACGATTATTCAACTGATGGTGTAAAACTTGGCTGGCGCGAAGATAATGCTGATGTGAATAAAGATGGCGTAAAAGACTATGCTGATGGCTTAGGAATGACCTCCGGCACAGGCTCTGATAGTCATTACGAAGTAGGCGCCGGCGGTAGCTACGACGATGGCGCAAAAGTTGAAGCCTTGATTGTAAAGCTCCCTGAAGGTGAACTCTCCTATGGTATTGATTTATCATTTGGTTGTCTCTGTACATCAGGTTCAAACAGTGCGGACGCAAGTAACGAATATGTTGTTTTAGAATTTTATAGAGATGGTGAACTTGTCTATACAATTGATAAATTCTCAGGCTCAGACGATGGTAGCGGAATTTTTGATATTTCCTCAATGACAATTCCATTTGATGAAGTACGTATTATCCCAAGTGAAAAGGGTTCAGACTTCGTTCTTACAGAAGTAGATTTCAGTCAATATTCTAATACAGTTGTAGCATCAGGTTCAGGCAGTATTTTAGGCGAAAGTGCAGATGGTATCGAATCCGTATACATTGAATCTGTAACTGTAGGAAATAATACAGTTGAAATTGCAGATGGTAATACAATCACTTTAGAAGATGGTACAGTGCTTACCTTTGAAGAAATCGGTGATGGCGTTTTTGTTGCTCTTTCCGGTCAAGGTACAGATGGCGAAAGCGCGTACTTCACGCTCTCTCTCGATGCAAATGGTAACTGGAATATGCACCAGCATGAACATTTTGGTGATGAAATTAATGTTAACTTCGGCATAAAAGATACTGATGGAGATACTACCAGCGTTAATGTAGCTCTAAAAGGTGACGATGATGTAACAATTTCAACCGATGATGAACATACTATTGGAGATGTTATAATCCAAGAGACTTGGACAACAACTACTACTGAAGAAGCACTTTCATTTGAATCCGAGATGCAACCTGACGGTTCAGCTTCAAGTGGTGGCACTATCGACGTAGAAGGTGCCGATGATGCAAGTCTTAATTTTGAACTCGTGCAGGGTCTCGGAACAAATAGTGGTATGATGCTCGATGGTGATTGGGTAAACATCACAAAAGTTCAAAGTGAAGACGGAACAGTTACATATTCAGCTACAGATAATAGTGGTACTCTAATGTTCACTGTTGATATAAACAATGAAACAGGTGAATGGAACTTTAACCAGTTCGCAGAATTTGAACAAAATATTATACTTAAAGTTACTGCAACCGATAGTGACGGTGACTCTGACGAGCAATATATTGAAATAAAACCAAGCCCTGAAGTAGATGGCTCTTACGCTCCTTTAGTAAACGATTCTATTTCTCTTAACGAAGGTGCTAAGGCTGAAGGTAACCTATTTGATGGTGATGCAATTTCCGGTGGTAAAATAACGGACTTTGAAGTAGCTGATGGTTGGACTCTTACTGAAACTGTTGTAGATGGTGAAACTGTATTTACTCTTACTTATCCGGTAGAAATCAAATCAGGCGTATTTGACAACTATACCGTTATAGTAAACGAAAATGGAGACTTCATTTATAAAGCTCCTGATGCACTTTCAAATATGGATCATCTAGATGTTAACGCTGTTCTTAAGTATACAGTTGAAGATGCAGATGGCACTATATATGAATCAACAGTAACATTCTCAAGTAATGCTGCTACAAATGAAAACTTACTTATTGAAGGTGACTTCACTGACCATACTGTAACTGTTACAAACTTAAATACAATTGATGGCACAACTTACGAATATAGCACAGCTAGCTATAAAAACGCTAGCCAGGAAGGTAGCAGCGCTGGTGCGTTAGCAGAACAAAAATTATCAGCTTTCTTGCTTGGTGAAAACGATGACAAGCTAGAAATTACAGGTAAAGTAGGAGTAGGCACTGATGGCGAAGCTCACCACATCTACGGTGATGAACTCTACCTTACAAAAGATGGTGGAGATGATGTAATCACAGTTGGTGAACTTGCAAGTGGTGGTCATATCCGTGCAGATGGTAATGTTGGCGATGGTCTTGTAGGCGGTGATGATACCATTAATGTCGGCACAATGAGTGCGAATAAAATTTCAAGCGTTAATGAAATATCAAGCAAGCTTCTAGGTGATGGTTGGAATGTGTCTTTAGGCGGTAAAGGCGGTGATGATACTATAAACTTCACCGGTAAGACTGATGCAAGTGGAAATACTGTAAACCAACTGCTTAATGGTGAAATTTCCGGTGATTCAATGGGTATGGGTAGTGGTAGTTCAGCCAAATTTGCAGAGGGTGGCGACGATACTTTAAACCTCCAAAATACAACAGTTACAGGTTCCAGAATTTATGGCGATGCAAGTTCAATGGGTGCCTATGCTGAAGGTGGAGATGACACAGTAAACGTTGGCACTCTGAATAATAGTTATCTTTTTGGCGACGGTTACACCATGAACACCGCAAGTAAAGGCGGAAATGACACAATAGATGTTGACACTCTGAATAGTGGCTACGTTGTTGGCGACGGTTATACCATGAACTCCGCAAGTAAAGGCGGAGATGACAGTATTACAGTTGATAGTGTTAAAGGTGGTGCTGTTCTCGGTGATGGCTTTACGCTGAATTCAGCAGTTGCTGGAAATGATACTATTACAATTGATTCACAAAGTAGCGGAAAAGTGTTTGGCGATGGTTACTCATTGAATTCTGGCTCACAAGGTGGCAATGATACTATAAATGTTGAATCATACACAGGAAAAGGCTTTGGTCAAACTTATATTACCGGTGATGCTTATACAATATCATCTGACTCACAAGGTGGCGATGACACTATAAATATTGATACCATGAGCGGTCAAAGTGTTTATGGTGATGCATACAGCTTGCACGGAAAAGGCGGCGATGATACCTATAATATTGAAAATATGGTAGATGGCAGTATCACAGGCGATGGTTCACACGCTTACGGAACTTCAATTGCCGGTGATGATACCTTCAATATCGAAAATATGTCCGGTGGTATTGTCTATGGCGATAGCTATCAGGAATATACCGGAGCACAAAGCGGAAACGATACTATCCGTGTTGACAATATGACCGGTGGTACTATTTATGCAGATAGTTATGTAGGCGCAGAAGGTGGCGACGATACTATAATCATTGATAATTATCACGGCGGCTCTATCGATGGCGGTAAAGGTTTTGATGTGCTAAGCGTTGGAAATGCAAGCGTAAGCGATGTTCTTTCAAACAGTAATATCAGCGGTATGGAAATGATTATCGCCGGCGAAGGTTACGATAATTCTGACAGAGAAGCTATGTTTGATGATTTAGGTATTCTCCAATCAGATGAAAGCATTACTCTTGATAGTTCATGGGAATATACAGGCGACTCACAAAATGGCGGAATCTATTCAAATGGCGAAACAGAAATTTGGGTAAGTAACTCACAAGAAGTTACTCTTCAAGGACCAGAAGGTGCTGAATCTGACATGGGAGTAAGCGTTTTCGGAACAGAAGGGAATGATTTCCTCTTCGGTGGCGAAGGCGATGATATGCTCTACGGCGGTGAAGAAGAAATCTTTGATGAAGTAGATGGCGATATGCTCCTTGGTGAAGGTTCAGACGTGCTCGACGGTGGCGCAGGTGATGATGTGCTTGTTGGCGGAGTTCAAGAAGATATCCTCTTAGGCGGTACCGGTAGCGATACTCTAGTTGGTGGCGAAGGTGAAGATCAATTCACATGGAAACTTGAAGACTTTGCTCATGGCGATGTAGACGTTGCAGTTGACTTTAATGTCGATGAAGATACTCTAGATTTATCAGAGCTCAAAACTGAAGGTTATACTTTTGAAGTTGTTGAAAATGCTGAAATCAACGGATTTGATATTATAGTATCAAATGGTGAAGAGGAAGCAGCTACTCAAACAATCACCTTGAATGACGTTGGTGAAACAATTGATAAAGCAGCCCTCGAACAAGCCCTAAATGATACAGGTATGTTCGGAGCGTAGATATACTGAGATTTATTGAGGGGGAAACCACGTTTTTATAAAAAACGTGGTTTCCCCCTCTCGAAAATAATTATGCAGAAATCTAAAATTAGTTACTTTTCTTATGAGTTATGCTCTACTTTAAAGAAGATTTAATACTATTTACAGCGCAATATGCTGAAGCTAAAGCCCAATGAATATTGTATCCGCCAAGTTGCCCTGTTATATCCATAACCTCACCAACTATATAGAGATTTGGATTATTAAGAGCTTGCATAGTTTGCGGATCTAATTGAGAAGTATGTATACCATTTTTCGCAGCTTCTGCCTTCACTAAAGAAGCAAGCTCTGCATCGTCTAAGCTGTAGTTATGAATATTTGTTTCAAGTTCAAGTCTTTCTTTTTTTGAAAGCTCTGCAACTTTTTTCTTTTCGAGTCCAAGAGGAATCAGAGAATACGCTAATCTATCAGGTAAATGACGCATAACAAGATTTTTAAGCAGCAGTTTCCCATTCTCAGGGTTATGACAAAGATCTTTAATATTATTTTGCGGCATAAAATCAACTTTCATTTTTTGCTTTGTATGATAGCATGAAAGAAGTAGTATGGCAGGTCCGGAAACTCCACTGTGAGTAAAAAGTAGTGGTCGAATCATTTTTTTTCCGGCAAGTTCAATACCAACATTAAGACAAATCCCTGCTAGATTTTGCAGACGTGAGTTTCTTGGCAAGGTAAAAGGCGTAAGTGCGGGTACAAAATTATCACTTGTTAAACCAAGACCATACGCTAAATCTAAACCTATAGAACTTGCGTTAATTTGTGGATATGCTGAAGAACCAGTTGCAAGGATTACTTTCTTCGCTGTGTAAATCCCTCGTGATGTTTTAACTATAAATTCTGAATCCTTATAACGAATATTAAGAATTTCACAGTTGTAATCAATGTCAAGATTTTCAGCAAGTCTATCACGAATCCGAGTCGCGGGGATAAGAGAGAATATTTGTCCAAAGTCACGCTCTTCAAGTGGAATATCAAGGCTATAAAACAAATCGAGTGCTTTTTTATAAGAAAATTTCTTAAGCGCATATTTAACATAAGTATTGTCAGCACCTATGTAATTTTCATGGGAAATCTGTGTATTTGTAAGATTTCCGTATCCACCGCCGGCAACACACAACTTTCTTCCGGGTTCATTATTAATTTCAAGAAGTTTTACAGAGTTAATACCGGATTTTTTAAGCAAATATCCGGCATAAAGTCCGGCTGTACCGGCACCAAGTATAAGTGTTTCTATTGTATTAGGCATATTTTTTCTTTAGAGTTGAAATTGCTTGTTCCAAACGCTTTTCCCAAGTGTGTTCTTGTAGAACGCGTTCTCTTCCTTTATTTGTAATTTCTTTTCTTGCAGTTTCATTTTTGAGATAAAACCGTATAAGATCAGGAATTTCTTCTTTTTCTTTATATGATACTACTTCTTTACCGCTTTCAAGTAAATCATCCATTTGAGCGCGCCAATCAGTAATAATAAAAGAATTTGTGGCAGTTACATCAAATATTCTTTGATTCACAGCGTTTTTCATTTGTTGTGAAGTTGAATTAAAATTAATCTTAGAATGACAATAAAACTGCGGTAATTCATCATAGTAAGAAACAGCTGAAATATATCGATATTTTACTTTTCTCTTATTAAGTGCATGAATCCAAGCTGAATCACCTACAACGAGAGGGTCAAAATCAAAGCATTGTTCAAAACATAAATATCTATATAATCTGGTAGCTTCCCAAGTGATAGCAGTTTCAAATGCAAGCTTATTTTCAATATTTTTTAGATTATGGTAGAGGGGTAAAAGATTTGGAAAGTGAATTTCTAAACAGTTATAGACAGAGTGCCCATCGTATTCAATAAATTTTCTAGCTATTTCCTTGTAATAAATCAACAAATCTCTTGGAATTTGTGCTCGTCCCAAAGCAGATGCAACTTTAGTGCGCATAGAATTTCCAACAAATGAAACATTACTAACCCATTCTTTTCTATAAGGTTTTTCTGCATTACGTGGATTGAATCGTTCAGGATCCGTTCCAAGTGGAAGATAATGCACATTTTCATAACCCACTTTATTTAATGAAACAATATTATCTTTATCATAAGTGAATATATTCAACCATTCACAGGAAAGTTTTGGATATGAATGTAAAACAAGATGAGGATTATCAACAAACCAAGAAACAAGCGGAAGCTCTAAGCGCGCAAGTAAATCTGTAAGAATACCTTCCCTGTCGACTCCGAGATGATTCATTGTAAGAATTGCATCCGGCTGAAATTCAACAACTTCTTGTAACAATTTACTTACAAACTCTTCTTGTAAAATTTTCTCATCTTCTAAAATAACTAGTTTATGTTCAAGTCCAATTCTTTTACACGCTGAAACAATTTCGCCCATTAAAAAATACTTACTCGTAAGCAGTAAAAGTTTAGGATTTTCACCTACAAAACGCTTTTTACGGACTTTTCCCCAAAAATCAAACTTGAAAGAAGCTTCAAGTTTTTCTTTAAGTTTTTTATAATAATCACTATCCATTCTAGTATATTGTGAATTTAAAATAGGAAAAAGTGGAAAATTTTTATTAGAATTTTGCCACGCTGTTACAAGAGATAGTGCTTTTACTACATCTTCTGACTGTATAAAAATAACTCGTGGGTTTTCAAGTATATCTTTAACTGTTTTATGATATTCTTCATTTTCAAGAAAATTTTCTTTATCAATAATACAAATTTGTTGAGATTCATCGCTTAGCTCAAGAAATTTTCTTACAGCATATCCAAAACCTAGGCCAAGGAAAACGGGTAAGACATTTTTTTTATCTCTTTTATCATACTGATTCAGCAAGGAAATTTCTCTTTCCTCACCTCTATTTCCTAGAAGAAATATTTTTCTACTTCCTATTGATATTTCTATATCTTTTAAAGTATTATTTTCATCAAAAATAGCTTGAGTTATCATCTTGTCTCCCTTGTTGCAGAAATAAGCGCAGTAGCTTTAATTCCCTTAAGATCGCCTGTAAAGCCAAGTTTTTCCTCTGTTGTAGCCTTAATATTCACACAATCGTGAGGGAGTGAAAGCATATGTGCGATATTTTTTTGAATTTGAGCAGTATGTGGTGAAATTCTTGGTTCTTGTGCAACTATTGTTATATCAACATGAACAAGTCTAATTATTTTAGTATGTTTATTAATCATTTCAAGTACTTTATCGAGCAAGATTGCAGAAGAAATATTCTCAAATTCTTTGTTAGTGTCAGGAAAATGTTTACCTATGTCACCCGCAGCAATGAGTGAAAGAAGTCCATCCATCAAAGCATGTAAAAGAACATCTCCATCAGAGTGAGCTTTTATACAAATCTTAGTTGGAATTGGAACACTACCAAGCTTCATAGGACGTGCTTTCGAGTTAGTTTCGTCGGTATATGCGTGAACATCGTAGCCCACACATGTGATATTTTCTATCATTTTTTCCTCTTGTAACAAAGATAAATCCTCCACATGAGTAATTTTTTTGTTCGTTAATTCACCTTCTATGCAGTATACTTTTTCGTTATAGTACTCCAGTATAGATGCATCATCTGTGACATCAATATTTTCCATATTGATTTTTTCATGTGCGTTTAAAATTATATCCTTTTGAAAACATTGAGGAGTTTGTACTGCCCTTAGTGTTTTTCGTTTTGGAGTAGATACTATTGAATCATTCTCTGTAACTTTAATAGTGTCGATCACTTCCAAAGCTGGAACCACACCCATGAAATCTGAATTTTTTGAAAGAAACTCAAAGCAGCTAGTTATAAGTTTTGTTGTAACAAAAGGTCTTGCTGCATCATGGATAGCCACAAATTTACATTCTTTAGGAAGAGCAAGTAAACCATTTCTTACGCTATCTTGTCTTCTTTCTCCTCCAGCAACACAATGTATTTGAACAGAAAAATCATTTTTATATTCTTCAACTTGATCTTTTGCAAAATCGAGATTATCTTTATGAAAAACGAATATAATACCTTCAATTAATGGAGAATTATTAAAAGATTGTGCGCTATGCCACCATAATGGTTTATCGTGATACTTATAGAACTGTTTGGGTAAGCTATCTGGATTTTTAGATTGTAAGCGTCTCCCCTTACCGGCGGCAACAATAATAGCAAAATTCATAATTCCTCTTTAAAAAGATATTTTTTCATTTATAATTTATTGTATAAATAAAGTAAAGAAAACTTTCTGCTAGCTTTTACTTTTCATAAAGCTTTAGTTTAAATAAAATTCTTACTTATAGTGAAAAATCAAAGGGAAAAGACACTATAAAAATGTTCTTTTCCCTTTTTATAAAATAAGCTCTAATAAATAAGAAAGACTAATCTTCAATCCAATTTCTTGCACGATCAATAGCTTTGTGCCAGTTATGACGTAGTTCTAGTCTTTGATCTTCTCCCATACGTGGTTCAAAACGGCGATCAAGTTTCCAACGAGCTGTCATATCAGTTTTATCTTTCCAGAAATCAGTTGCAAGACCAGCTAAACAAGCAGCACCAAGCGCAGTAGTTTCTGTAACCATTGGTCTTTCAACCGGCACACCAAGCATATCCGCCTGAAATTGCATAAGCATATTATTTCTTGATGCGCCACCGTCAGCACGAAGAGCTGTAATTTCTAAACCGGAGTCCGCTTTCATGCTTTCCATAATATCAAGGTTTTGCAATGCAACTGCTTCAAGTGCTGCGCGCGCAATATGAGCCTTTGTTGCACCACGAGTAAGACCTGTCATAATTCCTCTAGCACGCGGATCCCAATAAGGAGCACCAAGTCCTACAAATGATGGAACAAAATAAACGCCACCATTATCTGGAACGGAAGCCGCCAAACTTTCAATTTCAGAAGCTGAATTAATGATTTGCAAACCATCTCTAAGCCACTGAATTGTTGCGCCGCCCATAAAAACTGAACCTTCTAAAGCATAACGGAAGTGCCCATCTCTATGCCAAGCAACCGTCGTAAGAAGATTATGACTGCTCTTCTTAGCATCTGCGCCTGTGTGCATAAGCATAAAGCAGCCAGTGCCATAAGTATTTTTAATCATTCCAGGTTCTAGACAGGCATTGCCGAATGTAGCAGCTTGCTGATCACCAGCTATACCTGCAATCGGAATTGCTCTACCAAAAAATTCTACGTTTATTTCTGCTGATTTACCTGATGAAGGAACAACTTCAGGTAGCATACTTTTAGGAATTTCAAATATATCTAAAAGTTCATCATCCCAATCCATAGTATGGATATTAAAGAGCATTGTACGTGAGGCATTAGAAGGGTCAGTTACATGAGCTCGTGTTTTTGAAAAGTTCCAAATAAGCCAAGTATCAACAGTTCCAAAAAGCAATTCGCCCTTTTCTGCCTTTGCTCTTGCGCCTTCAACATTGTCAAGAATCCACTTAATCTTTGTTCCTGAGAAATATGAATCTAACAAAAGACCTGTTTTTTCTTGTATGATATCTGCCTTGCCTGCTGCTCTAAGCGCATCGCAAATACCTGCAGTTCTTCTATCTTGCCAAACAATAGCATTGTAAATTGGCATTCCTGAATTTTTATCCCAAACAATTGTAGTTTCACGCTGATTGGTAATACCTGCCGCTACAACATCTGAAGCATGAACATTTGCATCATGCAAACAATCACGAGTAACACGACGTTGAGAGTCAAAAATTTCATTTGGGTCATGCTCTACCCAACCTGGTTGGGGGAAAATTTGCCTAAATTCTTGTTGGGCAATCTGAACTATTTGCATTTCATGATCAAAAAGAACCGCACGAGATGAGGTTGTTCCTTGATCTAGAGCTAGAATATATTTCATTACGATATCCTTTATGGGTAGATTTTTCTAAAAAAGTGTAGCAAATTATCGAGAATAATCAAGCATAAATCTTTTATTACAAAAGAATTTAATATAAATTAATAACTTGAATAGTTATATTTTAAAATTCATACAGTATCGTATAAAAAAAGAAAATCAAACATTACCGTATTGATTTTCTTATATTATAGACTGTTATATCATAAAAAATTTTTATTCATAGAGTGAAATATCATCAATTCCGGAAAATCTGCTGAGCATAACATCTATAGCCTGTTGATTTTTGTCAACAAGCAACGCACTACGACCAAGTTTATAAGCGGATTCTCCTACAGTGCCGCTACCAGCAAAGAAATCACAAACAGTATCCCCTTCATTTGAATGAACTCTTACAATTCTGTCAATGATTCCACGAGGTTTTTGCGTTGGGTAGCCTGTTTTTTCCTTACCATTTGGACTTACAATTGTATGCCACCAAACGTCAGTTGGAGTTTTGCCACGCTTTGCTTTAACCTTTCCAACTAGACTAGGCGCCATATAGGGAATGCGGTCAATTGCATCATAATTATAGGTATATATGGTAGGGTGCTTTGTATACCAAAAGATAGAATCGTGCTTTGATGACCACTTTTTCTTTGAACGAGCACCGTAATCATAAGCCCAAATAATTTCATTTTGGAAACAATCTCTACCGAAAATTTCATCAAGCCAAATTTTGCAATAATGAGCCTCGCGGTAGTCTATATGAAAAAAGATTGAGCCATGAGGTTTCAAAATTCTGAAAGCTTCGTGCATACGCGGCTTAATAAAAGATTCAAAATCTTCAAAGCTATCATCATAAGATTTTGTTGCAATCGGCACAGTTTTATAGCGTTTGCCTTGATAGCCAACTCTATCACCATCTTTCGATTGAACAGTTTTTAATTGGGTTCTTTTTTGTTTCTTTCCCGTATTAAAAGGTGGATCTATATATATCAAATCGACAAAAGAAGCCGGAAGTGATTTTAATATGGGTAGATTATCGCTATGATAAAGTGTTATATGCGGCATTTTTTCCTCATACAGAAAAGAAATAAAAGAAAGAAACGGGAGTTATTTACTCCCGTTATTGTTTGAAATTAAATAACTTCTAGAAGCAAGAAACCGTTTTTACCAAATTTGATTTGGTAAGTTCCTTTTGATAAAGGTGTTTTTTCATCGTGACACTTTTCGCCATTTATTGAAAATGCACCTGCAGAAATATTTTGCTTCGCTTTTGATCTTGAAGCCGCTAAGCCTGAATTTGCTAAAAATACAGGTGGCAAGCTTTCGTCACCTTCAGTTACTGTGAGTTTTGAAGCATCTTCTGGGAAAGTTCCTTTTGCAAAAACAGCGTTGAATCCTTGTTGAGCTTGTTTTGCTGCTTCTTCACCATGGTAAAGAGTAACAATTTCACATGCCAATGATTCTTTCACAAGTTTAGGATGAAGTTTACCATTTTCAACATCTGATTTCATTTCAGCAATTTCTTCTAAGCTTTTGCTTGATAGAAGTTCAAAATA
>CAYJOR010000008.1:0-65458 GCA_964371865.1 uncultured Desulfovibrionaceae bacterium | reverse complement strand
GAGGGGGAAACCACAACTTTTGAAAAAGTTGAGTTTTCCCCCTCTCGAGCTCTCCTCCTTCCTTATAAAACTTTTTAATTTCATCGCACATAATTCTTCTTTTTATCAAACCTAAGAGTGGCGATGAAGTAATATTTATCTTTCAACAAAAAATAAGTCCTATATTTATAGAATGTTCTCAATTGAAACTTACTTACGACATAATAAAAAACTTCCTTTAAACTCATTTCTAAGTTTAAAGGAAGATTCATTTTGATGACAAAGGATATTTTTTTGTAAAGCTATACTCTTTTTTGACGAAGAACGAGTCGAAAAAAAGTAGGGTTTCCAAAGGGGATTATTCCCTTTGGTCGCCGAAGGCAAGAAAGAAAAAACTATTTAGTCATTATTTGACCTGTAAAATTTACCTCATATCCACCTAAAGATGTAATTCTTTCGATAAACTCTGGTCTTTTTATAATTTCCAGAGCTTTTTGAATGCGATGATCATCCATATATTGAGTTGGAATTACAATATCATATCGCTCTAAAGCTAGAGGAACGAAATCAAGATTCAGAGCTTTTGCAGCGGCTTGAATACCCATTCCACAATCAACAGTATTTGTTAATACGTTAGCTGCTACTGCCATATGAGTAAATTCTTCCTTTCCATATCCATTAATTTCAGATGAATTTATATTGGCTTCTTTTAATTTATGATCGAAGAGTATACGGGTTCCTGAACCTTTTTGTCTATTAACAAAGCGGACTCTTTTCAAGTCTTCGATTGTTTGGATATTGAGAGGATTTCCTTTCGCCACAATAAGACCTTGATGTCTAAGAACTAGATTTATAACTGTCAGTTCATGGTCGGGGAGCATTGAATTCAGAAATGGAAAGTTGAATGTTTTAGTTTCAGGGTCAAAAAGGTGCATACCTGCAAAATGACAAGCTTTATTCTTAAGAGCTGTAATACCACCTGAACTACCTACATGACTTGAAGTAAAGGAATATCCCTCTTTCATAAGTTCATCATGCAGGAGGTCAAGAATATTATCATGACTACCCACACAAACAAGAGTATTATTAAGTAAATCTTTATGCGTAGTTAGACGAGCTTTTAATGTATTGCCTGCTTGTACTCCCTCTGTTTGAAGTGGAATAGATGCAACACCTTGTGAGCGACAAACAGTTGTGATATTTCCTGCGCCACGGCTCAATGGAGTAGCAACAAGTCTATTTTCAACTTCACCAATTGCAAGACGTAAAAACTCTTCTGTTCCAAGCTTTGAAACAGTATTTCTTGTAAGCTCTACTTCGCAAGTGGTTTTCATTGGTTTTGGTTTACGCATGAAATGAGAAAGTAAAGGAATAACAAGTTCTTCTATACATACTAAAGTTGACACAGGATATCCTGGAGCACCAACAACTAATCTATCTTGACATTTTCCAAGTAAAGATGGTTTTCCCGGCATAGCTGCAATTCCGTGGATTATAACTTCACCATTTGCTTCAATCACGCTCTTTGTGAAATCCTTTGAACCTGCTGATGAACCTGCACAGAAAATTACTGCATGGTATCCCTCGCTTATTGCTTTTTGAAGAGCATTTCCTAAGTCGGTTGGATTATCTTTCACAGGATTAACTCGTGTAGATTCACAACCAATTTCTTCAAGCAATGCGCTTATAAGCTGTGAATTTGATTCGATAACTTCCCCTGCTTTTGGTTCAGGTTTATCCATGTAGTCAAGAATTTCGTCACCACTAGGTATAATGCAGACTTTCACTTTTTCATAAACTTCAACGTCCCAAATACCGGCTGAAAGCAGTGCTCCAATATCCCATGGTCGAATATATGTATGTTGTGGGAAAAGCAGTTCAGTAGCAACAATATCTTCGCCAATTCTGCGGACATGTTGATAAGGAAAAACCGGATTTTCAATAAAAATACCGTCATGCCCTTCTTTTTGTACTACGTGCTCAATCATAATAACTGAGTTGAATTCACCTTTAAGCGGATTGCCTGTATTTACAGGCTGGCATTCTTCATTCATCTTTAGGAAGATAGGCTCATCTTCTCTAGCAATAAATGTTGACTCTGCAACAACACCAAAGCCGTCCATTGCAGCACAGTGGAATGGTGGAGATGAATGTTTTGCGTATACCGGTTTTGCTAAAACTCTATGTAATGCTTTATGTGCTGGAATTTTTTCTGTTTTTAAATAGGTTGAAGCATCAAAACTATTCATTGCTTTTTCTAATGCTTCGTGAATTTCTAATGTTTTTAGATAAATATTTCTTTTCATATTATCCCCCGTTCATCTACCTTAAGGTATCTATTTTTTTTAATCAAGTCTTAGCTTATGATAAAGCTTTGAGAATGTTCTTATTATAATATACACCTAACCTACTAAATTATTATCCTTAATAATTTTGATTGACATGTATGCCTCTTTATGAAAATATACAACAGATTTTTTATCCATGAGAGCATTGTTTATTTGCATATAAAAAAATAATGCTTGTATGAAAACAAAGATGCAGAAAAACTGCAAGGGGTTTATATGTCAAAAGAAGAAGCAATTGAAATTGATGGTACCGTTCAAGAAGCCTTACCTAACGCTATGTTTCGTGTTGAGCTAGAGAATGGTCACACAGTGCTTGCTCATATCTCAGGAAAAATGCGTAAATTCTACATCAGAATCTTACCGGGTGACAAAGTAAAAGTAGAACTTTCTCCTTACGATCTTACCCGTGGTCGTATCACCTACCGTATGAAGTAGAATAAATTACATATTTCATAATACAAAAAAGCTTTTGGTAGCCCTTGTTTTTTAGCAAGGGCTTTTTGTCGTTGATAAATTTATTTTAGCATTTTTTGAACTTAATTAGATTGATATAATTTTATAATTCGAGCGTATTTCTAAGTTCAAAGATTGTGTGGAATTTTCAATGAAAAGCGATTTTTTATGAGGTGCAGTGTATAAAAACATACATAAATTAAATAAAGAATCGCTTTTGAAGCAGAAAAACGCAAAAGAGTAGATTTAGAAAAACACCCTAACTCTTAACAGCCCAAATAACTAGTTTATTTTTATCGGCAAGTTCAAGAGATTTATCTCTATCAAAGAAAATTGTTTTATCAGCTTCAATAATAAGAGCTTTAAAGTTATGTTCGACTAGGTTTTCTATTGTTTTTAATCCTATAGTTGGCAAGTCTGCTCTATCATCTTGCCCTTTTTTGAAAAGCTTTACTAGCACACATGGATTACTTCCTTTTTTACCAAGCTCCCCGCCACGTTTTATAGTTGCGTCCGTACCTTCTAAACACTCCACGGCAAGCACTATATTTTCTTTGACGACAAGACTTTGACCAATATCAAATGTACCCATACTTTCTGCAATTGGTCTTGCATAGTCAAACGTGCTTTTTATATAGCCATCCGGTTGAACTTTTGTAAGCACACCTTCAGGAGCTAATAAGCTTGGGACTATTTTCCCTGCTGAAACAACACTTAATCCTTCTTTTTCAAGAAGTTCCATTATAGCGCGTAAAAGTGCATCGTCACCCTTAGATTTTAAAGAAAAAATCATTTTTGCGGCTAACCAATCAGGTCTTATATCCAAAATATTCGGCTTATCTATTGTGCCTGCCAAGCAGACTTCACGAATATTAAGATTATGAAAAAATTTGATGACTTTTGCAAATTGTCCAATAGGTAAAATTTCAGAAAAGTCTGCCATATCAAGAGTTTCTTGGTCAGTATGTCCTGCAAAACCACATACTGCAACCTTTACTTCGTTCTTATGGCATTCTTCTATAATGGCCCTTGGCAAAGCGCCGCCGCCAGCAAGTATTCCTATTGTTTGCATATTAAATCCTACTATTCGCCCTTCTTTCTCTTTATCTACCAAGTTCGTAACAAATCTATTTAAGAAAAAATATAAGAGGGAGAAAGCGCTTTCTCCCTCAAGAATATCTAAAGCTATTTATTAGCTTTTAATTTTTTTGCTTCAAATGTGTTTACTAGAAGTTGAGCAATTGTCATTGGTCCGATACCACGAGGAACTGGAGTCATCGCTGATGCTACTTCTTCAAGATCTTTGAAGTCTACGTCGCCGCAAAGTCCTTCATCAGTACGGTTAATACCTACGTCGATGATAACTGCGCCCGGCTTTACGTATTCACTGGTAATAAACTTTGGTCTACCGATAGCAGCAACAAGAATATCAGCTTGTTTACATACTTCTTTAAGATTTTGAGTTTTTGAGTGACAATGAGTCACAGTAGCATCTGCCGCTGTAAGCATAACCGCAACAGGTTTTCCAACAAGGTTAGAACGACCAACTACAACTACATTTTTACCCACAGTTGAAATGCCATACTCTTCTAAAATAGTCATACAACCTGATGGAGTACAAGGACGAAGACCAGGAAGTCCGATAGCAAGTCTACCTTGGTTTTCAGGGTGGAGACCATCAACATCTTTAAGAGGGCTGATCTCTTCAAGGCATGCTTGAGAATCAAGACCTTTTGGAAGAGGAAGCTGAAGAAGAATACCATCAACACCATCATCATCATTTAACTTATGAATAAGATCTGTTAGTTCTTCTTGCTTAATATCGGCAGGAAGTTTGTGTGTTGTTGATTTAATTCCAACATATTCGCAAGCTTTTTCTTTGTTGCGTACATAGACTTGTGATGCAGGATCTTCACCAACAAGGATAACAACTAAATGAGGTTGTTCAACTTCCTTATTTTCGATCTGTGCTTTTAGTCTGTCCTTAACTTTTTGTGAGGTAAGATTACCATCTAAAAGAATCATAAAATTTCCTTCTATATGAGTATAGAGTTTACTTTCTATCTCTGTATTGACATAGCTTTAATAGAAAGTCAAATTTTCCCTTTCCCCCAGCCCCCCTATCCCTTTCCTTACAAAATTTTTATTTCTCATCGCATAAAATTAAGTGGAGAAGGTTTTTATTTTTTTAGTGGCGATGAATAGGACTTATAAGGTTTTAAACTCTTTATAAATCTAAAAAGAAAATGTCATTGCTTCTGAAATTTAGCTAACTCATCGCCACTAATAAGCTTCATATTATCAATATAGTTTTGTGCGATGAAATTAAAAAGTTTTTTTGTAGGAAGGGGGAGAGTTTCCCCCTCTCAAGAAAATAAATTTCCCCCTCAAAAGTTACTATTTGTTCTTTTGGGGAAGTTGTGCTAAAATCTACTTTAGAAGATATAGAAAGTAAAAAAGAAAAAGAAAAAAATGAAAAAAAATACAAATAAAAATTTTCTTCCAATGACTAAGGAAGAAATGAATGAACGTGGTTGGAATGAATTAGATATCCTATTAATTTCGGGCGATGCTTATATTGATCACCCTGCTTTTGCTTCTGCTCTACTTGGTAGATATCTTGAAGCTCATGGATATAGAGTTGGGATAATTGCTCAGCCACGTTGGGATAATGTTGACGATTTTCTCGTTATGGGAAGACCAAGACTTTTTGTCGGTGTTTCTGCCGGCGCTATTGATTCTATGCTTGCGCATTACACAGCTTTTCGCAAAAAAAGAAGTGATGATGCTTATACTCCGGGCGGCCAAGCAGGTGCAAGACCAAATAGAGCTGTTACCGTATATGCAAATATGGTGCGTCGTGCATTTCCACAAATTCCTCTAATCGCCGGCGGTATTGAAGCAAGCTTACGAAGAGTTTCTCACTACGATTTTTGGACGAATAATCTTAAAAAATCACTCTTACCCGACGCTAAACTTGATTTACTCCTTTATGGAATGGGTGAGAAAGCAATTCTTGAAGTAGCACAAAGATTAGATAATAAAAAAGAATACGAAACAACTCAAGATGTTCTCAAAAATATCAAAGGTTCTGCTCGACTCATTAAGTCAAAAGAAATTGAAAGTTATGTAGATGCGTTAATCTTACCATCACACGATGAAATTTTAGCAGATAAAAAACTTCTTGTTAAAGCTACTCTTATGCTTGAACAACATGTTCACCAATCGAAACAAGTAGCTATTCAATCTTTTGGAGATAGAGCTGTTCTACTTGAAGAACCATCTAATTTAATGACAACTGAAGAACTTGATAAGCTTTACTCTTTGCCTTTCACTCGTATGGCGCACTTTAGCTATAAAGAGCGTATTCCGGCTGTTGAAATGATGCAAACATCTATAACTTCACACCGTGGTTGTGGTGGTGGTTGCTCTTTCTGTAGTCTTGCAATTCACCAATCAAGACATATTTCTTCTCGTTCAGAAGAATCAATTCTAAATGAAATCGAAGAATTAAATAATCTTCCAAAATTCCATGGTCATATTAGCGATATCGGCGGGCCATCTGCAAATATGTGGCAAGCAAAATGCACTGCTGACACATCAAACTGCAAACGTTCGAGCTGTATGTTTCCTAGTATCTGTAAATTTTTCGATGTTCCACAAAAGGAACATATCTATTTATTACGCGAAGCAAAAACTGTTCGCAACGTAAAAAGCGTAAGAGTTGCAAGTGGAATACGTTTCGACTTAGCTTTACAAGATAAAGTTGCACTAGAGGCTTATACAGGAGAATTTACAGGCGGCCAGCTCAAGGTTGCCCCTGAACACTGCGTTGACCACGTTCTAGATGGAATGCGTAAACCAAATATGGAGCTTTTTGAGAAATTTTTAGATGCCTTTTATGCTCAATCGAAAAATGTACATAAAGAGCAGTATGTTATACCTTATTTGATGTCGGCTTTTCCAGGTTGTACAGATAAAGATATGCACGAGATGAAAAACTGGTTACAAGCTAGAAACTGGAAACCTCAGCAAGTGCAATGCTTTATTCCTACTCCATCGACCGTAGCAACCGCGTGCTATTATGCAGAGTGCGACCCTAAAGGTGAACCTTTATACGTTGCCAAATCTGATGCCGAACGACTTAAACAACATTATCTTTTAACAGAATCAAGAGGTAATGTTCATAATAAATCGAGAAATGAAAACTCAAATAGATCAAGAAATAATGACTTTGGTAAGTCAAGAAACGAAAGCTCTAACAAGCCAAAGAATGAGAGAAATTCAAGGTCAAGCAGTGGAAGCTATGAACAAGGGCAAAGAAATTCTCAAAAAAGAGGGCAAAGAAAAGAAAGAAGTCGCTATTAGAATTGCAAAGCGAGTAACTCTCTTTTTATTTGCCATAAGTTGCATTTTTAGCCTTGTAATCTACACGGCTCTACATCTTGCGCCCTATCCCTATAAAGATAGGGTTTTGCTTGATGGAGTAAGTTTTTCACGACAAGTCTTTGATAATAATGAGAAACTGTTAAGGCTTACCCTCTCAGAAGATGATAAATATAGAATTTATTCAACGATTAATGATATCTCTCCACAATTTATAGAAGCAGTTATCTTATACGAGGATAGATATTTTTATAATCATTTTGGTGTAAATCCAATATCTTTATTTCGTGCTGCTTATGAGACTTATCTCAAAAAAAGCAGAACTATAGGCGCTTCTACAATCACAATGCAGACTGCTCGCCTTGTTTTTGATTTAAAAAGTAATACTTTTGAAGGAAAGCTTTTACAAATTTGGCGAGCTCTCCAAATGGATTTCCACCACTCAAAAAAGGAAATCCTTGAAACATATCTAAATCTTGCTCCTTATGGCGGAAACATTGAGGGAGTAAGTGCTGCAAGTAGGATATATTTTAAGAAAAATGCTAGAAGTTTAACAACATCAGAAAGTCTTGCACTTGCGATTGTACCACAAAATCCGAATGCAAGAAATCCCTATAAAGGGCAGGACTTTAATAGAGTACGAGCTCTTTTTGAAGAAAAATGGACAAAAGTTTATCCTCAATATAAAATGGCGAATAAACCTTTAGAAGTTTACTCTACCAAAGATATTCCTTTCCTTGCTCCTCATTTAAGTCAAAGACTACTTATGGATAATACTCAAGAAAGCATCACAGCAACTCTTGATTTCTATATTCAAAGAACTATTGAGAAAACTATTCAAGCTTTTACAAGGCGCGGGCATCTTTATGGAATAAATAATGCCTCTGCTCTTTTGGTGCATACTCCAACAATGGAGGTAAAAGCTTATGTTGGTTCTGCTGACTTTCATAGTGCTGAAATTGAAGGAGAAAACGATGCTTTAAACATACGTCGTTCTCCGGGTTCAACACTCAAGCCATTTATTTTTGCACTTGCCATGGAACAAGGACTTATACATGAGGGAACAATTTTACTCGATATTCCAAGTTCTTTTGGCGATTATAATCCGGAAAATTTCAATCAAGAATATTCAGGGCCATTACCTGCGCAACAAGCTTTAAAACTGAGTCGTAATATACCGGCAATCAACCTAGCCGCTAAACTTGATAGTCCAGACTTATACGATTTTCTAAAATCTGCTCAAGTTGATTTTAAAGAGAACAGAGAACATTATGGACTGAGTCTTGTTCTAGGCGGTGCCGAGCTAAAAGCTACGGAACTTGCCAGTTTATATTCTATGCTACTGAACCAAGGACTTTATGAGCCATTAGTTTTTGAAAAAAATAAAAGAATTGTAAGCCCTATTCCTCTTTTATCTAAAGAATCTAGCGCAATAACTTTAACAATGCTTGAAGATGAAAATATCATAAATACAAGAAGTGGAAAAATTCCTTTACGTATAAAAACAGGAACTTCTAACGGATTTCGAGATGCTTGGGCAGTTGGTACTCTTGGTGAATATGTTCTTCTTGTATGGATTGGAAATTTTAATAATGTAGGAAATCCACATTTTATAGGAAATGAGCTTGCCGTTCCTTTATTTACTGATATCTCACTTGCTCTTGCAAAAAATCTAAAAATCACTGATATTCTAAAAGAAAATATAAAAAATTCGACTATTCGAGAAATTCAAATTTGTTCTGAAAGTGGCGATATAAATACTGCTCTTTGCCCTAACAAACCACAAAGCAACATCTATATAATTCCGGGTAAAACTCCTATTAAAGATACAGGGATACTCAAAAAAATATTAGTAGATACCCGTACGAAATTAAGGGTTTGTCAAAAAACAATCGAAAATAAGGATTTTGTTGAAGAAAGAATAGCAGAATTTTGGTCGAATGATATGCAAAAGTACTTTAAAGAAGTTGGAATCTATAAAGATGCTCCTCCACCCTTTGACCTTGTAAGTTTAAAAGATCCACTTTGTCAGCCAATTAATGAGGATTCATTTAATCCTATAATAGAAAATCCCAAAGAAAATATTGTCTACCATATAAATTCAACCACTCCAAATCTTAGCTTAAGTGCGAGCGTGAATTACGATTCTGCATGGGTATATTGGTTTGTAGATGGAAAGTTTATTGCTCAAAAAGAAGCACACATTCCGTTAGAATATGTGCCTCATAAAGAATTTTTTACCGTAACAGCAATTGATACTTTTGGTCGCTCTACAAGTAGAAAAGTTGTTGTTGATATTAATAATAAAATACTATATTAGCCCCATTTTATTTCTCTAATATCCACAAATAACTGTTTGAAGTTATCAAAAGTAAGGGTTTTGCCTTTTTCTGTCATTCCAAGACTTTCATAGATAGGTGAAGTATGAGCTAAAGCAGCATATAGTGCTGCTCTATCTGGGTTTAATCCCTCATCATCGGCTACATTTATGATATCTTCCATTGAAGAACATGCTTTATTAAATACAGCATATCGGCGGCAAGCTATAGGTCTAAAAGTATATATAGAGCATGAACTATCGACTAAAAACGGGCACTGCCCATCTTTCCATTCATTATTTCCAGCATGTTCGCTTAGTTGAGGAAGAAGTCTTTCTCTTTCAACTTTTGGAAGAAATTTATTGAATGTTAGACGTATCCCCATTGCTTCAGCTGGAGTTATAGGTACTAGTTGCGAACAACAGTAAGTGCAACCCTCTTTACACGCAAGAGATTTTCCTTGATCAATTTTTGAATCAATAGCATTTTGTACAGAAGCATCAATAAGAGCATAAGCGTCTAAAAGAAAAGTAAGCCAAGGATATTCTTTTTCTTCGGGCATGTTAAATCTGAATCTGTCCGCAGTTGCAAGCCATTGTGGAATTTCATGTTGTTGAGATTCTGTTTGTAAATTTTCTTGATTTTGAGGATTCATAAATCAGCCCTTTGCTTTTAAATATATAAGTTTCATTAAAAATATAGCATTCATTAAATCGAAAGGGAAGATAAGCTCTTTCAAACTTATCTCCCCTTTTTATTTTTCCAAGTCAGCTTAGTCAGCTATGATTGAGCTTTCTTCAAGTTCATCAAGGAATTTATCAGCGCGTTCTTTTTGATTTGGAACGATGATATCTTGATTTACGTATTCGCGGTAACCAGTACCAGCAGGAATGAGTCTACCAACGATAACGTTTTCTTTCAAGCCGCGGAGGTAATCTTGTTTACCTTTGAGAGCTGCTTCTGTAAGAACTTTAGTTGTTTCCTGGAACGCAGCAGCTGATACCCATGATGAGGTGCTCAATGATGCTTGTGTAATACCAAGAACTAATGGTTCAGCAGTTGCAGGTTCTCTACCTTCGGCAAGAACTCGTAGGTTTTCGTGTTTGAATTCTAATTTATCAACTTGTTCACCAACTAAGAAGGTAGTGCCACCTGATTCGGTTACAACAACTTTCTTAAGCATTTGGCGTACAATAATTTCGATGTGTTTATCATCTATTGTAACGCCTTGGAAGCGATAAACTTCTTGAATTTCGTCTACTAGGTAACGAGCCAAGAATTTTTCACCACGAGTTTTGAGAATATCATGCAATTCTGGATGCCCTTCAGTAAGGAGGTCACCAGACTCAACAAAGTCACCATCAGAAACTGTGATGTGTTTACCTTTAGGGATAAGGAATTCTTTTGTATCACCGTATTCAGGTGTAACAATGAGTTTACGCTTACCTTTTGCTTCACCGGCATAAGTAACAGTACCACCGATTTCAGAAACAACAGCCATATCTTTAGGTTTACGAACTTCAAAGAGTTCAGCAACTCGAGGAAGACCACCCACGATATCTTTTGTTTTTGAAGCTTCACGAGGTTTACGAGCGATAATATCACCTGCTTCGATAACTTGATCGTTAGTTACCATCAAAACTGCGCCCACTGGAAGAGCATAGTTAGCTGGAATTTCTAAACCTTGTTGTGAAGGACGGGTACGAACTGTACCGCTTTCATCACAAATTGCGATTGTAGGACGAAGGTTTGTTGTACGGTATTCAAGAATTGTACGAGTTGTTTGACGGGTTGCGTCATCAATTTTTTCTTGAACTGTACGACCTTCGATGATGTCGCCATATTTAATGTGACCGCCAACTTCTGAGATAAATGGTTCGTTGAATGGATCCCATTCAGCAAGCATTTGACCTTTTTGAATATCTTGACCGTCAGATACGTATAGACGAGCACCTTTTGGTAATGTATATTTTTCTCTTTCTCTGCCTTGCTCATCAATAATAACAACTTGAGCACTCTTAGAAAGAACAAGTTCAATACCTTCTTTATTGCGTACGCTTTGAAGACGGTTAAGAACTACTTTACCAGTGTATTGCGCTTCGTAGTTTGAACGAGAAACTGTAGCTGTTGATGCAGTACCACCAATGTGGAAGGTACGCATTGTAAGCTGAGTTCCTGGTTCACCAATTGATTGCGCAGCAATTGTACCAACTGTTTCACCAATGTTCACAATGTGACCACGAGCCAAGTCTCTACCATAACACATAGCACAGATACCACGCTCTGATTGACAGGTAAGAGCTGAACGAATGATTACAGTTGTAACAGCAGCATCTTCAATGAGTTTTGCAACTTTATCATCAACAAGAGTATTTTCTTCTACAATGATTTCAGATGGTTTAGCTGGGTCATAAACAGGGTAAAGCAAGATACGACCGATAATACGCTCACCTAAAGGAACTTTTACTTCGTTACCTTCTTTAAGAGCTGACATTTCGATACCATCAACGGTGTTACAATCGTGTTCACCAATGATAACGTCCTGAACAACGTCAACAAGACGACGAGTCAAGTAACCGGAGTTCGCAGTTTTAAGCGCTGTATCCGCAAGACCTTTACGAGCACCGTGAGTTGAGTTGAAGTACTGAATAACTGTCAAACCTTCACGGAAAGATGCTGTAATAGGAGTTTCGATGATTTCACCAGAAGGTTTCGCCATCAAACCACGCATACCGGCAAGCTGACGCATCTGGTCTTGGTTACCTCTAGCACCTGAGTTAGACATCATAAAGATAGGGTTGAATGATGGGTTAAGTTCTTTCTTACCTGTTTTTTCGTCAATCATAACGTCGGTAGAAATTTCTTTACTCATTTCGTTTGAAACATCGTTTGTTGCTTTTGTCCAAACGTCAACAACCTTGTTATACTTTTCAGTGGCAGTAATGATACCTTCACGGTATTGTTGTTCAATTTCTTCCACTTCTTTAGTTGCAGCTTCAATAATTCCTTTCTTAGTAGATGGAATTGTCAAATCTTTCACACCGATGGTAACACCGGCACGGGTTGCGTTTTCATACCCAAGGTCTTTGAGTCTGTCACAAAGAAGAACGGTAGCTTTAATACCAGCTTCGTTGTAGCATTCACCAACAAGTTTAGCGATTGCTTTCTTTGTAAGAACGCAGTTTACGTTTACAAACGCAAGTTCTTTAGGCAGGATTTCTGAAACCATCACACGACCAGGAGTTGTGTCATAAGTTACACCATCAGGCATACGAACTTTGATACGTGCGTGCATTTCGATTTCGTTAGCATCGAATGCAGAAATTACTTCCCAAGGGGCACAGAAAGTCATTCCTTCACCTTTACAGAAACTACGTTCAGCAGTCATGTAGTAAAGACCAAGAACAATATCCTGAGATGGAATAATAACAGGAGATCCGTTTGCAGGTGAAAGCACGTTGTTTGTACTCATCATAAGAACACGACATTCAATCTGCGCTTCCACAGATAAAGGAACGTGAACAGCCATCTGGTCACCATCGAAGTCAGCGTTGTAAGCAGAACATACGAGTGGGTGAAGTTGGATAGCTTTACCTTCAACAAGTAAAGGTTCAAATGCTTGGATACCAAGTCTGTGAAGGGTAGGTGCACGGTTTAGAAGAATTGGGTACTCGCGCACTACTTCTGAGAGAATATCCCATACTACTAATTCTTCTCTTTCCACCATTTTCTTTGCGCTTTTAATGGTGCTTGCATGCCCTTGAGCTTCAAGTTTAGAATAGATAAATGGTTTGAATAATTCAAGAGCCATTTTCTTAGGAAGACCACATTGGTGCAATTTCAATTTAGGTCCAACAACGATAACTGAACGACCTGAGTAGTCAACACGTTTACCGAGCAAGTTTTGACGGAAACGACCTTGTTTACCCTTGATCATATCAGAGAGTGATTTTAATGGACGACCGTTTGTTCCTGCAATAGCACGACCACGTCTACCGTTATCAAAGAGCGCATCAACAGCTTCTTGAAGCATACGTTTTTCGTTACGGATAATAATTTCAGGTGCGCCAAGCTCTTTCAAACGTTTCAAACGGTTGTTACGGTTGATTACACGACGATATAAATCGTTCAAATCAGAAGTAGCAAAACGTCCACCATCGAGTGGTACAAGAGGACGTAATTCTGGTGGTATAACAGGAATAACTTCCATAATCATCCACTCAGGTTTATTGCCTGAATCTAAGAATGCTTCAACGATTTTAAGACGTTTTGTAATCTTTTTCTTACGTGTTTGGCTCTTAGTGGTAAGAGATTCTTCACGAAGTTCAAGTTTTAATTGTTCTAGGTCAAGTTCTTCTAGAAGTGAACGGATTGATTCTGCACCCATTCCTACCACGAAATCATCTTCTGAATATTTTTCTAGTAAGCTGAAATAGTGATCTTCTGAAATAACTTGGAATTTTTGAAGTGATGTTACGCCTGGATCTAAGATAATAAAAGAGTCAAAGTAGAGAACTTTTTCCAAGTCAGCCATTGTCATATCGAGCAATGTACCGATTTTAGATGGTAAAGTTTTTAAGAACCAGATGTGCGCTACAGGTGCAGCAAGTTCGATGTGTCCCATACGTTCACGACGTACTTTAGACGCAATAACTTCAACACCACACTTTTCACAAACGATACCACGGTGTTTCATTCTTTTGTACTTACCGCAGTTACATTCATAGTCTTTCACAGGCCCGAAAATTTTCGCACAGAAAAGACCGTCTCTTTCAGGTTTAAAAGTTCTATAGTTGATGGTTTCCGGCTTTTTTACTTCACCGAAAGACCATTCACGAATATTTTCAGGTGAGGCAATTGTAATTTGAAGAGATTTTAAACTCTTAATATTCGCAGCGTTCGCTTGCGCGCCTTGCCTTACGCTAAATAATTCATCAAGACTCATATTGATAACTCCTGAGGATAAAAGGAAAATATTTATACTGTCATTAATGACAGAGTAGTTTTTCTATCCATGTATAATGCTTATGTGAGGAAGGAAAAATTCCTTCCTCTACATAGTTATATTATTTCAGCATCTTCCATGAAGATTAATGGTTTGTTTTTCTTCTTTGGTTCTTCTTGGTGCATATTTACATTAAGACCCAAAGACATAAGTTCTTTTACAAGAACGTTGAAGGATTCAGGTAAGCCTGCTTCAAGGAAGTTATCACCTTTAACAATCTTTTCGTACATTTTCACACGACCGGTTACGTCATCTGACTTAACTGTGAGGAACTCTTGTAAGAGGTATGAAGCACCGTATGCTTCAAGTGCCCAAACTTCCATCTCACCAAGACGCTGACCACCGAATTGAGCTTTACCACCCAATGGCTGTTGAGTTACTAAGCTGTAAGGTCCTGTTGAACGTGCGTGGATTTTTTCATCAACAAGGTGGTGGAGTTTGAGAATGTACATAACACCTGTTGTTACACGGTTTTTGAATGATTCACCGGTACGTCCATCATAAAGAACGTGCTTACCATCTGATGATAAACCAGCTCTTTCAAGCCATGACCATATATCTTTTTCAGTTGCACCATCGAACACCGGAGTTTTTGTGATAATACCACGGCGAAGTTTGAGAACTGCTTGTTTAAAGGTTTCATCATCCATAGAGTCTACAAGACCATCAATATCGATACCTGGGTTTTCTGATGAGAAGATATCTTTTACATCAGCACGGATTTGATCAAGCGCAGTATTAGCATCTACAAGTTCAGCAAGTTGACGCCCTAATTCTTTAGCCGCCCAACCTAAGTGAACTTCCATAATCTGACCAATGTTCATACGTGAAGGAACACCAAGTGGGTTCAATACGATATCAACCATACGTCCATCAGCAAAGAATGGCATGTCTTCTTCCGGTAAAATACAAGATACAACACCCTTGTTACCGTGGCGACCCGCCATTTTATCACCTACTGAAAGCTTACGCTTAACAGCGATGTAAACTTTTGCCATTTTAATAACGCCAGGAGGCAAATCATCGCCTTCTGTAGCTTTTTCACGTTTTGCATCGTAAAGGCTTTTGATTACAGCGATATTACGTTCGTAACCTGCAATAATTTCGTTAATGCTGATATTCACTTCTCTATCAGTGAAAGCATTTTCTAGCTTTTTGAGTGGAATATCATCAAGAGCTTCTTTAGAAATTACACTGTTTGCAGTAACAACAATTTCACCTTTCTTTGAGCCAACGATAGCTTCGCTTACCGGTGTGCTTTCAATGATAGGAAGAATTTGTTCTTTAAGATGTTTTGTAAGAACACGAATATGGTTGCGTTCTTTTTCATCAATTACGCTGATTTCGTAATCTTCGATATCACGTGTACGTTCGTCTTTTTCACCTGAACGGCGGTTGAAAACTTTAACGTCTACAATGATACCTTCAATTCCCGGAGGAACTTTGAGTGATGTATTTTTTACGTCACGAGCTTTGTCACCAAAGATCGCGCGGAGAAGTTTTTCTTCCGGTGTAAGTTGAGTTTCACCTTTAGGAGTAATTTTACCTACTAAGATATCGTCAGGTTTAACCGCAGCACCGATACGGATAATACCGGCATTGTCAAGGTTTCTGAGCATATCTTCACCAACGTTAGGAATATCGCGGGTAATTTCTTCAGGTCCTAATTTAGTATCACGAGCAACTACTTCAAATTCTTCAATATGGATAGAAGTAAATACGTCTTCTTTAACCATTCTTTCAGAGATAAGAATACTATCTTCAAAGTTATAACCACACCAAGGCATAAATGCTACTGTGAGGTTTTTACCAAGTGCTAGTTCACCGTTTTCGATATCAGGTCCGTCAGCAAGTAAAGTTCCCTTTACTACTTTTTGACCTTTGAAACATGATGGTTTTTGACCAAAGCATGAGTTTTGGTTTGATTTGTGGTATTTGAGCAAGTCATAAGCACGAACACCACCGAATCTATCTTGGAATACATCTGTGTAAGCTACAATGATACGTTCAGCATCAACATATTCTACAACACCTGTACCTTCTGATAATAAACACGCACCGGAATCACGAGCGATATCAAGTTCAATACCTGTACCAACAAGTGGACGTTCAGCACGAAGAAGTGGAACAGCCTGACGTTGCATGTTTGATCCCATAAGCGCACGGTTCGCATCATCGTGCTCAAGGAATGGAATCAATGCTGCTGAGATAGACACCATTTGGCTTGGTGAAATATCTTGATATTCTATTTCTTCTGGCTGAGCCAAAAGAACGTCATCAGCTGTACGTGATGGAATATTGTACCCGATGAATCTTCCGTTTTCGTCGATTTTTGCAACAGCAGGAGCAACAACTTTGTGACCTTCGCTTGTAGCATCAACGTGAATGATTTCGTCAGTAACAACACCATCTTTAACAACACGGTAAGGTGTTTCGATGAAGCCGAATTCGTTTACTTTCGCAAAAGTTGAAAGAGAAACGATAAGACCAATGTTTGGTCCCTCTGGAGTTTCAATCGGACAGATTCTACCGTAGTGAGAGAAGTGAACGTCACGCACTTCAAAGCCAGCACGCTCACGAGTAAGACCACCAGGTCCTAGAGCTGAAAGACGGCGTTTGTGAGTTACTTCTGAAAGTGAGTTGGTTTGATCCATGAACTGAGAAAGCTGTGAAGTTCCGAAGAATTCTTTCAATACAGCTGCAACAGGTTTTGGATTGATAAGGTCGTGAGGCATGAGCTGAGCAACTTCTTGAATGCTCATACGTTCTTTAATCGCACGTTCCATACGTACTAAACCGATGCGGTATTGGTTTTCTATAAGTTCACCAACAAGACGTACACGGCGGTTTCCTAGGTGATCGATATCATCCGCAGGGCCGTGAGAATCTTTAAGTGTAACCAATACTTTTAAAGCTTGGAGAATGTCATTATCGGTAAGAGTACGTTCTTGATGTTCCTCATGTGTAAGTCCAAGTCTCTGGTTAAGCTTGTAACGACCTACAGGAGAAAGATCATAATATTCATTACTGCGGAACAAGTTTTCAAAGAAAGTTGCCGCAATTTCAGGAGTAGGAGGGGATGATGGACGTAAACGACGATAGATTTCTTCTTGTGCTTTTTCTAATGTTGGAGTTTTATCAAGCATTAGAGTATCACGAATTGAAGATGAAGTGTCAGAACCGCGAGTATGAAGAACTTGAAGGTCATGAATTCCAAGTTCGTGTAATCTTTCGATTAATCCCGCTGTTACTTCGTCAGCCGCTGAAGCAAGAACTTCACCGGTTTCAGGATTTACAATATCATCAGAGAGGAAGAGTCCGTATACATAATCCGGAGCAACTTCAATTTTTTCAAGACCTGCTTCGCCAATTAAACGCCACATACGTTTATTAACCGGTTTGCCGGCTTTAGCAATTACGTTACCTTCTTTATCATTAATATCGGTATACGCCGGGTCTTTCTTATACATTGCAGTGAAAGTTTCTTTATCTTGAGGAAGATTCCAGAAAACTCTACCGTCTCTTGCAATTTCATAAGATTCATTTTTATAGAAGTAATTTAAGATATCTGTATTGCTCATACCCATTGCTTTTAAAAGAATGGTTACAGGCATTTTACGACGTCTATCAATACGCACATAAAGGATATCTTTGTGGTCGAAATCAAAATCGAGCCAAGAACCACGCATAGGAATTACGCGTGATGAATAAAGCACTTTACGTGATGTGTGAGTTTTACCGCCATCATGCTCGAAAATAAGGCCAGGAGAACGCTGGAGTTGGTTCACGATAACACGTTCGGTTCCGTTCACAATAAACGTACCTTTTTCAGTCATTAAAGGAAGAGTACCAAAGTAGATATCTTGTTCTTTAATAGCTTCAATTGTGCGTGCTTCAGTTACTTCGTCTACTTGATACACCACGAGACGCACTTTTAAACGTAAAGGAGCTTCGTAGGTTAATCCCTTTGAAAGGCATTCTGCTTGATCGTATTTAGGTTCGCCAATTTCGTAGTTCACGAACTCAAGACTAGCAGTACGATTAAAATCTTCAATAGGAAACACAGAACGAAAAACACCTTCAAGCCCTTCATGAGGCTCACGTTCGAGTCTTCCTTCCTGCAAGAACTCTCTATAGGAATCCACTTGAAGAGTTAAAAGGTGGGGGATGGGTAATGATACTTGAATTTTACCAAATTGCTTTTTAAATTCAGTCATGCTATACCTCTGCAAAGACCTGCTTTGCACTTAAAGTGTCAATGTCTAAAAGACTTAAAACCAATAGCAAAGACCTAGCCCGAAAGCTAGACTTTGCTAAAAATATCTATTTTATTTCATATACTTATACAATGCATTTGCCCTTTCAAGCACTTGCGGTTAACAATAAGATTTGTCAGTATATAGAATTTGAAATAAAATTGCAAGTGTTTTTTTTGAAAAATTAAATTTTTTGTTTTTACTTGATGTTTAAGTATATTTTTTCTTTAGATTTAGTGTTTAAGTGCCCTTTTATATATATTATTGTTTACTTGCTCTCTTTGTTATCATTATTGTTAACTTCCAGCCTAGGTAGTCTTCGACGACCAAAGAGGGGGCAACGGGCTGCCGCCCTAACGTCCCCTCTTTGGAAACACCCCGCATTCCCGCTTAATCGACACAAAATCATTGTGCTCTAATAACGTAGCCTTTGACTATCTATGTTCCATGCAATAGTCAAGCTACTCGCGATCTACACCACGCGGTCAAAGCACAATGATAAAAGACATGTGTCGATTTAATACGTGCTTTATATTATAGTTGTATTTCAAAGCTAGTATTCTTTTAATACATGCTTTAAAAGTAAAATCTTCCTTTAAATCTATAAACACAAATTTAAAGGAAGATTTAATATTATTAATTTTATCACTTAACCATCAAAACTCAGTAAGATTACTTTATTTTGAGATCACAGGAAATAATTTTTTGGAAAAGACTTTTTCCTTTTTTCTCGAGGAACGAGAGAAAAAAGAAAAGGGGTTTCCAAAGGGAATCATTCCCTTTGGTCGCCGAAGGCAAAAAAATAAACTCTAACCAAAATACTTCTTGATTTTGTTGTGGAGTGTTGTACGAGTTATTCCTAAGCGTCTTGCAGTTTCACTTTTATTATCGTTAGTTTCGTTAAGGGTTTTTGATATTAGATTCTTTTCCATATCATCAAGAGATGAAAGTGGGTTATCACTTACTAAATCAGTATCTTGCTCAATAAACTGCTGAATTGTAAGAGGAAGTGCCTTTGGTTGAAGCATATCGCCAGGATTTAGAATAACTGCCCTTTCAATTGCATTTTCAAGCTCTCGCACATTTCCTTTCCATGGATACTTTAAAAGAGCATTCATTGTTTGAGCTGTAAAACCATGAATTTGTTTTCTATTTGAAGCGGAGAATTTCTTTAAAAACATTTCTGCAAGAAAGGGAATATCCTCTACTCTTTCGCGTAATGGTGGAATATGAAGAGCTATTACATTTAATCTATAGTATAAATCTTCACGAAACTTATTCTCTTTTACCTCTTCGAGGAGGTTTCGATTTGTAGCTGCAATAATTCGCACGTCAGTTTTTATGATTTTGTCTGACCCTAGTTTCTGCACTTCGCCCTCTTGCAGAAAGCGTAATAGCTTTGCTTGAAGAGGAAGAGGCATCTCCCCTATTTCATCAAGAAATACTGTTCCGCCATTTGCTAGTAAAAAGCGCCCCTCGCGCGATTTATCTGCACCTGTAAATGCGCCTTTTTCGTGTCCAAAAAGTTCAGACTCCAAAAGATTTTCCGGTAATGCCGCACAATTAACTGTAACAAAAGGTTTATCTTTTCTTTCACTGTTTGCTTGAATTTCACGAGCAACAATCTCTTTACCTGTTCCGGATTCTCCAGTAATAAGTATTGTTGCATCGGTCGGAGCTACAAGGCTTATCATCTGAGATATTTCACGCATTGATTCGCTTTTACCAAGCTTTGTATCCGCTTTTTCAGCTTTTTCAAGTTCTTTCTCTTGCGATGTAAGCTTTTCTAAGGCAAAGCGTAACACGTCAAAATCAAGAGGTTTTGTAAGATAATCCGATGCTCCGGCCTGTAAGGCTTGCATAGCTTTATCTACTGTTGACCATGCTGTCATTATAATAACCGGAATTGATGGATTATAGTCTCGAATTTTTTCAAGAGCTGTTATTCCGTCAACTTCTGCCATACGAACATCTGTAAGAACAAGGTCAAAACTTTGCTCTTTTACCATTTCAATTGCAACTTTTCCGTCGTCAGCTTCTGCGGTTTTATAGCCCCAGCCCGAAACAAGAGTCATAAGCATATTACGGTGAGCGTTATCATCATCTACTATAAGAATTGTAGGCATGAATTATCCTCTTTTACTGGCGGCGTCGAATTTCTTTTTACGCCATACTTTTTCTTCATTTTTTGCAAGACGCTCGATATTTTGTCTATGAGTCCAGAAGATTATGAGGAAAATTGCAAATGTAAGATAGAAATAAGGTTCATACCCAAACAGCAAACAAAATATTGGAAGTACACTTGCCATTGATAAAGCACCAAGTGACACATACTCAGAACGCCAAATCACAATAACACAAATAACCGCCGCCGCTAGTAAAGGCGGAAATATTATAGGTAAGAGTGCTCCAATTAAGGTTGCTACGCCTTTACCACCTTCAAAGTTTAAGAAGTAAGACTTCAAATGACCAAGAATAGCTGTAAGAGCAATAAGCGATAATATATAAGGATTTGCAAACACTAAAGTTCCTAAATAAACAGGAAGATATCCTTTAAATATATCACAAAATAAAGTGAGAAGACCATATTTAAATCCGCAAAGTCTAGCGACATTTGTTGTTCCCGGATTATTTGAGCCGGCAGTACGTGGATCAATCCCTTTTGCCCATTTAGCTATAACTACTCCTGACGGAATTGATCCGGAGGCATACGCAAGTACAATTAAAATTGGAAACAAAACTATATCTAACATTATAATAATCCTTATTCTTTAATTTCAGTTGATTCTGGTGTAGGTGTTGATTCTTCTGAAGTAAGTGCTGAATCTTCTTGAATTTGGTTTTCTTCACTTGTTTCTGTAGATTCTGCTTGTTCGTTTGATTCAACTATTGGTGTAGCTGAATCTTCTACTTGTGTTTCTGTTTGTATTTCTGGTTCAATAGATTGAGCAGTTTCTACTGGAGTTTCTACTGGAGTTTCTACTGGAGTTTCTACTGGAGTTTCTACTATTACAGTATCTTCAACAGCTGAAGTTTCAGTAGTTAGAGCTTCTTCTGTTTTTTCTTCTATTTTTATTGGTTCTTCGACTTTTGCCTCTTCTTCTTTTTCCTCCACCACTTCAACAACTTCACTTGGTAGGCTTGCTTCTAGGCTTGGAATAAAGAGAACTTGTACTCCACCAACAATAAGAATTAGTGCAATTGTGAAGAAATAAAGCACTTTTTGCGGATAATGTTTCTTCATTAGGAAAATACAAATTGCAAGCACTGCAAGTGGAATACTCAAGAAAGAGAGTTGAGGGATATTTAGAAGATTTTCAACAATATTTCTAGGGAATAATGTTAAGTATTCAGGATAGAGTATCTCAATTTGTGGCAGCATAAATATAATTACGCTTATAGCCGCGTATAAAAGCACTATAATTCCTAAGTAAATAGAAAATATTTTTGTTTTTGTTGCACTAAAGCTCATTAAGTTTCTAGCTAAAAGAATTGATGCCACAGGAGCTAGAGTATATATATATGATACTGAATTTTGTGGAAATAACAAGAGAGTGAAAATACCACCCATCAGTGCAGAAAACAAGAAAATACTTCCACTTGAACGTCTATAGTCGTCATACATCTGACGTGCTGTTTCCGATTTTTCATTATTTTCTTTATCAACAAGCCTTTGAATTTCTAACTTTTCATAATAAGAAAATCTACCTTGTTTATATCTTGCAAAACCTGATGTTTCCCCTTTTTTCCAACTCACAAGGAAAGGAATAATAAGGAATGGCATGAAAAGAAGAAGTGTTAAAAGTGCATAATAAAGCACGTGTTCAAAGTAGAACCATGAGGTCCATGATTTCTTTAGAGTTTCAAAATCAAACAATTGCATAATATACGCTGCTGTTCCTTCCATGTAAGCAAGAGTATATAGACCCGCAATCAATAGAAGAAAGCAAAGGAATGCAAAAATTCCATCACCATCATTTATACGTCTGAAATGTCCTTGAAGTATAAGGAAGATAATGCTTGTGATTATTGGATATATAAAGGCAAAAAGTCCGTTCGTGAAAAGAGCAAGAGCCATAAAGAAAAATGCGAAAAGCATAAATATAGGAGAAAATTTCTTTATCCAAGCTCTATAGAAAAAGAGTAGCGAAAAATTCACAAATGAAGCAAAAAGTAAATGAGTCGAAATACTTGAGCTAAAGACAAATACAAAGAAAGTGGCCAGCGCAATACATGAACTACCAAGTGCCGCTCTGCTTGATACTCTCACACTTGCTGCTAAGCTATAGCAAGAAAGAGTGAACAATATTACAGAGAAAGAAAGAACTACCGCAAAGGAGTCAGTAAGTGTAAGCGATATTGGCAACTCTAGCATCATAAGCGCAGAAACGAGCCAGTAAGGCAATGGATATGCTTGAATGTAGCTATTTTCCGCAAGAGTAGGAACAAGATAAGATCCTGTTTCTTGCATGTATTTTAGTGCGGCAAGTAATTGGCCCTCAAAAGGAAATCTAAGTTCTGCATTACCTATAAAGAAAAATCCGCATGTTATACAGACAAGCACCAAAATAGAAATAAATCCAACTAACTTCGAGCCAAAACTAAACGATTCCGCTGAGTTTGGTTCTATAGTAACAGCTTCAGCTTTTACTTCACTATAAATTACTTTTTCGTTTGCTACTTCTTCAACAAGCGGAGTAATGTTTTCGCCATCAGTTATCTCATCACTAATAACTTTATCTATCTTTATTTCTTCCTTTTCAGAAGTTAGCTCTTCGCTAGCTTTTTCTTCAAGTGTAGGTTCTTCACTAGTCATTTCATCTGTACTACTGACAACTATTTCGTCTGTGGAGTTCGCACTGATAGTAATTTGCTCTCCGTCTAGAGTTGAAGTATTTTCTTCTGTATTTAAAGGAATATCTTCTGACTCTAAATTTGCATCTGAAATATTTTCTTCTTTACTAGTACTTGATTCTTCTTCGAGAAGAATTTCTTCTTTTTCAACTGATTTCTCTTCGATAGTAGTTGGAATTTCATCAAGTTCATTTTTTGCTATTTCAGAAAAAGTTTGCTCTTCACTTATTTCTTGAGAAGTTTCATGAGAAATTTCTTTTGTGCTTTCTTCTGTAATTTCTTCATCTTGAAGCCCTTCTTCTGTAGTAAATTCTGCTATATTTTCTACAGTAGATGGAGAATCCACAAGAAGTTCACTTTCTTCTTTTGTTGCTGCATCAAGTGGAGTTTCTATTTTATCTTCTTCACTATTTTGAAGTTTTTCTTCTATATCTAAAGATACTACATCTTGCTTTAATGTTTCACTCGTTTCACTAGAAACAACACCTTCTTGAGTTAAGGTATTGGCTTTCTTATCTTCATGAGTATTCATCTTCTATCCTCCACAATATTCTATGTTACTGAGCTAAGATATCAAAATCTTTTTTAATTGCAACAAGCATTTCTTCTGGATTAGCTGTTGCAGAACCAACTTTACCAACAACAATTCCTGCTGCATAGTTTGCAAGCACACAAGCATCTAAAACTGAAATTCCTGATGAGATTGCTAAAGCAAGAGTTGCTATTACGGTATCACCCGCGCCTGTTACATCAAAAACTTGCTTTGCTTTTGTTGGAATATGCCATATAGGTTCATTTTCCGCAAATAAAGCCATACCATGAGCCCCTAAAGTTGAAAGTAAATAATTAATATTAAGCTCTTTTAAAAGTAAGGGTGCAAACTCTTCTACTTTTTCTATGGTATCGAGATTTTTATTGAGTAGTTCTGCTGTCTCTTTCAAGTTTGGAGTAAGCAAAAATGTATTTTTATAAAGATGTTTATTGTCAGGTTTTGGATCTGCAAAGATTTTAAGCTGTCTTCCTTCTTTATTTCTAAATGTTAGAAGAAAATCAACAACATCTTGAGTGACTACACCCTTTGCGTAATCTGAAACAATTACCACCTCAAAGTCTTCTAAAGTGGTAGCTAATAAATCGCAGACTTTTTTGCTTTCATCTTTTGATAGAGGCTCACTCGTTTCCATATCCATTCTAAGCATTTGCTGCCCACGAGCTAGAACTCTTGTCTTTATAGTTGTTGGTCTATTAGGGATTGCGCAAAGATAGGATTGAATATTATGCTCATCAAAAATATCTTTCATTTCTTGAGCTGCTTTATCTTCTCCGACTGTGCCAAATATCGAAACTTTTCCGCCAAGCGCAACAATCGAACGAGCTACGTTACCTGCGCCTCCAAGCACCTGTTTTGTTTCCTCAATTTTTACTACGGGCACAGGAGCTTCGGGAGATATGCGGCTTGAATCGCCAATAAGATATGTATCAAGCATCAAATCGCCTACCACAAGCACTTTGCCTTTGGTTAGATTTGATACTAATTTTTCATAATAGTTAAACGGTTGTTTGTTGATTATCACTTGTTGCACGGATTTGCTCGCTTTTTGTAGGAGTTATTAATTGTGAATCTTGAGTTTTTATGTGTATATCCATTTGAGGGAATGCTATATTAATTGAATTTTGCTTATATACCTTATCAATTTCTAAACGCAAAGCAGAAAGTATACTCATTGAGTCAGAAACATTACCAATCCAAATTCTAAAAACTAAGTTCAAAGTAGAATTGCCAAAATCTGTAAAAAGTACAACAGGTTTCGGATACTTGAGAACACTAGTATTTCTTTCTGCAATATCATACAAGAGTTCTATTGCTAAATCCATATCAGTTCCATAGGCAACCCCAATAATAATTTCACGGCGAACTCGAGAACCGTTATGAGTCCAGTTTGTGAAGGTATCCGTCAAGAATTGAGAGTTAGGAATAAAAATAGTTGCATTCTCAAATGTTTCAAGTACCGTAGAGCGGATATGGACTTTCTTGACTATACCCGTATAAGAAGCAACTTCAACTAAATCACCCTCACGGATAACTTGACCAAATATAATCACAAGTCCACTTGTAAAGTTTTGTATAATATTTTGCAAGCCAAAACCTATTCCTACAGATAATCCACCTGCAATAACTGCAAGATTGCTTAAATCAAAGCCTACAGCATTCAGAATATAAAGACCACAGATTGCCCATAAAACATAAGTATATGTAATCTGTAAAGGACCTATCAAAGCTGGTTTTATCCTAATTTCGTGCATTTTCAGTTGAGATAAAAATGAACGCCCAACAACTATAAGAGATCTGGTTATATAAACAACTGAAAGAACAGATACTATTTGAGCAAAACTAAAGCTGTATTTTCCAATATGTAAGTTCATCATAAGTATATTTTGCGTTATATAGCTACTTCCGGGATATGCCCAAAGCCATACAATAAAAGATATAAAAAACAATAAAAATGCTATAGGAACTCCAATAGCAAGAGCAACAGCATAAAGAATTGCTTTATATCCATCTTCTGGAAAATATTTTTGAACTTTATTTGCAAAGTTTAAAATAGCAATTATTCCCTGTATTGCTAACACTATCGCCGCATAACTTGTTGTAAGCAATATTGAAAGTCGCCCCCAACCTAGGAAAGTTAGAAATAGCATTACAGTTAACAATACAATGTAAATAGCAAAATAAGGGATATATTTTGTGATATTATTATACTTTAACACCTTGCATTTTCTAATAGTTGCAAGAATAGTAATAATAAGGAGAAGACTCCAAACAATAACCAGTAATAGACCTTGAACATCAAGATAAAGTATAAAAAGACCTAATATAATTAAAGGTAAGAAAAATATGAATGGATTATGCTTTGGTGGATTTTCTTCAAAAAAATACTGCAAATGCCAAAGAAATTCATATTGACTAAAGCCAAATAAAAGAGTTCCAAGCAGTAAAATAAGTTGGTAAGAAACCGTCAATGAACTAAATGATGCAAGAAATAAACTCAATCCTATAATCGTAAAAATCCAACTTCGCTTAACAAGGCGATTAAAACCACGCTGTAAACTTTTGTCAGATGAAAAAATAAAGGATTTTACTACCAGTAGAATTATTCCCATAAAAAGTGATAAGCTTACAACTTTTGCAAGTAGTATAAACCAACCATTTTGAGTTTGTGGAATATCAAGTTTAAGTCGTAGCTCTATAGCCTCTTCCATAAGTTGATAAACAACTGGCTCATTTATAAAAGTATTCCATGCCTCAGCATGAAATACGCTTGACGATGGAGTAAAGTAGTATTCCCACCAAAGACTAAGTTTATCCTTTTCAAGTTGCTCAATAAAGGCTATATACTTACTATTAAGAGTTTGTATATTTACTACGGCTTTTGAAAAAAGTAAAATTTCTTTTTTGAAACTTTCTTGAATATCCTCTAGTTCTGTACGTTTACTTGTAATCGCGATGGATTCAATCGATGTAACATTATTAATAAAATCTTCAATTGCTTTATAGTGAGTTTCTATTGATTGAAGACGTTTTTGTTCCGGCAATAAAAAGTTTTGTAAATCTTTATGGGTATTTATTGTATTTTTTTCAACAATTGTAAGTTCTAGAGGTCTATTTTTACTAAGTTGCAGAGCTGCTTTATAGGTTTCTATAAGCGTTGAATACTCTGTACTTTTATTATTAAATTGATTAAGTTTATGCGGAAGCATTTTTTGAAAATCAAAAACTTCCTTCTCAGTCTTTTTTATTTCTTCTAAAGTTGTATCTAAGAGCATATCTAATGCTTGCGAAGAACTTTCTTCTTTAGCCACTTCTTCTTCAGTATTTGCAAGTAAACTTTCTAAAGTTTTCTCTCTAGCTTCTTCCTGAGCAGTCCTTTTTTTTACACTTTCATCTATTACTTCTTTCACAGGGAAAGAGTTATCTGTACTGTCAAGAGTTACTTCTTGTAGCGTATCAGATGGTTCAGACTTAAATTCCTCCGCATAAGCAGAAAAATTTATAAGCAAAGACAGGTAAAAAAAGTATATAAAGAGTAGTTTTTTTGCAAACATTAAATATTCTCTCAAAAATAATTTAGAAAAACACTCTAACTTATAAGACTGTAGAGATAATCGCTGTAAGAACTTTCTTTGCAATTATCAGCCAGTTTTTTTAGCTGTCTGGCGTCAATGTATTCATTATGATATGCAATTTCTTCAAGGCAGGCAACTTTTAACCCTTGTCTTGTTTCAACGGATCTTACAAATGTATTTGCCTCAACAAAAGACTTTGCATCACTAATATCAAACCATGCAGTTCCACGACCCAAAACTTCTACCATCAATCTGTTTTTTTCAAGATAGAGCCTATTTAAATCTGTGATTTCATACTCCCCACGCTCAGAAGGTTCAAGAGAGTCAATATATTCTAGAACATTGCTATCATAGAAGTACATACCTGTTACAGCATAGTTTGTTTTTGCCTGTAGTGGTTTTTCTTCTAATGATATAACTCGTCTATTACTATCAAAATCTACAACACCAAAGCGTTCAGGGTGAGCCACATGATAACCAAACACCGTTGCCCAACCATGCCTTTGCATTGCCGAACTGAGAATTCTGTTCATTCCTTGACCAAAAAAGATATTATCGCCAAGTAAAAGACTTACATTTGAACCTTCAATAAAGTCTCTTGTACAGGCTAAAGCATGAGCAATTCCCTTTGGTTCGTCTTGAATAAAGTATTGGAATGAACAACCAAACTGGTTTCCATCGCCAAGCAAAGCTTGAAATGCTGGCAAATCGCGAGGGTTCGTCACAATTGCAATTTCACGCAAACCAGCGTGCATTAATATTGAGAGAGGATAATAAATCAACGGTTTATCATGAATCGGTAAAAGTTGTTTGTTCACCGCATTTGTAATCGGCGCAAATCTTGAACCTACACCACCAGCCACAATAACGCCTTTCCATGTATTCATAGTTAGTTCCTCGTAAAGTTTAATATTATTAATAATACAACAAGACACAACAAAAGTAAATTTATTTCTCTTGAGGGGGAAAAGATATTGTTGCAGAGATAATAACGCAAATAGATATATTTTGACTTTTATCGTCAATTTACTTTGTGTTTCTAAAATTAAGAAATTTTATTGAAAATAGCCTTTTCTAATGTGCCGTTTGACATATTGCTAAAACCAAGCTAGTTGTATATACTCTCCTAAGCGGACTTTTAAACAAAATACTATACACGAGGTTACTAATGAAAAAAAGCCTAATACCTTATTTCATTTTTTGCGTACTTTGCCTGTTAGGAGCAGACAATTTATTAGCAAACGTAAATAAAGCATATCTACAATTATCCTACAGCACTCCTCAAAACTACTCTCAACCGCTGACAATTTATGTAGAACCAAACGAAGATAAATGCTCCGAAATGTACGGTGACAATTGGTATTCCGTTTGTAATTCTTCCGTTGGTGAAGCAGGAAAAACCCTTGAGGGAGTTAAAATATCACCCAGCAAAGAAGGTTACTGGGAATGGAGTAGCAATTATTCCATTAAATTTACTCCTGATTCAAATGATAGATGGGAACCAAATACAAAGGTTAAAGTTGACATTCCTTTAGCTATCTTCCCTAAATCTGCTGAAATTTCAGGGCGCTCTATCAATTTCACAACTCTACCGCAAGCTGGCGAAATAGAGTCTCGTAATGTATGGATAGATCCATCAAAAAATAATAAACATGTTGTTACTTATTCAATTAATTTTCTGTATCCTATAAAAGATACAAAAGCTTTAGAAAAAAATATTTCTGTATTTGCACAAGATAAGCAATCTGGATTAAAGCTTGCAAAACCAAATTTTACTTGGTCTCGTAATAATAGCTACGTGAATATAAGCGTACCTATTTTAGAACTTCCTGAAAATTCTACAATTGCTGAAATAACTGTTAAGAATATGAAAACCTATCACAGAGAATACAATGAAGTAACTATTGCTAACACAAATTTAAGTGAAACAATCCAAATAAAAGGCAAACAAAATTTATTCTACCCTGAAAATTATACAATAGCAACTGAGTATGATAAAAATCTTAAACAATACTATCTTGTAACTCTCAATACATCTTTGCAGGTTTCAGGCGACGAACTCAAAAAAATGATTGCTTTCTATTCCTTACCTAAAAAGATAAGAGAAGAATCTCGTATTCCTTTTAACTGGTCACAAGCGAGCACTCTTGATATTGGACCGGAATATGAATTTGAATTAATAAGTTCATCGCAAAAACCTTCAACCGCACATAGGTTTAAAGTATACGCAGAACCAGAAACCTATATGGCTGCTTACATTAATAATGAACTAAAATCCACAGCGGGTTATCCTTATAACTATCCTTACTCTACTGTTCTTTATGCAAATTCTTACACACCTAAAGTTTCATTTTTACAACCGGGTAATATATTAAACCTTGAAGGTTCTCGCAAGTTAGAAATTCAAACTAATCAGATAACAGAAATTAAATGGGAAGCGCAAAAAATTAGAGTTCCTTATCTTTCTGTACTTACAGAAGAATTTTTTACTCTTGAAAGCAATGGCGCTCGTGAATACGACGATTACGGCAATTCAAGTGAAGTCTCATACGATGCTATCAGCGAAGTTGTAAGCGGAACTATCAAGGTTGACGGCGTAGGTAGTGCCGATTCAAAAATAATTGATTTTGATATTACTCCACTCCTTGAAGATAATAAAAATGCTGATACAAGCGGCATCATTAAATTAAAGCTCATTGGTATGCAAGGTGACAAAGAAGTTTCTTCCGATGAGAAAATGCTTGTAGTTACAGACATTGGCTTAATCGTAAAAGAAAATGCCAAAGGTCAACGTGAAGTATTTACTTATTCAATGAGTAAAGGCGCTCCTATTTCTAATATTGAAGTAGAAATTCTTGGCGCAAATGGTTTAGCTATTGCTAAAGGAATTTCAAATAATAACGGTATGGCGACTCTTGGTAATGTTGATAAATTTACAAGAGATAAAAGACCTGTTGTTTTAGTTGCATCAAATAAAGATAAAAATGATGTAACATTTATTTCTATGATTAACCTCGGTAGAAATATTGAAACCAGCCGTTTTTCAGTGCAAGGCAGACTTTCATCAAATGAAGGTCTACAGGCTTATGTGTTTGCCGAAAGAGGCGTTTTCCGCCCAGGTGACATGCTAAACTTTAGCGCGATGATAAGAAATGCTGACAACTCCCTTCCTCCATCACTTCCACTTAAAGCTATTCTTTTTGACGCCGAAGGTATTAAAGTTTTTGAAGAAAATTATAGTCTCTCAGAAAAAGACTTCGGTATGCACACATTCTCATGGCAATCAAGTGATACTTCTCCTACAGGAAGATATCGCCTAGAAATAATGAGTAATAATGAATATATCGGTTCTAGCACAGTTCGAGTTGAAGAATTTAAACCAGAAAACCTTGTTGTAGAAGCTGAAATAACTCCTAAAAAAACAAAAGGTTGGTACGTGCTAGATAAAAACGCTGATGTTGAACTCAGTGTTGCCTTAGAAAATCTCTACGGTGGTGGAGCACAAAATAGAAAAGTTGAAGCTGATTTAACAATTACGCGTGCACAACTTTCTTTCGGAGGATACGAAGATTACGTTTTTGCAGATCCATACTCATTTGAATATCAATACAATTCAATAGAATTACCACAAATGGTAACAAATGAAGAAGGAAAAACAAGCACAGACATTAATATCAACTCCTATATTAAAAGTGCAGGAACCTACAATGCTACTTTCTACGTTGAAGGCTTTGAACCAAACGGTGGAAGAGCTGTAAGCACAAGCACAAGTGCCCTTTTCTCAACAGCAAGTGAAGTTGTGGGATACAAAACAAGAGGCGAAGTAATTGACCTAAACTACATTCCAAAAGATAGAAATGGAAAATTAGTTTTCATCACTCTAGATTCGGATTTACAACAACTTAGAAACGTAGGCTACAACTTTGTATTGACTAAAAGAAATTATGTTAGAAATCTTGTAAGCAACAATCTTCAAGAATACTCCTATCAAGATACTCTTATTCAAGAAGAAATAAGCAGTACAAAAATTGAAAATAAAGACGGCGTAATTCTTTGGAATATCCCAACCGATAAAGTTGGTGAGTATATGCTCACTCTTTATGCAACCGATGACACAAATAAAACTCTTCCTCTTTCAAGAGTTCCTTTCAACATTGTAGGAAATGAACTTAGAGTTGACCCACAAACAATTCCATCAACTTTACAAATTGCTCTACCAACAGAAAACTATAATTCTGGAGATAATCTCAAAGCTTCCCTTTCACTTCCTTATGATGGTTTTGGTCTTATCACTTTAGAGGCAGATAAAGTTTTATCTCATACTTGGTTCAAAGGCAAAGCAGGGCAAAGCGTACAATCTATAGAAATTCCATCAAATTATGAAGGAAGAGCGTATATTTCCGTTTCTTACCTCAAAGGAATGACATCTAAGGATTATTATATGGATCCGCTCAGCTATAGCGTTGAACCAATCCTTGTCAACATTTCAAAAAGAAAAATTTCTCTAGCTCTTGAAGCAAACGAAATGTATAAATCCGGCGATACTGTAAAAGTAAAAGTAACTTCTAATTCACCATCAAAGGCAATAGTATTTGCTGTTGATGAAGGTATCCTCGCTCTTACCAACTACTCAACCCCGTCACCTATACGCTACTTCTTAGAAGACAAAGCTTTAGAAGTAAGCACCTCACAACTTTCTGATTTAGTAATGCCTGAAATGGATTTAGCAAACGGCATGATGATGAAGATGGAAGCATCTGCATACGGTGGTGATATGGCTCGTAAAAGCGCAAGATATCTAAATCCTTTCAAAAGAAAAGCTGAACCGCCTTTAGTTTATTGGTCTGGTATTATCGATGTTGACTCCAAAGGCAAAGAGCTTGAATTCACAATTCCTACATACTATAATGGTAATGTTAGAATTATGGCTGTTGCCGTGAATGAAAATTCTTTCGGCTCCGTAAAAAAGAATACATATGTAAGAAGTGACCTTGTTATCACTCCTCAAGTTCCTGTAATGGCTAGCCCTAAAGATGTTCTTGAAACATCAGTAGCCATCGCAAATACAACTGATAAAGAAAAAACTTTTGAAGTACAATATCTACTTTCTGATGGATTAAAGCTCACAACAAACGCACCAAAAACTATCACATTAAAAGCAAACGAAGAAAAAGTTATACCTCTAACTCTTGAGGTTCAAGCTGTTCTTGGTGAAGCTTCTATCAATTTTGTGCTGAAAACCGCTGACGAAGAATATACTCGTCAAAGCACTCTATCAGTACGTCCAAGTACACCTTATGTAACCTCAATCACGGTAGATACTACAAGACAAAGTTTAGATATCTCTGAGGATCGTGACTTATTCCCTTATGAAGTAGTACGTGAACTTTCAGCTTCTTATACTCCATTACCTCTTGTTCAGGCGATTATTGGATTCCTAGAAAATTACCCTTACGATTGCACAGAACAACTAATAAGCAGAGCAATGCCATATGTGGTTCTAAATGGTGAAACTGAAATCCTCTTCGGTAGCAAAGAAAACCCTAAAAAAGCAGAAGAAGATGCAAGAAAAATAATTAATGATGCAATCTACGCTATTCGTTCATCAAACTATTATGGTTCTGGCATTTCACTTTGGAAAAACTCCTCAAAAACTGATGATGTGTTAACCATATATGCAGGCGACTTCTTCTTATCAATGCGTAAATCAGGTCTAATGCCTCCTCGTGATATTGAAGATATGGTATTCACCTCAATCCGAAATATTGCTACCCGTAAACCTTTAACCCTTGAAGAAGCAAGAACTACAGCGTATGCAATTTGGGTGCTTACTCGTGGTGGCTCGGTAACAACACAGCTTATTGAAAATCTACAAGCAACACTTATTTCTTCAAATGATATGAAAAACTGGATGAATGATGTCACCGCGACCTTTGTTGCAAGTATAAATAAAATGCTTCTTATTGAGGATGCACATGAAATCATTGATCAAAGTAAGCTTGATTTCAAAACATTCAAAGACTCTTCTTTCTTTGATGTTCTTGCGGCACAATCATTATATGTTCGTATTATGATTGAATCATTCCCTGAAATGTTAAGTTCTGATCAGTATGAAAACTTCACCACACAAATTCTTACTTCATTCAATTCAGGGCATTCCACATTCTCAGCCTCACAAGCTCTTGCTGCTCTATGGCAATTAGGCATGGGAAATGAACAATCTATAAGTCAAAAACTTATCTCATGTTCAGACTCAAACCCTAATAATAAAGGTGAAGTGTTGAATCTAGGTTCATCTGCTGTTGGTCTTTCATCACCTCTTTGTGAGAAATTCTCAATTCATGCAGGTAACGGTTCTACTATTTACTATCAACTACTCACAAGTGGTTACGATGTAAATCCGCCAAGCAAAAAAATTGCTCAAGGTCTTGAAGTTACAAAAACACTCCTAGACAAAGAAGGGCAACCTGTAACTAAAATCAATATCGGCGATGTTCTTACCGTTCAAATAAAAGCAAAAGCGCACGGTAAAACTCTTCAAAATATCGTTATTCAAGATCTACTTTCAGGTGCATTCGAGTTAGTTTTAGAAGATGCTGAACTTATGCAAGTATCATATCTTCTAGATTCAAAAGATATGCGCGAAGATAGAGCACTCTTCTTTACATCACTCGATACCACTGATAACGTCTATTCATACCGAGTTCGTGCTATAAATAAAGGAAAATTCGTTCTTCCTGCAGTCTATGCAAGCTCTATGTATGATACAAAACTACAAGCTAATAGCATTAGTCAAACAATTGTAGTTGAGTAGAAGAGAGAAAAGAAGAGAAGAGATGCCTTCGGCGACCAAAGGAAATAATTTCCTTTGGAAACCTTATTTCTTTCCCGATTCGTTCCTCATCGGAAAAGGAATAATACTTTACAAAAAAAGTTTTTACTTAGTCCTCATAATAAAGAAACCTACTTTAATTCTGTTGGCTTAGTCGTAAAAACATAGTAAAAAATCTTCTCTAAATTTTGATATTAGAAAAGTAACACCTAAAATAAAAGACCTCCTTTAAATCTGTAAACGCAGACTTAAAAGAGGTCTTTTATTTAATAATTGGTTCTCAAGTCACCCCAAACTTGAGAAAATTTATTTACTTTGAGGATAAAGGAAATATTTTTTTTGAAAATCTTTTTCCTTTTTTCTCGAGGAACAAGAGAAAAAAGAAAAGGGGTTTGCAAAGGGAATCATTCCCTTTGCCCGTCGGAGACAAAAATAAAAACTATATCTATGCTAATTTTTGAGGTTAAATATTGTTGGCATACTTCTTGTAATATGAGTAAGTATCACGGAGGAACATGCCATGAAATTGACATTAAGAACTTTAATTACTTTGACTTTTCTACTTACTTTCGCATCAATAGCGGAAGCGGTACGCATAAAAGATATTGCGACTTTCTCAGGCGTACGTACTAACCAACTTGTCGGTTATGGTTTAGTTGTAGGTTTGAGCGGTACTGGAGATACAAAAGATGCACCATTCACGACGACATCATTAATCAATATGATGCAACAGATGGGTGTTTCTGTTGACCCTAAATTATTGAAAGCAAAGAACGTTGCATCAGTTATGGTAACGGCTGAACTTCCTGCAACTGCGAAAGCTGGTTCACCATTAGACCTTATGGTCTCTAGTATAGGTAATGCTAAATCTTTGTATGGTGGTATGCTTTTACAGACTGCTTTGAAAGGTATTGATGGAAAGATTTATGCTCTTGGTCAAGGACCTTTACTTGTAGGTGGCTATAGTTTTGGTGGCGAGGCAGCAAACGTTCAAGTAAACGTTGCTACAGTGGCATCGGTTCCGGGTGGAGCAACAGTAGAACGTGAAGTTCCTTTCGAGTTCAACTCACAAGATGATTTACGTCTTCACATGAACCTAGCTGACTTTTCAACAACCCAACAAGTAGTTGAAAAAGTAAATGGTGCAATGGGTGGAAACTTTGCAAATGCTGAAGATATCAGAACAGTAAAGATTGAAATTCCTCAACAATACCGTGGAAACCTTATTCCATTATTGGCATCACTTGAAAATTTAGAAATATCACCAGAAGGCGTGGCAAAGGTTGTGGTTGATGAAAAAACCGGAACTATTGTTATCGGTAATGATGTTAGAATAGCAAAAGTTGCTGTTGCTCATGGTGACTTACAGGTAGTTGTTCAAGAAACGGAACAAGTATCACAACCGGGCGCATTCTCACAAGGTCAAACAGTTGTCTCTCCGCAGACAGAACTTGCTGTAAATGAAGAACAAAGAAGTTTGAATATGGTAGAAGGTGCAACATTACAAGAACTTGTTGATGGTCTTAATGCAATTGGTGCAAGCCCTCGAGATCTTATCTCAATTCTAAGAAGTCTAAAAGCATCGGGAGCATTGTACGCAGATTTGGAGGTATTATAGTATGTCAACTATTACTAACTTAGATATGCAAACGGCAATGTCCGGCATGGCAGAACAGAATATACAAGCGCAAAAACAACAAATTCAAATGCTGGGTGCTTCAAAAGACCCTGATGCTGAAAAAGAAAAAAAATTACGTGAAGCAAGTGAAGGTTTTGAATCCATATTTATTCAAAAAATGTGGGAACAAATGAGAGCTTCATTACCAAAAGACGGCCTACTTTCCTCTTCAAAAGAAGAAAAATTCTGGCAGAGCATGTATGATCAAGAACTTGCTAAAAGTATGGCAAGTGCTGGTGGAATCGGTCTTGCAGATATGATGGTTGATCAAATGAAAGAAAGAGTTACCGGCAGTGCTTCTTCTCAAAGTAAGGAAAGCCAATCCCGTAATAGTGGTTTGAACATAACCCCAGCCCCTCTTCTTTCTGCACCTATAGCGAGTAACAAAGAAACAAAAGAAGAAACTTCATCTGCTAATAGTATAGTTGATAATCAAAAAATTACAACTCAACAAGTTCAGCAAGTTGCTATGCTCCCACGTTCTGCACCTCTTATGAACATGGATATTTATGATTCTGGTGTGGTTGAATACGTTGCGGTAAATACAGCCCCTCTTATTGAGAGTCAGAAAACTGACAATGCTACTCCTTCAGTTGCTAATTCAGAAACAGCTTCGGTTGCAGAAGAGCAAGTTGCACCTCAACCAATAGTTACACGTGTTACCTATACAACTAATATGCGTGGAAATAGCAAGAGTAATAGATCAGAACAACTATTGAGAGAATTACTCACTCCACAACAAGTTCAACAAGCTCCTATAGAAACAGCTAAAAAAGAAGAAACTCTTACTGAAGACTTTAATCCTGTTTTAGAAGAAATGGAACCTATAGTAATGGCAAAAGCTGAAGCTGAACTTCTTCAGTCCACAAGACCTGCTATAGAGCAAGATATTCTTTCCGGCATTACAAGAACATACTTCAAAAAATCTGAAACAAATGCTCTACGTAGCCATGCAAGTAGCCCAGAACTTCAAGCTATCTTACAACCAACTTTTGCTGGTGGGCCTGATATGCAATCTCCTCAAGCTGTTTTTGCTACAAGTGAACTTGGTTATCTAAATCCTGAAAAAGGAAGCTTTCAAAATCCTGTTGACGGAAAAGTGACATCAGGTTTTGGTTGGAGATTAGATCCTATTAATGGTCGTCGTTCATGGCATAATGGAATAGATATCACAGCTCCTGCAAACTCTCCTGTGAAAGCTGCTGAGGGTGGCGTAGTTTCGTATGCTGGTTATGATAAAGAACTTGGTAATATGGTTATTATCCATCATTCTAATGGATTATCAAGTGTTTATGGTCACAACTCAGAATTAAACGTTAAATCCGGTGACTTTGTAGAAAAAGGCACGGAAATTGCAAAAGTAGGTTCAACGGGTAGAGTATTAGGAAATCATCTTCACTTTGAAATCCGTAAAGAAGATATGCCTATTAACCCAGAAAATGTATTAATTCAAAATGTTGTAAGTTTTACATAAAATTTTGATAACAATATTTCAAAAGAAGGTGACGTTATGTACGCAAGAATATGTGGAAGTTTAGACCGTCAAGCAAAAGCGTTAGAGGTATTAAGATCTTTAATGAAGGAAGAATTTTCCCTTCTTGTTTCAGATAAAGTAGATGAAATTACTGGTCTTGAATTTTCTATTCACGAGCTACTTCGTCAACTTGCTGATGAAAAAGAAGCTATCATTGCTGCATTAGGTGGCGGAAAAGTTTTAGATTACGCCCAAATGCTTCAAGAAGAACAAAGACTCATCCTTGAAGATTTATATAAACAAGTTGACAGAAATGAACAGCTTTGTGCTCGTCAAGCTCATATGAACTCAGAAATATCACTCGCTTTATTAAAGCAAGGCGAATATCTAATAAATGAACTTACTAAAGCCGTTACTCCTGTTGTTCCACAACCTTATGGACGTAAAGGGCAAATGTATAAACCAACTCGTGCAGATGCTATGCTAATTTCAGGGAGGCTGTAATGGCTATTAATCACTTACTTTCAATAGGAAACCATGCTCTTATAGCTAACCAAGTTGCAATCAGCGTTACCGGTAACAACATGGCGAATGTTAATACTGTTGGTTACTCAAAACAGACTGCTGAATTTAACGCTTTCATGCCTTATGATGCGGCTGTTGGTCAAATGGGTATGGGCGCTGAAGTTTCTGAGATTACACGCGCTTTCGACCAAATTTTAGAAAATACTTATCTATCTCACTTTACATCACAAGGTAGATATACAACTCAATCAGAATTACTTGCAAGTGTTGAAGCTGTTTTTAATGAATCAAATAGAGAAGGCGTAAGCTCCATGATGACCGAATTTTTCAATTCATGGCAAGACTTAGCTAAGCTTCCGAACGACCTTGCAACTCAACAAGCTCTTTTATCAAACAGTGATGCCTTAGCAGGTGTTATTAGAGATACACAAGCGACTCTTGAAGCATATCAAAATCAAATTGATGACTATATTGCACAAGACGTTCAAAAAGCAAATGAAATTATCAATGCTATTGCTGATCTAAACGTAAGCATAGCTGAAAGCACTTCTCCAGGTAATAATCCCAACTATTTACTTGATCAACGTGATCAGCTAGTTCGTGAACTTTCTGAAATTGTAGATGTTACTGTACAAGATAAGGGCGGATTAAACTACACAGTATTATTATCATCAGGTCAACCACTTGTTGAGGGCGACACAACTTACTCACTCGAAATTCATAATACTGAAATTGATTACAACACTCAAGGGTTTACAGGCGAAGTAAATGTTGATGGTCAAGACTCATTTGAATATACCCTTGAACTTACAAGTGCTGAAAGTTTCCGTGTATCTTTAGACGGTGGTAAAACATGGTTGAAAAATCCTGATGGTTCTATTCAATCATTTGATGTACCTGAAGTTGGTGAAGTTGTAAGAGTAAAAGACTTAGAATTATCTTTTACAGCTGATGATTTTGCAACTGGTGATAAAATTACAATCGTACCAAAAAGCGGTCTTTATTGGAATTCTCCAACTCGTCCACCAGAAAATGTTACACCTCTTCTTTCTGGCGACGGAACAGAAGAAGGTTCACGTATAAGTGGTGGTAGCCTTACAGCTTTCTTCACTACTCGTGATTACAATATTGGTAAATACATGGATAAAATGGACGCTCTTGCAACTACCCTTGCATGGGAAGTAAACAGAGCCCATTCACAAGGCGCAAGCGTATTTCCACAATCTACCTATTACGGCGAAGAAACAGTAGAAAATTCTGAACTTGCTCTAGGTGATAGTGCATCAGGTCTTTTCTATGCAGATCGCCTACAAGAAGGTAGCTTTAGCATGTATTTCTATAATGATGCTACGGGTGAATTAACTGGCTCCGGCGCACTTGTTTTCGATCCTTCTCCGGACGGAACAGGCAATTTTGACCCATCAGTTCATACATTAAACGATGTTATAGATGCTATCAATACAACATTTACCGGCAAAGTAAAAGCTGAAATCGTAAGTGATAAACTTCAAATTACCGCTACTGACGGTACTCACCTAAGTTTTGGTGAAGATAGCACAGGTCTTTTAGCTGCTTTAGGTGTAAATACATTCTTCACAGGATCTGATGCCGGTTCATTAGCTGTAAAAGATGAATTACAAGAAAACCCAGCTCTTATAAATTCCGGTAAAGTAAACCAAGCTGGAGTTATAACAGCAGGCGATAATACTGTAGCTCTTCAAATTGCAAAACTCGCAACAACTACTGTTAGCATTAATACAGCCTGGGAACAAACTTCTCAAACTCTTACATCATACTACAGCGGAGTTGTTTCTTTAGTAGGTGCTGAATCAAGTAATGCACAATTCAATACTCAATATCATACTGCTCTAGCCTCTGATGCAGGAAGTCGCATAGCTTCAATTAAAGGCGTAAACCTTGATGAAGAGATGACAAACTTAATCAAATTCCAGCACTCATATACTGCAGCAGCAAAACTAATAACAACCGCGGACGAAATGCTTCAAGTAGTCCTAGGACTAAAGGCATAGGGGGGAAATCATGAGAGTTACAACACAGCATATGTACGGAGATTTCATTAATCAAATGAACTCAAGTCTTTCTCAGTACTTAGATTTGAATATGCAAGCTGCTACACAAAAGCAAATCAATAAACCTTCTGATGACCCTATTGGCGCGGCACATATATTAACTTACCGTGCAGATATTGCACAAACAACTCAGTTAGAAGAAAACGTAAGTAGTGCTTCAAACTGGCTTAAAACTGCTGATGGAGCCTTAGATCAAGTAGCTACTCAGCTTATCAGAATGAAAGAATTAGCTGAACAAGCTTCAACCGGTACAATGTCTGAAGATAACAGACTACAAATTTCAGAAGAAGTAAACCAAATTTTCCAGCAAATCATGGCTCTTGCGAATGAAGAAGTAGCAGGACGTTTCATATTTGCCGGACAAAATATTGATACCCTTCCTTATGAATTAGGGATTGGTGTTGATTCTGTAGATCCAGCACTTTCAGATCGCCATTTTGAAGCAACAGGTGAGATTGATAACTCTGTATTAGTAAGATTTACAAGTTCAGGCGATGTTCCACCGGCTAATCCCGGCGGTGCGGATATTACATATGAATATACAACAGATGCCGGCGAAACTTGGAAAAGCGGAATCATGTCCGCCGGTGATACAAAGCTTTATATCGGTTCTTCTGCTGAAATTCAATTCACTCATCCACCTGTTACCGTTACTGCCTACGACGATACAAAACCATTTACAGAAACAAATGGTACAAGTATGACTATTCGCCCTGCGGCAATCTATAAAGGTTACGATAATGACGTTGCACCGGATGTTACAGTATACGGTGAAATGGGAAGTGCTATTAAAGCGCACCCTAACGGTTATTTCAGTGAAGATATACAAGTTCGTATAGATACACCTGTAGATTTATCTAAATCTTCAGTGCCACAAGAAGTTACATATTCTTATACGACGGATAACGGTCAAACCTGGACTACTAAAACAGTTGATACCGCATTGAATCCAACTGATTCACCAGATTACGAAACCTTACTTCGTTTACCTGTTCCCGGCGGCTTCTTCGACTTAGAAGCAGAAGCAGGAACAGCACCTAATACAGTAATTACAGCAGGCACACAGTATAGTATAAAACCACAACGTACTAATATAGATTACGAAACATCTCAAGATAACTATATTATGGTAAATAGTGTAGGTAAAGATATCTTTGGTGGGCTATATACTCCACAAGGTTCTGATGTTCAAGCATCAGCTTTTGGAGGAGCAGGCAAAAATCTTTTTGAAAGCATAGCAACATTCATTGGTGCTTTAGAAACAAATAACCAAGAAGCTTGTGGGCGTGCTTTAGAAGATATTGAAGATGGTATAGAGCAACTTACCTTTGCTCAAGCTGACATAGGTGGAAGAATGAACCGCCTTGAATCAACAGCAACTTCCCTTTCATATTCAAAGCTTGACCAAACCGATAGATTAAGTAACATTGAAGATGCTGACCTTGCTGAACTTACAATTCAATTGACTATGCAACAAATGGCATATCAAACAGTATTGCAATCAAGTTCAATGGTTATGCAACTGAACTTGACGCAGTTCATTTAGTCTGGCAGGCAATTTTCTAAATTAATTCTTTTAGAAACACAACCTGGATATTAATTTTCTAAAATGAACTTATCCCATCAACAATATAGAACGAAATTCTCAAAAAGGAATTTTGCGAAAAGTAGGTCAATTTATGCTTATTCTCACACGGAGACCGGGAGAAAGCTTATATGTTGGCGATGATATACGAATTACAGTTCTCAGTGTTCAGGCAAAGCAAGTCAAAATTGGGCTTACTTTACCACCTGAGATGGTAGTGTATCGCGAAGAAGTGTATAGGCGTGTTATTGAAGAAAACAGAATGACTCTCGAAAATAATAATGAAGATCTTTTAGCGGCGGCAATGTTATGGAACGAAACGAAAAAATAGTTGTAAAGACAAGGCTCGGTATTCAAGAAATTGATAAGTCAAAAATCCTTTATTTCCCTAAAGGCTTAGTCGGCTTTGAAGATACTCATGAATTTACCCTCTTGCAAATACGTGAAGGCGCTCCAATGCTTATGCTACAAAGTATTGACGACCCAAACCTAGGCCTACTTGTAGCTGACCCTTACTTCTTTTTATCAGATTATTCACTAAAAATTGGCGATGCAGAACAAAAACTTCTTTGCATCAAAGATCCATCTGAAGCAACTGTTCTTGTAACAGTATCAATTCCACATGGTAAACCACATCTAACAAGTTTAAACCTTACAGGTCCTATAATTATTAACTCTAATAAGAAATTTGGCTTGCAAGTTCCGCAATCTGATGTTAATCCAAAACATGTGCTTATAGAAAGTCTAATGCAACAACCAAAAGATGAAAGCACAGTGGCTAGTAACACAGAGTGCTGTAAAAAATCTGAAACAATTGAAGCTGAAAAAACTTCAGAAGCAGCATCTCAAGTAAGTGAGAGTATAAACAAGAAAGAAGAAGCTATCTAATCAATATGAATACAATAAATAAACGTATCCAAGCCATTGTCCATGCACTTGATGCATGGCTTTGGCAACGCGGTTTTCGTTTGGAAAAAGTACGCCTTGTTGTGCGTACTCTTTTCCTTTTAAATATCCTTATACTTTTTGTGGCACTATTAGCAATACCATTTAGTTTAAGTCCTTTATCATTTTCTTTAGCCGCAATATTATCGAGCTACAGTTTTTTTACTATGGCAAAGAAAATCATTTTTAATTTTCCTATAGGAGGAGCAAAAAAAGTTACTCCTTCTATCTTGCTTAACTGGATACTGAGATTAACAGTCTTGCTTGCTCTCTCGTTATGTGCTATTATACTTTTAAAGTTACCACCTATACCTTGGTTTATTGGTTTAGGGCTACCGGTTGTAATACTTCCTCTTGGATTTTTATCAAATAATACCACTAAATAAATCGAGATTTTTATGAAATTACCATTAATATCAGTTAAAAATGCAAGAATGAGATTCTACTCAAATAAAGAGTATATAAACGTTCTGGGTAATGAAGATAAAGGACTAGATTTTACACTTGAAAAAGGACAACACACAGCAATTCTCGGACCAAATGGAGCTGGAAAGTCTACATTCTTACGTATACTACGCGGTGAAGAATGGCTAAAAAGTGGTGATATTCAATGGCTTATTGATGGCAAACTCGAAAATACTCAGTTAGCTGGACGCACTATTACCTCATTAATATCTGCAAAACAGCAAGAAAATTATATGCGTCAAGCTTGGGATATTATAGGGGAAGAACTTCTCTATACAGGCTTTGCTAACACTCTATTACAGTATACTGATTTAACTGATAAGCAAAAAGAGCGTGCTAAAAATCTCTCAGAAGAATTGAATATTTCACATTTATTACAAGAAAAAATTGTAACATATTCACAAGGTCAACTACGTATTATGCTCCTTGCAAGAGCATTACTTTCATCACCAAAAGTTGTTTTACTCGATGAATATACTGATGGTCTTGACGAAAAAAATCGTGAATTAGTTCTATCAGTTCTTGAGAAAATGATTTCACACACAACTTTTGTTATGTCAACACACAGAACTGAAACTTTACCCCCTTGGGTAAATCGAACATTATACCTTAAAAAGGGTGAGCTTCACGATAATTTTTTAAGTGAATATGAAATAAGCAATAGACAACTCCCTACTGCAGAAAAAATAGCACTTGAAGTAAATAAAAACAATGCTAACATAGCGCATCGCCCTCTACTTGTAGAATTAACAAATGCTGATATCTATGTAGAAAGCAATAAGATTTTACAAGCTATGAACTGGGAATGGAAACAAGGTGAAACATGGTTTATTCATGGAGCTAATGGAGCTGGAAAATCAACATTTTTGCGTCTTCTAACGGGTGATGAATATCCAGCACTAGGTGGAACTATCAAAAGATTTTTACCAAGTTATGGTGGTTTTGTTCATACTATGAAACAAGTGCGTAAATCAGTACGCTTAGTATCTGACAAACTACAAGCTTGTTATACATATGATGTAAATGGTTTAGATTTAGTTCTTAGCGGCTTTGACAATAGCATTGGAATTTATAGAGAATTCACTCAAGAAGAACAAGAAGAGGCGATGTATTGGATTAAGTACATGCAAATGGAGCAACATATTAAACGTAGTGTATTCACTTTATCTACAGGACAATTTAGAAAACTTTTACTAGCAAGAGCGTTGGTAGGTTCTCCGGACATGCTCCTACTTGACGAACCTTATAGCGGACTCGATCCTAGTGCAAGGCGAAATTTTATAGAGACCTTGATAAAACTTCGTGAAAAAGGGATTCATTTACTAATAGTTTCACATCATGAATCAGATTCATATATTTGTAACCGAGTTGCACGAATAGAAAATAGCTGTCTAATAGTAGAAAAATAATAAAGAAATATCACAGATAGAAAGAGAAAGAAAGCTTTGAACAGAAGTTACTTTCTCTTTTTTATGTAGTCAAGTTGTCTAGACTAAAGAGCAAAAAAAAGGACATCAAACGATGTCCTTTTTATAAGTATCAATAAAACTTATTCAGCAGCTGCAACTTCAGGGAGTTGGAAATTTGTAAGTTCGATAAGTGCCATAGGAGCACAATCGCCTTTACGCATATCAGCAAGCTTATATATTCTTGTGAAACCACCATTTACTTCTGCAAATTGTGGAGCGATTTCATCAAAAAGTCTTTTTACTAGTTGGTGATCACCAAGTACATCAAAAGCTTGACGACGAGCATGTAGATCGTTACGTTTTGCTAAAGTGATAAGTGGTTCAACAACTGTGCGCAATACTTTTGCTTTGGTGTCGGTAGTTTTAATACGTCCGTATGTAAGCAATGCTTTAGCCATGTTACGGTAAAGAGCTTTACGGTGTGATGGATTACGACCGAGTTTTTTTCCAGAATTACTATGCCTCATAGTTTTGCTTCCTCTTCCATTCTTGGTATTTCTTATCGAAAGAATCAACCTTTGTACCAAAATCAAGACCCATATCGTTGAGTACTTCTTTAATTTCGTCTAAAGATTTTTTACCAAAGTTCTTTGTTTTGAGCATTTCATTTTCAGATCTTTGAACAAGTTCTCCAACTGTTGCAACATTAGCTGAACGTAAACAGTTTGTAGCGCGTACAGAAAGTTCAAGATCATCAATGCTTTTGAACAAGTTCTCGTTCAAATCACCACTTTCGCTACGGCCAAGACCAACAGCATTTGTGGTTTGTTCATCGAAATTGATAAATACAGAAATTTGTTCTTTGATGATTTTAGCACTATAAGCCAAAGCTTCATCAGGTGTTACAGAACCATCAGTCCAAATTTCTAGAATAAGCTTGTCAAAGTTAGTCATTTGACCAACACGTGCTTGTTCAATTGAGTATGAAACTTTACGAATAGGTGAGAAACTTGCATCTAACTTGATTAGACCAATCTCATCATCTAAACCTTCGTGCTGATCGGCAGGAACGTATCCTTTACCCATGCGCACTTCAAATTCCATTTCAAGATCGATATCTTCAGTAAGAGTTGCGATATGTTGTTCTGGATTCAACACTTCTACATGTTGATTAACTTTAATATCGGCAGCAGTTACAGCACCTTTCTTTTGAACGTGCAAGCTCACTTTTTGTGGTGAATCCGTATCGAGAGCCAAGCGAACAAGCTTAATATTCAGAATAACATCTGTAATATCTTCAAGCACGCCAGAGATCGTAGTAAACTCGTGATGAACACCGGCAATCTTAACAGAAACAAAAGCTGCACCTTGTAAAGAACTCAAAAGAACACGACGAAGGGCATTACCAACAGTAGTACCGTATCCACGCTCTAGTGGTTCGCACACGAACTTACCATACATGATATCGTCCGCGTTGCTCACTCTTTGAATTTGTTCAGGTTTTACCAAAACAGCCCAGTTGCGAGCATTTATAAGTCTGTTAGCTTGTTTTAACATGACAATACCTGTTATCCTTCTTATGTTATCTCAATAAATTAACGCTAAGTTACTACTTAGAGTACAATTCAACAATTAGAGATTCATTGATTGGGAATTGAATATCGTCACGTTGAGGTAATGCTTTTACAGTACCTTTGAACTCAGCTCCAGTAACTTCAACCCAAGCTGGGCAGCCACGACGTGCTACTACTTCTTGAGCTTCTGCAATTACAGGAATCTTTCTGTTCTTTTCAGGAACTGAAACTACATCACCGATATTTACTTGGATTGAAGGTATATCTACTTTCTTTCCGTTAACAGTAAAGATGCCGTGACGAACCAATTGACGAGCTTGGTTACGTGAGTTTGCAAATCCCATACGGTAAACAACGTTATCTAAGCGGCGTTCTAAAATAGCAAGTAAGTTATCACCGGTAACACCTTTAGCCATATCAGCTTTCACAAAGTAACCGTGGAATTGCTTTTCTAAAACACCATATACGCGACGTACTTTTTGTTTTTCACGTAACTGACCAGCATAATCGCTAGCTTTTTTACGTGCACGTCCATGCTGCCCAGGAGCATAAGGACGTCTATCGTACGCACATTTATCACCAAAACATCTGTCGCCTTTCAAGAAGAGTTTAGTACCTTCACGACGACAAAGTCTACATTTTGCTTCATTATATTTAGCCAAGACTCTAGTCCTCCGCTATTTATCAGTTCACTATTCCTTCAAAAAGGAAAAACATTATACACGTCTGCGTTTCGGCGGACGGCACCCATTGTGTGGAATTGGGGTAACATCACGTATGAAAGCTACTTTAAAGCCCGCAGTATTAATCGCGCGCATTGCAGCTTCTCTACCGGTACCCGGACCTTTTACATAGATACCTACTGTACGCATACCATTTTCTTGAGCTTTTTTAGCTGCAGTTTCAGCAGCTACTTGTGCAGCAAAAGGAGTTGATTTACGTGATCCTTTGAATCCGCTTTGACCAGCTGATGCCCAGCTAATAGCGTTTCCGCGTGTATCTGTAAAAGTAACAATGGTGTTATTAAAAGAGGCTTGAATGTAGGCAACACCTAAAGGTATATTCTTCTTCTCTCTTTTTTTAACGGAACGTTTGGCTCTTGCCATAATCCATTTCCTTCTAAAGTTTTTCTATTAAAACGGTAAACAAGTTATAACTTGATTAAACCGCTAAAATTACTTCTTTTTACCTACTGCGCCGCGACGTGGACCTTTACGAGTACGAGAGTTCGTTTTCGTACGTTGTCCTCTTACCGGCAAACTACGACGGTGGCGTAATCCTCTAAAGCAACCAGCATCCATTAATCTCTTAATGTTTGCAGTAACTTCACGACGAAGATCACCTTCTACTTTGTAGTTAGCTTCAAGTTCTTTACGAATTTCATTGATTTCTTCAGCAGATAAATCATCGATGTCACGATCCCATTGAATTCCTGTAGATTCAAGAATTTTCAATGAAGTGACATGACCTATGCCATAAATATAAGTGAGTGCGATATCCGCACGCTTGCCACGAGGCAATTCTACACCAGCAATACGAGCCACGTTATACTCCTGCTTCCTTGTGCAATAATTTTTGTCTGTTCCAAACTACCAACAACCTAAGGACTAACCTTGACGTTGCTTATGACGAGGGTTTTCGCAAATAACACGTAAAATGCCTTTACGACGAATAACCTTACATTTTGGGCAGATTGTCTTGACGGATGGTCTGACTTTCATCGCTCACTCCGCTTGTTTGATTGTATCAGAATTTTTTTTCCTGCAATGTTTGCAAGAACTGATACAATTACCTTTTTATTCCATATTTGTCAAGATAAAACTTTACCTTAACAATTTTCCTTTTATCCTATTGAATTAACACAGATTATTGAACATAGTTTTTTGAATCGCTCAAAATTCGAGCTCCATTGCTTGTTAAAACAACGGTATTTTCCCAATGAGCGGCTAAGGATCTATCCTTAGTAACTGCTGTCCAACCGTCTTTGAGTATGTCAACTTCATGTGTTCCAATAGCCAGCATTGGTTCTATCGCTAAAACCATTCCGGCCTTGAGAGGCAAGGAACATTGATTTCCTGAAGGAACAAAATTTGGTACTTCAGGTTTTTCGTGCAAGTTTGCACCAATACCATGCCCGACAAAACGTCTTATAACATGATATCCTTTTTCTTCTGCATAGCTTTGAACTGCATAAGATATGTCTAACAAATCGTTGCCGGGCTTAGCCGCAGCAATTGCTCTATCAAGGCATTCACGTGTTGTCATCACTAATCGATCAGCTTCCTTCGAAACCGTACCAACATAAGCAGTACGTGCCGCGTCTCCGTAGAAACCTTTATAATAAACACCCACGTCAAAACTAATGATATCACCATCTTTCAGAATTACTTCATCAGATGGGAATCCGTGCACTATAACTTCATTAACTGAAATACATAGAGCATGTGGAAAACCATACATTCCTAAAAATGCTGGCTTCACACCCATTTGCTGACACATTTCTCTAACGATTTTATCAAAGAACATAGTAGGAACACCGGGTTTTACATGCTTGAGCAATTCTTCTAAAATTACTGCAACCATACCATTAGCAATTGCCATGGTTTCAATTTCCCTTTCATTCTTAATAAATACGCCGCGAAATTTTTTCAAAACATTTTCCTTTATAGACTGAGTCTACAAATATTTCCAGATAAATAACTGAAAACTAAATATTATGTAAATTTGTTGTAAAGGAAAAAGAAAGGAGCCCTTTCCTTTTCCTTTTATTTTTTAGTGAGTTCTTCCCTTAGATTTACCTTTGTCCATGAGTCCTTCGTATTGACGAGAAATCATTGCACTTTCAACTTGGCCCATAAAGTCGATGGCTACACCAACTAAGATAAGAAGGCTTGTACCACCAAAGTAGAACGGTACATTGAATTGTGCTATAAGAAGCATTGGTAAAACTGAAATTAGAGAGATATAAACACCGCCCCAAAGAGTTAATCTTGAAAGAACAGTATCTAAGTACTCTTGTGTTTTTTCACCAGGACGAATACCTGGTACGAATCCACCAGCTTTTTTGAGATTTTCTGCAATGTCTTTAGGATCAAAGATTATTGCTGTATAAAAATAACAGAAGAAGAAGATTAATCCGATAAACACAATGTTATAGACTATTGATGTTGGTTGAAACCATGATACAGCAGTCTGCAACCATGCAGCTTGTGAAAATCCAGCTAAAGTAGCAGGAAACAAGAGAAGTGATTGAGCAAAAATCGGAGGAATAACACCAGCGGTGTTAATGCGCAATGGTAAGTGAGTGGTTTGACCGCCATATACCTTACGCCCGACTTGACGTTTTGCATAATGGATTGGAACTCTACGTTGAGAGCGTTCCATGAATACGATGCCAACTAATGTAGCTATCATCATAAGCACAATTACAATTGCCAAGATAATATTTATTTCGCCTGCTGCAATTAATTCAGCTGAACGGAATAAAGCGCTTGGAATTCCAACTACAATACCGGAAAAGATAATTAGTGAAATGCCATTACCTATACCGCGTGAAGTGATTTGCTCACCAAGCCACATAAGTAATGTTGTACCTGTAACCAAGGTTAGAATTGTCACAATTCTAAAAGTCCAGCCTGGATCCGCTACAATTAACGCTCCTTCTGGACTACGCATTCCTTCAAGAAGTGTTGCAATACCAAATCCTTGAATTATGGTAATTAACACTGTGAGGTAGCGTGTATACTGTGTGATTTTTCTTTTACCTGCTTGACCTTCTTCTTTTGCCATACGTTTCACATCAGGTGAAACTACTTGCAAAAGTTGAAAGATAATGGAAGCAGAGATGTAAGGCATGATACCTAATGCAAAGACTGATACGTTGCTGAGACCACCGCCTGAGAACATATCTAAAAGTGCAAACATCGATCCTTCGATACTTTCAAAGAAGTGTGATAAAGCTGCTACATCAATTCCGGGAACCGGAACGTGAACACCTAGTCTATAGCAACAAAGTAAAAGAAAAGTCCAGAATATTTTACTACGCAATTCAGGAACGAGTGCCATTTTATCTACACCACTTGCCACAGTACTACCCTTTCCTTAATTATTCAGCTGTTGCAGCAGATAATTCGATTACTTTACCACCGGCTTTTTCAATCTTTTCAACAGCAGTACGGCTGAATTTATGTGCTTCAACAGTAATTGCTTTTGAAATTTCGCCATCTGATAATACTTTAACAGGAGCGCCATTTTTACAAAGGCCACGTCCGTAGATATCTTCTAGTTTAATTTCGCTTTTTTCAGCAAAAACTTCTGCAAGGCGACCTACGCTAATTACTTCGTAAGTTACTTTGAAGAGATAGTTTTTGAATCCGTGTTTTGGTAAACGACGTTGTAAAGGCATTTGACCACCTTCAAAACCAGGACGTACGCCACCGCCTGCGCGTGCGTTTTGACCTTTGTTACCCTTACCTGCTGTACAACCTTGTCCAGTAGCAGAACCGCGACCGATACGTTTACGGTTTTTGCGTTCTTCCTGGAATGGATACAATGTATCGAGTCTCATATTAGTTTACCTCTACCAAGTGCACTACCTTGGCAATCATGCCACGGATCGCTGGATTATCTTTATGTACACGCACTGATTCACGTTTTCTGAGTCCTAAAGCATCAAGCACTGCTTTTTGCTTAGGATTACAACCGATACGTGAACGTACAAGTTTAATTTTCAATTCATTCATCTGAATAACCTCTATACGGTTAGAAAAGTATAAAGTTTTAATTTAGTCTGACGTAGTCACGAGAGCCTCGTTCATCAAAAGATGAAAACTAAATTCATGGCGGGGTGATTACTCACCCCAGAAAACTATTTGCGTGGGGCTTCTAGTTTTTTACCACGAATTGCTGAAACTTCTTCAGCACTACGTAAGCTTTTTAAGCCTTCAACAGCTGCACGAAGTACGTTATGTGGGTTGTTAGTTCCGATAGCTTTTGCAAGCACGTCTTGAACACCAACTACTTCCATAACCGCACGAACAGCACCACCAGCGATGATACCTGTACCACGAGATGCAGGTTTCAACATAACACGTCCAGCACCGAAACGGCCAAGAACTTCGTAAGGTAGTGTACCATCAATAAGATTTACTTTTACCATAGATTTTCTAGCACTTTCAGATGCTTTACGTAGAGCTTCAGGTACTTCTTGCGCTTTACCAAGACCATAGCCAACACTGCCGTTGCCGTCGCCAACAACTACAAGTGCGCTAAAACTAAAACGACGTCCACCTTTTACAACCTTTGCAACACGATTAAGACTAACGATTTTTTCGATAAAGCCTGAATCTTGTTGTTGGTTACCTTGAACTTCTTGTTTTTCTTTACGATCGCTCATGCTTGCTCCTAGAATTCTAAGCCGTTTTCACGTGCACTGTCAGCCAATGACTGAACGCGGCCGTGGTATAAGTACCCGTTTCTATCGAACACTACGTTTTTAATGTTCTTTTCAAGAGCCAAGCGGGCAATTTCCTTGCCTACTGCTGCTGCGCCAGCTTTATTACAAAGGTTTTTACCTTTTTCTAAAGACAAGGTGCTTGCAGCTACCAAGGTAGAACCGGTTGAATCGTCAACAATCTGTGCGTACACGTTTGTGTTTGAGCGAAATACTACAAGACGAGGACGTTCGGTTGTACCTGTAATCTTCTTGCGTATACGAATCTTACGATGTTTACGCGCATCATTTTTAGAAATTTGCATAACTTGTCCTCGCTATTTCTTACCGCCAGATTTACCGGCTTTTCTGCGAATAACTTCGTTTTCGTATTTGATACCTTTACCTTTATAAGGTTCAGGCTTACGAAGTTTACGAATATTTGCTGCTGTTTCACCAACTAAAGCTTTATCAATACCAGAAAGTGTTAGTTTAATACCTTCAACTTTTGCATCAATACCTTTAGGAAGTTCGATGATTACTGGATGTGAAAACCCAAGTGCCATCTCAAGCAAATTGCCTTTCACCGCAACTTTATAACCGATACCGTTGACTTCTAAAGTTTTAGAAAATCCTTTGGTTACACCTTCAACACAGTTTGCTACCAATGTACGGCGAAGACCATGTTGTGCTGATGCCTGACGGCTTTCTTCTTTACGTGTAATTACGAGGCTGTTATTTTCTAATTTATAGTCTAACAATGGGCAAACCGGAGTTGTTAAAGTTCCTTTAGGTCCTTTAATTTCAACGGCTTCAGCTCCCACTTTAACTTCTACTCCGCTAGGAATAGAAATGGGTTGTTTACCTATACGTGACATGATTTTCCCCTATTTACTACCAAACTTCACAGAGAAGTTCGCCGCCTGTTTTTGCGTTCTTTGCACTATCACCAGCTAAAACACCTTTAGATGTTGATAAGATACAAATTCCCAAGCCATTTTGTACTCTAGGAATTGCGTCGCTTGGAACATACATACGACGGCCAGGTTTAGAGATACGTTTTAATCCGCTGATGGCAGGGCGATTTTTGTAGTATTTAAGTTGAATCTTGATATCACGATCGTTATTATCAAGAGCAAAATCCTCTACATAACCTTCCTGCTTCAAAATTGAAGCAATAGCTTCCTTCATTTTGGAGCGCGGAACACTCACTTCCTTATGCAGGGCCAAGTGTGCGTTGCGGATACGTGTTAACATATCTGCAATTGGGTCGGTTAACATACTGTACTCCGAAATTTTAGAATTTTCATTATTATCTTACTAACTTAGTTGTTAGAAAGAAACCTTATACAAAAAAGCAAGTTATGGCGTTAGACGCCATAACCTACATTTTACCAAGAGGACTTACGAACACCAGGTAATTCGCCTCTAAGAGCCATTTGTCTGAAGCAAATACGGCAAAGACCGAATTTACGGATAAATGCTTTAGGACGTCCACACAATGGGCAACGATTATAGCCTTGTGTAGAAAACTTAGGGGTTCTTTTTGCTTTTACTGCTAATGAAGTACGTGACATATTTTACTCCTTACTTCCTGAAAGGCATACCAAGCTTATCAAGCAAGAATTTGCCTTCCTTGTCCGTGGTAGCAGTTGTAACTATAGTTATATTCATACCTTTTGGATTCTCAACCCTATCGACTTCGAGTTCAGGGAATATGGTATGTTCTTTGATACCCAATGTGAAGTTTCCTCTTCCATCGAATCCTTTATCCGCGATACCACGGAAGTCGCGTACGCGAGGGAGAGCAAAATTCATAAGTTTATCTAAGAAGTCCCACATTCTGTCACCACGAAGGGTAACACGGGTACCAATAGGCATGCCTTCACGTAATTTGAAGGCTGCAATTGACTTCTTTGCGCGAGTTACAACAGCTTTTTGGCCAGCAATTGTTGATAATTCAACTCTTGCTTCTTCCATAATTTTGTTGTTTTGGCTCGCTGATCCAAGACCGATATTAAGCGAAACTTTTTCGATTCTAGGGATTTGCATTACGGATTTGTAACCAAATTCTTTATGCAATTCAGAAACGATTTTTTCGCGATAGATGGCTTCCAAACGTGTCATTGCCGTACCTCTACAGGGTTTCGTTACATTTTTTGCAGAAGCGTTGCTTCTTGCCTTCTTCCGTGTAACGGTATCCCACACGTGTAGGTTTTGCGCAAGCTGCACAAACTACCATGAGGTTGGATACATGGATTGGCATTTCTTTTTCTACAATGCCACCTGGCTCACGACGGTAAGGGTTAGGGCGAACGTGACGTTTAGAAACGTTCACTTTTTCTACCAAAACTCTGTCGCTTTTGCGCAAAACCTTAATTACTTTTCCGATTTTGCCCATATCTTTGCCGGTGACTACCATTACTTTATCATCTTTACGAATACGGTACATTTTCATCTTCGCTCTCCTACAATACTTCAGGAGCAAGTGAAACGATCTTCATGTAGTTCTTCGCACGAAGTTCACGAGCCACTGGTCCAAAGATACGTGTACCAACTGGTTCACCTTGTTTTGATAAAAGCACTGCTGCATTTGTATCAAACTTGATGTAAGAGCCATCAACGCGACGCACTTCTTTCGCGGTACGCACGATAACTGCTTGCATTACATCACCTTTTTTCACCTTAGAATGGGGAATTGCGTCCTTAACGGTAACTACAATTATATCACCCACTGTGGCGTAACGACGCTTAGAACCACCAAGCACCTTAATGCAAAGCACTTCTTTTGCACCGGAATTGTCGGCTACTTCAAGCCTTGATTCTACTTGAATCATAGTATTTTCCTCTGCTCAATATTTGCCAAAGCAAATTATACTGCTTTTTCAAGTATCGACACTAAGTGCCAACGCTTGTTACGACTAAGGGGTCTAAATTCTACTATTTCAACCTTATCACCAATGCCGCATTCGTTTTCTGGATCATGCGCAGTAAATTTCTTATGGCTGCGAATGTATTTTTTCAAAAGCGGATGTTTAACTAAGGTTTCTACGCGAACAACTATTGTTTTATCGGATTTATCCGAAACGACAGTTCCAACAAGTTTTCTGCCCTTGCGATGGCTTATCGCTGTGTTCATGTAACGCTCCTAAACCTTCACTTAGGCTTTTTTTACACCTTGCGCTGACAATAATGTAAGCACACGTGCAATGTTTTTCTTAGTTAGCGCAAGTGAAGAGGTTTTTTCTAATTGACTAGTTGCATGTTGAAAACGAAGGTTAAACAATTCTTCACGATATTCTTTAAGCTTAGCTTTCAATTCTTCAACGCTCATATTTGTAAATTCGGGCTTCTTCATTATTCAAATGCCCCCTCTCTCACTACGATTACTGTCTTACAAGGTAACTTGTGTTTTGCACGAGTTAAAGCTTCAATAGCTAATTCCTTGTTAACACCTTTGATTTCGTATAATACACGACCAGGTTTTACTGGTGCAACCCAACCAACCGGCGAACCTTTACCTTTACCTTGACGTACTTCTAAAGGTTTCGCTGTTATAGGATGATCTGGGAATATACGGATCCAAACTTTACCACCACGTTTGATGTGACGCATCATTGCGATACGTGCTGCTTCAATTTGTTGGTTGGTAATTTTTGCGTGTTCTACTACTTTTAGACCGATGTCACCAAAAGATACTTGGGCACCGCGAGTAGCTGGTCCACGAAGTCTACCTTTTTGCCATTTACGGAATTTGGTTCTTTTAGGAGCAAGCATTATTGTTCTCCCTCTCTTCCAAGAAGTTCACCTTTATATATCAATACTTTGATACCGATGATACCGTATGTGGTTAAAGCTTCAGCAAAACCGTAGTCGATATCTGCTCTCAAAGTTTGAAGAGGTACGCGGCCTTCACGATACCATTCTGAACGAGCAATTTCTGCACCAGCTAAACGGCCACCGCAAGTAACTTTGATGCCTTCTGCACCAAATTTGCGTGCCATTCCTACTGTACGCTTCATAGCTCTACGGAATGCTACACGACGCTCTAATTGCATTGCCATATTTTCAGCAACTAATTGAGCATCTACTTCAGGACGACGAACTTCAGTAACTTCTAAAGAAAACTCTCTACCGAATTTCTTTTTAAGGTCGTTACGTAATTTTTCAATGTCCGCACCTTTTTTACCAATAATGATACCAGGACGGGCTGTTGAAAGAATTAGACGAATCTTACCGCCAAAGCGTTCGATTTCTATTTTAGAGATTCCAGCAGTATACAAAAGTTTTTTTACAAACTTACGAATACGGAAATCTTCTTCTACAAAACTGGCATATTCTTTAGCACTGAACCAACGAGATTGCCATGGTTTATTATATCCTAAACGGAAGCCGTAAGGATGTACTTTCTGACCCATACCCTACTCCTGTCCGCCTGCTTCTGCGAGCACTACGGTTATATGACTTGTACGTTTCAAAATGTGATTTGCTCTACCTTGGCTGCGTGGCATAAAGCGTTTCCATGTTGGACCTTCGTTTACTAATACTTCTTTTACAAAAAGTGAGTCAACATCCATATTGGAGTTTGCTACAGCGTTACTCATTGCTGAGTGAACAACTTTATACATGATACCAGCAGACTTCTTAGGTGTGAAACGTAGTAAGTTCAAGGCATCTTCCACATGTTTACCGCGAACTAATGCAGCGATAAGGCGTGCTTTTTGAGCGGATACTCTTTGGTATTTCGCTATTGCTTTTACTTCCATGAACTCTACCCCGTTACTTCTTAGCTTTGGTCTTTTTATCCGCAGCATGACCATAATAGGTACGAGTTGGTGAGAATTCACCAAGCTTGTGTCCTACCATTGTTTCAGTCACAAACACCGGAATGAACTTTTTACCGTTATGAACGGCAAATGTCAATCCTACCATTTCTGGTAAAATGGTTGAACGACGTGACCAAGTTTTTACAACTTTACGGTCACCAGTCGAAATGGCGTTTTCTACTTTCTTCATCAAATGGTCATCTACGAAAGGACCTTTTTTAAGTGATCTAGGCATTTATATATCCTCTACTTAAACTAGGCTTGACGACGTTTAACAATAAGACGTGAAGAAGCTTTCTTCTTATCTCTTGTTTTATAACCCTTAGTTGGGATACCCCATGGGGTAACCGGATGGCGACCACCTGAGGATCTACCTTCACCACCACCCAATGGGTGATCAACTGGGTTCATTGCCACACCACGAACTTTAGGTCTACGACCAAGCCAGCGATTACGACCAGCTTTACCGAGAGACACGTTTTCGTGATGAACGTTACCTACTTGACCAACTGTTGCACAACAGCTTGCTAATATCTTACGTACTTCACCACTAGGGAGACGTACTAAAGCATATTTTTCTTCTTTTGCTACTAATTGAGCATAAGAACCAGCTGAACGGCAAAGTTGACCGCCTCTACCAGGATACATTTCAATATTGTGAATGTTTGTACCTACTGGTATTTTATTCAATACCAACGCATTACCTGGTTTGATATCGGCAGCATCACCAGCGAAAATTTTATCGCCTTGTTTGATACCTACCGGTGCCAAAATGTAACGTTTTTCACCGTCTGCATAGTGCAAAAGTGCGATACGTGCTGTACGGTTAGGATCATACTCAATATGTGCTACTGTTGCCGGAATACCTCTTTTATCGCGTTTGAAGTCGATAATACGGTACAAGCGTTTGTGACCACCACCGCGACGACGGCTGGTGATACGACCATTATTGTTACGTCCACTTTTCTTAGTTAAGCCGATTGTCAAACTTGGTTCTGAACCTCTGCGTGTAATTTCAGCAAAGTCAGATACTGTCTGAAAACGACGACCAGCAGAAGTGGGTTTTAGCTTACGAACAGCCATTGCCTACACTCCCTCGAAAAATTCAATTGTATCGCCTTGTGCCAAAGTAACATATGCCTTGCGGTAGCCAGCAATTTTACCTTGAACGCGGCCTTGACGAACGCGATCACGATTTTTAACCGTGATAACATTTACATTTTCCACTGAAACTTTGAATGCTGATTCAACAGCTTTCGCGATTTCGATTTTATTTGCTTTCGGATGAACTAAAAACGCAATTTGATTCGCATTTTCACGAACATAAGTCGCTTTCTCCGAAACTAAAGGTTTGATTAATATTTGTGTGTAATCCATACGTCCACCTATTTCAATCTTTCTTCAAGAGAAGGAAGAGCGTTTTGCAAAACTACAAACTGTTTGTGGTTAAGCACTTCGTACACATTTACTTTATCGGCAGTAACAACCTTAATACCTGGAATATTACGTGCAGCTAATGCTACATTTTCATAACCTTCCGGTGCTACAACCAAGGCCTTACTAAGTTCTAATGATTTTACAACTTGTGCAAAATGTTTAGTCTTAGCTTCAGGTAATGTGATTTCGCTTACTACCATCATACCGTTATCCACACGTGAGGATACTGCCATACGAAGAGCTAAACGACGAATTTTCTTATTAACCTTGAAAGAATAGTCACGTGGTTGTGGCCCGAAGATAATCGCACCGCCACGCATTTGTGGAGCGCGGATGGTACCTTGACGAGCATTACCAGTGCCTTTTTGTTTAAAAGGTTTTCTACCACCACCTGAAACAAAAGCACGAGTTTTTACTGAGTGAGTACCTGCACGTAATGAATTACGATATTGACGTACTACAAGGTTCAAAATCTCTGCTCTCGGTTCGACCTCAAACATTTCAGCAGCTAATGTTAATTCACCAGCTTCTTTTTTGTTTTGGTCGTATATTTTCACGATAGCCATGATTAAATTCTCTCCTACTTACCTTATTGCTTGCGTACCATTACTAGTCCGTTTTTAGGACCAGGAACAGAACCTTTTACAAGGATAAGGTTATCTTCTGGACGAACTTCAACTATAGTCAAACCAAGTTCGGTAACTTGTTCTGCACCCCAATGCCCTGCCATTTTCTTTCCTTTGAAAACGTGACCTGGGAATGTGTTGTTACCGATAGAACCACCTGAACGGTGAACTTTTTCAGCACCGTGAGTTCTGTTCATACCTGAGAAGTTCCAGCGACGCATAACACCTTGGTAACCTTTACCAATTGATGTACCGGTTACTTTAATAATGTCACCGGCTGCAAACATCTCTACAGTTAAAGCAGAACCAAGTTCTACTGTAGCAGATTTTTCAAGGCGAATTTCACGTACATTACGGAAATTACCAGCACCTGCTTTCGCAAAGTGGCCAAGATCTGCCTTGGTTAAATGTTTTTCTTTCGCAGATTCAAAACCGATTTGAATAGCATTGTAGCCATCAACTTCTTCTGTTTTAATCTGTGTCACAGGACATGGACCTGCTTTTATTACTGTAACTGGTACAGCCCTACCTTCACCTGTGAATATACGGGTCATGCCTATTTTACGACCCAAAATTCCCATTGCTTCTGACATGACTCACCCTCGATTATAACTTAATTTCTACATCAACACCGGCTGGCAAAGATAATTTGCCTAAAGCGTCAACGGTTTGTTGCGTAGGGTCAAGAATGTCCATAAGACGCTTGTGAACACGCATTTCAAATTGTTCACGTGATTTTTTATCAACGTGTACAGAGCGGTTCACGGTAAATTTATGAACTCTCATCGGCAGGGGAATTGGGCCTGCCACTCCAGCACCTGTGTTGCGTGCCGTGTCCACTATTTCCGCCACTGCCTTATCGAGAATGCGATAATCGTAAGCCTTTAGCTTAATACGGATACGATCACTGCCTACTGTCGTCATTGCTTATCTCCATTTTTGACAAGTAGTATCTTTCTTGCACCCCTTTTTGAAAAAGGACAACTCTTGCTCAAAATACCACCGTCTTAGCAATATTGCACGGGCTTGTGCCCGATAACCTAAACCAATCTGAGTTAGCGAGTAACTTCTACTAACCCTGTACGCCGCTTGCTCTGAGACAATAAAAAAAGCCCCATAACATTACGTTGTGTGGCTTCAGTTTAGCAAACGCTGAGGTATACTGACCTACTCGTTCACCAGTCGAACTACTACTAGTTCACTGAAACCGACTCCGTTCAGCCTACCTTATATATACACTCAATTTCTTGAGCGCAAATAACAATAGGTCGCACAGATATCACCACGCCGAGATTTCTCTCTTGCCTTACAGCCAGCGAAGCCTGCTAACTGGAACGGCTGACAATGCAAAGCTATGGTAATGCCTGCACATGTCAACATCAAACTTACGTTTGACACATATCTTAAACTCTGTGTAAAAGCCAGAATTCAAGCTCCGCTCAACTGCGGAAGACTATATATATGGAAAAACTTAACTTTTGTCAAGCTTTTTTTTAATCTATAAGCCAATTTCCTACTACCTATCAATTTAATTTATTTAATTTTCTCTAGACCTTAGAGTTAGACATAACTAACTATTATTTATAAAAAAAATTTACTTTCAATGTAAAAAATCTCTTGACAATATCATCATGAAACGATAATTCGATATGTAGAAAGTAGATAAAAATTTGCCATCTTTATTAAAGACGGCATAAAAAATGGAGGCTTATTATGGCTTGGAATGTTATGGTTGATACCGATAAATGTACAGGTTGCGGACAATGTGTTGACATCTGCCCAGTTGAAGTTTACGAACTTAACAGTGGTAAATGTGAAGCTGCACAAGCTGAAGAATGTCTTGGTTGCGAATCATGCGTAGAAGTTTGCGAATTCGGCGCAATCGCTATCGACGAAGCGTAATCATTATTTGATTATTTATAAAGCTGACCCATCATTTGATGGGTCTTCTTTTTTAAATAATACAAAGACACAACTTTTTTACTGTTGTGCCTTTACTCTAATCTTTTAGAAAATCTTTCTATCTAATTGTCTAGTTCCTGCTTACGGATCATATCAGTTACTATTTTTGCATTTTCTTACCTTTCAACTTCCAAATTTGAGCCAAAAGTGCCGCAACTGCTTTATACAAGTCTTCCGGTATAATATCACCAACTTCAGCCTGCTTATAAAGTGCTTGAGCTAGAGGTTTATTCTCACGAATTGGAACATTATGCTCTGCTGCTATCTCTCTAATTTTGAATGCAATATGATCGGCGCCTTTTGCAACCACTATCGGTGCTGAGGATACTGTTGGATCATACATCAAGGCTACTGCAAAGTGAGTTGGGTTTGTGATGACTACGTCAGCTCTTGGAACATCTTGAAACATTCGGTTTGTCATCATAGCAAACATTTTTTGTTTTTGTCTTTGTTTTACTAGTGGATCACCCTCAGATTGTCGGTGCTCATCTTTTACTTCTTGCTTAGACATTTTAAGATTTTCTTCATAGTCATGCCTTGTATACCACAAATCAAAAATAGCAATTGCAATCATAGGAAGTAGCGTATAGACAACCATTTTAAATGCTTGAGATACCATATAAGTTGCTACACCTGCAGCATCTGCATTATAAAGTTTGATGAAGTTAGGATATTCATTTGTAATATATAAGTAAGGTATGTAGCCAATGACTAATGCAAAACCAAGACTCTTTCCCATGCGTGTAACAGTTTGAAGCGAAAAAAATAAACGCCCTACACCTTTAAACACATTGAATTTTTCCCACTTAAATTTAAAAATTTTCGTAGTCCACAGTGGCCCAACTTGTAATCTCATTGTAATTAGAACCACAACAAACAGTGTAACTAGAACTGGTAATACTATTATCGTGAGTTCAGTTACGAGCATATGAAACATTTTATACGCATCAGTACCATCTTCTAGCGGAATTTCAACTGCATGCTGAAAGATGTACTTAAATATAATTTTTATACGCTCAATCATAAATCCAGAGTAAACATAAAGCATAATTAATCCGGCTATGATTGTGACAACCTTAGAAACTTCCTGTGCTTTAGGAACATTACCCTCTTCACGCGCTTTATCTCGCCGTTTAGGAGTCGCCTGTTCGGTTTTACTTGGATCTTTAGCCATCGGCTATTCCCCTGTTGGTTGAAATTGAGGACTCATTGAGTGGATTAGATTCATAAATAAATCGTCTAATCCGACAATATAGTTATAAATTTCCGTTTGAAGCAATGTAAATATCATTCCTAAGAAAAAGAAGCCTACAAGAATCTTTATTGGAAAACCCATCTCCATGATATTCATTTGAGGCGCAACTTTACTCATCAAAGCAAGTCCTACCTCTGCTAGAAACAAAGCAACTAGTACTGGAGAGACTATCTTAATCGCAAAAACAAATAACATATTAGATAAAGTTAAAACTTGCTTTACTAAAGAATCAGTTATCATTACTCCGCCGGCAGGGATATAATTATATGTCTCCACAAAAGCTTTAAGCATATATAAATGACCGTCAAATGCTAAAAAAATCAGTGTGGAAATCATATATATCATATGTGCAAGCACGCCTGTTTGTGAACCGGTATTCGGATCAGCAAAAGTAATCATACTAAAACCCATTTGCAGGGTAATCAGTTCGCCACCTGCTTGAAGCCCTGAGAAGAAAAATTTAACGCAAAGCCCAAGGGTTATCCCCAAAAAGAGCTCCCCTAAAAGCATTAGTGCTAAATTGAATGGGTGAGCTGGTAAATCCGTCCCTTGTAAGGCAACTTGTGGCCATATAGTAAATGTAAACACTACAATAAAAAGTGCTTTCCACTGCGCAGGTAGTGAATCTGCTCCAAAAACAGGGAGCATAAAAATAACCAACGACGAGCGCATAAAGGTCAGTAAAAATGAAAATATGGTTGAAAGTTCAAATGTAAAAAGATCCATATATTACTAATCCCCTATTGTGTAGTTCCCTCAAGCTTTATTCTAAAGCCAGTCTTCTAAAATTCCAACCGAGTTTAAAGCAAAAAAAGTAACGATACCTGCTGCTGTTGATAAGTTGAGCGAACGTATAGCATTTTTTGTTGGAATACGCACTCTATCAGAGAATCTAGCAAGTACGTCTGCCGGAATACCTCGTGTTTCAGGACCAAACATTATTGAATCATTTCTTGTGAATTTAAAATGCTGGAGCGGCATTCCTTGACGTGCTGAAGTACAAACGATTCTTTGTTCAGGATATGCTAGTAGATATTCATCAAGGTTCTTCCATGTTTTTAGCTCAACATGCTCCCAATAGTCAAGCCCTGCACGCTTCAAATATTTATCATCTAGACTAAATGCGTAAGGCTCTATAAGGTGAAGTGAAAGGCCCGTGCCTGCACACATTCTTGCTATATTGCCTGTATTCGGTGGAATTTCAGGTTCAAAAAGTACGATATGTATCATTGGTATACCTTTTTTAAAGCGAGTGAAACTTTCTTATCTTATTTTATTGAAGGCTTTGACTATAGAAATTTAGACTTATCTCTTAATCTAGGGTGTGTCTCTTAATCAGTGCCAAAATTCAAACACAAAAAAACCCCTCAAAATTTGAGGGGTTATTATTTGTATGGTCGGAGCGACATGATTCGAACATGCGACCCTCTGGTCCCAAACCAGATGCGCTACCAAGCTGCGCCACACTCCGTGTTTCTTGTGTGAAAAGATAAATAGCTCATTTCAATTCGTTTGTAAAGCTTTTTTTTCACTTTTTTTAATTTTTTTTTCACTTTTCTGTTTTATCGTGATTTCAAGCCACTTTTTGGGGTAAGAACTAAATCACTCTGTTTTGAAAAAAACTGTAAGACGGGGGTATGAAGAATAAGGCGAGTTTTACCTCGCCATAATCTTTCATAGTGTAAATATAACTATTTACCTTTTGCAGCACGTTTAGACGCTTTAAGCGGGTTAACTTTAGCAGCAGCTTTAGCAGCAGCTTTAATGTGTGTTGCAAAGTTACAGCGATCACCTACCCATTTACGTTCTGGGTTAGGATATGCTTGACAAAATTGTTGTTCTTCAAAAGTTCTGATGCGCTCGCAACCATCACACTTTTCTACTACCGGTTTAAGAACTACACCATTGAGTTCAATACCGGATGCAGTTTTCACTGCGCCTTGAAGAGTTTTATCAGCGGTAGTCATGGAAACCTCCGTGCCACAAGTGGCCATTAATTCGTATTTGAATTGCAATTTTTTACCCGTTTTTTGAGAATTGTCAAGAGATATTTTATTTCATTTAATTTTTTTAAGGCAATTTCCTTATTTTACTTGAACAAATTTAATTTTAACGATACATTGAAAAATATGAAAAACTCTTATTTTTTACTTTCAATCTATACTAATGGGTGATTTATGCCACATTTTAGAAAATTAAAAGAAGAAATCCGCTCCTATTTAAAAGAAGACGACTTCAATCTATCTACCCTCCCCGCCTCTTTACAGGAAACACCTATTGAGCAGTGGATAAGCCCTCTCATCGCTTGCCTGCCAGAAATTGATGATTTAAGTTTTAGAGCTTCAAATATGCTTGGTTATGCCGTATCAAAAATATTTTCAGAAGAAAAAGAGAAAGCGCGTATTATTATGCGCCGCCTTATATGGCAGATGAATGAAGAATCTGGAAACATCGGTTGGGGAATACCCGTTGCTTTTGCTGAGTGCCTTGTTCAGTCTAAAGGGTTAGCAGAAGAATATCATCGTATTCTTATATCATATATCCTTGAACTTGAGGGCGATAGTAACTATTGTGATTATGCACCTTTACGTATCTATTGTTTTCATGCCGTTGAGATTTTACTCGATAAGTATCCACAATATAGAGAAAACGCTAAGCGAGCTATTATTCAAGGGCGCGATGATATTGATATCATTTGTCGTAACAAAGCAATTCAACTTATAGAAAAATATGAATACGATCCAGCAAGCTAAAGTATAAAAGCTCATAAAAAAAAGGAAGACTTCATTTCATATAAAAATGTAGTCTTCCTCTCGATTATAATGATTTATTGTAAATCAGTATTATACGATAGTGATTTCAAATGTTAAATCTTCGCCAGCCATTGGGTGGTTAGCGTCAAGCACTAAAAATTCATCAGAAACGTCGATAATAGCTACTTCTAGCTCACCTTGATCTGTAGTTACATGAAGATTTAATCCGATTTCTGGAGTAATGGTATCAGGCAATTGTGTGCGTTCTACTTCAAAAACCAATTCTTCGTCGTGTTCGCCATAAGCTTCAGCAGCTGGAATTGTGATTTTAAAATTATCGCCTTTTTCTTTGCCGATAACAGCTTTATCAAAACCTTCGATTACTTGACCTGAACCAACTGTAAAAGTTAATGGTTGATCTGGAGTTGAGCGGTCAAACTCTGTTCCGTCGTCGAATGTTCCGATATACTGCACTGATACGACATCATTATTTTTGATAGACATATGTTCTCCTTTTATATACAAAACAGGTATATTATGCTTTGCTAAAAAGACATTAACACATTATTCTCCAATTTGAAAGCAAAAAAAGGACAGCAAAATGGCAAAGAAAAAATCATCTATCTATGCCCTACTCAGCACAGCCTCCGTCATGGGAATGCACATGGTTTCCGGCCCTATTGTAGGTGCTGGGCTTGGCTACTTAATAGATAGTTATTTAGATTCAAATCCTTATGGCATTATTATTGGTGCTATACTTGGCGTACTTTCCGGTTATCTCAATGTCATTAAAGATACCAAGCTCATAAAAAAAGAGCAGGAAAACTTTAAAAATCAACTAGATTCCGACCCCGAAGAAAATTCTTC
>CAYJOR010000007.1:0-74921 GCA_964371865.1 uncultured Desulfovibrionaceae bacterium | reverse complement strand
AATTATTTCCTAAATAGTGTCGTCAAAATGCTTGTTAATTTTTCCAAGGAGTGTTACCCTTTCTAAATTAAGATTTTCCCTCTCAAACTACTGCTTTATATAAATCCATACAAGAGTCACACTCAATGAAAAAGCTAAGTAATAATAATCAGTTTTAGCAAAGGAATGAGTCTTTAATCGTGTTCTTTTTATACCATTTCCAAAACCTCTTACCTCCATCGCAATAGCGAGCGATAAAGCGTTCTGCACTCCTGAAATAATTACAGGAAAACAAAGACTTGGGATATTTTTTAATCTTTCTTTAAAAGTCATCAAATCAAAATCTATACCTCGTGCTTTTTGAGCAAGCATAATTCTATCCGTTTCTTCTTTTAGTAAGGGAATAAATTTAAAAGCTAAGCTCGTTATAATTCCAATAGACTCAACAGGTAGTTTAAATAGCTTTAATGGAGAAAACAAACTCTCCATAACAAAACCTAAGTCCCTAATATTCAAGGAAGAAACAAGAGCAGCCGCAAGAAAAATTATTCCCATAACTCTAAAAACACTTACTGCAATATAATTTATATCTCTATTCATGAGAAAGTAATTAATCAAAATTATTGATATAAAAAGCATAATAGAAAATCTAAACAATTTTTTCAGCCACGAAAAATCAAGAGAAAAAAGATAAGCTTGTAAAGTTATAAAGGGAAGAATAAAGATAACATCAAAATATTTATCCATAAATACTAAGGCTATAACATACAAAACAGTTGTATAAAATAGGGTTCTTGGGTCTAATTTACTTAACAAAGTCATCACTCCCTATATACTCTAAAAGATGGTCAATATTCTGAAAATTATCCGTACTCATGCCCATATTTTTAAGAGCATGAAAAATTTCTAAACTTTCTGTCTGTATACCACTAAGCACATCTCTTGGTTTACCACTTCTTAAAATCTTCCCAGACTCTAAAAGAATAGCTCTATCTCCATAATTTAGCACATCTTCAAGCATGTGAGATATTTGGATTATAGTTCTTCCCTCTTTTCTAAATTTTTGAAGAATATCAAAAAATAATTTTTGAGCTTGAACATCTAATCCGCACGTTGGTTCATCTAGAAGTAAAAGGCTTGGATTTTCTATCAAAATAGAAGCAAGAGCCACAAACCTCTTTTGCCCCCCGCTTATTTCAAGTGGGTGTCTCTCTAAAATATTTTTCGGAATATTAAGAAGCTCGATAACTCCCTCAAGTTCTTTTTCAATTTTTTCTGACGGCACTTGTTTTTTTCTTAAGGAGAAAGTAATTTCATCTTTAATCGTATAGTTAAAAAATTGCTTTTCCGTATACTGAAACATAATACCTACATTATTTCTAAATTTTTTTAGATTTTCATTATTTTTAATACTATTTCCACGCCAAAAAATCTCGCCCTCTTTGATAGGTAAAAGTGCGCCCATTGCTTGCAAGAGAGTAGATTTTCCACTTCCTGTTTCTCCTACAATAAAATTCCAACTGCCATTTTCTATGTTCAAGCTTAGATTTTTTATAGCAAACTCGCTTGAATCCGCATAAGAATTTGTATAGGAAAGAGATATATTATCTAAAGAAAGTTCCATAAATGCTCACCTACTTTTTTTATATTGAAAATATCAGATGAGATATCTAAGTTCTTTTTCTTATAAAGAAATTGAGCGATTTTAAATGCTCCGTTTAAATGTATCTTATCTCCAAATTCCCCTTTTATAAGCGCTGAAATAAAAGGAATTTTACCTCCTCTATATCTCAATTTTCCTTTTTCTAAACAAATGAGTTCGTCACAATATTCTAATTCATCTAAGTGATGAGTTATGAGAAGAATAGCAACTCCTTGATTTTGGATACTTCTAAGAAGTTTCAAAATTCTATCTCTATTTTCGATATCTAGCATAGCCGTACCCTCATCAACTATTAGGAGTTTTGGCTTTAATGCAAGAGAAGAGGCTATGCACAAACGCTGTTTTTCACCACCTGAAAGAGATGAAATTTTAGTTTCTTTTTTTGAACTCAAGTGAACAAGATCTAAAAGTTCCTCGATTATTTCATACATTTTTTCAGAAGAATATCCATAATTTTCAAGAGCAAAAGCAATTTCTTCATCTACCCTATCCGATACAATTTGTTCATCAGGATTTTGAAAAACCATACCTACACCTTTTCTGAGAGCAAAAATATCCTCTTTTATATTAATACCATCAAAAAGTATTTCTCCTACTTGAGGTTTTTCAATCCCCAAAAGAAGCTTTGTAAGCGTTGATTTTCCACTACCATTTTCCCCTATGAGGGCATAAAATATGCCCTCCTTCAAGTTTAGAGAAAAATCTTTAAAGAATGTTGTATCATCGTATGAAAAATCTATATTTTCTAACTTAATCAACATGTTGCTCCCAATCATCTATATCTTCAAATGTGAGATGAATTCCTTTTTCTTCAAGCATTTTCTTGAATATTTCCATAAAAATACCGCTTTCATCAACGATTCGTACTCGATTATTTATATCATCAATACTCTTATAGCACGAAGTTTCGCCTGCTAAGTCACCACGACATGTTTTTTCAATCCCACAACTAGGACTGCATTTAATGCCATAGACTTTAAGTATTTCGTAACCATTATCAAGATAGTCTATTATTTGACTTACAATAGATGCAAGTATCTCATAAGATTTAGAAGTAAATCCTTGATGCTCGAACTGATCTTTCACATGCCCCCATCTTTTCAGTCCATAGAGTTGAAATTCAGGGCAAGGCAATTGCAGAATACCTATATTTTTTTCTAGACAATCTTTCACAAAGGGTAAAAAGTCCGACATGTTTTTTCCGCAAGACAACACAACGCTATTTTGATTTAAAATACAATGTGCAAGAACAACTATTTTTTTTCCTCTATTCATAATTACTTCTTAATTTTCGTCATAAGAGAGTTCGGGATTCTTGAAATAATTAATGCAACTACAATACAAGAACCTATTTTATCCACAAGGTTTGAGCCAATTCTTGGAAGGAATGCTGCTGTGAATATTTTTTCACCGCTATTTACAAGCCAACCTGTGAGAATATCTAAAGAACTACCTGCTAAACCACCGAAGAGATATACCGCAATCGGTGTTCCGATAAGAGGAGCAACTATTGATAAAACAAGGCCTGTAATAATTGCTGTTTTTATATCAAATTTGTATTTTTTAGCTACAAAGCCGACCACAATACCCACTGTCATATTAACAATAGCAAAAGGTAACTCTACAGGATTATTGAGCATTGCCGTTATAAAATTTGTAACTAAACCTGTTATAGCACCAAAAAAAGGCCCTAAAAGAACTGCTGAGAATATAGTTCCTATTGTATCTAAAAATAAAAAAGGAATACCAAAAACTTTTGCTAAAGTTGCAAGAACAATGTTAAATCCAACGCCTAAAGCAGCAATACTAATTGCAGTTGAGTTTGCATTCATGATTATAAATCCCTTATAGTTTATATAGTAGGTTATGTTTTAAATAACAATTATTAGTAAAAGTGCTAACCGTCTATAAAGTTATTACTTAGCACAGAAAAATCCGTTCGGAATATTCGATATATTTCAAAGGAAACGAGAGTATAAGGGTGATTTTAATGTCTATATAATGCAATTACTGCAACTTGAATTTTAAAAAAAGATATGAAACACAAAAGTTCAAATTTTTATAACATTAGCTTTTTCTTGAAAATTGCCAAGTAAAGACTTTTTTTAACAAAGAGAAACCTACCCTTTAAAAAAGAAGGGTCATGTAAAGCCAAGAGCACAAAGAAGTGCCATCGAAAAAACTAAAGAAAAAGCATTGAAAGAAATTGCAATAGATAAAGAAGCACTCATTTTTTTAAGTGCATGCGCTATGTTATTATGCAAGCCATTCTTTATCATTATCTAATCTTCCAGTTAGTTTGAATAAATTTTATATAGTTTGGATAGATACAAATGTCAAGCCCTTATATTTACCATTTGTGTTCATCTTACGTGATTCCAGTTTAAGGTTTGTTTTTTGAGGGAGGGTAAAACCGCATGACAAAAATGAAATTTTCTCCTTCAAGATTCTCCTTTTCCCTAGGAAATAATTACTAATAAATCAACACCTTAAAAAAATAAAGGATATCTATTTTTTGAAAAAAATACTTTATATACATGAATTGGAATGATGTGTGTAAATCTAGGGTATTTAGTTAGGGATATAAAGTCCATTCATTGTACCGCCCATACCACACATCATAGAGTCTGGTGAACTTGTAATCAATAAATTTCCGCCCTCAAAACTTCCGCTCATTTTTCCATCAATATGAGTACAACTAAAAGAAACATTATCAATTTCGCATATTCCTTCGTACATACACGTCCAACGCCCACTACTTGCTTCCACTGTTTCAACAAGTATATTAAACTGTGTATCTTTTACTCCGCTAATATTTATGCCTCCACTAATTGCTTGAGATGATAAACTATATTTAGGCTTTAACTCAATAGAAACTTTAGGTTGCTCATTCTTCGCACTTGAACGCCTTTCAAGCTCTTCTAAGCTGATACGGTTAGTAAGAGCATATGTTCTTGAACCATCTTTATGAAAGAAAGTTATACGAATTCTAGTCTTATCATCGGCAAGGGCTCCAGTATCTTGAACGAATAAGTCTAATCCTTGAGGAGTGCTCACATCGATAGAAAAAGAAGCATTCTCCGGATTAAGAACTTTTCCTTGATTTTCTACTCGAATAACTCCCATCGCAGACGTTTTAACGTCTTTTGTCCTCCAGCTTCCTGATTTTCCACCACTATTTTCTAATCTAATTGCAGTAATGGGGCTTGTACCTTTAGCAAGAACTTTTATGAGAGTATCGTTTTTACCGTCTAGTGTAAATTTATCAAGACTCATAGTATCCTTATTGTGAGGAACGATAAACGCAATACCCGGTTTTTTTAGTTCAGGAGCAATCAGACCTTCTGTAACTTTTTCTTTACTTGCCATTGCTCTATCAGGGTTTTTTAGTAGTGCTACAATTTCGGTATAGCCTTGCATTTCTGCTGTTTCTATAAGCTTACTGGTATTTTTCTTGAGGTAGTTTTTATCCACTCCTTTTGAAAGTAACAATTCCACAACTTCTGTTTGACCACTATAAACTGCAACACTCAATGCAGTTATATCACGAGCCACAAAGTTTAAATAAGCTCCATTATCGAGCAATAAATTTATTACATCAATATGCCCATTTTGAGACGCAATAATAAGAGGAGTATATCCACTATCTGATTGATTATTAAGATCTGCCCCATTATCTATCAGTAGTTTAGCTATATCAGTATTTCCTTCTCCTGCAGCTGAATCAAGGGCAACAAATCCACTACTATTTCTTGCATTAGGAAGAGCACCTTTTCTTAAAAGTAGTTTTACTATTTTTTCCTCCCCTATTCCTGAGGCTATTCTAAGAGGTGAGTTAGTACTAAAGATAATTCCTTTATCCATTTTTTCATTTTCTAAATATTGCTTCAAAGATTCTTTTGTAATAGCAACACCTTTATTTTTATAAATCATGAAAGAGTATCCACCTTCATCAAAGGTATTTGGGTCAGCTTTATTTTCTAAAAGTAGGTTCACTATTTCAGCATCTCCCAAGATTGAGGCAAGCATAAGCGGAGTAAGACCAAAACGTGTTCGAGTGTTAACATTTATTCCTTTTTTTATAGCTTGTTCTACTCCATTATAGTTGGACTCAAGAATACTTTGAATAATATCTGTTGGAATCAAACTTGGTTGACTTTCAACTATTTCATTTTCAACTACTTGAGTTTCAACTGGTTGACTTTCAACTGGTTGACTTTCAAGTAAAGCAATAATTTTAGAATTATTGTTCTGCCTTGCAACATCTAAGGCTGTTAATCCTTCATTATTTTTTATTGAAGGGTTTGCACCATATTTTAAAAGCAAATCTACAGTGTTAGCATCCTCTTGCCAGTTCTCAGCGGCAATAGTTATAAGGGCTGTATTTCCTTCTAAGTCTTTAATATTGGGGTCAGCACCATTTTCTAGGAGGAGTTTTACCATCTCTAAATTTTCATCAAGCGTAGAACCAAACTTTCTTACTGAGGCTGATTGCAGAGCTGTTTTTCCATTATTATCTTTACCATTTATATCAACGCCACTTGCGAGAAGGACTTTTACCAGCTCAAGATTATTACGATTTCTAAAGCCTGTTGCTGTAACAAAAGATTTTGCATCTATAGTAGCACCGTGTTCTAAGAAAAATTGTGTCATTTCAATTTTTTCATCTATAGCAAACATGAAGAAACGATAGAGAATATCATCTACTTGTGCACCATGCTCTACAAGAAATTTCATAATCTCAATATGATCTTTCTCGTATGCAGCAACAACAGCCGATTCATTTCCAAGTGTCTTCAGATTGACATCGGCTCCATTTTCAAGTAATAATTTTACCACATCTATATGTCCCCATTCACTGGCCAAGATTAAAGGAGTATATGAATCAATTGTAGAGTTTACATCTGCACCATGTACAAGTAGTTTTTCTACTTTAGAATAATTATTGTTTTTTATAGCGTCTATTAAATCCTTATTGAGCTTTCCTAAATTTTCCGCAAAGATATCTACAGGAAGGATGAAAAAAAGAGCAAGAATAAATAAAATTAGCTTCTTCACAATAAACTCCCAGTTGCAAAAAAATGCAAAGGCTACAAGTTAAAGAAAACTTAGCATGAGTATCTAAACCATAAACTTTCTTCATAAATTATCATTGAATAGTATTTCCTGTCAATACAATTTAAAAAAATTATTAACTTATAACTTTTATTTTGACATTTCTTTATAAACGATATCAATAACATACATTTAGAAACATATCCGAGCTTTTCTCCTTCTAGTAAATAACACAAAGATATTTCTAATCCTTTAAAGAATAATGAATAGGCACACTAATATTTATAGCTTTCTTTGGTGCAGTGAGCTTTAATGAAGTAAGTTTTTCTGCAAGTTTTTTACTGGCATTATCAAGTGTAGAATTCCCCACACCTTTTGAAAGATTTGCACTTTTGATTCTTCCATCAGGTGTAATGCTTACAGAGATATAATTTACTCCCTGAATGCCTCTTTTTTGAGCAGCTCTTGGATAAACTTTATGCTGATTCACATAAGCAATAAGTTCTGACATCAGAGTATTTTCAGACGCTCCTCCTACTTCGCCTTGTGGTTCACCTACGGGAGCATTTTCAACAAGCGTAGTCGAGGGTGCTGCTTGTGGTTTTGCAGCAGGCTTTGGTTTAGGCTTAGGTTTTGGTTTAGGAGGTTCGGGAATTGGTTCCGGCTCTTTGGGTTTAGGGGGTTCAACAACCGGCTTTTCTAGTTGAAGTTGATATATGAAGTCAGAATTATCTGTAAAAAGGACTTCAAATTTCTTCTTTTTAGGGGGTTCGTGGATAATAATTTCTTCAGGCAATTTAAACATCTGCGCTACAGTAGGCAACTCAATAACAACTTCTACACCCGCTGCAAGCACTAGAGAAAAAGCCAGTAAAATTGTGAACCAACTAAGAACTCTACTATTATTTAATGTCTTTCCGCCGTAGGGATTACTACTCAGCGCTTTCTGTGCTAATAACAAAACTGCCTCCTTCTCTTGCTTTTGCTTTATCAATAACTTGAATAAAGGAGTCAAAAGGAGCTTTTTTATCTACATGAAGATTTATTCTCGTTGTTGGATGTTCTTCTAAAAGAGCTGCAAACTGCCCTTCGCTAAGACTTATATCTTTATAGAAAATACCTCCCGTTTCAGTAACAGCAATAACAATTTCTTCTTGTTTTTCAAGCTCTTCTGTTTTTAGTGCTGTAGGTAATACTATATCCATTACTGGTTTTGAAAAGGTTGTAGTCATAATAAAAAACACCAAAAGCATAAACACTACGTCGATAAGTGGAGTAATATCAACGCCTGCATCATCATCTAATAGATCCATTTTGTCCTCCTAATATTCCTGCTATTGCCCTGAGCAAGAGCTATGAAAATGGTTAGTAAATTTAATCATTCGGTTTTGATATCTTTTGTATTTTAATAGCAAGTAGTAATAGACAATAAGTGTTGGTACTGCTACTGAAAGTCCTAAAATCGTCGTAAGAAGCGCTGACCAAATACCTTGAGCTAAATCCGCAGGATCAGGAGAGGAAGATTCCGCAATTGCTTGGAATACATCAACCATACCAAGCACTGTTCCAAGCAAACCAAGTAAAGGTGAAATTACACTGATGAGTCGTATATAAGCCAAATCTTGTACAACAGATTCAAAGTTTCTGTTAAAGATGAATGAAATTTCTGTTCTTAGAGTTGTAGGATCTTTTATATTAAGAGCGTTAATTTCTCTCAAAAGGTGAATCATTGGATTTTTGGTTTTAATTTCTTCATCTAATAACTGACATTCATTATCAAGCTTCTTGAATTTTCCTGTAAATTGAAACCATACAAAGGTAAGATAATAGAAATTTTTCAAAGCTAGATAGGTTGCAACAAGAACAAGTACTAAAATAGCTGCTCCTGCTGGCCCTATCATTGCATAGATAAGCTCAAAATTTTCTCTTGATAGAAATTCAGGTGCTTTTTCTATTTCTTTAGTTATATTTTTGATTTGACTTAGTTTTTTTATGTTTTCTTTTGTTGCCAACTTATTACTTGCGAAATAAAAATCAGCTTCTTTATTTACAATTTCATTAAAATAAATCATTGTTGAAAGCGGTACAAAGACATGATTTTCAATAATTTCAATAGGAGTATTGAGTCTTACTTCTTTGTTTTTATATGATTTTATTTCATCAATAATAAATATTGGCTCTCTTGAAACATCAGTACTATCTCTTTCTTCTACAGTTCTTTGATAAACATTATGCGTTAAAAGTCCTTTTTCTTCACTATTGTCTAAATCAAAAACAAGAGTATAGACTTCTTTGTCAAATTGCACTTTCTGCATTAAGTCTTTATCATCAGTACTTTGCAGAGCATCACTTTTTACTGGATCTGTTTTTTGTTCTTCTTTTTCAAGAATTTTTTTCTGTGTTGAACTAAATATAAGAGTAAGAATATTTTCCTTCAAAGTAACAAGTAAGTTTGGCTCATAGAGTTCAGCTAAATCTATAACATCTAACATTAACTCTTTATTTTCAGTGTAGAAGTAGGGTGTTTTTAATGCGTAACTAAACGACATAACATCCTCATCTACATTTGTGCTGTTTTGCTCTTTATCATTTTTGGCACTATCATTTTTACCTTGATTTTCTTCTTGAGCTTTTTTACTAAATTCCTTTTCAAAGTCACGCGCATTAACAAGTACATCCCCTTTTGCACCTTCAAGAGTAAAGCGGAAGAGAGCTTTATAATAATCCCCTCTATCAAGTGAATCTTCTGAAAGAGAATCTAATAAGTGAGAAAATGAAGAGGAAACTTTTTCATTAATAGCATTTTCATTTGCGTAAGAGTTTATTACAGTAAGAAAAACAAATGAGCCAAGAAAAATAGCTCTATTCAAGAATTTTATATATTTTGTTAACACGAGCATATTCCTTATAAACTCTATTTATTATTGTCTATGCTTTCAATATTTTTGAGCATAATATCCATTGAAGTTAAACCACCGTCAGCAAGATACCAAACAGAAGGAGGAGTAATATAGATTATTTTTCCGTTTTTATGTGCATTTGTTTGTTTTACAATATCATTATCCATAAGTTCTTTTGCTCCGGTAGATTTTTTACCAACAGCTGTGTCTTTATCAAGGATAAATACATACTCAGGATTTTTAGCTAAAATAAGTTCGTAAGAGGAAATATTACCGTGATTTACATTTTTGTCCGCAGTAACATTGTCAAAACCTAAGTCATTGCTTATGAGTGCAATTCTGCCTTTATTGCCTAATGTATGAAAAGCTCCGCCTGTGAAAATGCCTAAAATAGCAGTTTTACCCTCATACTTTGCTTTCATATTTGCTATTCTTTCTTCATAAGCAGTAAATATATTGTTTAATTCACTTTCTTTTCCAAAGATTTGTGCGTGTACAATAGCATTTTCTTTAAAGCCGTTATAAAAACCTTTTTCATAATTAATATAAGAAGCCACGGTTGGTGCAATCATAGAAAGTTCTTTATATTTTGCAACGGTTCTATCGCTTGAAAAAATAAGATCCGGTTCTAAAGACATAATTGCTTCCATATCAAGCTCTTTCATTGTGCCTACATTTGTAATAGAATCTGATTTTGAATACTTCAAAAGATGTTCCGGCAAATCAAATTCTTTTGTAAAGCCGACTACACGATCAGACAAACCTAAATGATCAAGAATATCCAGAGCAGTTGGACTTAGCACCACAATTCTCTTTGGATTTTTTGGAACTTCTAAATCAATAATTTGTTTTTTCTCGTTTGTTGCTTTGATAGTTATTGTTTCAGCGAATGAAATGCTTGCTTGTGAAAGGATTGTTACAGACAATAGAGTCATAAGGGATTTTTTTAAAAGGGATTTCATCTTGTCTCCTAAGGTTTTAGTATTAATAAAATATTGAAATAGGTTTATCGTTTACCATCTGAATTTCAAAATCAACTTTATAAAGTGCTTTGAGTGTTTCAGCTGTCATCACATTATCGACTGTATCAAATTTATAAAGCTTTCCATCTTTGAATGCGCCTATAAAGTCTGAATAAGTTGAAGCAAAATTAATCTCATGCAAGACTAGGATAATAGTTTTTCCAAAGTCATCGCATAATTTTCTCAGAAGTTTCATCATATTAGATGAGTGATAAATATCTAGATTATTTGTAGGTTCATCAAGAAAAACATATTCAGTATCTTGAGCTATAACCATAGCTATACAAGCTCTTTGTCTTTGCCCGCCGGAAACTTCATCTATAAATTTATCTGCAATATCTTCTAATTCCATATAGTTAATAGCTGCTTCAATTTTATCGTTATCTTCTTTTGTAAGTCTTCCGCCACTGTGTGGGAAACGTCCAAAAGCAACTAACTCTCTAATAGTAATTTTCATAGAAAAGTTATTTGTTTGCGAAAGAATAGCAATTTTCTTTGCAAGCTCTTTGCTATTCCATTTTTTAATGTCTATGCCTTCAATAAGAATTTCGCCACTGTCACGCTCGATAAGTCTTGTTATCATATTAAGAACTGTTGACTTACCCGCACCATTTGGACCAATCAAAGAGGTAAACTTTCCTTTGGGCAAAGTAAATGAAACCTCATCTACCACCTTTTTTCCGGCGTAGTATTTTGTTAAAGCTATAATTTCCACTTGCTAGATACCTTTATTTTTAATAATTAAGTAGAGAAAATATACTCCACCAAAAAAGTTGATAAATACTGAAATAACTGTGCTGAAATGAAAAACATGCTCAATAAGAATTTGTGCACCAAATAAAATAACAGCGCCAAATAGGAAAGAGGCAAACATAAGATAATTATGCTTATAGGTTTTCATGAATTCGCGTGAAAGGTTAGCTACAATAAGCCCTAAAAAGGAAATAGGACCAACTAAAGCAGTTGCTACCGTGATAAAAAGTGTCACTCCTAAAAGGAGTTTCATTACTGTTTTATCGTAGTCAACGCCAAGATTTATCGCTTGATTTCTGCCTAAAGTAATCACATCTAAAAGCTGAATTTCTTTCCAAAGGGCAATAAGAGTGATAACAATAACCGCTACACCCATTCCCAAAACATCCATATTTACATGTGAAAATCCCGCAACAAGACTTGTTAACAATACTTCATATTCATTCGGGTCCATTGTACGGATAAGCGTATTTGAAATACTCGTAAAAAGCGTTGCCATAACTGTTCCTGATAATAAGATATAAAGAACATTATATTTTGTTTTACGAAATAAATAGCCATAGATGAGGGTTGATGCGATAGACATCACAATAATATCAGCTAAAAAAGTGATGTTTTTATTTGAAACAAATTCACTACTTACACCAAGAATAAAAGCAAAAGCAGTATGAATCAAGATATAAAGCGAGTTCATACCAAGTAGGCAAGGTGTAACTATACGTGAATTGATAATAGACTGAAAAACAATACTCGCAGTTCCAATGCAAAAGGAAGCTACTAATATTCCAAATAATTTTGGTGTACGTATATACATTGCGTAGTCAAAATATTTCATATCGACAAAGATAAATTGATAGATAAGAAGAAATATCAAGGAAAGCACGCTTAGTATCAGTATTTTTTTAATGTAGATATTTTTAAGCATATAGTATTCCTCTTTATGACTTACAGCAAGATACAGGAGTAAGTTCTTTCGATTTTTTCGGCTTTTTAGGGCTTAAACGGTTAAACATAAGCACTAAGAAGATAAAAGAACCAAATACACCCGAAATAAGATCAATAGGCAATTCGTAAGGACTAATCAAAACTCTGCCCAAAATATCGCATATAAGTACAAACAAAGCACCAAAAAGCGAAACATCTAAAAGACTGTTACGCATTTTGTCACCTTTAAACATAGCCACGATATTTGGTACAATAAGCCCTAAGTATGAAATAGTGCCCACAGTAACAACAATACTTGCTGTTATAAGTGCTGCAATCGTAAGACCTATAAAAAGAATTTTTTGATAACTCAAACCAAGATTTGAGGAAAAATCTTTTCCCATACCAACAATATTAAAGTGGTTAGCATATAGATAAGAAATTACAAGTAAAGGTATTACCAAAAAGACAATCTCATATCTACCTTTGATAATAAGCGAAAAATCACCAACCATAACAGAAGTCATTACCTGCATTAAGTTGTGTGAATAAGCAAAGTGAGTTGTTATCCCACCCACGACAGAACCAAACATAATACCGATTAACGGCACCATAATAATATCTTTAAATTGGATTCTTTGAGTAAACCAAACAAAAAGCCATGTCCCGCCCACTGCAAAAATAAAGGCAATTATTGTTTTTATAACAAGAGTTGACTCTGCAAAAATAATATAAGATACTAAAATACCAAGCTGTGCAAAGGCAACAGTTGAACCAGTTGTAGGTGAAACAAATTTATTCATACATAAATTTTGCATGATTAAACCTGCAACACTCATCCCAATGCCCGTGCAAATAATAGCTAAAAGTCTTGGGAAACGCGAAACGAATAAAATGCTTACTTGCTGATAATCGCCTGCCAGTATTTTGTCAAAGGAGAGATCTATCACACCGACAAAAAGTGAAACTACTGACAAAACAATTATCATCAAAAGCATTATTAAAGAATATTTATAGGAAGATAGAATAACAGTGCCCCTTTAAATTTGAAACTTAATCTGAAGATTTTATAAGATAACAAACAAAATCTTCAGATTTGTTTTGTATATTATTTAAATGCTTTTTCAACATCAGATATCATAATATCTGTTGCGCTCACACCGCCCTCGGAAAGATACCAAATAGGATGTGTTAAGTATATAATGTTATTGTTTTTATACGCTTTAGTTTTAGCAAGCTCTTCAACTTCAATGATAGTTTTTGGATCAACAGCTGTTTCACTTCCTATTGCAAGATCTTTGCTTAAAACAAAGATATAATCAGGATTTGCATCTGCTATAAATTGAAGTGAAACTTCATTTGATTTTGGTCTTTCTTTCAAATCTTTTGCTGAGTTTTCAAAACCAAATGAATTTGTAATCATTGATACTCTGCTATGATCACCCATAAAATACACATTATTTTTCACTATATTGATGATAACAGCACTTTTGCCTTCGCTCAGTTCATTAAGCTTTTCTACTCTTTTATCAAAATCAGCAAATTGCTTTGCGTAGAGCTCTTCTGCACCAAAAACTTTTGACATATTAGCATTAATTTCTTTCACATCGCTGTATGCAGTTGGCATATAATCAACATGATGAATTATAGTAGGCGCAATCTTTGAAAGTTCGTCAAACTTACTTGCACCACGCCCGCTTACATAGATGAGATCCGGCTTCAAGCTTGCTATTTGAGCAGTATCAATAGACTTCAATCCGCCTAAATCAGCTATATTTTTATTAGTTTTCAGATCTTCAATACCCGGAATATCAGAATCTTTTGCCATTCCAACTATTATGTCTTCCATTCCCCAAGATTTAAGAGTGTCAACAGCTATATAGTCGCTTGCAACAATTCTTTGAGGTTTATATGGCACATCAACATGTATAATTTGTTTATCATCTGCTGTGCGTGTATGTAAAGTTACCATTTTTGGACTTTCTACCAATGCACAAGCATTGAGAGATAAGGCTAATGGCAATATGAAAAGTGTTAAAACTTTTTTCATGATATATCCTAATTATAGTGAACAAAAAGAACCTTAGCTACGTGTATATAGCTATGGTTCTTTTTTAGGTTAGCAGTTACTAAAACTTAAGTTGGAAACTAAGTTTATATTCTGTTGGATCAATATAGTGATCAAAGACATCATTTTGTCTAGCTGTTTGAAGGAAGTTGTTTGCAACAAAGATAACACTAAGGTCATTACTAAATTCTTTAGAAATAGAGAAACTTAGATTGTAATAATCAAAACGCTCTGCTACACCATCTTCAAAGTCTTCGCCATCTTTGAAGTTTTGATAGTAATTACCCCATAATGAAGCGTATATTCCCCATGGTGCATAATCGAAGTCAAGACTAGCTTGATACTCGTTGAAAGCTGCTGAGCCAAGAGTATAATTATTTTGAGTATCGCGTGAATCAAGATAAGTGTATCTTACTCCAAAAGTGAAGTATTCTAAGAAGTTGTAATGAAGTTCAGCTTCAATACCTGAAGATCTAGCTTTACCAATATTTGTATATTTAATATAACCGACAGCATCACCATCAGCATCAAATCCATAACCTACAACATCATTGAAGTCTCTGCTGATTTTATCTTGGTATTCAGTATGGAAATAACCTACACCATAAGAAAGACCTTTGAGTAATTCTGTATTATCGAAGTCACCTTCAAAGCGCACTTCCCAGCTATTGCTTGTTTCCGGTTGTAAGTTAGGTGAAGGAAGCGTTGTACCATAACTTGTTTCGTAAGTTACACCGCCTTCAACAAATTCAAGCCCTCTAGCATAGCCACCACTTGATGAACCATAAAGTTCGTTCAAGATTGGTGCTCTATAGCTTGTTCCCCAACTTGCTTTAAAGCGATGGTTAGGAATATATTCGTAAGTAGCACCAATTTTAGGTGAAAAATGGCTACCAAAAGAATCGTAATAGTCATAACGAAGAGCTGGAACTATATAAAGTTTTTCGTCAAATAAAGAAATTTCGTCTTGAAGGTAGAAACCATAACTTGCTGTAGTTCTGTCACCACGCTCGTCATTTTCTGCTCTTGCGCCATTAACTCTACCCCATTCCATTTTTGTACCAAAAGTAAGGGTGTGCATATCATTGATGAACCATGAATCTTGCGCTTCAAATGAAGTAATCAAATATCTTTGCATACCATCACTTGTGTCACGCGTGCTTTGTGAATGGCTTATAGCTGTATTGAAGAAGTGGTCTCCCCAAGAATCTTCATAACTAAGGGTGTTTGCAATAACGCTTTCATCTTTATCATTACTACCGCTAGGAGCTTCTTTAAAGAGAAAGTTTGTGTCTAATTGTAATTTGCTTCCACGCTCAAAGGTGTATGCTAATGAGTTATTGAGGTAAAGATCGTTGCCAAACTCGCGCTCTGTATGATAGTCTACTGTCCCATCTCTTTGACTGCGAGGTGAAAGGTAATCTTCTTCAACTCCCCAATAGCGGTAAAATTCAGCTGCAAAAACGTTTGACCAATTATTACTTGTGCCAGTATCATGCCTTACAGTTATAGCATAATCTTCTGACCCCATAAGAAAGCCAACTGTAGTTTCACGCTCTTTCGATTCTTTAGTGATTATGTTTACAATAGCACCCAAGCCGTCACCATAAAGAGCAGAGCCTGGCCCACGCAAAATTTCAATACGTTCAATATTTTCAGCAGGAATTAAGTCTAGCGTTCTGCGCACTGTTTCGTTAGCACTACCCCATGAAACAGGTGCTCTGCCATTGATAAGCACTTTTGCACTGGCACCACGAATTTGCAAGCCACCGCTTGTTCCTTCTGTGATTACGCCATAACCTCTTTTTAAAGCGTCCATAACGTCTTGAGCACCAATTTTTTGAATTTCCTCGCCAGAAATAACTTCCATAGCATTTGGAACATCTTGAATTAATTGTTCTGTTCTTGTTGCTGAAATGACAACTTCAGGTGCGCTTATAGTTGTAATTTGTTCAATTTCTTCTGCCGCATGCGCATTATACAGCAATGGAGAAAATAAGAACAAAAATGATGCCGACAGTAAAATATTCTTGGTTTTCATTTCCTTTCCCTTATTATGTTTAATATATGCAAAAATGTTTACAAGCATAAACTTTTTTTGTAAAGATAAATTATTTTAACAATTGTTTTTCATTTTTTAACTCCTTTATTTTTTTTCAGACGCACAACCATCTAATTCATTGATTTTTTTATATAATTTTGATATTGCAAAAAAAGCACTTTTACGATAGTCTTAAATAAAGGATTATTTATATGAATTTTCAAGTGAATTTAAATCAGCTTTATACTTTTTATATTATAACAAAACTTCAAAGTTTTAAGGAAGCTGCGTCTTACCTCAATCTTTCTGCTGCTGCTGTAAGTATACAGGTGAAAAATCTTGAACAATTTATAGGATTTGAACTTTTTGTTAAGAAAGTTACTCGTATTGAGCTCACAGAAAAAGGCAAAAGCCTTTTACCAACAATTGAAAAAATATTTTATAATGTTGAAGTTTTTAATAAAAAAATCCTTTCATATCAACATGAAAATGAAAACAAAATAATTATTGCGATAAATTCTACGCCAGGTGAAGTTCTTGTTCCTTTAATTTATAATTATGTAAATTTCCACTTACCTGAAGTTCGTATTCTTTTTGCAGATGGCAGTTATGACGAGCTATTAAATAAATTAAGAGAAAAAGAAATTTCTTGTTTTATTAAAGCAAACGATTTTTCATACCCTGATATTAAATCTCAGAAATTTATTGAATTTGAAGTACCTTTTGTTGTGTCAGCAAAGAACCCTTTAGCTAAAAAAAAGTACCTTCAACTTAAAGATTTAGAAAAAACTCCAATCCTCCTTTCACCTCTCGATTCTAGTTTTTCATGGCATATACATAATTTCTTTATAGAAAATGATATACCTAAACCACCATCTGTTGCAGTTTTGAGTTCAAATTTTGATAAAAGCTTTGTAATGAACACTGAATATGGTGCTTTCATGAATTCAACTCTTATTACAAAAGAACTAGAAAGAGGAGATCTTGTAGAAATAGAATTGGAAAAACAACCTTCAAATCTTAATTATTATATTGGTTACCTTGAAGAAAGTTTGCAAAATCAACATATGGTTTATTTATTAGAAAGTCTTCAATCTATAAACAAATTGAGTGATTTAGAAATTACTTCTTCTTAATTTCTGTACTTTAGAATGTGTTTCTCTTGACAAACATTATAGCACAAACTACAATATTCTTGTTATAGATTTTATTATTTTTTTAGAATGATTATATGTAGTTACTATATCTCAATATATAAAAAAACTCATAACTATCTAAGGTTACTTGTTTATTTTTTCATATATAATTTTTGTAGCATACCCAAATCAATCTAAAATATTCCAAAAATTTTAACGTTTAACCACTGGGAAATCTAAATGAAAAAATCTCTTTTGCTCACTTTTTTATTGTGTTTTGTTTCACCTGATTTATACGCAAAACCCTTTATTCCAATGAATGATTCTGAAGGAACACTTTTAATCCTTAAAAAGTATCGTGATATTTTTGAAGATAAGTATGGGGTGGAACTATCTAATTCTACAATTAGATCAGATAAAACTGGTGAAGATTTAAAGGCAAAAATTTTCATTGAAGCTTTAGATGATAGTAAATTTTCCTTAGATGAAACTCTTAATGCTATTCTTGATAGCGGAAAAACTGATTTTTTATCTAGAACGTTTTATCCAAATAATACAAACGAATTAAAATATCTTTTTGAAACTACAGTCAACTATTTACTTACACTCAATGAAGATCAAATTGATGACTTAGATATTGAAGAAGAAACTTTTGAAAAACTCAATTTTTGGTCACATTATGATGAGCATGTACGTTTGTTAGATAGTTATATGATTTCTAACAATAAAGAAAAAGGTCTAGAATCTTTGAAATTATTTGAAAAATATAATATCGCTGACTCTCTAACAATTCGACAGTTACTGATTAAATATTTTGGGCTCTTTGGTAATGAAAAAGATGAAAATGCTATGGCAGAAATTGAACAATTTTTGAACGTATCTTCAAAAAATAATTATGCAAATTTATCATCTTATGATACTAGTGCTTTGATTTCTTTATATTTATATAAAAAGTCACATTACCCAGAGTATGATATTACAGCTGACAACAGAAGCGCTGATTCAAATATACTCTCCATCATAAACGCACATCATGCACTTTATAACCCAAATTCAAGAATACTAGATACTACAGTTGCACGCGATCCTTTTTCTATGTATGTCAATCTACTTTACAGACGTGATTTCGCAAAAGATGCAGCTGAATACGATAAATTCTCTAAAGAAATAAGCGAGCTAGAAAAACTTTTTACACCTAACTGGGAAAAAGAATACGTAGCAACCAAGATGCTAGGCTCTAATTCTCTTTCTGCTGTAATTTTTGCTTATATAGCTCCAAAAAGTGAAGAAATTCAAAACTATATAACTGGGAAAACACCTCAGCAATTAGAATATACTAAAAAAACAGATGAATATCTAGCATTACTTAATGATTTAGGAAAAATATCCTTTGAATTAAAAGTTACGCAAGATGGAAAAGAAACAGGAGAAAACCGCCCTATAGATTTAGTATCATATAATCCTTCTGATAACAGTATTAAAGCCCTAGTTCTTATAGATGGCAACTACGAAATTTTTTCAGGAAAAGTTAATTTACGTCCACTTGCGTCAAACTTTATTACGATTTCTAATTCTTTCAGCAGCGTTTTACGAGGAAATGAGATTGTACTTAGTCTAAGCGATAATGGTCAATTCGCCCCTTTTACAACTCGCTATTCAAGTATTGTTGCAAATTACAATACTGCAATAGATTATGATTTAGCAATTTTAATTAAGGAATATATAAAAGGCAACAAAAACGCTCTTGTTGAAATAGATAAACAACTTACAAGTCCTGAAAAAAATAATTCTCTTTTAGTGCTTGCCTCAGGGCTTGGCAGTGTTGAGCTTGTTAAACATGCTTTGGAAAAAAATAGTGATGTTAATACTGTTGCATTAGGTGATACACCTTTAATTGCCGCTAGTAGAACAGGTAAACTTGAAATTATTGACTTACTTCTAAGTAATGGTGCAGACATTAATAAATTTAACCCAATTGGTCACACTCCACTACTTGCTGCGGCTATAAACAACCAAGCAGACGCCATAAAAACTCTTGTTGACAAAGGAGCTAAGGTAGATGGAGTTTCTTCACAAGAAATAAAATACAGCACTTCACCAATAGGGATGGCAGCCTATAGAGGTAATATTGAGGCAGCAAAAACCCTTTTAGAATTAGGGGCAGATGTGAACCAAGTTAGCACTAGCAATGAAACTGCTCTTCTTCTTGCTGCTTACATGAACGATTTTGAGATGGTGAAATTTTTAGTAGAAAATGGTGCTGACCCTACCTTTAGAAAAAATTATTCATACATAACAAGTTTCACAAAGAGCAAAGAAATTAAAGATTATATAGAAACAGAACGTAATATAGCATCAGAAAATCAAAACCTCGCTAAAAATAAAAAGAAGCTTCATTCTGAATTTTTTAAAGCTGTAGGCGACGGAGATTTGCAAAATGTTAAGAGGTATTTAAAACTTGGATTAGATATAAACTCAAAGGACTTCTTCTATCCACCTCTTGCATATGCTATCCAAAAAAAACATACTGATATAATAGAGTTTTTACTTAACCACAAAGATATAACACAAAAAACTAAAAATTCAACTTTATCAATAGTCGCCGGTAGTGGAACTGAAGAAGACATTCTCTTACTGTTACAGCACGGGGCACAAGCTGATAGTGAAGCAACTCCTCCACTTGATAGAGCTATATTTGCTAACAAACCAAAAAACATAGAACTTCTCATATCAAAAGGCTTTATACCAAGTAAAGAAAACCAAGAAATATTCAATGCAGTAGCTTTTCAAGATAACAAAAAATTACAAGAACTTATTGAGAATGGAGCAGATATAAACGCTCGCACAGAAAGTGGAAGAACTCCTTTAATGTATGCTGCACACTTAGCAAATAAAGAACTTCTCGATACTCTTACAAATGCCGGTGCAGATATTGATGCACAAACAAATGACGGCTCTACAGCTGTAATTGATCTCGTACAAAACAACAAATCTTTCCTAAAGAGCTTAGAATTATTTATAAATTATTATCCTAATATAATGATAAAAAGTAATGAAGGCAAATCAGCACTGGATTACTTGAAGGCTCTTACAAGATTTAAAGGTGATTATCCTAAAGCTTTGGAACTCTTGCAAGAACAAGCTAAAAAAGAAATTCCACCAAGAATACAACCTGCACCTAAAGTAAAAGAACCAGTTGCAGAGGAAATTAAAGAAGAAGTAGTAACTGAATCTTCTGTACAAGAAGAAAATCAAGAAACAGTTAAAGAAGAAACTAAGGAAGAAATCAAGGAAACACCTAAAGAAGAAGTAAAAACAGAAGAAAAAATACAAGATGCAAGACTTGTTGCTCCTGAAGGAAAAAAAGCAGGAGTCGGAATTATTCTTGATTATGATAAAGATAGTATCAGCCTAAATTCATTTGTAGCAGATAAAAAAAATGATAGTCTTTTACAAGTATTAGCAAAACATACAAGCCCTCTTATTGCTTTAAGAGTCGAAAGTATAGGCGGAACAGCCGGTTCTTGGAAAACAAAAGATGTAAAAACAAGTGCGATGGGTGTTCTGCAACTAGCTCAAGATGGTAAAATCGTAAACGATCAAGATGCGGCTTTTGAATTAGATGTTACAAGCCCAATACTTTTAGATATAATTCTTCAAGATAATGGAGCCTTGACCGATAAGAAAAACCGCTTCCGTGTGACATTCTTCTATAAAGACGGTAGCAGAAATTATGCGGTTATCAGTCAAAATTAGAATATAAGCTAAAAACACTTTAAGAGTCTATATTCAATAAAAATAAAGGCATACAAGAAGTAAAGAACTTACTTTTTGTATGCCTAACTACATACTAAAGACAAAAACACTCAGGTGAAATTGCATGCGCAAATAATCTTTACAGCGCACAAATAAAATGGTTCACTCTGAGCTTTATGTATTTCAACACTATTGTTTGTCATATCAACGGCAATATCAGGGTATCTATTGTAATAATTAATAAAATAGTCTTTTATATAGTGTGATAAGAACCTATGAGTATTATAAATTCACTAAATCTATATAAAGAATTGATTTTCCTCCAATTTCTACCATTGCCTTTGGCACAACAAAGATTTCTTCAAAAAGCCTTGTTCCTTAACCATCCGTTGTAAATCACAGTTTTCATGCTCTACGCCCTCTATATTCTTCTGCAGTAAGTAAATCTAAATTATCACCTGCATTTATTTTATAAAAACTGCATTTCTCACAAACTTTATATATCGAGTAATCTTTTGAAAGTAAAGCATCTTGTAGCTTATAAAGCTTTTTACTGCGCCAAATATCTTGTAAATTTTCCTCTTTCAAGTTACCTATCACAAGTTTTTTATCCCAATCCGGGCAACAGACACTTATATCTAAATTAGCATGAGTAACAAGGGTATAAAAAGGATAGGGACAAACCTTTCTTGTTTTTTGTTCATCATTTAAGGTGCTATATTTTTCTTGTTCGTCATGCCAATTATGTAAAGGTTCTATGAAACAATCATCGGCATATTGTGAAAAATTTTCAAGGAAAACTTTATTTTCTTCTCTATCACTAGTATCAAGCATTTTTACAGCTATAGAAAGAGAAGAGTTTCTACTATCACGATACTGTTTAAGAAATGAAATATTGTGTTTTATTTCTTCAAGATTTACTCTGCTTTTTGTGCGTTCTTGATGTTTTTCTTGATTTGCGCTATAAATAGAAATTCTTATAAAGGATAAGCCATTATCAACTAGCTTTTTAGCCTTTTCTTCATTTAATAAACTTGCATTTGTAGTGATAACATATTTTTCAGCAATATCATTTTCTCTTGCAATTTTCAAAAATTCCGGCGTATGTGGATTTAGAAGAGGCTCACCAAAAGAAAAAAGATTAAGAGTTTTTAGTTTTCCCATACTCTTTACTTGAGAAACCACTCTTTCAAAGTCATCATAAGACATAGTGGAAAGACTCATTTTTTCTTTATTTGCAAAGCTTTGTGGACAATATATACAAGAAAAATTGCAGATAGAGCTAGGATCGACATACATAGATAATGGCATTGAAAGAGGAACAGCATCAAGTAAACTTATTCTTGATTGCTCGCGTAATTTACTATAGGTAAGATTTTGCATACCAGCTCCTAGAACTCACTTAATCTTTCTACCGGAAAAGAGTCTACACAATCTTCAACAGGAAACAGTTTGAACCAGTCGCATGCTCTGCATAGTGAATTTTGCTCTTTATTTCCTTCTAGTTGCAGTTTCCTAAATTCAAAAGCCTCTTTACCTGACCATATTTCTTGCAAATGCTTTTCATGTATATTGCCAATTTTTGTATAAGATGGCGCATCTAAAGTACACATAAGGCAGTTGCCATGCACATTTACAACCATACTCATAAATGGACGTGGGCAAGCAATAAAATTATGAAGATTAGAAGAAAAATTTTCTTTATTTTGTTCTTTTACATCACTATTTTTATAATATTTACCCATCAAGTCAATATCTTTATATTTAGTTGCATTATGAACTTTTTCTAAGTCTACTTTATCGGCAATATCTTTATACATAGAAAAGAAGAGATCGTTTTCTTCATTATAGTTATCAAAAGCTTTAACAAAGATAAAGGGTTTATCAAGACCACGTCTATATCTTTCTTCTTTTAGATAAAGAATATTATCTCTTATTGCTTCAACAGGTACATCACGGCGAGTAACTTCTTTATGTCTATCGTTGATAACTGAATAAATAGAAAAACGTATAGCATCTATACCGCTCTCTAAAATTGCATTTGCTTGTTCTTTATCCATAAGCGAAGCATTTGAAAAAGTATCAATTTTTTCAGCCACTTGTGAATCCACAGCAAATTTTGCAAACTTTGCAAAATCCTTTTGCATAAATGGTTCACCATGAAAAGCAAGGCGCAAAAGTTTTAGTTTTGGACCATTCCATGATTTTATATCTTCAATGATTTTTTTAAAGTCACTAAAATCCATATGTTTGAATGGAGCTAAATCTTTTCTAGTTTCTTCTGCTCCTTGTATACATACAGAACAACGAAAATTACATATATTCGTTGTTTCTATAAACATAGAAAGAGGTTTTTTTAAAGGCAGAAGAGACAGGAGGTTTTGCCTTTCTTGAGAAATTATATTAAAACGACTCATTTTTGCTCCATTGCTGATATATTTATTATTTCGCCATAAAACTTCATTTTCTTTATACTATTACTTATTTCCGCTTGATATAAGCATGAAGAAATAAATACTGTTGCATTATTATATTGCTCTTCTTCCAAGATTTTTGAAGACATTATAGGAACACCGTGTAAGGTGCTTCCTGCTAGGTTTCTGTCAATAATACAGTCAAAGCTTTGAAGAGGAATTTTTTCTTGTAAAATTCTTCTTGCATGCGCACCTAACCCCCAAAGAATACGTACCGCTTCTTTTTTATGGTCAAAATCATATACATCGTTTTTCTTTGAAATTTCAATGTATTTGATGATATTCTCTATTCCCATATTATCGCAGTTGAGTATATTTTCTTCACGTATATTTTTCTGAAAAAGCCCACCACAAGTTGTTCCATTTATTATATCTTCTAATCTTCGTGTATACGTAGAATCAATACTACAGTACCCATTACGCATAAGCAAATTTTCTAAACTTACTTTTGTAAAATGGTTAACATGCTCTGCGTCAAAGTAATAAAAGGGAGCAAAATTATCTCTAAAATAATCTGAAGCGTCTGGCACTTCCAATAATAAAAGGCTCTTGTCATGAGATATCCTTTCAAGACTTTCAAAAAAATCTGAAAATTCATAGATATGCTCTAAAACATATGAGGAAGAAACCAAATCAAATTTTATACAATGTTCACACAATAAATCTATTGAATTATAGGCTTTTACGCTTTCCTTTTGCAAAATATGAATATTTTCTATTGAAAGGTCAAAGCCATAAACGTTTTTATAGCCTTTACCTTGCAGAAACTTAATAAAACCACCTTTACCACAACCATAGTCAAGGATAAAAGAGTTTTTATCGATTTTATCCGAAAACTTAGAGAGCATATCTTCATAACGCACTCTATCTGCGTTTGATAATTCACCACTACCAATCGTATTTAATGTGATATACTTCTTTGTTTGCTCATAATAGTCATTAAAATCCGTTTCACTTTTTACATTATCAAAACAAAAGCCACAAGAAGAACAAAGCATTATTTCATAAATATCTGCTTCATTCTCATTGACCATTGGTAATAAAGAGTGCTTGTGATAGCACTTTGCCTTTGTTTGGCATATAGGGCAATATGTGCGATTTGCTAACATAGATAAGCCTTTTGAAGTTATATTAATTAACAAAATCGTCTATAAAAACATCTTTCCAAGTAGGAGGGAAAGAACCGTCGGCAGAGTTCACAGAAATTTTTTCCATAAAGGACTTATTTCTTCCAGATAGGCAAATGGGTGATGCTTTATTAAAATATGTTATATTCATACCTCGTTTAATAATATCTTTAAGGCTTTCTTCAAAAAGATTACCTATTGAAACCTGCATAAAACCACATGGAAAAACATCTCCATACGGGGTTATATGTAAGGTGCCACGTATAGCAATACATGAGCCTGTTGTTCTATAGGAAGAAAATGTATCAAGAAAAAATATCGGATACTTTTTATGCAACTCTTCTAAATAAGCATAATCTTCTCGGTTTATCATAACATCAAAATTATTTTGCCATTGCCCGATAGGTTTTGCAATATAAGTATCTACTTTTATATTATGTTCAGTTGCAAATTCAAGCAAATCAATAAAATATTGCTCTCTACAGTTTTGATGACTTACCACAGTTGTCATAACAGGATCTATAGAGCTTTCTTTGAGCATAAAAATTGCTTTAAGGTTTTTTGGGTATTGATCTTTTGTAAATGTTTTTGTAGATAAACCATGAAATTGGTCCATACTTATAGAAACTTTATCAATGCCTAATTTTTCAAGCCTCACTACCATTTCAGGGGATAAATGTCTGCCATGCGTACTCATTTTTATATGAAATTTATCAGGTTGCATAGCTTCCACTACTTGATCTAGGTCTGTGAAAAGCAAAGGTTCCCCACCCGATAAAGTAAGCTGGCATAAACCCAATTTATCTGCTTCAGTAGTAATTTCCCTTAGTTTTTCTATTGTAAGTTTATTTTTTTTAGAACTGATTTTTGCTATCGAACAGTGTGCACACTTTAGGTCACAGGTAAAATCATAGGCTATATCAATCATTGGCGTTGGAATATTTTTTTCTGATCTTTCCGATATTTTTATGATTTTTTCATATACTAAAGGTTTTTTATCTTTCAGGGAAATGCGTTGTTTTAATTCTTTTTCAGTAAGATTCATGATGAATTACCTCAACTATATCACGGCATAACATACAGTTTCAGTTTGAATTTTTGTATGATGTCTAATATAAATTTTTGCCGAAGGAGCATATTCTAAAATAAGAAGCGGAATTGAATAAAGCTCATCTGGATAGTGATAAATAGAAATTGCTAATATAGTTTTCCCTTTCTTTTCTTGTTCTTTCTGCTGTAAAAAGGATTTTAAACCATTAATGGTATCTGTTTCTGCACCTTCTAAATCCATTTTTATAAAAACACTTCCTTTATCCGGCAAAAGTTCATTTAAAAGACATACCTCAACTTCATCCCCACGAGAGCTAAAAGTTGCACCTGTATCATTCTCGTTAAAAAATGCTTTGCCTTTTTCTTTTCCTAATGCACAATAATAAAGTTGTTTTTCAATAGACAGAAAGGATGAAACAGTTTTTTCTAAGTCTTTATAATTTTTTTTTGACGCTTCAATCCCTATATATTTATTATGTTGTATCTCTGTATCATTAATCCACTGTAAAAAAGTATCACCATTATATGCACCACAGTCACAAAAAACTGAATAGTCAAAAAGATGTTTTAATCCTTTTGGGCGATAATGGTCTTCAGGAGTATATTTTTGAAGAAATTCAAATATGTGTGTTATCCTAAAAGCAAAAATATCTCTCAATACATTTTTTGACTCTTCATCAGCAACTAAATTGTAAAGTTTTTTATAACTTGAATTCGTATTTAGTTCTTCTAAAAAATTATGAGGAATAAGGTATCCAGGAGGAGCAGTTGGAAGATTTTGAAAGAAAACTAAATTCTTTTTATTATATGCCCTACAGACATCAAGCATTGATTCACGCGAATATACACCAGAAATAAGTACATATTCTTCATCACAATTTGCTAAACTTTCTGAAGAAAAAATTTCTATACCTTTATAAAATGTGCCTACAAATTTTTGATCTATAATCCATAATGGAACCAATCCATTCTCTTCAAGAATTGAGAGAATTTGTTTTGACGCCAACCCTATTCCATATAGAATAAATCCTTTGTCTTTGAGCATTTCCCATGTGACTTTTGATGAATTATCAACTGCATTTTTATAGAGAAAACTAACTTCTTCTTCTGTAAATATTTCTTCTAACATAATATCCTCCATAGTATAATTCTTATGCTTTAGACAAGTTTAATTCTGTTTTTTTTCTTCGATAAGCAAGTATAACAGAATGATAAATATTAGCTTTAAATTCTAGTGGTAAGTCTGTTAACTTAAACACATTTGATTCAAGTATTTTTTCATAATAAGCAATAATTTCATCTGTAGTTAGTATATCTTTGCAGATAGTAATTATATCCATATAGAGTTGTAAAGCTTGAAAATTATAATGTTCAAATACATAATCCTCAATAGGTAGAAAATGAAAAGTGTAGGTTGAAAGAAGTAGTGAAAGTTTTTCTATTGAAAAAGCAAAATATGCTGAACGCATAGCGTAGAAACAAGCATTGTAAAATCTGATTACCATTTCTTCATTAGCATATCTTTCTTCTATTGACATGTCACAAAATTCTACAAGCGCCTTATTCATTAAAAATTCTCTTACTTCTTGTTTCTGGAAAGGAATATGGTAAAGTTTATCATAAAATAAATAACGACTATTAACTTCTTTTTTGTCACCTTCAAGTTCAAGTTCTTTTAAAGGCCACCTATACTGATACATATCAATCATAACTTCTTTATGATTGATTGCATAGTCTAAATCTTCTATAGAGACGTAGCACTCAGTATGGTTTTTATACATATTTAAGCTAGAAATTTTACATTTATATATTTGAAGGTAAGCTTCTTTTACAGCTTCTGTATACAAGTTATAGTTTACGGAGTACCTATTTTTAGGAAGAGAATAAAAATCTAGTCGAGGCAACACAACAAGCCTATTGGCTTTATTTTTTAATAAAAGCAGAGGAAAAAGTGAGGAAGCACTAATTGCTAAAATCTCTTCCGCGCTTGAAAACTCATCTAATCTTTCTTTTATTGATATTTTAGTTGGATACAGCATGCTATAGCCATTATCTATAACATATTGTTCAATTTCATCATTATTTATATAGCCTCTTGTTTTTGCTTCGCCCTCTCTCACAAGATATACTTTCTTACCGGGAACAACCTCTTTATTTTCGTATTGCCCAAGAAAATCAAAAAACTCTTTCGTTTCGTATTCATAAAAAAGGTATAACGATGCTGGAATGTGAAGTTTTTTAATACGTGTTGGTTTGTGTGTGAATATATGTTCGTTTTTAATACCTAAAATTTCAAAAATTTCTTTGTGATAATCTTGAAGAGGGCTATCATAAGGAAGTGTATTATTCCAAACTATAGGCAAGTGCGGATTTTCTTTAGCAAACCATAAGCGTGGTAGAGAATCGAGAATAAAGTGCCCAATATTTTGCGTAATTAAGCCACCTCCATAAATAGCCTCAATATCTTGATTGATCATAGGTTCAATATAGGGAACATAAAGATTTTCTGCATGATGTCTACGTAATACACTTGAAAAAATAAGCTTTTTTTCTTGTGTATAAACTGCTGCAAGACTATCCATATAAAAATTCACTCTATCTGGAACTATAATGGCATTTTCATAAGTCTTGAAAGTGTAATTTGACATGGCTTTACTCCCTTTGCTTACAAACAATTATCTCTCACTTCCTCTTCAGACAGAAAAGGATATTGATTCTCTAAAGGTGAAGACTGCATCGATCCATCCGGCATAATTTGTGTTGCAGTTTTCGGACTAACAATACAATCTTTATCAACAAAAACTTCAACAATAATAGGTCCTTTAGTTGTTAAAGCTTCTGTAATAACACTATCAATTTCATATTTACTTTCTATCGCAACATAGGGCAAGTTATAGGCAAGACTCAGCTGTTTCATATCGGGAAGATACAAACCACTTTCACCATCGCAAGCAATGAAACGCTCCTCAAAAAGCCCCTTTTGCATATTGCGTATAGATGCATAGCCATTATTGTTTACCACAAATAGTTTAATAGGAAGATTTTTCCCTTTAATAACCGCTAATTCTTGAATATTAAGCTGCATTCCACCATCGCCGGCAATACAGATAACATCTTCATTTTCTCTCGCAATACTCATTCCAATCGCATTCGGTATCTCAAAGCCCATAGAACCAAGTCCATGATTAGAGCGTATTGTTTGTCCATCTTTCACTTGGAAAGCCTGAAAAAATATTTCAGCTGTCGTGCCTGAACTACAAGGAGCAATGCAAGCATTTTTCGGTAATAATTTACATAAATGCTTAATAAAGCCATAAGTAGTTATTTTCTTATCTTTTGTATAGCACTTGTCATCATCTATAATGGGATATTTCTTCTTCCACTTTACTATATGTTCTTTCCAATCATCGATTTTTTGTAAAGAGATGTTTTTCTTTTCTTCTATCAATTTATTTACCACAAAAGAAACATTAGCATTCAAAGAAACTATATCTTCTTTTATTACTTCAAATTTATCAAGTTCTGCACTATCAATATCTATAATAAATTTTTTCGCTTTTATAGCCCACTGTGTTCTATTATAACCAGTTATCGAAAAATCAAGACGTGAAGCAAAGCTAACAATACAATCAGCATTTTGCATTGCTAAATTTCCATGCCTATCGCCCATACCTCCGCCATGTCCAGCATAAAGTTCATCCTCAGTTGAAAGAATATCAATGTTTTTCCAAGTTGTTATAACGGGAATACCATAGAGTGCAAGCATCTTTTTAAATTCTTCACGACATGACGATAAGCCATTACCTGCAATAAATAAAGGGCGTTTAGCCTTTGAAAGCGCCTCTGTAAGTGCTGAAATATCTATATTCTCTTTTTCTGCCTCGGGTAAATAACCTTTTAGAGAACCCGGATCAATATCTGTTCCTTGTATATCAAGAGGAATATCTAAAAGCACCGGACCTCTTCTTCCGGACAAAGCAATATGCCAAGCTTTTTCAAGTTCATAGCGGATATTTTCTTTATTTTTTATTTGAACAGCATACTTACAAGCTGGTTTTGCTATTGCTACAATATCAGCCTCTTGTGAACCTAAAGCACGTACTTTATATTTATCACGTAAATCACAAGTTTTCATTTGTCCAACAAGAAAAAAACAAGGCGAAGAATCTATATATGCTGCAAGAAGAGGAGTGATTATATTTGTTGCTCCCGGACCACTTGTCACAAGAGCTACACCCATTTCCGCTTTTGTGTTGGCATATGCTTCACAAGCAATAGCAACAGACTGTTCATGCAAAAGAGAAGCAGCTTTCATTTTTGATTTTGCCAAAGAATCAAGTAAATGCATACAGCCACCGCCAGGAAGAAAAAAAACATTTTCCACATGCTTGTTATATAAAAAATCTAAAATATAATCTGAAACTTTCATATTGCTTCCACTTTTTTTATTTGGCGAAATGTTTACCCTCAATAAGCATATTAACAACTTCTAGCAAAACTCCTGTTCCTCCAGAAGACTTTGTAATATACTTTGCACTCTGCAAAGCTTTTTCTGTTGCATCACATGGCGCAAAGCTTATTGATGCAGCAGCAAGAGCCGGTGCATCTCTATCACTGTCACCAATATACACCACTTCATCTAAAGAAATAGCCATCTCGCAGCAAAAAGCTTCAAGTGCTTCTTTCTTATCTTTTGCATTTTGATACACTTTGGTAATATTAAAACGTCTTGCCAACACTTCAACCATCTTACCTTGTTCACCTGTAGCAAAGGCAAAATCAAGCCCAGAACTTCTGCCCACCCCTATAGCATCTAAATCTCTATAGCAAATTGCTTTTGTTTCGTTACCGTGAATATCCAGATAAAATCGTCCGTCAGTCAAAACTCCGTCAACATCAGTCAAAATATATCGTATTTTAGACACTGACAACTCTCCTCAATTTTTCTTTCACAGGTTCTTCTTCTCTAAGGCATTGCAAAAGTGGGCTACCTAAAGCTTCTTCAAAAAGTCTTATACCTTGAACGAGTTCAGTCATTTCTTGAGGATTTATTGATGCTTTTTGATCACTCCCCCACATATCTCTGTCAAGAGTAAAGTGTCGTTCTACCGCAATAGCTCCCATAGAAACAGCACAAGTTGAAAGTAAAGTGCCATGTTCATGTCCTGAATAACCGACAGGAACAGGATATTTTTGCATCAAAGTTTGCATAGCTCTAAGATTAAGCATATTTGCAGGTGCTGGATAGAGAGAAACACAATGCATTAAAATCAATTTATCCAATCCTATACATTGCACAGCTTTATCTATTTCTGCTTCTGTACTCATACCTGTAGACATAAATACCGGTTTTTTTGTATTTTTTATACTTTTCAATAAACCATCATCCGTTATGCTTGCAGCTGCAATTTTATAACAAGGCACATCAAACTGCTCAAGAAAATCAACAGACTGTTCATCCCATGGTGATGCAAACCAAACAATATCAAGTTCTTTACACAGAAGATCAATTTCTTTATAATCTTCAAAAGTAAACTCAAGCCCATATTTCAAATCGCCATTTGTTGAACCAAAAGGCGTTACTCTTTCTTTTGCAAGTTCTTCTTTAGAATACACAACGTCTACAGTTCTTTTTTGAAATTTAACTGCATTACAACCTGCTTTTTTTGCAGCATGGATCATCTCTTTTGCTACTTCCAAGTCACCATTATGGTTAATTCCTATTTCAGCTATGATAAAGCAAGGAGATGCACTATCAAATTTATGTCTACATATTTGATGTATCATTTAAATCTCAACCTCAAATGAATTAGTTATTATCTTCTTATTCCTAGCAACTATAATAAACCACTATAGATACATAAAAGAATTGTTAAGGCACTCTAATACTAAACGATACATATGTCAATCTATCTAACAATCTAACTAGTTATACAATATCTGCCTTTTGTAAGATAATTATGAAGCCATCATCAATCTTATCATCATGGTCATAGCAATAGTAACACCACCAAAAGCAAGAGCAGTCAAAATAAAAAACGTTAGGCTAACCATTACAAGCTGTTACAGCCACAACTCCACACATTAATATAACCCTCTAAGTGTTAATCACTCAGAGGGCGTACCTTGTAAAATTTTCAATTTTATTTGTTAATAGTTTACATGCAGGAAAAATATGTTTTCCAACCATTTACATATAATTCAATGAACACACCCTAGCTGTTAAATGGATAATTTACTATTAGGGTGAAGCATCTCTTCCGGTGATAAAATGCTATCTAATGCCTCTTGAGATAAAAGTTTGCGTTCGAGCACAAGTTCGTAAACAGAAGCATTGTTTTCTAAAGCCTCTTTTGCTATTGATGCCGAGTTTTCATATCCGATATAGGGAACTAGAGCTGTGACAATGCCTATACTGTTTTGTACTAGCTGGTGACAGTGTTCAACATTTGCTGTAATGCCTTCTACACATTTATCTTGGAGTGTGTATAATGCTTTTGTAAGTCTTTCTACTCCATTAAAAAGTGCTATAGCAATAATTGGTTCCATTACATTTAGTTCTAACTGACCTGCTTCTGATGCTAATGTAACCGTCAAATCCTTGCCAATAATATCAAAACAAACTTGGTTTACCACTTCCGGAATAACAGGGTTAACCTTACCCGGCATAATAGACGAACCAGGTTGTAATTGTGGAAGATTTATCTCATTTATACCACAACGAGGACCAGATGAAAGCAAGCGTAAATCATTACAAACTTTTGAAACTTTAGTTGCAATTCTTTTTAGATGAGCTGAAACAAGTACAAAGTCACCTGTATCCCAAGTCGCTTCAATGAGATTGTTTGAAAGTTCAACATTGTAGCCGGTAGTTTTTGCCAGATTTTTCACACAAAGTTCAGCATACCCTACAGGTGTATTGATACCGGTTCCAATAGCTGTTGCGCCCATATTTACTTCGAGTAAAAGATTTGCTGAAATTGCAATACGAGGAATTTCTTCTCTAACTGTTTTTGCATAAGCTCCAAACTCCATACCTAATGTCATAGGCACTGCATCTTGTAGCTGTGTTCTTCCCATTTTTAATACATTACTAAATTCATCTGATTTCTTATTAAATCCTTCGCTTAGGTACTCTACAGCATCACTAAGCTTTAGTAATTTTGTATAGAGAGCTATACGTAAAGAAGTTGGATACGCATCATTAGTTGACTGTGAGCGGTTAATGTGATTGTTTGGATGACAATGTTCATATTCACCTTTTTTATATCCCATAATTTCCAAAACTCTGTTAGCAATTACTTCATTTGCATTCATATTTACAGAAGTTCCGGCGCCACCTTGAATGCAGTCTAAAGGAAATTGTTCGTGAAGTTTTCCTGCTATGATTTCATCACATGCTTGACAAATTGGTGCGACTAAGTTTTCTGGGAGAAGTTTTAATTCAGCATTTGTAAGAGCAGCTGCTTTTTTTACTTGTGCAAAAGCTATAATAAACTCAGGAAAATCACAAATTTTATCGTTAGATATATTGAAATTTTCTAGTGCTCTAAATGTCTGTATGCCATAGTAAACGTCATCAGGAATAACAAGTTCGCCTAAAAAATCATGTTCGACACGTGTGTGCATACATACCTCGTATTTTGTTTATATATTTACTTGATTAAACATTATTTTAATTCTCAACATGAACTTCTACTCTGAATAAGTTTTAGCTATAACACGAAATAATGTCAAATTTTTATTTATAATACACCTTTGAATCTAAAATATTATTTAATTGAGCCTGAGCATAATATTCTTTTTCATCTCCTCAATCAATACCAAGATTTAAGTATTGCAAAAGCCGGTGCTTTACCATAAAACTCTGCTGAAAGTCTTCTACAGACACAAAGGCTGCATTTGTTATTTGATTTGCTTCACGATTATCTTTCGTGCCGGCAATATGGCTACCACGAGTTGAATAATAGTTCTTGGATGTGATGTCACTAAGTACTATTATATATATTTTTTAAAACTACTTGACATTCCCCTCACTGGAAGGCTTATAATCAAATCTAAATTATTTATAGATTTGATTACATATGGAGGTTATCAATGTTTAGTAGAAGAAGTTTTTTAAAGTCAATGTCTGTTATGACGGCAGCCGGTGTTACAGTTATTAATATGCCGGGTGTTACAAAGGCATTAGCAAAAGCAACCGAAGAAAAAAAGAAAGTGCTTGAACTTGATAAACCATATTTAGGTACAGGATTAATTATAGCATCACTTGCTCAACTCACTACAGCCGGAATAGTAGCAAATGGTGCAAGCATTATTCAAGATGCCGATGCTCTCGATCCAAAAGATATTATTATCGCAAATGATAAAATTGCTATCGCCATTGGCGTTATTTCTCCTGACCCATGGGGATACCCTGTAGGTTCTGTGCTTGATATGGCACAAGTTAGCGGTAAAGCTGGAAAATCAGTGGCAGACGGCTTTAAATCCGGCAGCCTCAAAGTAAGCGAAGACAGACTTTGGGATATGCGCCTCCTTATGAATAGCTGGGATTCATGGAGTCCTTCAAACTGTGGTACTCCAAGCTTTGAAATTGTAGAAAATTACAAATTTGATGATAAGTCTGCTCCAAACCCTGCTCTAAAAGTTATTCTCGAATATAAAGAAAACTCACCAGACGATCCACAAACTTTTACCGAGCCTATGATTATTGAAACCTACTACTCACTTGCACCACAAGATGATTATGTAAAGGTTAAATCTATAATTAAAAACAGCACATCAAAAACATTTAAAGCTCGTGCAACAGGTTTCAACTTCAGCAGTAAGTCAACACGTCTTACCTCTCCTGGAACAACAGTTTATAATGAGAACACCAAAAAAGCGCAAAACGATTTTATAGCTATCTATCACCCAGAATACACCAACGGACTTATCGTTCCAGGTGTTGAAGACGTGTACGAAGGTACAGGTTATGCAGATTCTTACTCTATGTATGACTACGCACCAAATACACAAACTGAAATTGTTGCCTATATGCGCACAGATTCAACACGCGATATTTCAAACACAACTGATCAAATGCTTGAAATAAAAGGTGTACCTGCAAGTGAAATCATCATAGTTTCAGGTCAGTTACTCGATAACAATAAAAAACCTATCCCAAATGGTATAGTTGGTGTTGAAAGAACAAATGGTGAAGATTGGACTTTTGTTACTTGGGCATCTGCAAACGATAAAGGCGAATACTCCATCAAACTTACTAGACCTAATAAGCTTGAAGAATATAGACTTTATGGCATGGAAGAAGATTATGCTATTACTACTGATGCTGAAAAATTAGTACTCTCTGGCAGCTTACCTAAAGGTGAAAATGTTGCTATCACCACTGCTCCTTTAACACTTACAAAAGCAGTACCATTGGTTGTAAATGTAAAGGATCAAAATGGAAAACCTCTTTACTCTAAAATTCAAATAATGGGTCTCCATAGACCTACAGTTGGTTATATTGCAAATAGCCTTTTCTATAGCGACTTTGAAAACAATGGAGTAAATAAAGTTTTAGTTGCTCCCGGAGATTTTGAAATTGAAGTAAGTAACGGTATAGATTTCTTTACAAAAGGTGTACGTATTAAAGGTAATACCGAAACAGATAAAGAAATTAATGTAACTTTAGAAACTGTAGGCGATTTAAGAGCTGAAGGTTGGTATAACACAGATTTACACCACCATACTTATAAATCCGATGCGTGCACAAGCCCTGAAGAATTTGTACGTTCAAACTTAGGCGCGGCAATCAATGTTGCTTATGTATCAGATCACGATGATTCAAGTGCAAATATTGAAGTGTTCAATGTTATCAAAGATAACAAACTTGATATTGAATTCATTCCTGGTGTTGAAATCTCTGCAAGTTGGTCACACTTTAACGTGCTACCAAGATCACAAGCAGCAAGAGACTTTATGCTCAGCACTTCTAAAGAAAGTGGCGGAAAGTATAAATTTAATCAATACGGCTACTTCAAAGATATAGTTGATTCTGTGCATGCAAAAGATATGTATTTCATTGCAAACCACCCATGGTCTTTCTATGGTTTATTCTCTGCAGAAAACCTCGGTAACGTGTACGGCGGAAACTATGATCAGTACGACTTGATAGAAATGAATGGTGACTATTCAGGCGACGAGGATAATGTAAGCACCATAAACTCTGCAAGAGAACGTTGGACAAAAGCTCTTACCGGCGGGAAGAAATACTTCTTAACAGGCTCCTCTGATACACATGATGTTTTCAAAACCCTTGGTAAGTACATAACATACTCCGGTATGGGAAGAACCTTTGTAAAAGTACAAGATAAAAATAACCTTCTTGACGACTTTGCAAAACAAATGGCTCTAGGGCATGCGTATGTAAGTAATGGCCCTCTTCTCTCTCCAAGTGACGAACAAATGTTCGGTAATACATTTAATGTGAAAAATGGTGAAAACTTTGAAATTTCATTACCTGTAAAATCAGTAAATGGAATCGCAAAGGTAGAGATTTATGGCAAAGATGGACTTGTTGCTGAACAAAAATTCAATAATCCTACCGATGCTGTGTTCAAACAAGCCGTAAAAGCAACTGCAGATAACTGGTATCAAGTAGTTGTAACTGATAGCAAAAATAAGCAAGCGCACGCTAACCCTTACTTTATAACAGTAAGCTAGGATATATTCCTAAGTTAATTCTTTTGCGTTTTTTCTGATAACGATATGATTTTTATTGGAAATTCCATAAATTCTCTTAACTTAGAAACACACCTAATAGGCAATCAATAGATTTTATGCTGGTACGAAATTTTTAAATTTTGTTTCAGCATAAAATTTTTAAAATGATTTGAAAAAACAAAACCGAATATTTATGTCGAATGCTATAAAAAGAAAAAATCGAAGTCACTCCCAAGTAAGTAACTTCGATTTTAGTTGCGTCGACTACATAAGGTTGAAAAAACTAATTATTTTCAAAGTTCCATGTATCTCTTATCATATCATTAAGATTATGTTCACATTTCCAACCTAATTCTTGATAAGCTTTTGTTGAATCAGCATAGCATGTTGCAATATCCCCTGCACGACGACCCTTGATTTCATAAGGAATATTTTTTCCACTTACTTTTTCAAATGTTTTTACTAAATCAAGAACGCTATACCCCTTTCCTGTACCAAGATTATAAGTAAACAAACCTTTTTTATCTGAAAGATAATCAAGACTTGCAACATGCCCTCTCGCTAAATCCATAACATGAATATAATCTCTTACTCCTGTACCATCAGGTGTTGGATAATCATCGCCAAAAACAGGCAGAGTTTGAAGTTTTCCTGCTGCAACTCTTGAGATATAAGGCATTATATTATTTGGTATACCATTCGGATTATCGCCTATAAGAGCGGATTCGTGAGCTCCAATAGGATTGAAGTAGCGCAAAAGAGCTATACTCCAATCATTTTCAGCTTTTGCCAAATCTCTAAGCATATCTTCAATCATAAGTTTTGTTCTGCCGTAAGGATTTGTTACACTTAGAGGAAACTCTTCTGTAATCGGCACAGTATGTGGAGAACCGTACACTGTTGCCGAAGAAGAAAAGATAAAGCTCTTTGCTTTATATTTTTTTAATAAGTCAAGAACATTCAGAGTGCTTATAAGATTATTTGAATAATATTCAAGTGGTTTTTCATTCGATTCACCAACAGCTTTATAAGCGCAAAAATGGATACAAGATTCTATTTTATGCTTTAGAAAGACGTTTTCCAATAGATCTTTATCGCAACAATTTATTTCATAAAAAGGTATTTTCTTCTGTGTAATACTTTCTAAAGACGCAAGTACATTTCTACTAGAATTATATAGATTATCAATGATAACAACATCATAACCAGATTGTATTAAAACTAACACAGTATGACTTCCAATATAGCCCAATCCACCTGTAACTAGTATCATAAAAACTTTACTCCTTTACAACATGTTGAAAAATCAATTAGTTATCTAAAATATAGCTTAGACAATTCTTCACGACATTGCAAGCGAAGAATATCATGTGATTTTTAAACATCCCAAAGTAAATAATAAGACAATACTGAAAATTTTTCTTTACTTACAAATACTTATAGATATTATCAAAGTTTGACTTTTAAGACATCATAGTATATTCTCTTCTTCACTTTTTTGTATGCTGGATGATAAAATCTTTTATCGTTCCCGTTGTGTAACCTTTTATAGTAGAGTATATTGTGAGTAAGAATCTTCCTTTAGCAATTGTTGGAATGTCGTTTAGATTACCCCAAGGCATGGATAATAATGAAGTGTTTTGGCAAGCATTACTAAATAAACAATGTTTAATAACAGAAGTTCCAGAAAATAGATGGGAAACAAAAACTCTTCAACACAATGTAAGAAATGAACAAGGGCGCAGCGTTACTTTTAAAGCCGGTATTCTTAATGATATCGACAAGTTCGATGCTCAGTTTTTTAGTATATCTCCAAGAGAAGCCGCTCTTTTAGACCCGCAACAACGCCTTCTTTTAACAATGGCATACGAAACTTTTGAAGATGCTAATATTCCTTCACAAACAATTGCCGGTTCTGATTGCGGTGTGTATGTAGGTATCTCAGGGCTTGACTATGGTATGAGTATCATTGACGATTTATCAGCAATGACTGCCTATTCCATGACGGGTAACACAATGAGTATTGCCGCAAATAGAATCTCTTATGTATTCGATTTGCACGGCCCTTCATTTGCCGTTGATACAGCTTGTTCATCATCTTTAGTAGCCTTACACAATGCTTGCGAAGCAATTCGTAATAAAGAAGTTCCAATGGCTTTAGTTGGTGGCATAAATATTCTTATGCACCCATATGCTTTTGTGGGCTTTAGTAAAGCATCTATGATAAGCGCAACAGGCGAATCTCTTCCTTTTGATGCTAAGGCTAAAGGCTATGTTCGAGGTGAAGGCGGTGCTGTATTATTAATCAAACCACTTGAAGATGCTATAGAAAATAATGATAAAATTCACGCTATTATCCAAAACACAGGAATAAACGTCGACGGTAGAAGAAAAACAGGTATCACAATCCCAAGTATTGACGGACAAACAGAGCTTATGCAAAAAGTCCTTGATAAAAGCGGACTTAGCTCTAACGACTTCGACTTTATCGAAATGCACGCAACAGGCACAGAAGTTGGCGATCCAATAGAAGCTAAGGCTGTAAGCAATGTTTATGGAAAAAATCGTGAAAAACCTCTTTTACTCTCAACAGTTAAAGGAACTACAGGGCATTTAGAGTCTGGCTCTGGTATGGCTAGTATGGTAAAAATGATTTTAGCTCTAAAAAACCGCGCTCTACCTCCAATTCCTTATACGCTTGAACCAAATCCACATATTGATTTTGAGAACTTGAATCTTAAATATGTTACTGAATATACACCACTAAATTCTGAAAATAAAACTATCACAGCAGCGATAAACTCCTTTGGATTTGGCGGTGCGAATGCGCACGCAATTTTACAATCAGCAGATGCCGCCTTTGATTTCATCAAGAAAGAAAGCTCTTCTAAAAATGAAACTAAAAAAGATGATGAAGAAAATACGCAAGTAAATCCTCCTCTATTTCTTTCTGCGCCAACTAAGGAAGCACTCGATGGTTTATCACTCAAGTACGCAAAAAAACTTAAAGAAATAAGTGAAAAAGATTACTACGACTTTGCTTTCTCTGCTTTTACATACAGAAATCGCTTTGAGAAAAATATTGCTCTACTCCCATCAAATCTTTCACAAATGGCGGAAGAGCTAGAAAATTCTGCTAACAATAAAGCTAGTTCAGCACTCGTAAAAGAAGAGGCAGTACTTGATTCTAGTGAAGAAATGAAGCTCGCCTTTGTCTATTCAGGAAACGGCGCGCAATGGCATGGAATGGCAAGAAACATGCTTGAACTTTCAGAAGAATTTACAAAGCATATCAAAGAACTTGACGAACTTATGCTTCCCGAAGTCAACTTTTCTATTTTAGATTTCATTAAAAATGGCACAAAAGAAGAATTGGATAAAGCCTCAATTGCTCAACCTCTTTTATTTGCGATACAAGTCGCAATTACTCGTATGCTTGGAGCTAAAAACATCAAGCCAAACGCAGTGTTAGGTCATAGTGTTGGTGAAATTGTTGCTGCTTGGTCAGCAGGTATTCTTGATTTACAACAGGCTATTCATCTTGTTGCGGTGAGAAGTCAATGCCAACATATGACTGTAGGACTTGGTAAAATGGCTGCTGCAAAATTATCAGCAGAAAAAGCAACTTCGCTACTTGAAGAAATGAGCCTAAATGAATTTGTTTGCATTGCAGGAGTAAATGCCCCTCAACAAGTTACACTTTCGGGTTCTTTTGAACATATGCAAGAAATTGAAAAATATTGTGCAAGCCATCATATTTATTTCAAATTTTTAGATTTAGATTATGCTTTTCATAGTCCTTGCGTAGATGGAATTTTACCGCAACTAAAATCAATGCTCTCTGGCTTGAAGCCAAGTGCAAGTAAAAAAGTTTCATTCATTTCAACAGTATACGGAAAGGAGATTGACGGTAAAATCCTAGATGTAGACTATTGGATAGATAACGTTCGTAAACCTGTTTTCTTTGCGAATGGTATCAACTATTTATTAGAAAATGATTACAAAATTTTCATTGAAATTTCTCCGAATGCCATACTTCAAAGATACGTTAAAGATTGCGCAAAACAACTAAAAAAGAACATTTGTATACTTCCTACTTTAACAAAATCTAATGAAACTCCTCAAAGTATTGAAGAAACAGCTCTTCATATTTGCTTGGCATCAAACTTTAAAACTGTTGAGAATTACTTCCCTCACGCCGGTAAAAAGGTGAATCTCCCAACTTATGCGTGGCAGAGTGAAAGGTATTGGGTTGAATACAGCAGTGAAAAACCGTGGAAAAAAGATAAAGTCCATGCACTTCTTGGTTGGCAGATAGATACTACTGAAATGACATGGGAAAACGTTCTTGATCCTGCAATGATGTCAATTCTCGTTGATCACAAAGTCGGCGATGCTATCGTTTTTCCTATGGCAGGTTACGCTGAAATTGCTTTAGCGGCAGCCTCTGAGTGGAAAAAAGATTCTAATTTTGCAGTAGAAAATTTATCGGTTCTCAGCCCTCTTGTTTTTGATAATTGCGCTCAAACTGTTCGCACATCTATAAATACAAACGACGGCACAGTAAGGATTTTTGCGCGTCAACGCTTATCCAATGATCCTTGGAACTTGCAAGCTATCGCGTATATTGTTGCGGACTCTAAAAACGTTGAAAATCTTACAAAAGCTAAAATTGAAAGTCTTTCTGATACTTCTGTTGATAATTCAACTAATTGCTTGAACTATTCAGTTGATGAATTATATGCCGAAGCGAAATCTATTGGACTTGAGTACGGGAAAATTTTCCAAGGAATTAAAGCTCTTTCTATCAAAGACAACGTACTTGAAGCAGATGTAACTATAGATGATAATTCAGAAAATTCTTATATTCTTCATCCTGCAGTTCTCGATTCATGCTTTCACTCTCTTATTGCTTTGATTAATAATGGTGCACAAGCAAAATCCTTTGCTCTTGCGCATAAAACAATGGCTTATCTTCCCGTAAAAATTGGAAAAATAGGCATTTATAGTCATGCAGAAATCACTCAAATCAGAGTAAAGATTATACGTATTTCATCAAGAACTCTCACCGCAAATTGTGAACTTCTTGATAAGAGCGGTCATCTTGTTGCAAGCGCTTCATCATGCAGATTCAAGAGCGCACCATTAGTTCACCAAGCTAAAAATAAAGAACTTTCTTGGCATTTAGAGCCTGTTCTACAGCCATACAAGAGAGAAAAAAGTATTGAATTTGCTGATACAAAATCTTTACTTTCAACGGCTTGTGATTCCTCACTAAATTCACAAAATTTCATTGATAGACGTGTAAAATGGTATAATGAAAGTTTACCACTCATTGAAGCATTGACTTTGTCTTCACTTGTTGAAGTAAGTCATAAACTTTACACAACAAATCTCGAAAATTTTGCGAATTTACAAAGCACTCCTTATGGGAAATGGATCTTTGACTTATTAGCTCAAGAAGAAATTCTTACTATTGAAAATGAAAACTATACCTTCAATAATCTTGACACATTACCAACAAGCAAAGAAATTTGGCAAACTCTACTCTTCAACGCTCCTGAAAGTTTAGGGCACTTACTAAAAGTAGGTAGAATAAGTCTATCATTTGAAGATTATTTGGGAAAAGAAGAGAAACTTGAGCAGTTAAAAGACTTGGTACTCACCTCTTCACTTGTAAAAAATCTCAATGCGTCAGACCCTCTATACTTGGGAATAAACCTCACAATTGCTTCACTTTTAACTGAGATTACAGAAAAGCTTCCTCAGGAAAACTGTTTAGAAATACTCTATTTTAGCAATACGCCTCATTTTATGATGCATATTCTGTCAAAATTGCTTCCGCAGGATAGATTCAAACTCACAATTCTTTGCGAAAATGAAGATACTATCAGCAATGCTCTTTCCTTGTATGCAGACAATTTAAATATTTCTGCCCACGAATTCAATAGTAGGGATTGGAAGGCTAACAATAAAGTTTTAGAGAATAATTCCTTTGACTTAGTCATTGTCGACCAAATGCTTTATAAAACAAAACTTCTTTCATACGCTCTTGATTCTATCAATAATACTCTTTTTGAAGATGCACTTCTTGTTCTTTCAGAAAGATATGCTGATTGGAGTGCTAACTATATCGAAGGTTTAGATGACAGCTATTGGGGCGAACAAAAACAACCCTCCCTAAAATCTCCTGAAACTTGGGAAAAAATACTCCTAGAAAAATCTTTTAAAGACATAACTATTTACAAAGAAAATGAAGCAAAAAATCTTCATGAAGGTGCTTTCTTAGTTCTTGCAAAAAGTTCTATTCAAGCAGAAGATATTCAACAAGAAAATGAAAAAAATTCTTCATACCTTCTACTCGCTGATAAAGAAACAGAAGAACTTGCTAAGACCCTATCATTGCAGCTTTCTGATAAGAAACATACATGCTCTATTTCTTGTGACGAAGAGCCTTTCTTAGCTAGTGACAGCACTTACGATAACTTTATCTATCTACGTGCTTTAACAAAAGATATTAATTCTGCTATGAATGATTTAAGTGCAGACTTAGCTGATTTGACTAAGTGTGCTCTTGCTGTCAATGAAAAATCCCAAGCTCTTGAAAATAAAATACATTTCTGGATTTTCACGCACGGTGCTTCACTCTGCGATATTGCTCACTCTGTACACTCCTCAAGTAAAGAATTGCAAAAAAGAGCTATCAATCCGGCTCAAGCAAGTTTTGCAGGTTTGGCTCGCGTGATAATGAATGAGCTATCAGATACTAAATGTTCGCTTGTGGAAATTTCTACTTTAGGCGCAGAGCAGCTTTCAGCAAATATTTTATCTTCTAAGATTGCAAAAGAATTAGAACATACCGATTTTACTGATGAAGTTATACTTACCGAAAATGAAAGATATGCTTCTATGCTTGCTTATGGAAAAGAAAGTAACATCAAAGCTGAAAATTGTGAAAATTATACGTTAGACATCATACCTGCCGGTACACTCAATAACCTTAAATGGTACGAAAAAGATAGAGAAAAGCTTGATGACGATGATGTTGAAGTGCAAACTATGGCAACAGGTTTAAACTTTAGAGACATCATGCTCTCACTCGACCTTTTACCCGACGACGTCTTTGAAAATGGCTTTGCCGGACCAACTCTTGGATTAGAGTTTTCAGGTATTGTTTCAAGAGTGGGCGCATCAGTAACAAGTGTTAAAGCAGGTGATAAGGTTGTGGGCTTTGGTAAATCATCTTATTCAAAATTTGTTACAACCAAAGAATATGCTTTAGCAATCATGCCAAATCATTGGTCTTTTGACAATGCAGCATCTGTTCCTACTGTATTTTTCACAACTTATTACTCTCTGATACACCTTGCACAAATGCAAAAAGATGAAACAATACTTATTCATGGCGCAGCCGGTGGTGTTGGGCTTTCTGCTATACAAATTGCAAAATATTTGGGCGTAAAAATCTATGCTACAGCAGGAAGTAATGAAAAAAGAGATCTTCTTCGTTTGATGGGTGTTGAGCATATTTACGACTCTCGCTCCCTTGACTTTGTCGATCAAATCAAAAAAGATACTGACGGAAAAGGTGTTGATGTTGTTCTAAACTCGCTTGCCGGCGATTTTATGCGCAGAAGTATTTCTCTTCTCAAGCCATTTGGTAGATTCCTAGAGCTTGGTAAAAGAGACTTTGTTGAAAATACAACTCTTGGACTTGCTCCTTTAAAGGATAATATCTCTTATTTTGCGATAGATGCCGATCAAATGTTAGTTGCACGCCCTGAACTTTCATCTAAAATTTTCAAGGATTTAATGAAACTGTTCCATGAAAATATACTCTCACCTCTTCCGGTACGCACATTCACAGCAGATCAAATAATTGAAGCCTATAGAAGTATGCAACAAGCACAGCACATAGGTAAAATTGTTATTACTTTTGATGAAGAACCTTCTCAAATAGTTCCAAAAAATCTAAAATCAAATAAGAAAAACTGGAATTCTGAAGGAACATGGCTTGTTGTTGGTGGACTTGAGGGTTTTGGTCTTGAGAGTGCTAAATGGTTAGTTTCTCAAGGAGTAAAATCTCTTGTTCTTTCAAGTCGCCGAGGAATGGAATACAATAAAGCACCTGAAATTCTTGAAGAATTTAAAGCTTTAGGCGTTGAAATTTCAATTGAAGCTTGTGATGTGACCAATGAAAAAGATGTCCATGAATTAATAGAAAAAATTCAAGCAAAATATGCTTTAAATAGGGAATTGCAGTTAAAGGGTATCTTGCATGCCGCTGCAATTTATGATGACCGACTTTTAGGACAAATGAATCAAGAATCTTATGATAAAGTTCTTAATCCTAAACTCATAGGCGCATGGAATCTACATAAAGCAAGTGTGGACGTTGAAGGAGTTGAACTCAATCATTTCATACTTTATTCTTCTATTTCAGTAGCTTTAGGTAATGTTGGTCAAGCAAACTATGTTGCCGCAAATGCGGGGCAAGAAGCTTTAGCTTTACTAAGAAAAGATATCGGATTACCGGCTACTTGCGTAGCTTTTGGTCCTATAGGTGACGTTGGTTACTTGGTAAAACACAGTAAGGTTAAATCAAGCCTTGAAAACTATCTAGGGGCACCGGTGCTTTCATCGAAAGAAGCACTTGATGAACTTGGTAAAGTATTGTCAGAAGGTAAAACTCTCTCTATCATTACAAATGTGGATTGGGCGCAAGTTAAAAATAATCTTCCTTATACTGCATCTCGCTACAGAAACCTTTTTGCGTCTATAAAAACTTCCCAAAATGATTTAAGTACTGTTGATCTTGTTCAAAAGTTTGCAAGCATGAGTGAAAGTGAAGTGTTTGACACTATCTGTGAAATGCTTACAATAGAACTTGGTACTATTCTTTCGCTTGATACAAAACATATAAACAGAACTCAAAGTCTACAGTCTCTTGGTTTAGACTCCTTAATGGCTGTTGAACTTGCACTTGCACTTGAAAAAACTTTTAGTGTGCGCTTGCCTGCTATACTTTTCCAAGGTTCACCAACAATAGAAACTATAGCTTCAAAGTTAGTTGAAAAGCTTACCGGCACAACACATGACCAAGCCTTAGACGATGATACAGCTCTAAAAGAAATTCTTGAAACTCATGGTGAAAGCATTTCTGAGAGCGAACAAATAAAGATTTCAGAAAAAATAAAATCATAATTACTACTATAACGAACGAATATAAAAAGGAAACAACCTTAGATGTCTCAAGAAAAATCATCAGTTTCAAACCTGCTTAACCGAGTGCTCCAAAGAAAAAACTCTGCACAATCAGAAGAAAGTGTTGATGTTAAAGCTCATCTATCGACAAACCTACCCGAAAAATATACACGTTTCGACAGTCTTCCATCATACGAAAAAATCAATCTTATGAGAAAATCAGCCGAACATTTTCGCATAGAAAATCCTTTTTTTCGTACACATGAAGCACAAGCCGGTTCGAGAACAATAATTGGCGGCAAAGAATATCTCAACTTTTCTCATTATAATTATCTAGGGCTTTCAAGCCATGAAGAAGTGAATAAAGCGGCTAAAGAAGCTGTTGATATGTATGGAACTTCTTCCGGTGCTTCACGTCTTGTTGCCGGCGATAAAGATATTCAAAACAAATTTGAACAAGCTTTGGCTAAATTCTATAATACAGAAGCAAGTCTTGTTTTTGTAAGTGGTCATGCTTGTAATGTTACGAGCTTACGTACTCTTTTTGGCCCTAACGACCTTATCATTCATGATAGCCTTATCCATAATAGTATTATTGAAGGGATTCAACTTTCAGGAGCCACAAGAAAATCGTTTCCTCATAACAATCTTGAAAATTTAGAAAAAATCCTTATTGATCATCGTGGGCAATACGAACGAGCTCTTATTGTTGCCGAGGGTGTTTACAGTATGGACGGTGACTCTATCGACTTACCAAAACTTGTTGAACTAAAAAAACGCTATCAGTGTTTCTTAATGATTGATGAAGCTCATGCTCTTGGTGTACTTGGTGAAACAGGAAGAGGAAGCATGGAAGAATACAGTGTTGACTCCGCAGATGTTGATATTTGGATGGGAACTCTCAGCAAAACTTTAGCATCATCAGGCGGATATATAGCCGGTTCTCAAGTTCTTATTGATATTTTAAAACATGATGCACCCGGTTTTGTATATAGTGTTGGAATTTCACCTGTATTGGCGGCAGCTTCTAATAAGGCTCTGGAATTATTAGAACGAGAACCTCAAAGAGTTAAAGCTCTACGTGAAAACACTCAATATTTTTGTGAACTCCTCAAAAAAGAGAACATTGACATAGGTCTCTCAGAGGGGTATTGTGTAGTACCGGTTGTTCTTGGCAGTAGCCGTAAAGCCGTTTCTGCATCGAATAAACTATTTGAAATGGGGATTAATGTTCAGCCTATCATTCACCCCGCGGTTGAAGAAAAAAGCGCACGCTTAAGATTTTTTATTTCTGCAACACATACAAAAGAAGAGCTTGAAACAACTTGTAAAGCTCTAAAACAAATCCTATAATAAAAGAGAAACAAATGCTTTCACTTACCCCTCGTTCAATTATTCTTTTTGTCTTACCTTTTTTTCTTGCATCTTGTGCTGCAATGCCAACTTCCGGTCCTTCCACCAGAGCAATTGAAAGTGCAAACACTTCTGAATTACTTGAAGGAATTGTTATACAAAATGTTGATACAAACTTAGTTTTAGCACTTACAGAAAAAAAGAAAATGCCTCTTTTTTCAGAACTTTTTCTAGAAGAATCTGACTTTTCTTATGTAGCGAATCCGGGCGATTTCTTAGTTGTAACAATTTGGGAATCATACCCTCAACTTCTCTTTGGCGGAGCCGGTATTGACCTTGCTACAGGGACACTAAGTTCAGGTAAAGCAGAAGTTTTGCCGAGTCAAATGGTGCTTGAAGATGGAAGAATCACTGTTCCTTTTATTGGAGATGTTAAAGTTCAAGGGCGCACAATCCGCCAAATTGAACAGGATATTACAAGACGCTTGGAAGGCAAAGCAAATTCACCTCAAGTAATGGTGCAATTTTCAAAAAATAATACTTCTGAGGTGACAGTACTTGGTGACTTTAGATCAAATACCGTTATTCCTCTTACGCCTAAACGTGAAAAATTACTTGATGTTATTGCAAAAGCCGGCGGTGCAGCGGAATCCTTAAAACATACTGCTGTTCAATTTACTCGTGATAATATTTCCACAACTCTTCCTATTCAGACAATTATACAAGATCCAAACCAGAATATTGAACTTGCTCCGGGCGATGTCATAACTGCATTATATCAGCCTAAAAGCTATACCATTATGGGTGCGGTAAGCCAACCAAAAGAAACGAATTTTGAAACTCAAGGTATATCCCTTGCAGAAGCTATTATGCGCTCAGGCGGTCTTTCAGATTCAAAAGCAAATCCTAGCGGGGTTTTTGTTTTTAGATTTGAAGAGGATTTTATCAACACTCCAGAAACAATAGGCGATGTAAGCCTTTATACTGAAAATGCTCCTGTTCCTACTATCTATCGTTTCGATTATGCCGACCCTGCTTCTTTCTTCATCTCTCAAAACTTTATGATAGAAGATAAAGATATTGTTTATGTTTCTAATGCTACAGTTGTTGCCTTGGAAAAATTCCTTGCACTTATAGGTCACGTTGCATCACCTGCAATAGATGGTGTTGACGTTTTCAACACGCTTGACCTTATTCAAAATAGGTAACGAGTTTTTTTGTATGGGTACTCCTTTACGCAATACTTTTGCCACTTGGCACGCACTATTTCTAAAAACTACCTTAAGTCGACTCTTTGGTAAGCGCATGGCTTGGGCATGGTTACTTATCGACCCTGCTATACAAGTTCTTGTATTTGGTATGATTAGATCACTTATGCGTGATGCTATGATAAACGGTGTTGATATGCTCCCGTGGATGGTAATAGGAATGCTTTCCTTCTTCTTGTTTAGAAGGACCGCTTCAATGGCTATGCACGCTATTGACTGCAATAAACCTTACTTTGCTTTTAGACAAGTAAGACCTTTTGATGCCGTTTTAACTGCTGCCGTGGTGGAAGGTTTTGTTATGACCTTTGTTTCTATAATTATCCTCGGATTTATTGGTTTTTTTGGTGAAATGCAAATTATTCCACATGATCCTTTACTTGTATTAGTTTCCCTCGGTGCCCTTTTTAGTTTTGGATTAGGATATGGTATGATAACTTCTGTTGTTATGAGGCTTATTCCGGAAAGTAGTCATATATTTTCGCTTATTATGATGCCTTTATATTTCCTTTCAGGTGCTATTCTGCCTTTAACCAGTATTCCTCCAAACTATCGAGAATATTTATTACTCAACCCTATTGTACACGGTATTGAATCTGTTCGGCTTGGTTTTTTTAGCACTTATCACGTTGTACCGGGTATCGAACTTTCATATTTATATATATTTTCATTTCTCTTATTTGCTATTGGGCTTACCCTTTACAGAGTCTATGAAACTGAATTGGTGGCTTTATGATACTTGTTAAAGATGTACATAAAAGATATAAAACTAAATTTGGCAGAAGTGAATGGATTTTAAAAGGCATAAATCTTGTTCTCCCTACAAAACGTAGTGTTGGAATAATTGGAAGAAATGGTGCTGGAAAATCAACTCTTCTAAGAATCATAGGTGGTTCTGACTACCCTACAAAAGGCTTTGTTGAAAGAGATTGCAGAGTTTCATGGCCAATGGGAAATGGCGGTATAGAGCCAACTCTCACAGGTCGACAAAATGCAAAAATTATATGTAGACTCTATGGTTTTGCGCATGAACTCGATGAACGCTTAGCTCGTATAGAAGACTTTGCAGAACTTGGACGTTTCTTTAACGAACCAGTAAGTACATACTCTGCCGGTATGCGATCGAAGCTGCAATTTGCTCTGTCACTTGCTTTTGACTTTGATGTTTATATATCAGATGAGGTAACCAGTGCCGGCGATGCTATTTTCAGAAAAAAAGCTGCCGCAGCCTTCAAGGAATTAGCCGACAAAGCAAGTATCATTATGACTTCACATAGTGATTCAACCCTACAACAATTTTGCGAATCCGGAATTTTTCTTCACGAAGGAAAAGCTTATTGGTTTGACGATATTGACGACGCTCTCTACGCGTATAAGGATACATTAAAAATATGAATGATACTCAAGAAATAAAAGAACAAGCTAGTGTAGCTAAAGTAAATGCTAAACCTAGTCCTAATAACGCTAATGCAAATGCTCAAAATCCGAATAAACCTAACCCCAATAAACCAAATGCAAACAAACCAAATCCGAACGCATTAAACCCTAATAAACCAAATGCAAAAAATCCGGACTTGCAAAAAAAGAAAGAAAAAGTAGATGCTCCTGTACTAGAAGGCAGAATCATAAACTTTCAAAAAAATGAAGCTGAATTTGAATACGGTAAAGCTGCTGCAAAACTAAAGAAATACTTCAAAATTATTCAAAAACTTGCAATTGCTTGTATATTATCTGTAATTGCGTATTTTTGCCTTGCCTCTGATAGATACGTTTCGGATGCTACCATTCTTATTCAAAATACAAAATCAGGCATGACTCAATCTTTTGATTTAGCCTCATTAGTTGGTATATCATCATCTGCTACGGCTCCCGATCAGTTACTCTTGCGTGAGCACCTACTCTCAATTGACATGCTTAGAAATTTAGATACAAATCTTAATTTGCGTGAACACTATTCCAGCACTGAATACGACTTTGTATCTCGCCTAAATGCAGAAGAATTAACTATCGAAGATTTTTATAAATATATACAAAGATTTATTTCAATAGAATACGATGACTACGGCGGAGTTCTTAAAATAAGAGTTGAGGCTTTTACCCCAACTATGGCAAAAGAAATCGCTACTTTCCTTGTGAAAGAGGGTGAAAATTTCATGAATGAAATGAGTCATAACCTTGCAAGGGCTCAAGTTAAATTTTTAGACGAGCAAGTTGATTTTGCCTACGATGAGGTTCTTCTTTCAACTGAAAAACTCATTGCGTATCAGAATACTCAAGGTTTAGCATCGCCTACAGCAACTGCTGAAAGTGTTATAGGTATTATTGCCGGTTTAGAAGCACAAAGGACTGAGTTTGAAACTCAACTTGCAGCTTTACCTAAGAATATTATTCCAAATCATCCAACAAAAGTAATGCTTTCTCAATCACTTGCCGCTGTTGAAAAACAAATTTTAAGTGAAAGAGAAAAGTTAGCATCAGAAAGTGGAACGGCTCTGAATGAAATTATTGTGCAATACGAACGCCTTCAACTCGATCTTGACTTCAAAACAGATCTTTATAAAACTGCGTTAGTTGCTCTTGAGGCAGGACGTATGGAAGCTTCACGTACAATCAAACAAGTATCGGTATTGCAATCTCCTCTACTCCCAGAAAGTCCACTAGAACCTCGTAGAATATATTCAATAATTACAACTCTTCTTCTTGGTTTGTTTGCGCTTGGCACTCTCAAACTATTAGAAGCTGTTATTTTAGATCACGTAGACTAGGGTATCTTTCTAAATTAATTCTTTTGCGTTTTTTCTGCTTCAAAGATGATTTTTTATTCAGTTTATGTATATTTTGATACACTGCACTTCATAAAAATTCACTTTTTCTTGAAAATTCCACAAAATTTCTTAATTTAGAAAAACACCCTAAGACAAAAAAATAAATTTTCAGAATAATATAAAGAGTTTCTCATGTCATTTAATAAAATCTGTGTTGTAGGACTTGGGTATATTGGCTTACCAACAGCTATTATACTTGCTGACCATAATAAAAATGTTATTGGATTTGATGTCAATCCGGAAGTAGTAAAATGCGTAAACGAAGGCAAACTTCATATTGCAGAGCCCGAACTTGATACAAAATTACAGGAAGTTGTCAAACAGGGTAAACTTATCGCAAGCACAGAAGTACAAAAAGCTGATGTCTATGTGATTGCGGTTCCGACCCCATTTAAAGAAGATAATGAACCCGATATCTCATACGTAGAACAAGCAATTATTTCTATTGCTCCTCATCTTGAGGAAGACAATCTTATTATTTTGGAATCGACCTCTCCTGTAGGCACAACAGAAAAAATGTCTCAACTTCTCAGTTACATTAACCATGATTTCTCTAAAGTAGATATTGCTTATTGTCCTGAACGAGTTTTACCCGGAAATATCGTACATGAACTAATCCATAACGATAGGATTGTGGGCGGAATAAGAGAATCCGCAACCAAAAGAGCTAAAGAGTTCTATCAAATTTTTGTAAAAGGCAACATAGCAGAAACAGATTCTAAAACTGCTGAACTCGCTAAACTTACAGAAAATTCATTTCGAGATGTAAACATCGCATTTGCCAATGAGCTCTCTATTATTTGTGATAAGCTTGATATTAATGTGCTCAAACTCATAGAGCTTTCAAACATGCACCCTAGAGTAAACATACTCAAACCCGGTTGCGGAGTTGGCGGGCACTGCATTGCTGTAGACCCTTGGTTTATCGTCGACAGCGCAAAAGAAGAGGCAAAACTTATCAAAATGGCTCGCGATGTAAATGACAGTAAGCCTGACTGGGTAGTAAATAAGATTTCTGAAAAAGCTAATAATATTTTAGCAATACATCCAAGCAAAAGCAATAAAGACATAAAAATTGCTTGTCTTGGCATTTCTTATAAACCTGATAGTGACGATATGAGAAATAGCCCTGCCTTAGAAATAGTAAAAAAACTCGATTCAATTGGATTTTCCTTGTGTGTAGTAGCCAAGCACAAAGCATCTCCAAATGATTTAAGAGATGACCTTTACCTTAGTCTGGAAGAAGCTTTAGAATTTGCTAATATTGTTTGTATACTTGTAAACGACAAAGAATTTATCGAAAAGAAAGACCATATATCAAAGCATTATTGTGTGTTAGATATTGCGGGGATATTATAATTATGAACGGTTCTAATATAAAACATGCTTTTTACGCTTTAGGGATAAGTCTTATTGCATTCTTGTTATCTAAGGTAATACCCGCAGAAATAGTTGTTTTATTCGCAGGAGCGCTCTACTTTCTTGGGCGAGAGATGGTGCACACAGAAATCCAAATCATGGAAAAATGGAAGCTCGAAAAACTCTCAAACAAAGTAATTTTAGAATCATTAAAAATCTGGAAATGGGAAAAATTCACTCTACTTGATTTTCTGGTCCCTCTTATTGTCAACCTTTTCTTGGCTTTGTTGTTGTTTTTGTAGAGCTAGGGAAGTATGGCGTATAAAAAATGTTTGACTCATATTTAAATACATTATATAAATAAAATGTTTAAATAAACTTACTGCTTTAGTATAACATATAACTAATTTTTTTACAAACAAAGGCTTGAAAGTAATGCTTGAAAATATAAATCAACGAGTGGAAAATTCTCTTAAAGCACAACTTGCTGAACTTACAGAAGAAAATGAAATACTTCTAGAACAAATTTTCTCACTACAAAATGAGTTAAAAAAGCATAAACCTCAATTACATACTAACGCTTTAAAAAATGAAAATGTACGTCTTCAAGCTCTTGTGACAGCTTATTCTTTATTGCGCTTTTCCGAGATGCATAACACCCTACAATACAGAGTTGGTAATGCAATTATTCAACTCAAAGCGTCATTACTAAAAGCCCCTTTTAAACTCATACCTGTGATACTATTCTTTACTAAAAAAACTCCACCAACATGTTTTGGAGGAAAGAATTTTACAAAAGTTCTTTCTCTCTATGATCAGAAAGGAAAAGAAGAAGTAAAGAATTTGATTAAATCTACCAAAACAACATCAACTATTAAAGCAAATGCTTATACTGCTCTTTCAAAACATACACAAAAAACAAATTTATGCGCTTCTATAGAATTTGCTCAACATGCCTACAAAACAGATCCACAACCATACAGACTAAAATGGTGGATTTTGCGCCTCTCTGAATTTGGCGACAGAAACACAGCAAAAGCTCTTTTAGAACTTTTGCCACCTGACACTACAACAAGCAATTCTGTAAATCAACTATTTGAAAAATTACGTAAAGCCCCTTACAAATCTTAGCAAATCTGAAGTAAAATTATATATACCTCTAACCCAACTTGCAAGTGAACACAGAATGCCCCCTATTATAAGTATAATTGTTCCAGTCTATAATCAAGAAAATCTTATAAAAAGATGCCTTGACTCTATTTTTTCGCAAAATATTACTAATTTTGAAGTCATTTTAGTTGATGACGCTTCTACAGATTTAACTAGTCAAGTTTGTTATGATTATGCTAAAAAAGAAAAACACTTACAAGTTTATACCAATAGCACAAACAAAGGGCAAGGATTTAGTAGAAACTTTGCACTCACGAAGGCAAAAGGAAAGTATATAGCTTTCATAGACAGTGACGATATTTATGAAAAAGGAATCTTACAACAAGCAGTAACTTCATTAGAAAGCATGTTTGATGTTGACATCTTTCACTTTAACTCAGAAGAAAAATCAACTACAAATGAACATATTTCATGGAAAAAAGTTCCTAAAAGTACACAATCAGGAATTGAAACTTTTCAACAATTTTGTACGGGAAAGCTACCTTCTTATGTTGTTTGGGATAAAGTTTATAGAAAAAAATTTTTAGAGAAATTTTCAGTTACTTTTCCCGAGTACTTATGGGAAGATGCTCTTTTTCTACTGAAAGCATACTATAACGCAAACAAAATTTACTTTAGCGGAGAACATGGTTATACGCGTTTTCAAACTCCGCATCCTGCATCTGCAATGAATCCAACATCTCTTACACAATACCATATATCAAGTTTATGTGAACTAATAAGAGATACTCAATTTTTTTTCAATACAATTGGAGCAGAAAAATACAAAGAATGCTTAGAGGGAAAAAATAAGAACCTTTTAAAGCGCTTTAAAAGTTTTCTTCCTGATATGCTTCCACAGTCAAATAAAAAATTTATTTCTTTAAGTAGTTTAGAAATCCAAAACATTTCCTTTTCATCATGTTTTTTGAAACTACTTACGGATGAATATATTTTACTCAGCACACAAAGCATACCTGTGTATATCTGCAAGAATAATAAAAATGAAGCTGTTATAACTCAGCACGATTCTGAATTCCGCGTGATAAAAATCCAAAATGAACTTTTACGTATTGAGAAAGAAAATTCTCCATACTATCAATTTGGGGTTGTTCTATTAGATGGCTTTACATCTTTTAAATCATTTCTCTCCTTACCGTCTAACTTCTACTTACAATGGAAAAAATTCTATGCAACAGATATAAAAAAGTACGAAAAAAATAAATTCTTAGATGACTTTATCGAAATATATAATACCCAAGGCGAAGAAGGTATACATAGCTTCCTAGAAGAGACAAAAATTTCAGCTAGTTTGCGAGCTAGCATGCTTACAAAACTAGCTAGACATCTAGAAAGTAAAAATAATCCTTACAAATGCAAATACTTTGCCTTTCTTGCCTATGAAGCCGAACCAAAACCATTTAGATTAAAATGGCTTATGTTGAAAGCTTTTAAAGTAAATGATGTATGGACAGCAAAAGCAGCATTAAATATTTTACCTCAAAACATTCCTAAAAGTGAAAGTGAAAAAAACATCATAAACCGTATTAAACTTAAATCAATATAGTAAAATCGCCAGTTGCCTTTTACAATATTAGATAGTGCATAAAATTTAATTATGACTAACTAGCTTTCGAGAAAAATATGAATAGAGCTACTCAAACGTATAACCTAAGCATAGATTCTTTACATTCTCAATATACGACTCTACCTGCTACTTTACGTACAATAACTACGGAACAGCCTGTTATTGATTCTACAGCCTCGGTTACTGGAAAATTTTTCAGATATCCTAACAACACAAATACACGAATAGCAGAGGGAGGATTACGCCTACAAAGTAAGTATAAAAAATCAGTAAAAGGAACTCCATTAATAACTATCATAACAGCTTGTTTTAATTCTGAGGAAACAATTGAACAAACTTTTGCTTCTGTTTTCTATCAAGACTATAATAATATAGAATATATAGTTATAGACGGAGCTTCAACTGATAACACACTTGAGATAATTAAAGAAAATGAAAGCAAAGTAGACTACTATATCAGCGAACCAGACAATGGTTTATATGCAGCAATGAATAAAGGCCTTTCCTTAGCAACTGGTGACTATATTCTTATATTGAATTCTGATGACTGGTATACTAGTGATGCAGTTTCACGTCTCGTTTCTGCTATAGAGTATAGTAAGTATGATATCGTTTCTTCTTTAGCAATGAGAGTTTATCCAAATAATAATAAATCACGCATTTTCAACTATATACCCTATAATACGTCTATATATTTGCATATGACTTTACGCCACGAAACTATGCTTATTTCTTCTAAAATATATAATACATGCGGTCCATATAATGAAAATTATCGCATTATTTCAGACTTTGTATTAACACAAAAACTGTTTCAGAAGAATTTAACAGTATATCAACTTTCAAAACCTTTGCTAAATTTTAGAACCTCTGGTATTTCAACAACTAATAAAACTCTCAGAGCATCCGAACTCGTCAAAAACTTCCTAGAAATTTTTCCTTTTCTTGAAATTGAAGATGCTAACTTATTAGCGACAATACCTTCTCTTACTCAAAAAAGTATTATTAAATTACTGGATAAATATAAAAAGCATAAAGACTTTGCTGATGCACTTTATTTTTTAGCTAAAGACTCACTTCAGTATGAACTGAATACTGACATTGATACAATGATAACGAATTGTGAAGTTTTTAGAAATGTTGCAATGAAACCTTGTGTTACAGTTATCATATCTATATACAGCACAGAACTAAGTATTTCTGAAACATTAGACAGTGTACTTTCTCAACCTCTTACAGATATTGAAATTATCTGTATTCTTGGTACTTGTTCAGATGAGTTAAAGTCTACTTTAGAGAAATATACACTTACTGATTCACGCATACGACTTTTATCAAGTGAAAAAAATCTAAGCATTACATTCACTCAAAACGAAGCTATTAGGTTAGCTTGTGGTGAATATGTTTTTTTTGTTGACTCTGGTGATACACTCCCTCAAAACACACTACAGCTTATTTATTCAGAAGCAAAAAAACATGGTAGTGACATAACTAAAGGCAGATATAACTACTCTAATATCACGGATAAAAGTATAAAAAATACTTATGATAACTATTCTTCTGATTCAAACAGTATCACTACAAATCTAGAAGAACGAAACGATCTTATTTACTCCGTAAAAGAACCTTGTTCCTATTTATATAAAGTAGAATTTATAAAAAATCTATCATCCCCCTCAGATATTGCTAGTGAGTCAGCTTGTACTTTTACCATTGAAGCTTTATGTAGAGCTAACAAAATTACTCTCACGCCTTACATTATATATAACCCTTCTAAAGAAAAAGATGAATCTTCTAATGTATGTACACTTAAGAAAGTTTTAAATTCAATCGAATTTAGGCGTCGTGCATATAATATATTGCGTGATTTCAACTATAATAACCTTGCTCAAAAGGTGGCTCTTTACTTATATGAAATCAACTACTATCGTAGTATATTTAAAGTACTTAATAAGCATGAACATATTGAAGTTGTTAAAGCACTACGAAACCTATTTTTACTTACAAGCGCAGATAAAATACCTTCAGATACTCCTAAACAGTTACTTCCTTTCATTCATGCTGTGCTAGATAGTAACCTTGAATCTATACAAACAATCTTAGGTTCTCCTTCATATAATATTATTGCTGTAACTACTCTTACTGCTGGCGAAGAAAGTGGTGCATATATGTACCCTATTAAAGCACTGCAACAATGTGGTGTAAATATCCATCTATACCCCCTTGATACAACAAATAAAGTTAAAAATTGCACTTCAGAAAGTGAAATATCTACATCACAAGACCCGCTTTTTTCAACAAAATCCATACCTAGTTACTCTTTCTGGAATAATATGCTTATGGATAAAGATATTATACACTTACACTGGTTTAAAGATATGTATAACTATAATTTCTTTAACTCTATATCAAATAAACCCAATGTTTGGACACTATACAACACAAGTGCATTTACAGGAGGCTGTCAGTTTTTAGAAGAATGTACGAAATATGAATCTGAATGTCTTAACTGCCCATTATTTTCTGAAACTCCATCTTTAGCACATGAAATCTGGAAACAAAAAAAAGAAATATATTCAAAATTCACTAATCTACAGATAGTTGTCCCATCACAATGGATGGCTGACTGTGTGAAAAAAAGTTCTTTATTAGGTAAGCACCCAATTTACGTAATTCCCTTTACTTATCCAACAGATGTGTTTAAGCCTATAAATAAATATGTTGCACGCTCAAAACTCAATTTACCCTTAGATAAAAAAATTGTAGCTATTAATAGCAAGCACTTATATTGTAAAAACACCAATATACTTCGTACTGCTTTGGCACAAATTTTTGATGAGGGACTAAATATAGAAATTGTGACTTTTGGTAATAACGAAATAAATTTACCTTATAAAGCACATAATATGGGATATATTTCTAATACAAAGCAATTATCTTTGCTCTATTCTGCAAGTGATGTTTATCTATTTCCACCATCTGAAGATAATGCTTCTTTTACTATTGGAGAGGCTTTATTATGTGGGACACCAGTAGTTGCTTTCCCTATTGCTAATATACCAGAAATTATTCAACACAAGAAAACAGGTTATATTGCCAGTCCATTTGAATCTGTTGATTTTGCAAATGGTATCCGTTGGATTCTTGAACAAGATGAAGATATAGCATATAAACAATCTTTACTATGTTGGCAATCTACTAAAAACCTTCACACCCCAAACCTATCTGTACTCAAACATATAAATATTTACGACAATCTGCTACTAGAAGTGTAAACTCTATATATACAACTTATCTACGAGGAAGAAAACATGCCTACACAAATTACTTACTATAACAAACACCTCTTACCAAACCCTGAAGCTATTTGTATTTATAACCATATACCTAAATGTGGTGGATCTACATTGCGGAAAATGTTGGAAAAGTGTTATCCTTCAATTTATAGTTTACAAAACTATAGCATCTTGAACTACCCAAAAAACAAAAATATAGACTGCTACGTTGGACATAATGTGGTCGGCATCGAATCTTATATAACTAAAGAAAACTACTTTTATATTACATTTCTACGCCACCCCTTTTCTCTCTTTCTATCACTGTATACTTTTAATAAAAATTTTCTACCGCAAGGAGAAGTAGGAAAAAAAACTTTAGAAGAACATCTATATACAAATAATAGAAAAAATATTCTCATTGATTTATTAGGACATGGAGATAAATATCTCGCCGAAGACAATCTTTTTGAAAAATATGCTTTTTTTGGCTTACAAGAATATTTTACAGACTCAATCTTCGCCTTAAGTGAACTGATTCCATCTTTTTCCGACTTACCAATAATAAGTAGAAATGTTTCAACTAGTAAGGAAACTGTAATAAGTGAACAGGCTAAAGATTATTTTTATGAGTATTCAAAAGATGACATGGAGTTATATGAAAAAGCTAAAAAAGAATTCTTAAATAGATATCCAATAAAAACATCTATAAGTCAACCTACTGAAGCAATAGAAATAAGCACTACTTCCTCTACAACAAACACATCTACTACTATACATACAAAAAAGAATAGAGAGCATGAAGCCGTTGAGTTATGGAGTTGTGTATTAAACAATGAAACCTTACTAGCTAAAAACAATTCAAACTTAGAAGAAAATATTATAAGAGTAAATAGTTACATATCAACTAAGGAAGAAATTACTACCTTTTTTCATTATCTAATGCAATACACAACAACCCACCCTATAGTTCTACAGTTTGCATTCAACTCAGCTAACAGAGCAAACTTAAAGGAAATTAAAGTTATAGCTCAACAACTTTTTATACTGTATAGTGAGTATGACTCACAAAATACTTTTGTTGAACTTATTAGAGCTCGTTTAAATCTCATAAAAGCACTTGCACGAAAAGGATTGTGGGCTCCTAAGGAAGAGTTTGATGCTTCACTAGAAAAATATCTCATAACTTTACAATTAGACAACTCATGGAAAGCTGAAAGTTTATATATTCAAGCGCTACTTTATTCTTCAATAAACAACTTTACTAAAGCAATTATTTTACTTAAAGAAGCAGTTCTCTTGTCCCCACAAAACTTAGAAATGCGTAATGATTTATTAAAAATGAAAATTAAAAATTCTAAAGATATACTTGAGCAATGTGAAAAAGAAGCTATGAAAGAACTTAAGTGTAATCCAAAAGAAGAGTGGGCAGCACGCCAACTAGCAATCATTTTAGCAGAAAAAAATCAGAAACAAAAAGCGATTGAGGCAGCAAAAAAATCTTTAGTGAAAAATCCTTATTGGAATGAGGGCAAAAATATTATTCAGCGCTGTAATAATGCTCCATCTAAAGCAAACCCTCCCATTAAAAAAATCACGCAAGAAGAAAAGGATAAGAAGAAAATAAAAAAAATAACTGATTATACAATTGCAAATATGCAACTACAACTATCGCTCAAAGAAATATTTATCAAAAACAGCTTTGAGAATCAACTAGGTGCACTTATCATCAAAAATTGTAAATCTGTAAAAGGCTTACTTCTTTTGCCCTTTATACTTCTTCAAAAGAAATTATCATGGTTGAACACTCCTCCAAAGGAGTTAGGTGATAAAAACTTTAATACTTTAATTAAACTATATGAAGATAAAAAATTGACTGCTGTAAGAAATTTGCTTTCTGAATATGGCAATAAAGGAATATCACCAATTGTCCTTGCTAACGCCTATGCAGCAGTTGCAAAACATGTAAGCAGCCAAAATCTGAATACTTCGATTGAACTTCAGTTATTGGCATATAAATCTAATCCATCTTCTTATCATCTCAAATGGCTAGCTTTTTACTATAGTGATAGTGGAAATAATTCTACAGCTCAAGCTATTATAGATATTTTACCACTCGATGATGTTCAAACTGAGTTTGAGAAAGGTAAAATTTCAATAATAAAAAAACAAGTTACAAAACCGGCACAATAAAATCTTACAAATAACAATATATACCGTATACTAGAATATGCGGTATATAAGCAACTAAAAAAGAGTTTACTAGGGTGTGCTTCTAAATTAAGAAATTTTGTGGAATTTTCAACAAAAAGGGATTTTTTATGAAGTGCAGTATATAAAAACATACATAAACTGAATAAAAAATCATCTTTTTGACAAAAAAACGCAAAAGAATTAATTTAGAAACACACCCTAAAAAGAAAGGTTTAAAACTTATGCTTGAAAACAAACAAACAGAAAAAACTCTTGAAGAACAAATTCGTGAACTAAGAGAAGAAAATGAGATGATTTCAGAGCAGCTTCAACTAGTTCAAGCTGAACTAGAAAAATACTACTATAAGGTAAAAAAACTGTCAAAATTACAGCTTTTACCAAATATAGATACTAAAAAATCACCTAACTACGCTATGCTTAAAACTTATTCTTCATTACGTCACTACGAAATTCACAATACATTTCAATACAGAATAGGGAATGCTGTTCTAAAGTTAAAAAAATCCTTACTTACCGCCCCTATCAAACTCTTCTTTATTTTCTTATTTTTTATGAGATCAACACCGCCTGAAGCTCTTGGGGGGAAGGATTTTAATAAGGTTATAGAAGCCTACTTGAAGGAGGGGAAAAAAGGAGTAAAAAATTTACTTCATAGTGTAAAAATGACTTCTATTGTTAAGGCAAATGCTTACACTGCCCTTGCTAAACACCTACAAACAACAGACCTTACTTCATGCATCTACTTTGCGAGTCTTGCCTACAAAACTGATCCGCAAGTTTATCGTTTAAAATGGTGGATTTTCCGATTAAGTGACAAAGGTGATTATACCACCGCATGGACACTAGCTAACCTTCTACCCCCAAATATTCAATTAAACGCTAAAGAAAAGATAAAAATTGAATTTTTAAAATCTTATCATAGTAGTACTCTTTAAAAATTACTTAGAGTATCTCATACAAAAAAAATAACCTTATAAAATCATAATTTTTTTACGTACTTTTATTTTTAAGTTAAGAAATGGTATAATTTTAGTAATAAATAAGTAACTTTTGATGAAGTTGTATAATAAGAAAACACCCGATATTACTAAAAAAGAACTTAAAAAGATGTGTACTATAGAAAAAAATATCTTTTAAAAATACCCTACTAATATAGAATTTTAAATTAGGAATAAAGACATGGATTTAAATTTTTTAGCAAGACAAGCAGATTTAAACTATTACTTTTTGCGAGCTGGTAATGACGCCCTTATAAATAGAGAGTATGAAAAAAGTATAGAGTATTTTAACTTAGCTAAAATAACAACTCCAGAATTAACATATATACTTGATAAAAATATTATGATTGCTAAACATAGAAAAAAATATAATTCTACAGCAAATACATTAAAAAAAGAATCAATAGATATTATAGTACCTGTGCATAATGCTCTTGAATATGTCAAAGACTGCTTACAATCCTTAGAAAAGTTTACAGATAACTTTCAAGTGCATATATTTGTTATCAATGATGCTTCTAATAAAGAAACTACCGATTGGTTACAAGAATTTTGTTCAGAAAAATCTATCTTTACACTTATAGAAAATTTAGAAAACTTAGGCTATACTAAGTCTGTAAACATAGGCTTATGTGCTTCCACTGCGGAATATGTAGTAACTCAAAACTCCGATACTATTGTAAGTACTGGTTGGTTGACCGGTATGGTTCGTTGCATGGAGTCTGACGATAAAATTGGTATTGTAGGTCCTCTAAGTAATGCTGGAGGATGGCAGAGTGTACCTAAAGTAAAAGCTGAAAACACAGGTTATTTTGCGGTTAATAAACGTCCAAAAGGTGTAACTGCATCTCAAATGGCAGAATTTACATCTATTATTTCTGAACGGCTTTATCCACGAATTACTTTAATTAATGGTTTTTGCTTTATGATTCATCGTAAAGTTATTAATGCTGTAGGCTATATGGATGAAGAAAGCTTTCCTCTTGGTTACGGCGAAGAAGGAGATTATTGCATTAGAACAAAAAAAGCTGGATTTGAACTTGCTGTTGCTGATGACGTTTATATTTGGCATGCTAAATCAAAAAGTTTTGGTGAAAAAAGGCGAAAAGAATATAGTTTAGTCGGTAAAGCTGAATTAGAAAAAAAATATTTAAATAATGACTACCAAGAAGCATTAAACACGGCTATTAGGTGTGATGACTTAAAGATAGTCAGAGAGCAATATAAACAACTATATAAAGCTATTGCTCTCTTTGAAAAATATCAATCTAGAAAAATTTTAGTTCACTTACATCTTTTCTATCACGAGCAAGTAGATTATTTTATAGAGAAGCTTAAAAATATTTTTACCTCTTTTGACCTCTTTGTAACTATTACTGAAGAAAATAAAGAAAGCAAAGCTAAAATTTTAGCATTTAAACAAGATACAAATTTTATAAGAGTAAAAAACCTAGGTTATGACGTCTATCCTTTCTGGAAGGTGATTAATCAAATAAATTTAGATGATTACAAATATATTCTTAAGCTCCACACAAAAAGTAAACGTACATCTGAATGGAAAAACAACTATGTTACTTTCATTGATTATCAATGGAGAAATGAGCTTGTTGAACCTCTAATTGGCAGTGTAAATACCTATATTCATGCTTTAGAAACACTAAAAAATTCTAGCGTTGCGATGATTGGTGCAAGTGATTTATTACGTTCATATGAACATGAATCACAGTTAGAAAAAACAAAAAAGCTTTGTAATCGCATGAAAATAAAATATAATCAAAATGCAGAATTTGTTTGTGGAACTATGTTCTTTGTAAAAAGTGAAATTCTAGTACCATTTAAAGAAATGATTTTATATGACGAAGATTTCCCTATTGATACTCTTTCAAATTCTGTCGGTACAACTGCCCATTCTCTAGAAACAATTTTTGGTATTCTCGTTAGTGAAAAAGAAATGCAGGTTCATGCTACACCCTCCTTAAGCTGTAATCGAAGTTCAGAATTAATTACTATTAATAGTACACCTCTTACAAAAAATGAGGCTAAATTTACCCCTAATCCAATTTGGCATGAAGAAAAAAAACCTTTATTCCAAAATACTAGTCCGTTAACAAAAGTTATTGCATATTATTTACCTCAATTTCACCCTTTTAAAGAGAATGATAATTGGTGGGGAGAAGGTTTTACAGAATGGACAAATGTAACAAAGGCGAAACCACTGTTTGAAGGACACTATCAACCAAAGACCCCTAGTGTTATGGGGTATTATGATTTACGCTTACCTGAAGTTATGGAAAAACAGGCAAAAATGGCTAAGGAGTTTGGAATTTATGGCTTTTGTTTCCATCACTATTATTTTGATGGAAAAAGACTTATGGAACGCCCGGTCGATCAATTTTTAGAACACCCAGAAATCGATATTAATTTTTGCCTTTGCTGGGCTAACGAAAACTGGACCCGTAGATGGGATGGAAAGGATCAAGATATATTAATAAAGCAAAATCATAGTCCAGAAGATGATATTCGCTTTATAGAACACTTGGAAAAATACTTTAATGATAGTCGTTATATTCGTGTCAATGGCAACCCACTTTTGATTATCTATAAAGTGAATCAATTTCCTGAAATGGCTGAAACGATAAAACGTTGGCGCGAACATCTAGAGAAACAGGGAAAAGGCATTCATCTTGTAATGGCTCAAACTTTTGGAGAAAAAGATCCTACAAAATACGGCTTTGATGCAGCAGTAGAGTTTCCTCCTCACATGTCTGCTTCTGCAGAGTCTATAAAAAACAAGTTAGATACCGTTGAAGGTTTTACAGGAGATATTTTTGACTACACAACTATAATAACTTCAAACCCTATGCATAACGCACCGTACACGCTGTATAAAACAGTTTTTCCGGCTTGGGATAATACCGCACGCCGCAATTTAAATGCTCATATATACGCATTTTCCACTCCAGCTTTATATGAAGAATGGTTTACTCGAGCATTACAATATTCAAAAGATAACAATCCATCAGATCAAAACTTTACGTTCATCAATGCTTGGAATGAATGGGCAGAAGGCGCCTATCTTGAACCCGATAAAGTTTATGGATACGCATACTTAAATAGTACTTCAAAAGCTATTGCTAAACTTGGGTATCAAGAACTATTTTATACAATAGGCAATACAATTTTTGTTGATAAAGTTATTACGCCTAAAGAAATAACTCCTAAAAAAATTGCTCTACATTTACATCTTTATTATACTGACTTAGCTGAAGAAATAAGCGACTATATAAGAGAAAGTAGCATAGTGACTGATCTTTATATTTCTATCCCTAAAAACAGCAATCAAGATAAAATTAAAGAACACTTTATAAAAAATGAGAATATTACAAAAGTAACTATTAGAGAAACTGAAAACATTGGTAGCGATATAGCTCCATTCTTATGCTTGTTTAATGAAGAATTAGTTAATTACGATATTATAGGACACATCCACTCTAAAAAATCACTTCACACCCCTAATTTAGGTGATGGTTGGAGAAAAGCTCTTCTTACTAAACTTTTACCTGAAGCAATTACTACTGAGTTATTAGAACATCTTTATACTAAGGATATAGATTTAATTTATCCTCAACCATACGAACAAATAAAAGAACAACTCATATGGCATTTAAATTATGAGAAAACACTAAAACTAGCTAGAAAACTACATATCGAACTTCCAGACGAAACTAATAATCTTATTGAATTTCCAGCTGGTTGCATGTTTTGGTGCACTAAGAATTTATACAGTAAACTGCTTAGACTTGAATTATCTTATTCCGATTTTGGAACAACATATGAGCGCGATGGAACATTAGCTCATGCCATTGAAAGATTATTAGGGTTTATAGTAGAGAATGAAAAAATTAAAATTCTAAGCAAATAGTTTCATTAAAAAATAAATAATTTATAAAACTAAATCAAGACTAAAGAGACAAAAATGAAAAAAAAATTATATATACATATTGGTCTACCAAAATCTGGAAGCACAACTATTCAAAATGCCTGCGTAAAATATAAGGAAAAGCTTTTAGAGCATGGAATTTTATATCCTCAGCCACATCTCCCTCACACAGGGCATATTTTTTTCAGTGAATACGCTAATAAAGGGCATGATTACCATACCTCGCCTAGAGTTTTATTTGAGCAACTTTATGCCAAAATGGAAAAATCACCAGCTCATAGCGTACTCATTTCTTCAGAATCGTTTTGCTTTGAATCCCCTACTTTCCTTAAACGACTTACAGATAAATTTGAGCAAGTCCATATTATTTACTATGTTAGAAATATTTTTTCATACACGAACTCACTTTTGCAAGAAGCTATTAAGCAGCCACATGCGCATTCTTATAACGCAACCTTAGCTAGTATCGGTTTTAATGATAAGTTGAAAATATGGATTGATACTTTTGGTAAAGAAAATTTTCATGCTAAAAACTTTGATAAAATTGTAAAAGAAGAAAATATTATAACTGATTTTTTCAATACTATGAATGTTCATATTGAAGAGGAATGTAAATCACATTCAAATATTGGTTTAAAATATAAATATTCACTTTTCTTATACCACATTAACATGTTACCTATAGAAAAAGAAGATTTAAATAAAATAATTCATGAACTATATAAAATATCATCTAGCGATTCCGATTGTGAAAAATTTTCAATTCTACCTCCTAACTTTTTAGAAGATTATCAAACTATAATCGAAGAAAGAATAGCCTTTGAATCAGAAATACTTAAGGACTCTTCATGGAAAGAGCATTGTTTTTCTGTTTATAACTCAATGAAACCTTATCCGACAACACAGCTACCACTTGAAGTTCAGGAAGAAGTTTTCTCAAAACTCTCACAGGGAACTCAGAATATAATAAAAGATAAAATAGCTAGTATTCAGTACAGACTACAAAAGAAATACCTACTTCCAAACCACTTTGACACTCTAGAAGCTGACTTGATTTTTACAGAATGGCATAAATCTATGCTTATACTTTCAAATCAAAAGAAATTATTAGCAAATCAAGTAGATTTATATATAAAAGAAAATGAACAATTAAAAGAACAATTGGCAGATTTTTCCCAAAAACTCGATAAAGACTCCAAAAAAAATATTTCTTCACGTTCATCTAATCAAGTTATTGAAAACAAAGCAACACAAAGTTATATTTCTATTGCCTCTCAAACGCCAATATCACTATTTCAAACTTTTAAAAATATTATCTTTCAACCCATTCTCAAAAAAAATGCTTTTATGCACTGTAACTTAGGCAATCTAGGGCTAGCTGAAAGTATCGCTCAAAATATTATTGCGAATAATCCAACTACAGCGTGGGCGTATTATATTCTTGGAAAAGTACAATGGCAGAGTGGAGAGAAATTACAAGCTCATCTCACACTACAAAAAGCTATAGGCCTTGAGCCACAAACTCAATACTTTAAAACCTACTTAGAGTCAAAAAAAAGAGAGTCTCAACTAGAAAACGCTATAAAAAAACAACAAGAAAAGCAGAAAGTAAAGCAGAAAAAATACTATTTATCGATATTAGCAATAGCTAAAAACGAAGCACCCTATATTGAAGAATGGCTAGACTACCACATTTCTATGGGTGTAGAACACTTTTACCTATACGACAATGAAAGTGAAGATAACTTCTATGAACTACTCGTGCCTTATATTGAAAAAGGTTATGTTACATATACATATTGGCCAGGAAAGGCTCAACAAACTCTAGCCTATAACGATGCTCTTGCAAAATATAAAAACAGTACAAGATGGATGGCTGTTATTGATATAGACGAGTTTATATGTCCACAAGAAAAAATTTCTTTACAAAAATTCCTAAAACCTTATGAAAAATATGTAGGACTTTGTATCCACTGGGTTAACTTCGATTCAAATGGTTGGGAGAAAAAACCAGAAGGAGGGGTTTTAGAGAATTATACTAGGGTACGAGATGACTATAAAACAAATGTACACCATAATATAAAATCAATAGTAAACCCTTTAACAGTTAAATCTTTTGCAACCCACAAACATCTACACTTAAATAATGAATTTCCGGTTGATGAAAATTTTTCATATGTTTTTGACTCTGAGAAAGTGCACCCTCACATACACTTTGACGGAACAATAAATAAAATTAGAATAAATCATTACCAAGTAAAATCTCGTGAAGAAGTACATGCAAAAATGAATAGAGGAGACGTAACTACAGGTAAACGTAAAAGACTAGAATTAACTGATGAAAAATTTGTTAATTTTGCCGACACTACACACGACTTTACAATTTTAAAACACCTAAAGAATCATGTAAAAAACTATAAACTGATATAATTCTAAAAATGGGTATATTACCCAACGAGCAATTATATAAAAAACTACTTCAATAAAAATTTGACTCAAAAGAAATTATAAAATATACTTCATTGCGAAACACATAAAAAAATTAATCTTTAAACTTAAATCCTATTATGAAAAAACTTATCTTAATTCTCGGAATGCATAGAAGCGGAACAAGCCTACTTTCAAGATCTATGGCTACTTTTGGAGCAAAGCACGGTGAAAATCTATTGCCAAGTACTCCAGCCAATAAAAAGGGTCACTGGGAAGATCGTGATATTTATCTCCTAAATGAAGCTATCCTAGAACATCTTTCACAAACATGGTACTCTGTTGACTTTGTTACTAAAGAAGACTTAAACAGCCTGCACGAAGCCGGGTTTTTCCAACAAGCAAAAGATTTACTCCAAAGCAAAATTAATAACTTTGATATCTACGCCCTTAAAGAACCGCGCATCACAAAACTGCTCCCATTCTGGAATCAAGTGTTTAGAGATTTAGATATTTCTGTAAAATTTGTTTTTGCTTTCAGACATCCATATAGTGTTGCAAAATCTTTAGAAAAAAGATATAAATTCCCCTTAGATTACGGCATGTTTCTTTGGTATAGCTATAATATTTTTGTACTAAAAGAACTTGAAGGCAAAGAAGCATTTTTTGTCAATTATGATAATTTCTTGGAGGATACTGAAAAATACTTGAAGCTACTTGAAATATTCTTAGATTCTCCTATTATTGATTTTGAAAAAGAGATTTTCCTTAATGAATTTATGGATACTTCTTTGCGCTCTTACAATGTAAATGATGTTGCAACTACAGCAAAAGAGTATGAAGATTTGTTTAATCATTTAGATTCTTATAAAACATCTGTTAAGATATCTGCTATAGATTACGAAAACAATATCAATTGTTTTAATAAAATGGCTTATAAAACGATGCAGGCTCAAAATAAAAAATATATTGAAGAGAAAAGGATTTTTCTTAACAAAGAAAAAAATTTTGAAAGCGAAAGAGAAACACTTAAGCAACAAGTTGTAGTGACAGCTAAAGCACTAAAGGAGCAATCTGTAAAGCTTGAAGCCAAGCTACAACAAACAAAAGAAGATTTTCAAAAGAAAATTAGACAGCAAAGCAAAACAATTTCCGAACAAATTTCTCTTATAGAAAACTACAAGAAAAAAGATGCGCAGGATAAATTCAATATAGCAGATATTCCAGTCTCCCTTCTTCAAACTTTCAAAAATATTATCTTTCAACCAGTCATCAAAAAAAATGCTTTCGCTCATTGTAATATCGGAAACCTTGAGTATGCTGAATACATTGCTAAGCAAATTATAACAAATAACCCTACAATAGCCTGGGCTCACTACATTCTTGGAAAAGTACAATGGCAACGCGGAAATAATAAACAAGCTATTATAAATACTCAAAGAGCTATCGACTTAGAACCAAACACTGAATATTTTAAAATTTTTATACGTGGAATAAAAAAAGAAAATACTTAACCTATCCCCCCTCTCAAAATTTGACTAATTTTCAAAAATAAGACAAAGTGCGTGGAGTCAATTACACAAATCTGAAAAACTATTAAAGTCTGAAAATATACTATGCAAGAACAAATCCGTATTCTTTTTTTCAATATCAATGGGTCAGGTATGGGGCATATGAACCGTTGTCTCTCCTATGCTCGTCCTTTGCAGGGTAAAGCTCATATCACATTCTTTTCTCTCGCCTCAGCTATTGAAATTATTGAATCTATGGGAGAAAGTACCCCTTTTGATACTGAATACTACGTTTCTCCTTTTTGGAGCACAAACGCAAATCATGTGTGGAATACGGAACTTGCTTTTCGCCTCTCAATGGTTCTCGAACATGTTCAACCACATATTATCGTGTTTGACGGTACTTGGCCATATAATGGATTTTTAGGTGCATGTAAAGTCTACGGTAAAGCAAAGTTTGTGTGGTCTAATCGTGGTTTACTGAAGAAAAATGCAAAAAAAACTCCTGTAGCCCCCCACCTTTTCGACCTCATACTTGAACCGGGAGAACTACTCTCTTCACTGGATGCTGAAATTGAAAAAATACAAGCTCGCCCCTACAAAGTAGAGAACAAACTCTGTCTATCACCTGTTAATCTTTTTAGAGACAATGAACTACTAGATAAAGAAAATGCTCGTAAAGAATTAGATCTTGATTCAAGTAAAAAATATGCTCTGCTCAGCCTAGGGCCTGGAAATCTAAAAGATGTTAATAGCGTTGGTCATACGTGTATTGAACTACTCCAAAAAGAAGGTTATACTATCTTCTGGGCATGCGCTCCTATATCTGTAAATGATGTAGAGTTACCGGATTCAGTTACTCCTTTGTCAGTATACCCTCTTGTACGTATCTTGCGTGCTTTCGATATCTTTATAGGAGCTGCCGGATATAACACCTGCTGTGAAGTTGTGCAAGTACAAATCCCTACTCTACTTATACCGAATACTCTGCTCGCTGACGATCAATCAAGAAGAGCTCACTTGGTTGCTGAAAATTCGCCTACTATAGTCTGTCTTAGTGAAAACAAAGATGATTTGCAAAAGGCTATACAGGAAGTTGTTACTTTATCAAGTAGTGCAAATTCTAATCTGCAAATGACAGGAGCTATAGAAGCTTCTGAGGCTCTTTTAGATCTTTCAAAAGATAGCTCTACAGCAAACGAGGTTACTAAATTTTCATGGAAAAATGGTCCATCTTGGGCTTTTATTTTGAAATACTACAACATTCTTTCTTCTCTTACTTCTCAAAAACCTCGCTCTTTTATCAATAAGAGTATATACTTATTACTACAAAGTTATAGAAGCTTAAAAATAAAAGGTAAAGATGCTTGGCTTGTTGACCTAAAGCACTCTGCTCCTCAAGAAAACAGAGAAAAATTACTAGTTTGGGCAGAAGGATTTAGTAAAGAAAAACAAAGGCAATTGTGTCAAGAAGTTGTAGAGTACATAAAAGAAAATCCAAATTATATTCCTATATTAGTAACAGATACTCCTGATTTTGCATATTTTTCACGTCTTCACTGGCTTGTAGAATACTTACCTACGCTGCGTGAAAGAAAAGAGAGTAACTACAAACAAACTAAGCGTGAATACTTGAAATGGCGCTATAGAAGTGCAAAAGTCTTCTCCTCGAAAAATGCGTAAGAACGAAAGGAATAAAGATGTCTCAAGCCAAGAAAAACATTAAAATTGCTTTCAGTGATTTTTTCCCTACGTTTACAGAAAATTCCAATATTTTCATACGAATCTTACAACAAAAATACGATGTTACAATTTCTGATAAACCAGATTTTTTAATCTATTCATGTTATAGTTCAAATCATAAAAATTACAAAGATTGCGTGAAAATATTCTACACTAATGAAGCTATAACTCCAAACTTTAATGAGTGCGATTACGCTATCGGATTTGATTTTATTGATTTTAGTGACAGATTTATTAGAAATACGAAAAGAGTTCCGTATACTCCTGAAAAAAAACAAAACCTTCCTGAATCCATGACAAAGCGTAAATTCTGTAATTTTATTTATAGTAATGCAAACTCAGGTGATGGAGCTATACTACGTCAAGAGTTTTGTAAAAAACTTATAGAATACAAGCATGTTGACTGCCCAGGCAAAATATTGAACAACATGAAAGATGCTATTGAACCACGTAATGGAGACTGGGCAAAAGGTAAATTAGATTTTATTTCAAAGTATAAATTTACTATTGCGTTTGAAAATTGTAGTATGGATGGTTATACTACAGAAAAACTTACTCAACCATTACAAGCAGATAGTATACCTATCTACTGGGGCAACCCCAAAGTAGTAAAAGACTTCAACCCTAAAGCTTTCATAAATTGTAATGATTTTAATAAGTTAAATGAAGTTGTTGAATATGTGAAATATCTAGATACTAATGATGACGCATATATGGAAATGCTACGTCAACCACCTATGCAAGAAAACTTCAAAGATGCAAATTTAAAAGCTTTTTTGTATAATATAGTAGAAAAAGGAAATAAACCTTATGGTAAAAATCCACGTAAAATCAGAACTGCTTCAATAGAAAATGTTGCAATACAAGAGATTTTTGAATCAAAGTATAAAGCAAGTTTTTTTAGATCTATGTCAAATATTTTAACTTTTCCTTTATTAAGAAGAAAAGCTTGGATATTACTTAAAGAAAATAATCTTAACGAAGTTGAAGAACTTGCGTATAATCTTATGCTTAACAATCCATATTTAGGACTAGGGCATAATCTGCTAAAGGAAGTTGATTATAAACGAAATCAACAAAAAGTGCAGGAAATACTTAAAACAAAACAGACATAAATTTCTAAAATTTGAGAATACTTTTTCATTTACTTTTATATACATATATATTAGATTATCCGCATGAAAAATAGAAATCGGTATGCACTGCTAACTGTAGACACTGAGGCTCTGCCTCATAGAGCCCCACACGATCATGTTAATCGATTAATTCTCGGAAAACATGGTGAGAATAGTGCCGGCGTACGTGAAATGTCCGCTATAGCAGATGAATTTGGCGCAAAGCACATTTTTTTCGTAGATTTTTGTGCGCCTTTTGAATCTGAACTTGAAAAAACAAAAGAAATTGCAATTTGGCTTGACGCTCATGGTCAAGATGTACAGCTCCATACTCATCCGGAAATGCTCTCTGAATCTTTCTTTAAGAGCATTAATCTACAGAAGCGCCCTCGCTTTATGAATCTTTACAACAAAGAAAAAAATCTCAAAATAATCGAATATTTTTCAAAGTTATTGGAGGAAACTCTCAACAAACCTGTTTTAGCTCATAGAGCTGGTTCTTTTCGCTGGAATGCAAACACATTAAGAGCTCTAAAAGTATGCAACATACCACTTTCATTCAACAATTCTTATAAAAACTATGTGACCGAAAGAAATCCCTACTCTATAAAAAGTTTTTCACCATTTTACTGGAATAATGGTCTTATTGAAATTCCTGTGACAGAAAAACAAATCTTTCCATTTTATAAAGATAACTTATGGACATCATTACAATTTCCTCCTACAAAATACTTTAAGTATCGCTCTAAACTAACTTCATGGATACCATATAGCGTTGATAAATCCTCTCCGTTTTTAGTAAGTCTTATACATTCATGGTCTTTATTAGATGAGGATGAAAATAAGTATTTTATCTATAAAAATGATAAAAAAGCAGAAGAATATCGAAAATTTGTAAAAATGCTTGCAAAAGATTATGATATAATAACCTCACCTGAACTCCTAGATTTAGTAAAAAGCGGTAAACTTATCATCAGCCATACAGAGCAAATAAAACACGCTGAATATATTGATAAAAATAAAACTGCACTTCAAGAAAAACTCAGAAACAAAGAGCTCCTTTTAGAAAAAAAAACAGAAAATCTAAACCGTAAAGCAGAAAACTTAAAACAGAGAGAAGAGAATATAAAATTACGAGTTGAACGCCTCAACAAAAGAGAAGAAGCTATAAAAATAAAAGAAACACAGTTACAATCTCTTGAGAAGAAGTTACTTATTAAGGAATAAAAAATGTACCCTACCTGTATTACTCCTCCAAAATATATACAAAAAATTTATTTCTCCTATGTGAAAAAGTCCATAGAAAAACTTATATCTAAAGGAGTTAAAAGTAAAAAAACTGCTAATACTCAATCTTTAGAAAAAGGTAATCTTCTTTATATTCCTGCAAATTCATTGCCTTATCATGTAAGTGGGTACACAACTCGAACAGATGCTATTCTCAGGAATATTTATTCTGAACATCCTAATTTAATTGTACATACTCGACCCGGATACCCATTCGACAAAAAAGAAAGACTTTGTGATGCTCAAAATCTTTGCACAAATTATTCAGGCATTGATTATCACCACGCAGAGCACCCAAAAAAGCTTTTGCTTCTCCCTTTTGTAAAAAGGGCAAGTAAAGTGCTTTTTGAGTTTGCAAAGAAGAAGAAAATTTCATCTATTCATGCAGCTTCAAACTATGTGAACGCCCTACCCGCTCTTATTGCAGCCAGAACGTTAGGTATTCCTTTTCATTATGAAATGAGAGGTTTATGGGAACTTTCCCGTATTTCTTACGAACCAAATTTTGAAAAATCCTATTCCTATTTTGCCGGTCTTCAGTTTGAAAAATTTGTAGCTGAAAAGGCAGACAAACTTTTTGTTATTTCAGAAGCTCTCAAGCTGTATATTATAAAAAACTGGAATATTGACGAAAACAAAATCTATCTTTTACCCAACTGCGTTGATATAGAAAAAGTTAAGCCAAATCAGAATGTTACAATAAAACCACTCAGTCTTGCTTATGCAGGTTCACTTATTGGTTATGAGGGTTTGGATACTCTATTCCATGCCATAAAAAAAGTGCGTGACAATGGCATTCCTGTAACTTTAGATATTATTGGTCATGGAATTATGCAAAAGGAGCTTGAAACTTTATCAAAGAACCTATCTTTAGATAATGCTATAGTATTCCATGGAAAAAAGAATCCAGAAAAAGCAAAAGAACTACTCTCAACTTGTTTACTTGTGTGTATTCCAAGAAAACCTTTTGAGGTCTGCAAAATAATTCCACCTATAAAACTTGTTGAAGCTAT
>CAYJOR010000006.1:0-76246 GCA_964371865.1 uncultured Desulfovibrionaceae bacterium | reverse complement strand
TCTTATGCTATTTTTAGGAAAACAAGTCAAACAAATTTAGATGCGTTTGCCCTGATCAAGCTGTTATGAAATCTTGACAAAACAGAAACAAAAAGATATAATTCATTAATTGAAGATTTCAACTTCACTATTGAGGTAAAAGAATGAAAGTTACTATATGGGGATCGCGCGGTTCTGTTTCAACTATGTCGCCTGAGACAATGAGATACGGTGGAAATACTACTTGTGTTGCCCTTGAAACTGATAATAACGATATTATTATATTAGATGCTGGTACCGGTATTCGCAAACTCGGTTCACAACTAGTAAAAAAATATAAAGAAAAAACTTGTAATATCTGCTTTACGCATGCCCATTGGGATCACATGTATGGGCTTACAAGCTTCAAACCTCTCTATGCAGACGGATGGTCTGTCAATATTTTTGGCCCTCAATTTGGGCAACAGTGGAAAGATACCTTTAGTACTCTATTTAAAAGTTGCTACTTTCCGGTAGACTGGGAAACAGCTGGAAAAAGAGTTAATATTACTGAATTCACTCCTGGTAACTCTTTTAGTATTGGTTCAGCAAGAATTGAAACTTTTGCGACAGCACACCCGGGCGGAAATAGTGCGTATAAGATTTATGCAGATGGTTGGTCTTTCATGTTTTCGGGCGACCACGAGTGGGACAGCCTTGGTGAAGAACACAATCAGGCTATGCTTGAATTTATGTCTGATGTAGATTGTATAATTGCTGATGCTCAATACTTTTTGCGCGAATACCCTAAATATAAAGGTTGGGGGCATAGCACAATGGAAAGGTGGATTGAGCAGTGCATGAAGACAAACGTCAAAAAACTCATCTTTACACATCATAGTCCCGAACATAACGATATTGAACTTGAACAATATATACTTTCAATTAAGAACAATATTCCTAAGCTTCCTGTTGAAATTGCACTAGCTTACGAGGGAATGGAAATTACTGCTGGTGGTAAGTTTACTGAGATTGAACCTCCACAAATACCTGCTTGTCCAATTTGTGCATTTAGTAAAAAACTTTCTCAATTTGACGATCATAGTGTGATTCTTGAGAGCATTTTATCTGAAGCTCGTGTCCTTGGAAAGTCAGATGCTGGAACAATCTATCTTGTAGATGATATTGCACCTGATGATGTACGGCTCATCTTCTCTTATACACAAAATGAAAGTCTCTTTTCTACGGCAGACTCGAACAAAATGATTTATATTAACAATAGTATACCATTGAATAATAGCTCAATTGCCGGATTTGTTGCACTTAATAAAACTCCTTTAAATATTCCTGATGTGCATAATCTCCCTAAATTTGTGCCATATGCTTATAATAAGTCATTTGATGAAAAAACAAATTATAAAACAATCTCAATGCTTACAATGCCACTTATATCAGAAAGTAATAAAACTATAGGTGTCATTCAACTTATAAATAGTAAAGATTCGGAAGGTAATATTCAACCATTTACCTATGAAATGGAAAGAATCCTTGAAGATTTGTCTGTAGTTGCGACAAAGAATATCGAACAAAGTCTCAAAGATAATCAGTTAGTTATGCGTATTTTAGAGACTAGCTCCCTGCGTGATCCAACCGAAACAGCTACCCACGTAATGCGTGTAGGTTCTATTTCCGCGGAATTGTATCAAAGAATTGCAGAAAAAAGAAAACTTTCTATAGAAGAAATCCGTGCGAATAAAAATAATATAAAACAAGCCGCTATGCTACACGATATCGGTAAAGTTAGTATCTCAGATAACATCCTTAAAAAACCTGGTACTTTTACAGAAGAAGAACGTTTAGAAATGCAAAAGCATAGCTATGCCGGTGCACATATTTTTGAGCAAAAAAAACTTGCAATAGACCAATTAGCTTTTAATGTCTGCATGCACCATCATCAAAGATGGGATGGTAATGGATATACAGGACATCCAGATTATCCACCACTTTCCGGATTAGAAATTCCTTTAGAAGCAAGAATTGTGAGTGTTGCAGATGTTTTTGATGCTTTAGTAAATAAAAGATGTTATAAAGATGCTTTTCCTATTGATGAATCAATTCAAATGATAAAAAATGATTCAGGAAAAGCTTTCGATCCAGAAGTTGTAGAAGCTTTTTTAGACATTCAAGATCTTGTTATTGCTATTATTAAACGCTACGAAAGTTAATAATAGCAATAAAAAATAAATACAAAAGGGAAAGTGTAGTTATAATCATACTTTCCCTTTTCTTAAACTTAGTAATTAATTTTATTTATAAGTAAAAATTATCTATCTTTTCTAAATACACTTTAAAAAAGGTCTAACTTTTCATTTTTATTATACATTTTATTTTCAAGTTCTTTTAAGTCACAAGCAATTGATTCAATAGTACTTGATTTATAAATCCATTCTTTAATTTGACGTGCAAGAATTTCAGGTTTTGCTTCTTCTTGAATATATTCAGGGAAAACTTCTCTATTAAAGATTAAATTAACAAGACCTATATACTTAACCTTTATAAAAAGCTTACCTATAAAGTATGAAAATTTTGAAACTTTGTAACTTATAACAGTAGGTACGCCAAGAAGACCTGTTTCGAGTGTAGCAGTTCCAGAAGCGGCAATGCAAAATTGACAACTACGTAGAAATGAGTATCTTTCCTTACTCGGAACTAATTGAACCTCTGGAGTACTTTCAAGCCCATGCCAAAAATTTTCAAGATATTCAGCTGTAAAGTGAGGCGCTTGAATTATAGAAAATTTCATTTGAGGAAATTCTTTTTCTAAAATTTCAGCAGTTTCCGCAAAAATAGGAAGTAGAGCAGAAACTTCTTTTTTCCTGCTTCCTGGCATAAGAGCAATTTGATAAGGCACCACAGCCCTTACTTTTTCCTTATATTCAGAAAGATAGTCAACTAGAGGATTTTGAATATACTTTACATCAATTCCATGTTTTTTATAAAAGTCAACTTCAAAAGGGAGAATACAAAGTATTGTTTTGACATATTTTTTTAGGAATTTAACTCTATATTGCCTCCATGCCCACACTTTTGGAGGTATAAAATAGTAAACTGGGATTCCGTGCTTCTTTGCAAACTTTGCAATTTTAAAATTAAACTCTGCACTGTCTACAAGAAGTATAGCATCTGGTTTTTGATCTATAATCGATTGCTTAATTTGTTTCAACAACTTAAAGATTCGAGGAATTGCATGAAAAATTTCAGTAATTCCCATCAAAGAGAGTTCATTAATATGGAAAAAGTTTATTTGCCCTGCCTCTTCTAGCTTATTACCACCCATTCCAATAGCTTGGAGAGTAGGGTATTCTTTCCTTAAAGACTGTAAAAGAATACCTGCTTGTAAATCACCGGAAACTTCGCACGCATTTATCCATAATTTCATGACTAAGCTCTTTGTTTATTTGTAACAAACATATCGTAATAATAGTTTAGAAGTAGCCCAAAAATAACAACAAGTAAGAATCTAACACCAAGCGTTATCCACACAGATCCACCAATAAGCATCATAAGAATTGTATCTTCAACAAGAGCATGAGCAAGCCCCATTAAAGAGATTGCACAAAACAAATCCTTTTTTGACATTTTCTTTTCTTGTGAATTTTTAATAATTAATCCACTACCATAGAGAATTCCAGCACAAAAACCAACTACTATAGTGCTTGCCGTAGCATTTGACATCCCTAATAACTTTAAAAATGGTGAAAGCAGTTTTTCCATATAATCAGTTATATGCAAGCGTGTGAGAAGAAGATGTAGAAAAAGCACAAACCAAATTATAAAAAATATACGTATAAGATTAACTAATTCATTTATTGCCCATGCTTGAAGTGAGTTAGATTGCTGCACATCAAGTAAAATATGAGCTTCGCCAGATTGTAAGCCTGTAATATTATAGAAAAAATTTAATCCTATACCAGCTAAAACAGCTACAACAAAGCGTATAATAAATTGTGACCAAAAAGATACACCACACTCCTGAGCAATTTTACACTCTAATAGCATCGAGTGAGCAATTAAAAACATCAGTGATAAAGTAGATGCCTGAGCAATAGTGGGAAGACCAATATCAGGTATCAGTCCCATCACAACTACAATTCCTGAATATAAATTCACAAGCATAGCAGCTGCCCAAGCCAAGCCATATTCACTTGGCAAGCCAACTAAAGTCATGATAGGTTCAAGTGGTGCTGATAAGTATTTTATTAGACCAAATTCAGTTAGAATTTTTACTAAAATTATAATAGGTATTACTACTTTATAAACTTTTAAAGTAACTTTTATCGTATCTGAAAACGACTTTTTCATAAATTGAGAAAGTTCTGAAAGAAAGCTTAGCATCTGAATCTCGCAAGTTATTGAGGAAGAAAATAATTATAGATATAATCTCTAAGTGAATGTACCCAAGCCCTTGGAGTTACACCTGTTTCTTGGATAAACTTCTCGGTTGATAGCACAGAAAATGAAGGTCTTTGCGCTGCTTGCGGATAATCATTTGATGTTATAGGACAAACAGTTGCGCAAATATCAGCAATTGTAACAGCTTCTTGAGCAAATTCGTACCAAGATGAAAACCCAGAATTTGTTAAATGGTATAAACCACTTGAACCTTTATTTAGTAAAAGCAGTGAATTAGCTGCAAGTCCTAGCGTATATGAAGGTGAACCAATTTGATCATGTATAATTCTCAATTCGCCAGTTTCTTTAGCTCTATGAAGAATCGTGCTTATAAAGTTTTTCTTTCCAGGGCCAAATAACCATGATGTTCTAATTATAAGACACTGTTTTAAATTTAAACTTTGTAAAGCTTGTTCACCAGCTAGCTTAGAAGCTCCATACACAGAAAGAGGGTTAGGAGTATCAGTTTCTGTATAAGGTGAGTTTTTTTTGCCGTCAAAAACGAAGTCAGTACTATAGTGAATCAGAGAAGTTTCAGTTCCTTCAAGGAGTTTTCCTAAAAGAGCAGGAAAATCTCTATTAACTTTATAAGCTGTTTCTTTATCGGTTTCAGCTAAATCAACTTGTGTATAAGCTATTGTATTAAAAATAACATCTGGGGATATTTTTTCAAGGGTTTCTTGAAGAAATACTTTATTGAAAATCGAATCATTCTCTCTGCCTAGAGTCTCAACTTCCCACTCATTTGTATTTTTAAGTGTTTGAACAATGGTTTGCCCTAACAAGCCGGTAGCACCACCAAGCACTAGAGCTTTTTTCTTTGTTGTCATACTGTCTCACTGTAATCAAAAATAAAAGTTGTTATAAATTAAATCATAACACTTAGATATAGGTTTATTTAATAAAAAATCTTTCAATTAAACATAAATCAAAGTGATATTATCTCTAAGATAAAAATAATTCAAGTTATTTTTTCTCAAAAAAAAATAATAAGATAGCAACTATTGAGTTTTACAGTAAAAGAATTTTATTGAACTGTGATTCTTATTATTTTTAAAGTATTTAGTGATAAGAAAAAATTTTTTTTCTATTAAATTTACTTGCCCAAGAAGAAAAAAAAGGTTAAAGTACCTACTCATTAAAGTAAAAACACATAATAATAAATTAAAAGGATTAATATTCATGGCTGTAATTACAACAGATATCAAAGAATTTCCACTTATTTCACGAGGTAAAGTTAGAGACATTTACGAAATTGATAGCGAAACTCTTCTTATAGTTACAACTGACAGAATGTCTGCATTTGATGTTATTTTAGATGAGCCGATTGAAGGGAAAGGGAAAATTCTCAATCAAATCACATTGTTTTGGTTTGAAATGTTCAAAGACATTATTCCTAACCATATTAAAATTTCCGACTTTAAAGACTTCCCAGAAGTACTTCAACAATATAAAGAAAGTCTCGGAGGTAGAGCAGTTTTAGTAAAAAAAGCTAAGCCTTTACCTGTTGAATGTATTGTTCGCGGTTATATTACAGGTTCAGGCTGGAAAGATTATAAAAATTCTGGCATGGTATGTGGTTATAAACTTCCTGCAAATCTTCAAGAAAGTGAAAAATTACGGGAACCTATTTTTACTCCGTCAACAAAAGCTGAACTTGGTGCACATGATGAAAACATCACTGTTGAACAAGCAGAAACCTTGTTAGGAAAAGAACTTGCGCAAAAGGTTGCAAAAATTTCTTTAGAGATGTATAAAAGAGGAAGAGATTATGCTGATTCAAAAGGTATCATCATTGCGGATACTAAATTTGAATTTGGTCTAATTGGTGATGAACTTATTGTTATTGATGAAGTTCTTACCCCTGATTCTTCACGTTTTTGGGATAAAAACCTTTATCAAGTTGGACAAAGTCAAGCAAGCTTTGATAAGCAATTCCTTCGTGATTGGCTTGAAGCACAACCTTGGGATAAAAAAGCCCCAGCACCACGCCTTCCGCAAGAAATTGCTGAAACTACAGCATCAAAATATAACGATGCCTACTTGAAACTTACAAAATAGAAAAGGACTTTTATGCTCTTAAAAGGAAAAAAAGCGCTTATTTTTGGTGTTGCTAACCAAAAAAGTATTGCATACGGTATAGCAAAAGAATTTATAGCGCAAGGTGCTGAAATTGCTTTAAGTTATCCTGGTGATGCTATAAAAAAACGTGTTGAACCTATAGCAGAAGAACTAGGCGCAAAATTTACTTTTCAATGTGATGTTACCTCTGACAATCAAATAGCTCAGGCAGTTAACGATGTAAAGGCGCATTGGGGAAATTTTGATATTTTAGTTCATTCAATCGCTTTTGCTCACAAAGATGATTTGCACAATCGTTACTTAGATACAACTAGAGAAGGCTTCAGACTTGCTATGGATATTTCAGCTTACTCTTTTGTTGCTCTTTGCAAAGCGTATGAAGAAATGCTAAATCCTAATTCTTCTATTATGACAATGACTTACTATGGTGCTCAAAAATATATTACTAACTACAATATGATGGGTGTTGCTAAGGCAGCATTGGAAGCATCGGTTCGTTACCTTTCTTATGAAATGGGTCAGCAAGGCCATAGAGTTAATGCTATTTCAGCCGGACCAATTAAAACTTTGGCAGCATCTGGAATTTCTGATTTCCGTACAATTCTTGAAAGAATCGAAACAAGTGCACCACTTAAACGCAATGTAACTATTGACGACGTTGGTGGAACCGCTGCATTTTTAGCCTCTGATTTATCACGTGGTATCACAGGTGAAGTTATGTTTACCGACTGCGGATATAATATTCTCGGTATATAAATTACAAAAATATAAAAAAGCACTCTACTATGTATTACATATTTAGAGTGCTTTTTTTATATACTAGTTTATTTTGAATATAAGCTTATAAGCCCTTTAATTTCTTGCAGTGTTGATTTGTATGTTGTCTCCATGAACTTTTCGTGGTTCGTGATATGAAACTGAATTTCTCTAAAAAGTTGTGTTGATAATTTATTTGTAGTCATACTTTTATATCTAGAAACTCTATTTTCTGTATATTTATTAAACTGTTCTAGCAACTTATTAATAAGAGCTTTACGATCCGTGCTGTGGTGAGAAATTACAAATTTTGTATATTCTAAAAGCAGTGGGAATGAAAAAGCAATAGAACCTCTATAGAGATATAATGCATCAAGATCTTCAACCGTTGCATCTGAGTGATTAATCAAAGCATTGAAACCGTCTGTCCAAAACGGTTCTTGATAAAATACTTCTTTAATTTTTTCATAATTATTTTCAACTAGAAATATATTATAATGTGCTTTCACTTTAGGATTTAGTTCTGGCTGTGAATTCAGCCATTCTCCAATGTGTAATTCAAAGCCATCTTCTATAAGATGCTGTTCATAGTCGCACGTAAAAAAGTTTCTTGAACCTTTTGCATGGAGATAGTCTGAATTATGCTTATACGCATCAGATCTTCCTTGACTCTGCGAACATAAATGGATAATTTTTGATTGTGGCATAACATACATCATGCCACCGATATTTTTAAATCTTGCACATAAATCTACATCTTCAAAACCATTTATGAAATTTTCATCAAAGCCATTTAATTCAAAGAAGTCATTTTTACGCATAAAAAATGCAGCAGCAGTTATACATTGTAACCTTCTCTGCTTTTTAGCTACCCTATGATTAGATGGAAAATGTTCATAGAGATGACCTACACTATTATTGGGAGTTATAAATACTCCTAAATGTTGTATGGTATTTTTAGCGTTTCCTATTCCCTCAGGGTATAAGAGTATAGGAGCAACCATTATTTTTTCGTTAGTATCTTCAAATGCTTGAAGTAGAGGAGGAAGAAAATTAGGTTGTACTTCAGTGTCGTTATTGAGGAAAAAGAGAAGTTCGCTTCGTGCTATTTTTGCACCTAGATTTGATCCACCTGCAAAATTTAAATTTGTCTTTTGAGGTAAATAAACAAAATTATCGCCAAAAAGTTCTTTTCCTAAAGTTGGAGCTTCTTCACGAGTTTTATCGTTTTCAAGTTTACAAGCTCCATTATCAATAAGAATAACTTCAAAAGGTTCTTCAATCTCTTTTTTTAATGAGAGCAAACAATTTTTAGTTAAATGCCATTGCCCATATACGGGAATAATAACGGAAAAAAGCATAAGACCTCACATAACTATTTTACATAATAAGAAAGATGCCATCGAATAAAGTTTTCTATACCATCTTTTAAATCAGTTTGTGGAACAAATCCTGTAATTTTTTCAAGCGCTGAAGTATCTGCGTATGTTGCATGCACATCACCATCTTGCATTGGTAGAAATTCTTTAATTGCTTCTTTTCCAAGCGCGTTTTCAATAGTTTCAATAAAGGTCATAAGTTCTACAGTATTACTATTACCTATATTATATATCTTATACGGTGCAGATGAAGTTGCTGGATCAGGATTTAAACTATCCCAAGCAGAGTTTGATTGAGAAGGTTTTGAGGTAAGTCGTACAACACTTTCAACAATATCATCTATATATGTGAAATCACGTTGCATTTTTCCGTAGTTAAAAACTTTAATTGGTCTATCTTCCAAAATTGCGGAAGTGAATAAGTGAGGCGCCATATCCGGACGCCCCCATGGTCCATAAACTGTAAAAAATCTTAATCCGGAAACAGGCAAATTATAAAGATGTGCGTATGAGTGTGCCATCAATTCATTTGATTTTTTTGTAGCCGCGTACAATGAAACAGGGTGGTTTACAGAATTTTCAACTCTATAAGGAAGTGAAGAATTCAAACCATATACTGAACTTGACGATGCAAAAAGCAGATGTTCAACCTTATGCTGACGCGAGCATTCTAAAATATTGCCGAAACCAACTAAATTTGCTTGGATATAATCGTACGGATGAGTAATTGAATGTCTAACCCCGGCTTGACCACCAAGATTTATTACATGCGATGGATTATGTTTTGCAAAAATTTCAGCAACTTTAGGAGTATTTGCAATATCTTCTTGGATAAAGGTAAAAGTAGAGTAGTCTTGAATTTGTGCAAGCCTATCTTTTTTTAATTGAACAGCATAATAGTCGTTAAGAGAATCAATCCCTATGACTTCGTGCCCATCTTGAAGAAAACGTTTAGCGAGTCCAAACCCGATAAATCCGGCTACTCCGGTAATAAGAATTTTCATTATATACCTAACTTAAGCTAAAGTTGCAATCATTACAGCTTTAATAGTGTGCATTCGGTTTTCTGCTTGGTCAAAGACAATAGAAGCTGGAGAAGAGAAAACTTCATCAGTCACTTCCATTGATTCAATACCAAATTTTTCATATATATCAGCGCCAACTTTTGTTTTTGTGTCGTGAAAAGCAGGCAGACAGTGCAAGAATTTTGTATTTGGATTTTGTGTCATATCCATACATTCTTTATTTACTTGATAAGGCATGAGCAACTCAATTCTTTCTTTCCAAACGCTTTCAGGTTCACCCATGCTGACCCATACATCGGTATATATAAAGTCGCAATTTTTCACACCTTCTTGTTTATCGTCAGTAATAAGAAGTTTAGCATTAGTTTCTTTTGCAAGTTCAAATGCTTTTTCTTGAATATCTATTGCAGGCTGCAAGGATTTAGGAGCTATTATACGGCAATCCATGCCCATTTTAGCTGCACCTATAAGTAGAGAGTTCGCCATATTGTTTCTTGCATCACCAATATAAGCAAAGGAAATATCAGAAAGTTTTTTAGATGAATGCTCAAGCATTGTTAAAAAATCTGCCAATATTTGAGTAGGGTGTGCTTCATCTGTCAAACCATTCCAAACGGGAACACTTGCATGCTCAGCTAATTCTTCAACTAATTCTTGACCATATCCACGATATTGAATTCCATCATAAAACCTTGAAAGAACTTGTGCAGTATCTGCAATAGATTCTTTTTTTCCTATTTGAGAACCTGAAGGTCCAAGATAGGTTACGTGCGCACCTTGATCAAAAGCGGCTACTTCAAAAGAACAGCGAGTTCTTGTGCTATCTTTTTCAAATATAAGAACTATATTTTTACCTTCTAATTGTTTAACTTCGGTACCATTATGTTTATGTCGTTTACATTCAGCTGATAATTTAAGTAAATAAGAAAGTTCTTCTGCAGTATGGTCGTAAATCTTGAGAAAGTCGCGGTTTTTAAGCATGTCAGTTCCTTTTTAATTTAACTTTGAACGATAAGCGTTCCAACATCTTCATTATTGAGAAGGAGTTTTTCCAAGTTCCCAGCCTCTCTTCCATCTAGGATATAGGCTTTCTTGCAACCTTTATATATTGCATTTAAACAACTGTCAACTTTAGGAATCATTCCACCTGTTATGGTTTCATCTTGTTTGAGATTTTCAATTTCAGCAAATGTAAGGGTTTTGAAAAGTTTCTTTTCTTTATTGAGGACACCAGGTACATCTGTCACTAGTACAAAAATATCAGCTTCAAGTCCACCAGCTATTGCTCCGCTTGCAGTGTCTGCGTTAATATTCAAGCTTATTCCGTTTTCACCGTAACCGATTGGTGCAATTACAGGCAAGAAATTATTTTCAAGTAATACTTTAACTAATTTTATATCAACATCAATAATTTCGCCAACAAAGCCAAGTTCTTTAATAACTTTAGCTTTTATTGTAGCATTGTCTTTTCCGGACATTCCAACAGCATTAAGACCAGCTTCTTTAAAAAGTCCTACAAGATGTGCATTTAATGAACCGCGGAGTACCATTTCTACAACTTCCATTGTTTCTTTGTCGGTATAGCGCAAACCATTAACAAAGTGAGACTCTATATTAAGTCGATTAAGAAGAGCATTGATATGAGGTCCGCCACCATGAGTCAAAACAAGAGTGTGTCCTAAATCTTGAAGTTTTTTTAGACTATGTGCAAATGCTAAAGATAATTCTTCTTTATCCATAGCGTGTCCGCCGTATTTAATAAGTATCTTTGCCATAAAAATTTCCTTTAAACTAGAAGTAGATTTCTTATAACTAATTTTGTAAAAATCTTCAAGAAATAGTAGAGGTTAAAAATTATTTTTATTGTGAGGTTAAAAAAGAAAAAAATTAATTTAGACACACACCTAGTAATAAAGATAAACTCTACTAAAACAAAATAAAAATGGGGAACCGTGCATTTAAAGCATGATTCCCCATATTCATTCAATTATTTATCAGCAAAATCCTATAACTCTGCTGCTTCTTCTTTCATTTCAAATGTTTCCATGATATCGCCAACTTTGATATCGTTGTAGTTTTCTAATGAAATACCACATTCAAAGCCTTTTGCAACTTCTTTTGCATCATCTTTAAAACGTTTGAGTGAAGAAATTTTACCTGTATAGATAACAATACCGTCACGCAATAAGCGAACTCCGGCATTTCTTGCCATCTTACCATCAACAACATAAGTACCTGCGATTGTACCAACTCTTGAAAGAGTAAAGGTATCACGTACTTCCGCTTGACCGAGGTAAACTTCTTTTTGTACAGGAGCAAGAAGACCTGCCATAGCTGCACGAATTTCTTCAACTAGTTTATAGATAATATCATAGAAACGAATATCTACGTTTTCGCTATCTGCAACTTCTTTCACTTTTGCTGTAGGTCTTACGTTGAAGCCGATAATAATGGCTTCTGAAGCCGCTGCTAGCATGATATCAGATTCAGAAATTGAACCTGCACCGCCGTGAATTACAGAAATACGAACTTTTTCAGTTGATAGTTTATTAAGAGCTTCGGTAATAGCTTCAAGTGAACCTTGTACGTCAGCTTTTAAGATAAGGTTGAGTTTCATTGCTTCAGTGCTGTCAGGCTTACGTGAAAGGAACGTTTCAAGTGTTACGCGTGATTCTTTAGCAAGAATTTTTTCTCTTTGCTTGATTGCACGAGTATCAGCAATTCTACGAGCCATTTTTTCATCTTGTAAAGAAACGAATTCTTCACCAGCATCAGGAACACCTTCAAAGCCCTGTACTTCAACTGGTACTGATGGACCAGCTGACATAATTTTCTTACCTTGGTCATTGAAGAGAGCACGCACACGTCCAGCAAATACACCACAAACAAAGGCATCACCTTGATTTAATGTACCTTCTTGGATAAGAACAGTAGCAACAGGTCCGCGACCTTTGTCAAGTTTAGCTTCAACAATGTGTCCACGAGCCGGTTTGTCCGGATTCGCTTTCAATTCCATAAGTTCCGATTGAAGAATGATAAGCTCAAGAAGTTCATCAATACCTTCACGTTTTTTTGCTGAAAGCATTGATACAACAGTATCTCCGCCCCAATCTTCGGCTTGTAAGCCAAGTTCAGCAAGTTCACGAAGAACACGATCTGGGTTAGCGCCTTCTTTATCCATTTTGTTTACTGCAACGATAATAGGTACTTCTGCAGCTCTTGCGTGGTTGATAGCTTCACGGGTTTGTTCCATAACACCATCATCAGCGGCTACAACAAGAACAACGATATCAGTTACTTGAGCTCCACGAAGACGCATAGCTGTAAAAGCTTCGTGACCAGGAGTATCAAGGAATGCAATCACGCCGCGCTTTGTACGTACATGGTAAGCACCGATATGCTGAGTGATACCGCCAGCTTCGCCGGCAGTAACGTTTGTTTCACGGATAGCATCAAGGAGGGAAGTTTTACCGTGATCAACGTGACCCATGATAGTAACAACAGGAGGACGTTGTTTGAGTTGTTCAGGAGTATCAGGAGTTGTTGGCAAGATAGCTTCTTCAGCTGAGAAACCTACTTTTTCAACTTCATATTCAAATTCAGAAGCAACTACACTTGCAGTATCAAAATCAAGAGAGGAGTTAATGGTAGCCATAACGCCAAGTCCGAAAAGAACTTTAATAATTTCACTTGATTTTAAGCCCATTTGGTGAGCCATATCTGAAAGACGAATAGTTTCTTCTATACGAATTTTTCTTTTCGCTGCTTTCATTGGTGCAGTTGTATTTACTTGTGTTCTAGTATCTTTTTTCTTTGGTTTTCTACGACGACGTGGTGCATCATCATCTTCCATACCAAACGAGTATTTATTAAACTTGAAATCTGGTTGTGGAGCTGTTTCTGAGAACTCACTCGCTTTTTTGTTCTTATTACGTTTTTTACGGCTTTGTTCTTCAGTTGGGAATGGAACACCATCAACAGGTCGTGGTGGACGTGGAGTCATTGGACGTGGTGGACGTTGTTGATCGCCATCTTTGTTATCACGTGGTTGGAAATCTCTTTGTCCTTGAGGGCGTTGACCTTGTCCTTGTGGTCTTTGTCCTTGCGGGCGCTGACCTTGTGGACGGTCACCTGAACGATTATCAGGGCGATCGCCTCTATTATTATTAAATCTAGCGCCACCACGGTTATCGCGGTTATCTCTACCATCACGATTATCACGGCCATCACGAGAAGGACGAGAATCTTGTGGTTTTGGAGCATTTGGATCGCGTGGAGGTTGAGGTGCAGGTTTAGAAATTACGCGTACTTGAGAACGAGGTTCATGAGGAGTTGCTTCAACTCTTTGTGCAAAACTGCGTTCGCCAGCAGGAGGTAAAATCGACTTTGTAGAAGTACCATCAGGTTGCGCAGAAATCGTTGCTGTAGATTTTTTATCATTTTTATGTTTGTTATCAGAAGTTTTTGAAGCTTCTTTCTCAGCAGAGTTTACAGTTTCTTTTTGCGCTTTTTCTTGTATTGGTTTTTCAGCTTTAGGAGCTTCTGCTACAACTGCAACCGGTGCTTCTTTTGCTACTTCAATTTTAGGTTCAACAACCGGTTCAATTATTTTCGCAGGCTGAATTATTCTTGCAGCCGGAGTTGCAGGTTTTGATTTTTTTTGTTTTGCTGGTTTAGGTTCTTTTGAAACTTCACTTGGTTCAGCAGTTTTTTCTTTTACAGCTTTTTCATCAGCTTTAGGCTGTTGAGGTTTTGCTGGTTTTTGTTCTGTTTTTTTGGATTCTGGTGCAGAGTCAGCTTTATCAGAAACTTTCTTTTCAGAAGGTTTTTTATCAGAAGTTTCTTTTTTATCAGCAACTTCTTTTGCTTCTTTTTTAGGTGAGCTAGCTTTCTCAGCACTTTTGCTAACTACTTTTTCTTCCTCTGAACCTTCGGGAGCATCAACTACACGTCTACGGCGCAAGATAACCCCTCCATCTTCAGAAGGGACACTACTTGTTACAGTGCTTTCGCTTTTATAATGTTTACGAATACTTAGTGCTTCATCATCTGTAACCGTGCTCTTTGAGGATTTTACATTTATATTTAAATGTTTAATCTCGCGCATCATTGTAGAATGATCTATATTGAGTTCACTTGCGAGTTCTTTTATGGTTATCTTTTTATCCATAGATTTAAACCTTCTTGCTCCTGTTTTTTTTCAGTCTGAGCTTGTGGAATTTTTCATGGCAGCTATCCTGATTACAAAGATAGTAGCCTCTTCCTTTCATATTTTTTTTCAAATCTAACACTACATTATTTTTTACAGAATTTGAATCATTTGTAGAAGTAGATATAATATAGCGTGTTAATTCATGTTTTGAAAACTTTGTACGACATACTACGCAACTACGAGTTGGAGTATATTCTAACAGGTTTATTTTATTTGACATTATCAGCTACTTCTACTAAACGAATTTTATTTTCTTCTTCTGAAGGTGAAATAAAATTAATTGCAGTGCGAAGTTCATTAATACGGCCAACACTTAAATCTAGTTTTTCAGCTAAATCATCATCTGTTGCATCGTTAAGGGACTCAAGAGTTGAAAAACCTGCATCTAATAAAGCACTTACTGAAATTTCAGCAACACTTGCTACTTGCTCAAGACCGCGACTTTGTTTTTCACTTCCACCGGTAAGCTCAGCATAACGAGATTCAGTATAAAGATCAATTTTCCATCCTAAAAGTTGAGCAGCAAGCTTAACGTTCTGACCTTTTTTACCAATTGTAGCAGTCAACTGTTCATCAGGAACAGTAATTTCGAGTAAATTTTCTTCTTCATTAACAATGATACGTGAAATTACAGCCGGCGCTAAAGCATTGCGAGCATATGTTGCAACATCAGCTGACCAAATAACAATATCAATACGTTCACCACGAAGTTCTTGTACTATGTTTTGAATACGTGAACCGCGAATACCAACACATGCGCCTACCGGATCAATATCTTTATCTTTTGAGAAAACAGCAACTTTTGCTCTAAGACTTGGGTCACGAGCAACAGCCATAATCTGAATTGTTCCATCATCTACTTCTGGCACTTCGCGGCGAAAGAGAGCAGAGAGATAGTCGCGATGTGAACGTGAAATAATAAGTTGAGGACCTCTTCCTTCACGTCTTACATCAATTAAAAGAGCTTGACAACGCTCGTTACGTTTATAGTGTTCACGTGGCATTTGTTCATCACGCGGGAGTAAAGCTTCAACCTTACCAAGGCTAATGATAAATCCTGCTTTATCACGACGTTGAATAACACCTGAAACAATTTCACCAATTCTTTCTTTATATTCTTCGTAAATAAGACCTTGTTCGGCATCACGCATACGTTGAATAATAACTTGCTTAGCTGATTGTGCAGCGATACGACCTAGGTCTTCAATTTTTAGTCTAAAGCCCATTTCGTCATCAAGCATAACAGAAGGGTCGTGTTTTTTTGCTTCGTCGATATCTATTTGGTTGATATCATTAGCAACATCATCAACTACAATTTTAAACTGATAAACTTCAATTTCGCCGGTATCTTCATTGAATCTAACTTCAACATCTAAATCTTCGCCATATTTTTTAATAACAGATGTGCGCACAGCATCTTCAAGAGTATCAACGAGTAATTCGCGTTCAATACCTTTATCTTTTGCTATTTGTTCGATTGCTTTTTTGAGTTCTTGGCTCATAAGACTTCCTATTTATAATTATTTTGTCTTGTTATTAACAGGTTTTACATTTTCTTCAAAGTAAGGGATTATTTTAGATCTCTTAACATTATCCCATTCAATTTCAATATCTTGATCTTCATCTTCTAGATGGAGAATGAAAGATGTTTCGTTAATGGCAGTTAAAACACCTTGAACTTTCCTTCTTGGTTTGTCTGCAGATGGAATAGGTTTTTCTAATGAAACGAGTAGAGTATCATTAATATATTCAGCTAACTGATCAAAACTAAAGAATGTTCTATCAAGACCGGGTGTTGAAACTTCTAAAACCCATTGATTTGAAAAAATTTCTTCAACGTCAAGAACTAAACCAACAAGCCTTGAAACTTGCGTACATTCGTCAATTCCGGCATTTTCGAGAAAAATTCGGACAACACTTTTAGCGCCGGATTGAATCTCGATTCCCCAAAGCGTCAAATTTAGATTTTCAACAATAGGTTTTACGTGAAATTCTATGCGCTTAACTACATCTTGCATATTCACCTACAAGTATTTAATACAAAAAAAAGGTAGCCACAGCAGGCAACCTCAACAACTACACAAAAACAACATCAAGTCTGAATTTGATAAAGAATATATACCTTATAGTTAAGTATTTTGTCAAGAAGTTTTTTCAGCACTAAACTTATCGCTATATTTGAATCGAGTATGGGTAGTGGTAAAATTGAAAAGAGTAATTATGCTACAAAAGCACAAAAAAGAGTATTAAAGCAATCAACAAAAATACATAAAGAGCAAACCGCCATAAGACTATAATATTATTTGAAAAATATTAAAAACTTGATTCTAAAAAAGAGTATAGAAAAAAGAAATATTTAGTAAAGTTTACATAATTTTCATTATGAGACAAATATAGCAATAAGAAATTAAGTATAAACTATTGAAATTGCTGCATATAATTATAAAAACTCTTTTCAAAATAAAATCGCTCTAAAATCGATTCTAAGGGCTTTAAAATATTTTTTTGATATTTGGGCACCTCAAACAAATAAATCGTTTAAAACGGCTAATTTTCTAAGTGGACTTTTTCTAAAAGTTTTGTTAATACTATTCTATAAATTATAAACATGAGGTTGCTATGAGCTTTTTAAATTCAAGCACGACTTTTACACGCTTCAAAATAATGGATGAAATTCCTAAAGATATCTGGAATAACATACCAGAACTTCTAAGAAAATATTCTTTTCAAGACATTGATGAAATCGCTACAGAGCGCGCATATGGCTGGACTTCATTTGATGACATGCTAGATACAGAATTTGCTCAAAACCCTATTGATAAAGCCGATTATATCTGCTTTTCCTTTAGATTAGATACTAGAAGAATTCCACCGGCAGTTCTAAAAAAACATACTCGTATAGCTCTTCTTGAAGAAGAAAAAAAGCTTCAACTCTTAGGAAAAAAATTTGTTCCTAAAGATCGAAAAACAGAAATAAAAGAACAAGTTAAGCTCAAATTAATGACTCGGTTTTTACCTATTCCTGCTGAGTTTCAAGTTGTTTGGTCTACTCAAAGAAATATGATTTACTTTGCATCTGTACAGTCTAAAATGATTGACCTTTTTATAGAGCAATTTGTACTTACATTTGACCTAAGACTTGAAATGATGACTCCGTACTCACTCGCTCTTAATATTCTTGGCGATGAAGCATCTGATTCACTTGATAGTGTAAACATGTCTAAATTTGTATAATCATTAATATAGTTGTTACTACAGGAAATAAAATGGAAACTTTAGGATCTAATATAGAACTTGTTCTTGGACAAGAATTTCTCACATGGCTTTGGTATCATTCAGAAATTCAAAATGGAACGTTCTACACAGTAAAAGATAACTCGCCTTACGTACTCTATCTTCATCAGCGAATTGTAGTTCGTGGTGGTGAAGGTGATGCAACTGAAACAGCTTCTGTTTCTGGAGTAAACTCTGCTCTCAGAGAAGCTAAAATGGGCTTAGTTACAGGAAAACTCGTTGTAAGAGCCCTTATTCGTATGGAAAAAAATGATTTAGACTGGCAATTGACTCTAAAAGCTGAAGACTTCGCCCTAAATGGTCTGAAAACCGCTTCAGTAGCTAAGGAAGATAGAGATAATGATAACCCAGATGCCTTATTTTTAGAAAAAATCTTTCTTATTGAAGAAGGTTTAGATTTGGTTGACGATGTTTATCATCAATTCCTTAAAGCACGTCTAGATGAAAGCGTTTGGCGTGAAGAATGTAAGCGAATTGCTGAATGGATTAACACTGAAGTCTAAAGTAATACTTGAACTTATGAAGCAACTAATCAAAAAATCACTATGGTTTATAATTGTTCTTTGGGGAATAACTCTAATTTCATTTTCAGTTATTCATTTAGCTCCTGGAACACCTACCGATCTCCAAACAAGTCTGAATCCGCTTGCGACTGATGCAGTTAAAGCAAAACTTGATGAGCTTTATGGTCTAAATAAACCACTGTTAGAACAATATTTTGACTGGCTTTATAGATTGGCACATCTCGATTTTGGGTACTCAATGTCTTCAGATGCCAGACCGGTGATTGATAAAATTCTTGAACGTTTACCTCTCACTTTGAGTATGAATGTTATCTCACTTTTTATCACTTTAATTATTGCTTTACCTATTGGTATAGTCTCAGCGTATAAACAAGGAACTATACTTGATAAGTCATTAACTGTTCTCGTGTTCTTAGGTTTTGCAATGCCATCATTTTGGCTTGCGCTTCTTTGCATGATTTACTTTGGAATTGACTTGGCATGGTTTCCAATTTCAGGACTTACTTCATTTAATTATGAAAGTTTATCAACTTGGGGAAAAGTTAAAGACATAGCATGGCACTTAGCAATGCCTATACTCATAGGCACAGTTGGTAGTATTGCTGGTGCTTCAAGATTTGCTCGTTCGTCAATGCTTGAAGTTTTACGTCAAGATTATATTCTTACCGCAAGAGCAAAGGGCGTATCTGAATCAAAAATTTTATTTCATCATGCGTTTAGGAATGCTCTACTTCCAATCATAACCTTGCTTGGCTTATCAATTCCCGGATTAATAGGTGGTTCTGTCATTATAGAAAGCATTTTTGCTCTTCCTGGGCTTGGGCAACTATTTTATGCCGGTGTTATGGCGAGAGATTACCCCCTTATCATGGGAAATCTTGTTATAGGTGCTTTCCTTACACTTTTAGGTAATGTTATTGCTGATATATCCTACTCTTTCGCTGACCCACGAATTCGGTATAGTGCTCAAAACAAGGATTAATCTATGAAATTTCTTAAGAAGAATATTTTACTCATTTTAGGATTGTCGATTGTATTGACAATGTTTTTTCTAGCTGTATTTGCACCTCTCATTGCACCTTACGACCCTAACATGATTGATCCGATTGCATCACTAGAAGGACCAAGTGTTGAACACTTGTTCGGCACAGACGAACTTGGTCGTGATTTATTCTCTCGAATGCTCTATGGTGCTAGAATTTCACTCTTTGTTGGTTTTATAGCTGTGAGCATTTCTTCGTTTATTGGAATTATAATAGGTTTAGCATCTGGATATTTTGGTGGTTTAGTTGATGAGGCGTTAATGCGTTTTGTAGACATAATGCTTTGTTTTCCTTCATTTTTCTTGATTTTAGCAGTTATAACTTTTCTTGAACCTAACGTATTTACAATTATGACAGTCATCGGCTTTACTTCATGGATGGGAATTGCAAGGCTTGTTAGAGCTGAAACTCTCAGTATGAAACAACGAGAGTTTATATCAGCATCTAAACTAGCAGGAGCTTCGAGTTTAAGAATTTTAGTTTTTCATATACTTCCTAATGTGTTAGCACCTGCTCTTGTATCTATGACACTTGGAATAGCCGGCGCTATATTAGTGGAATCTTCTCTCTCGTTTCTTGGAATTGGTGTGCAACCGCCTGAAGCAAGCTGGGGAAACATTCTACAAGAAGGAAAAAGCGTTCTTGAGATTGCACCTTGGATTTCGCTTTATCCGGGGTTAGCAATAGTAATAACCGTTTTAGGGTACAATCTTCTTGGGGAAGCGCTTAGAGATTGGCTAGATCCTCGTATGAATAAGCAATAGTTGCATTTTTTCTCAATTTATTATACCTTTACAATACTTTATTCTGAACTTGAGGTGAATACATGCTTGAATTTCTTCATATAAAAAATCTCGCTCTTATTGAAAGTATGCAACTTGAGTTCGGTATGGGAATGAACGTGCTTACCGGTGAAACCGGTGCTGGAAAATCCTTTATAATAAAGGCACTTAACTTCGTACTTGGTGAAAAACTTGAAACATCGCTTATAAGACCTAATGCTGCAAAAGCTGAAGTTGAAGTTTTATTTATTCATAATGCTGAGGAAATAATTATACGCCGAGAACTTATTGCAGAAACTGGAAGAAGTAGATTTTTCCTCAATGGGAATTTGGCGACTCAAGAAAAAATTAAATCTTTACGCCCTTCTCTAATTTTGCACGCCTCGCAACATGGTCAACAAAAACTTTTACAAGCAAGTTTCCAATCTAAGTTGATAGATGGTTATCTTGATGAAAAAGCTCTAGTGATACTTCAACAAAAAGATGAAGTTCTTTCAGAATTAAGGGAAGTTAGCCTTTATAAAAAAAATCTTATACAAAAAATAGAGCTCTTACGGGATAAACGAGAACTTTTAGAAAGTCAACAAGAAACAATTAGTAAGGTTTCTCCTGAAGAAAATGAAGAAGAAAAATTAGAAAAATTAAGAGTTGAATTTCGCTCAATTGAAAAAATCCAAGCTTTATTTGATAGAGGCCTGACATTATTGAGGAGTGAACCCTCACTATCTGGTCAAATCTCAACTTTTGAAAGAACTATTTCTCAAATAGCTGCAATAGATGAGAACTTTGTTGAAGATGTTGAAGTTCTACAGAATTTTTTAGAAGATTTATCTGATATAGAAAATAAACTTCGCGCTATTCCAACTTTTAGAAGTGAAGAAGGATATGATATAGAAACTGTTGAACAAAGACTCTTTGAACTTGCTCAACTCAAAAGAAAACTTCGCAGAACAATTCCAGAAATTATAAATTTACAACAAGAAGTTGAAGAAAACCTTAATTTCTTAGATACTGCAGAACTTGATTTAATTCAAGCAGATAAAAAAGAACATACTTTTATTTTAGAACTTCAAAAACTCTTAGAAATTTTGAATAAAGAAAGAGCAAAAGCTGCTGAAAAGTTTTGTTCACTTCTTAAAAATGAACTTCAAGGTCTTGGATTTGCCGAAGAGCTTGAAATTTTACCTAATTTAATTAAAAAAGAAATATGGCATGAATTTCAAAATCTAAATGCTTCAATAGAAGACACTTATACTCTCCTTTTTGCTCCAAACCCTGGGCAACCACCTCAACCACTTGATAAAATTGCGTCAGGCGGTGAACTTTCAAGATTTTTACTTGCAATCACATCTCTTCAGGCTCACTCTGAGTTATCTCTACTTATATTTGATGAAGTTGATGCCGGTATTGGCGGTAATACGCTTAATAAAGTATCAGAAAGATTGAACTTACTTGCTCAAAAACAGCAAATGTTATTAATTACGCACTGGGCAAATTTAGCTAAATACTCGAAAAAACATTTTTTTGTTGAAAAACAAGTTCATGATGGAAATACATATACAAAATGCTACCCTCTTACTAAAGATAAAGTAAAAATTGAACTAGATAGGATGCAAGGTCGTATTAAGTAAAAAAATCGCAACTTTTATAGTTACGATTTTTCTCTAAACAACTTAGATTATTAATTTATTTTTTCACAATTCCACCAGCTAAGCGTGAACCGCCACCACCTAGTGGGCTAGGATGATCAGAATAGTTATCACCCATAAGATGAATCATAATAGAACGATTTAGAATGTCTTCTAACTTTAATCTCGGAGCAAGTACCGCATAAGGAGTTGTTCCATCTTCTCCAACATATAAAATTGGAAGATCACCAAGATGACCATTAGGATTATAAGGACCTAAATGTTTTCCTGTTTTTTCTGGATCAAAATGTCCACCCGCCTCAAGGCCTGCAACAAGTTTTCCATCTTTCATTTTTGGGCCAAGCATGGGGTTTTCGTGTACGTGAAACCCGTGTTCTCCACTTGGTAAGCCTTTTAACATAGGTTTTATAAGAAGCCCTTCAGCTGTTTCTGTAAAAATAATTTTTCCCACAGATTCACCAAGTCCTGTTGAATTTTCAGTTGTAAGCATATAAACTTCTACTTCAACAGGCTCTGTAATATTTCCTTTTGCTAAACTCTCACAAGGCACAAATAAAAATGATGCACTCAATAAAGCTGTAAACATAACTAGAGAGTATAATACATTCATTCTAAGTCCTCCAAAATAGTTTTATAAACAAGTTTGGATAAAATATACACAATCTGTATATTTTTGTCTACAATTATTTTTAACTTATATCATTAATGTGTGTTTCTAAATGAAGAAATTGTGTTGAATTTTCAACAAAAATTATTTTTTTTCTAGTACTTCTAGGGTATTGAGAATTATAATTTGAGATGTTACTTGTGGTAAGCCTAAAACTTTATTATTTCCAACAATTCTTAGGCGATATTCATCATATTCACGTGTTGGACAATAATTTAACTGAAACACGTTTGATTTATTATCAAAAATTTCTTGCGGTTCATAAACTTCATTCATTTCTGCTACAAAAGAGCAGTCCACACAGGCCTCAGTAAGTCCTTGAACTTCCATATTAACGCTCATAACATTTTCAACATTTCCTTGTAGTTGACCTGAAACAGAAATACAGTTTTCAATTGAAGCCGCTGAAATATTTTGCCATGTAAACAAATCTTCAATTAAATCAGGTTCAGGAAGCCCTTTTTTACCACAGGCAATAAGTAAAATGCTAAGACAAGTAAGTATAGTAATTTTTTTCATTAATTTTCCTTATTTTTAGAATTAGTGATTGTTTATTCTTCTTCAATTTCGTTTGTTTTACCCCAAAGTTCTTTCCACTCATTTATAAGTGTAAGTGCTTGTAAAGGTGAGAGTTCTTCTGGTTTTATATCAAATAAAATTTCTACAAGAGGGTGATTTTGCGCCTTTATTTCCGGCATAATAAAACTATTATCTTTCACTTCTTCTTTTGGAAGATCAATACCCGGCAAAGTTAGGATATCTTGTTTTTCTTGTAAAAGAGGTGACAGATGTGTATTGTTATCAATTTTGTGTTTTTCTAAATGTTTAAGTATGTTTTTTGCGCGCTGAACTACAGATAATGGTATACCGGCAAGTTTAGCCACTTCTATACCATAACTTTTATCGGTTGGTCCAGGGATTAGCTTTCGTAAAAACACAATTTCACCTTGCCACTCTCTAATTGCAACATTCGTAGTGTAGACACCATATTGATTTCCTTCCAAAGAAGTCAATTCATGATAGTGAGTTGCGAAAAGTGAACGAGGTGAATTATGCTCTTTTTTAGTTAAATCTTCAACTATTGCCCAAGCGAGCGAAAGTCCATCATAGGTACTAGTACCACGCCCTATTTCATCTAATATAATGAGTGATCGCTTTGTTGATTGTCTAAGAATTCTAGCTGTTTCCATCATTTCAACCATAAACGTACTCTGCCCTCTTGCAAGGTTATCACTAGCTCCAACTCGAGAGAAAATTCTATCAGTTACACCGATTTCTGCTTTTGTTGCAGGTACATACGCACCAATTTGAGCAAGAAGCACAATTATAGCTGTTTGTCGTAAAATTGTCGATTTACCCGCCATATTAGGACCGGTAATGAGAAGTAATCTTTTATTTGAATCAAAAGAAAGACTATTAGGAACAAAGTTAGTTCTTCCAATTAATGGCTCTATTACAGGATGTCTACCATCTGTAATTCTAAGATTAATACTATTATCAAGCTCAGGGCAGACCCAGTTATTCTTACAGGCAACTTCTGCAAGGCTTTGTGATAAATCTAATTGTGCAACTGCATCAGCCATAAAGATTAGACGTGAGCGAATTGTGCATAAATATTCTCTAAGCTGTTGAAATAATTTTGTCTCTAAGGATTTTCTAACTTCAGAAGCCGACAGAATTTCTTGTTCAAGCTTTTTAAGTCCATCCGTAGAATATCTAACAGCATTTCCAAGAGTTTGCTTTATTGTAAAATGTTCAGGCAAATCAGCTGGAATATTTGTTTTAGAGAGTTCGTAATAATATCCAAAAACTCTATTATATCCGACTTTTAACTTAGGAAGATTACACTGCTCCTGCTCTTTTTGAAGTTCATTATTCAGTAAAACTTGATTATCTTCAATCAATAAAATATAGTGATCAAGCTCAGAGTTGTAGCCTTTTTTAAAAATATTTCCATCGGTTATACTCTGTGATGGTTCATCTGAAATTGCTTTTAGAAGAATGCTTGCCACATCTTCCATCGAATCCCAATTCTTTAGAATATTTTGAAGCATACTAGGTAGATATTCTAAAATTTCTTTCTGACTTTTTCCTAATATTTCTGTAGAGTTAAACCCTTGGGGAGTAAAGAAAATTGATTGGAGGGCAGGAAGAAGGGAAAGTGCCTCCCCTAATGCTTTCATATCTTTTGGAAGTGCTCGATTTAAATGAATTTTTGTAGATAATCTTTCGATATCATAAAATGTACGTAATTTTTCACGTAAGGATATTCTTAGGTCATTATTTTCAACAAAAAACTTTGTAAGTTCTTGCTGATACAGTATTCTTTCCTTTTCTCCAAAAGGTTGACGAAGACGCATGCTAAGAAGTCTTCCTCCGCTTGGAGTCATGCTTTCATCAAGAATATGAATAACTGTGCCATTACCTTTTTTGCCATCGGTACGCACAAAAAGTTCTAGATTTTTTTCTGTAACCTCGTCAACTATCATATATTTTTTTAGTTGGAGAGGTTTAAATGGTTTTAAATAATTGATACTTTGTTTTTGAGTTTGCTCCAAATAATGAAGCAAAGCTCCAAGACATCGCATAAGCTCTGTATTTTTTTCTATGCCTAAGCTTGCCATATCTTGAACGTTTTGCACTCTTTTAAGTATGTCGATCGACTTAGATTTATCAAAATGAGAGCGCAATGGAAGAAAAGTTTTTCTCACTCCTTCAGCAGAACGTACAAAAGCAGGTGGCGGAACATTATCCGCAAGTAAAAGCTCACGAGGTGAAATCTTCAAAACCCATTGAGTTACTTCACTTTCTTTTTGACTTTCAAAACCTGTCCAGTCACCTGTTGAAACATCAAGCCAAGCAAATGCGTAAAGAGCTGTTTGTGGATTATAAAAATATGCACCTAGGTAATTATGTTCTTTTGCATTAAGATTTGCTGGTTCAACAATAGTTCCAGGTGTAATTATACGAGTTACGGCTCTTTTCACTAAACCTTTAGCAGTTTTAGGATCTTCAATTTGATCACAAATAACAAGGGTAAAACCTCTATCAATAAGTTGAGAAGCATAGTTTTCAAGCGCATGATGAGGCACACCTGCCATTGGTATATTAGACTCTTTTGAACGTGCTGTAAGTGTTAGCTGTAGTTCACGTGCAACTTCCACGGCATCATCGAAAAAAAGTTCGTAAAAATCACCCATTCGATAGAACAGAAATCCTTCAGGATATTCTTTTTTTATCGCGAGATATTGTTCGTACATAGGTGATAATTTTTCTTGATTTGCCATCTTATTTACTCGTTTTGTATAGCTTTGTTTTAATCGTCTATTTTATAAAAACCAAGAAAGAACCGAACAAAAGCTCGATTCTTCCCTAGTTTTTTAATATCTGAATGCGCAAATAGAATTAATCAAGTGATACTTGTTTTGATTGTAAATCTAATTGAGCTTTTAATTCAGCAACTTGAGCGTTTAAAGCTTCTTCTTTTTTCACAGCATTATCTACTGCGTGTTTAAGAGCAACTTCAGATTTTTGTAGTTTCTTTTCAAGACCTGAAACTTTTGAGCGTGCTGTTGTGCATCTTGCAGTAAGTGAAACTCTGTCCCACATAAGCATTAAGAGAACTAAGAAACCGCCTAATGTAAAACATATCAACATGATACTATAAAGCGGTAATGGAAAAGACTCCATAACTGGCACAAACATTAAATCAAGAGTTAGCACTACTGGCTCATCAAATGACGCTTGGTTTTGTACGAAGAAAAGCATAACTAAAAAGAAGACAACTACTAAAATGAATACCTTTAAGTAACGCATGAATACCCTCACTGGAAAAAAATTTATAAAAATAACCCTCATGTAGTAGCATAAAACTTTTAAAATCGCAAGTTTTAACTTAGCCTAAATAAAAAATTTTATAAAATATTGAAAGTATCGCACTAGGAAATCTTTCTTAATTCAGAAAAAAACGAAAAGAATTAATTTAGAAACTTAGCTTAACTACTCTGTTCCTGTACTTAATTTTAATCTATCGGCAAGCTTCGTATACCTTTTATGAATTGTATTATTCTTTACAGCCATAGTCATCGCCTTTGGAGATCCAACAATGACAACTAATTTTTTACCACGAGTTACAGCTGTATAAATTAAATTTCGCTGGAGCATTACATAATGAGACATTAAAAGTGGAACAATTACACAAGGATATTCACCACCTTGAGATTTATGTATCGAAATTGCATATGCGAGTACAACTTCGTCTAACTCTTCATACGCATAAGGTACAAATCTATCATCAAAACGTATAAGCAGACTACGATCTTCTTTATCTATATCAGTAATAATACCTATATCACCATTATATATATCTTTATCGTAATTATTCTTTATTTGCATAACTTTGTCATTTACACGGAAAGTTTTTTCGCCTCTTTGTACTGAAATACCTTCTGGATTCAAAGCTTGCTGGAGCTGTTCATTAAGGTTTTTTACTCCACTTGCGCCTTTTAACATCGGCGCTAAAACCTGGATATCAGTAAAAGGATTCATCGCATATTTCTTTGAAATTCTATGAGTTACTAGATCTACAACTGTTTGACATGCCTTTTCTGAGTCATCTTCAGGAAAGAAGTAGAAATCAGATAATCCTTCTTTATCAATTACAAGTGATGGAACAGTTCCTTCATTGATTTTATGTGCATTTTGTATAATGTTGCTTTTTGCAGCTTGCCTAAATATTTGTGACAACTCAACAACTTCAATAGCATCTGAGTAAATACAATCACGCAGCACATTACCCGCACCTACTGATGGGAGTTGATTTACATCTCCAACAAAAATAACTGTGCAGCCAAGTGGGATTGCTTTCACTAAATGATACATTAAAATAAGGTCAACCATAGAGGCTTCATCTATTATAAGTAGTGAACAATTTAAAGGATTATTTTCATTTTTAGCAAAACCGTCTTCTGATGGATTATACTCTAAAAGTCTGTGAATAGTCTTTGACTCAAGTCCTGTCGTTTCGCTCATTCTTTTGGCAGCTCTACCGGTTGGTGCAGCAAGAAGGATTTTTGCTTGAGCTTTTTTGAAAACTTGAATAATTGCGTTTATAATAGTAGTCTTACCGGTACCAGGACCACCAGTAAGTATCATAAGTTTTGAGTTTGCAGCTGTGTAAACAGCCTCTTGTTGTTTTTCAGCCAGCTTGATAGGGAGCGATTGCAAAACATCAGAAACATCTTTTTCTAAATTTTTGAAGAAAACAACTTTAGGATTTGCCATCAATCTATTCATATAAAAGGATATTTTTGTTTCGCAATGATGATATCTAGCAAGATAAATTGCTGTATGTTCATCAAAAAATTCTGTTACGATGCGCTCGTCTTTTTCTAGAGTTTTCAACGCATCTTCAATAAGTCCTTCATCTATAGTAAGTTTAGATGAAACTACTTCAATTAATTTATCTTTTGGATAATAAACATGTCCATCATCAGTCAATTTAACAAGCATATATAGTGTTGCGGCTTGCGCTCGAACTTCAGAGTTTGGATCAAAACCAAGACTCAAAGCAAATTGATCAGCAGTCGCAAAGCCAATTCCGTGAACATCCATCGCTAAGCGGTATGGGTTTTCTTTTATTATATCAATAGCATTTGTCCCATAATGACGATAAATCCTAACAGCAAGCGCAGGCCCTATACCATGAGGAGTCAAAACTACCATAAGTTCTCGTATACCTGTTTGTTCAGCCCAAGAATCTTTTACTGAATTTACAAGTTTTTTGGATATTTTAGGTATTTCTAGAAGTTTTTCAGGGTTTGTATCAAGAATTTTAAATGTATCAAGTCCCAAAAAATCCACAACTCTTTTTGCTGTTTTTGCTCCCATACCTTTTATAACTCCGGAAGCTAAAAACATACGTATACCGTCTAGACTGTCAGGTCGCTGTTCATCATAGTTAGTAAAAGAAAATTGCTGACCAAATTTGGCATGTTGCACCCATCTACCTTGAAGAGAAAAAAACGCTCCAATCTGTGGTTTTAGCATTGTTCCAACAGCAACAATAGTATCATCTTTCTTTGAATCAACTCGAAATCGAAGAACGGAGTATCCATTTTCGTCATTTGTATAGACGATATGTTCAAGTGTACCTTTTAAATTAATCGTATCATCATCGGTAGTTATCATTGATGCTTGTAGATTTGACATTATAATCCCTTAAAACTCAAAAAAAATTTTACAATTATGTAAATAATCAAAACTCAAAAAAAATTTATTTTTTTACTATAATTTACTTTACTGTATGGATTTTTTTTACTATACTTTTTCAATAACTACAATATCTTTTAAAAGATATTTATAACTTATTGATTTAATAATATAAATGAGGCAAAAATGTTTGAATTTCCAAGAATGAAAAGACTTCCCCCCTATGCTTTCTCAGTTATTAGTAATTTAAAAATGGAATTACGTAAACAAAATCATGATGTTATTGATCTTGGTATGGGTAATCCAGATTTAGCCACTCCACCACATATTGTTGAAAAACTTAAAGAAGCCTCAAGTAAGCAAGTTAACCATAGGTACTCTGCTTCGCGTGGTATTCCAAATCTTAGAAAAGCTATATGTGACTGGTATAAAAGGCATTATGATGTAGACCTTAATCCAGAGACTCAAGCAATTGCCACTATTGGATCCAAAGAGGGACTATCTCATCTATGCTTAGCCATGCTTGAACCCGGCGACGTTGTTTTTGCTCCTGATCCAACATATCCTATTCACGTTTATGCACCAATCATTGCAGGTGCTGATGTAAGACGTATACCAATCGCAGAAGATCGTGATTTTTTTGAAGACTTACAAACAGCAGTTAAACAAACATGGCCAAAACCTAAACTTTTAATTATCAACTTTCCACATAACCCAACTACAAAAACAACAGATATCGCTTTTTTTGAAAAAATTGTTGAGTTTGCAAAAGAACATAAAATCTGGGTTATCCATGACTTAGCATATGCTGACCTCGTGTTTGATGGCTATAAAGCTCCAAGCTTTTTACAAGCTAAAGGCGCATGTGATGTTGGTGTTGAGTTTTATTCTATGACCAAAGGCTATTCTATGGCTGGTTGGCGAATGGGCTTCTGCTTAGGAAACCCTGAATTAGTTCACGCTCTTACAAGAATCAAATCATACCTTGACTATGGAATCTTCCAGCCAATACAAATTGCGGCTACTGTTGGCTTAAATGGACCTTACGAACCAGTTCTGGAAACTTCTGAAGTGTATAGAAAAAGACGTGACGTTCTTTGCGAAGGAATGAACAGAATTGGATGGGAAATTACTCCTCCAAAAGCAAGTATGTTCTGTTGGGCAAAAATTCCTGAACATATGCAGCATATGGGATCTATGGAATTTTCTAAACTTCTTTTACAAGAAGGACATGTTGCAGCTCAACCCGGTATTGGATTTGGTAACTACGGCGATCAACACGTCCGTTTAGCTCTTATTGAAAATGAATTACGCATAAAACAAGCCGTAAAAAACATGAAAAAAGTTATAAATCGTTAAATATGTAAAATTAGAAGAATTGCTTCTTTAGAAGAAATTCTTCTTTTATTAGTAAATATTGGATAAAAGGCGGAATTAATGAAGAAACTCACTCTTGGTATTGCTGGAATTGGTGTTGTTGGTGGCGGCTTACTCGAACTCCTTGAAAAAAATAAAGAAGTAATTGCTCGCAGGACAGGACATACGATTGAAGTTAAGACTGTTTGCGTAAAAGATATTACAAAAAAACGTAATTACTTGCCTGAAACCACAACTATTACTTCAAATCCACTCGATATCACAACAGATCCCGATATTGACATTTTTATTGAACTCATGGGTGGAACTACAACTGCTAAAGAAGCAATTATTTCAGCTCTTTCCAATAACAAATCAGTTGTTACAGCAAATAAAGCACTACTAGCCGAACAAGGAAATGAATTATTTGAACTTGCTGCAAAAAACAATCTTCATTTAAATTTTGAAGCTGCCGTTGCAGGTGGAATCCCTATCGTTCAAACTTTGAAAGAAAGCTTAAATGGAAATCTCATTGAAAACTTTTTAGGCATATTAAATGGTACAAGCAACTATATTCTTTCTGAAATGACAACTCACAAAAAAGATTTTGACTCAGCTCTTAAACAAGCTCAAGAACTTGGATATGCTGAATTTGAGCCTAGTCTTGACATAGATGGTTATGATGCTGCACATAAACTCAATCTTCTCATACGTTTAGCTTGGGGTGTGGAATATCCGTTTGAAAAGCTTCTAGTTGAAGGCGTACGTGGAATGAATAGCATGGATATTCAGTTTGCAGATGAATTTGGTTATAAAATCAAACTACTTGGACAAGCTTCCTATATCGATCATAAAATTGAAGCCGGGTTATTTCCTGCTCTTGTAAAAGAAAAGCATCTACTTGCGAAAGTTGAAGGGGCTTATAATGCTATAAGAGTGCAGGGAAATGCTGTTGGTTCGTTATTTTTACATGGATTAGGCGCCGGTGCCTTGCCGACTGCATCAGCCGTATTAGCCGATATTTTATCTATAGCAAAAAATGGAAATGCAAATAACTTTGGATATATAGAACAAAATCTTCCTCAAGCAAAAATAATTTCTTCTGAAAACAGTATTTATCCTTATTATCTACGTCTTATGGTGAAAGATGATCCGGGTGTCCTTCGTGATATTTCAGGAGCTCTGGCAGATCAAAACGTAAGTATTGCGCAGGTTATTCAAAAATCTCAAAAGGATAGCGCAGTACCTCTTGTATTTATCACTCACAAAGCAATGTATAAATCAATACTAAAATCACTTGAACAAATCGATTCATTTATACTTGAAAAACCAATTTGTTACAGAATTTTTGACTAAAACAGGATAACTATGACCTTTGCAAAAAAAAGTTTAGGTCAGCACTTTTTGCATGATAAAAATATATGCAATAAAATTGTTGACCTCCTCGATGTTCAAGAAAACGATAGCATTCTTGAAATTGGGCCCGGTACAGGTGCTCTTACAAACATATTGAAAGAATTACCTTTTTCATCTTTTCTTATACTTGAAAAAGATGATAGGTTTGCTCAGTTACACAGCGAAAATGCAAAAGAAAGCATAAAAGTAGTTCATACGGATGCTTTGAAGTTTGATTGGAAATCTCTAAATAATAACATTAAAATAATCAGCAACTTACCTTATAATGTTGCCTCACCTCTTATGTGGGATATTGTCTCTCAAACTCCATCTCTTGAGCGTGCAGTTTTCATGATTCAAAACGAAGTTGCTGATAGATGTGTTGCAAAAGTAAATACATCTGCTTATGGAGTTTTAAGTATTTGGTTACAAGCCTTTTGTCAAGTAAAAAAAGAATTTGTAGTAAGTCCGCGCGCTTTCAATCCGCCGCCTAAAGTTGATTCAGCTGTGATAAGTTTGTATCCATTTCCACAGGATAAAATGCCTCATCACCCTGAAATTTTAGCTGATTTGGTTAAAATTTGTTTCCAGCAGAGACGTAAGCAGCTAAACGGAATACTTAAAAAATCTAAATTTGGTGCTTACTCTGTTGAAATGCTTGAAACGTTTGATATTCTTCCAACTGCAAGAGCTGAAACTATTGATGTTCAAACTTTTGTAAAAATGTCAGAATTTATTTATAGTAAGAAATCAAAGTAATTGTTTGAAAATCTATCTAAAAAAAGGGAAAGTACTTTGGTAATTTCCCTTTTTCTTTATCAATTTATTAATTTATCTATATCTTTTTTGATTTTTTCTCTTTTTTCTTTATCAAATGGGTGACACCAATCTATTTTTTTATCAGCTCTGAACCATGTCCATTGCCTTTTTGCATAAGCTCTGGTATTTTTTTCCCAAAGTTCTTTAGCTTCATCAAAATCATATATCCCTTTAATATACATACCTAATTCTTGACATCCAATTCCAGACCAGCCAGGCAAAGATAAACTTTTATAGTTTTCATAAGCCTTCTTTGCCTCTTCTAATGCTCCTTGTTCAAGCATTAATTCAATTCTTTTATAAAGATAAGGAGTTAGCTCGTCGAGCGGCATTCCAACACCTATTTTATAGCTATCATACCTGCTCTGTGAATGAGCTGATTGATGCCACTCAGTGAGTGTTTTATTTGTAAATTTATATACTTCCAAGGCTCTACATATTCTTTGTCTATCATTTTTATGGATTTTTTTAGAATATTCTTGGTCAACATTTTCAAGTTCGGAATAGAGCTTTTCAACGCCAAATTTATTAAGCTTATCAACAAGAAAACTTGATATTTCTTCTGGTATTTTAGGTATTTGAGCAATTCCTTCTGTAAGTGCTTTTATATACATTCCGGTACCGCCAACTAAAATAGGTACAACATTATTTTCATAAGCTGTATCAATTTCTTTGTGAACTAGGTCAAGCCAGATTCCGGCATTACATTGATCTTCACAATTCATAAATCCATATAATTTATGAGATACTTGTGATTTTTCTTCATCCAATGGTTGAGCTGTTATAATAGGAAAATCCTTATATACTTGACGTGAATCAGCATTTATTATACAAGATTTTCTATTTTGAGATTTTAAATATTCAGCTATTTCAAGGCTTAAACCTGTTTTACCAGATCCGGTTGGACCTACGATACATATAATTTTTTTCATAATTGTGTTTCCAGTCACAGAAATTAATACAAAAATTATGTACATCTTATTTCGGAAATTTACAAGTAAAAACTTAAAATATATGAGATAAGGATTAAAAATGATTGGTATTTCAAAACTTTATTGCGGACAAGTAGAACCATCAGACGCTCTTAGATACGGAAGAGAATCCGGCAAACTCCCGTCTCACCTTCTTCAATTCTCAGCCGATAAAAAACCGGTTGTTGTATGGAATATGACAAAGCGTTGCAACCTTAAATGTGTTCACTGCTACGCTCATGCTGTTGAAGAAAATAAAGGTGTAGACCCTATTTCAACTGATCAAGCTAAAGTAATGATTGATGATTTAGCAAATTTTGGTTCACCAGTAATTCTTTTTTCAGGCGGCGAACCAATTATCAGAAAAGATCTTACAGAATTAGCCCACTACGCAACTTCAAAAGGAATGCGTGCTGTTATTTCAACTAACGGAACTCTCATCACTAAAGAAAAAGCTAAAGAATTCAAGGAAGTTGGTTTTTCTTATGTGGGTATTTCTCTTGATGGCGGAGAAGAAATTCACGATAAATTTCGAGCTGTTAAAGGCTCTTTCAGACGTGCTCTAGAAGGTGTTCAAAATGCTATGGCTGAAGGAATTAAAGTTGGTGTTCGTTTTACAATTAATAAACAGAACTACCAAGAAATTCCTAAAATATTCCAAATCCTTAAGGATTATGAAATCCCTAGAGCTTGCTTCTATCATCTTGTGTATGCAGGACGTGGTTCAGAGCTTGTGAAAGAAGATTTAGATCATGCACAAACTCGCGAAGTTGTTAACCTTATTATGGACGAAACTCGTGCTCTTCACGATGCAGGAACTCCAAAAGAAATTCTAACAGTTGACAACCATGCAGACGGGCCTCTTGTATACCTACGTCTCCTCAAAGAGGATCCTAAACGTGCAGCTGAAGTTCTTCAATTACTCCAATATAATGAAGGTAACTCATCAGGTCGCGGAATTGGTTGTATTTCTTGGGATGGTTCTGTTCACGCTGATCAATTCTTACGTCACATATCATTTGGTAATGTTTTAGAACGTCCATTTTCTGAAATTTGGACTGACCCTAACATTGAATTACTACACAACTTTAAAGATAAACGCCCTCATCTAAAAGGTCGTTGCCAACGTTGTAGATTCTTGAACATTTGTGCCGGTAACTTTAGACACCGTGCAGAAGCAGTTCATGGTGATATTTGGGCTGATGATCCGGCTTGTTATCTCACAGATGAAGAAATCACCGGTGAAATGTTATAATTTTTCACTTTGAATAAAGTAGGGAGAATGCAGTTTTTTAACTGCATTTTCCCTTAAATTTTATCAATCTATCCAACTTGAATTACATATAAAAGGAATTTTAATGCTTAGTTTTCCTCAAGTTTGCATTCTTATGCTTTTTGGTGCATTTGGAACACTTGCGCGATATTTACTAACTTTATTCTTTAATAAATTCTTTATTTTTCCTTACCTTTGGGGAACTACAATTGTAAATCTTGTTGGTTGTGCTCTATTCGCTATAGTATACGCTATTAGTATAAAATATGAAATTCCGCAAATTTACAGAACCCTCTGCATGACTGGTTTTTTAGGTGCATTTACAACATTTTCTGCTATGATTCACGAAGCTCAACTCTTATTAGTTGAAAGTCCGTTTGTAAGTTTACTTTATATTTTAGTTCATATCATTTTAGGTATTGCAATTTTTAGAGCTATGCTTTATTTAATTGAATTACTGTAGATTTATAGTTATATTTTATCTAAAAAATATTTTTTTCTTTTGATATTTTACTACCATATCAATAATTTTTATGAGCATTATTTTTTTTCATTTATCTATTAGTATTTTCTCCTAACAAACTAAATAGATTGACATTATATTATTTTTCATGTAGTTTTATGAAAAATATTTAAACAGTGAATACAAATTTATGTCTGAATCAAAAAAAGCTAAAATAATTGTTATAGATGACAATGTAACAAATCTCAATATTGTTCGTAAAGCTCTTGAAAGTCATTACGATGTTGTTCTTCTTCCGAGTGGTGAAAAGGCTTTGAAAATACTACAAAAAGTTATGCCTGACCTCATCTTACTCGACGTAGAAATGCCCGATATGGATGGTTTTGCTGTCATTAAAGAAATAAAGAAAATGCCTCATCCTATGCCTGATGTTCCTGTAATTTTTCTCACTGCGAAAGATGATACACACAGTGAATTTGAAGGTTTAGACTTAGGCGCAGTTGACTACATCATAAAACCATTTTCTTTTCCATTACTTCTCAAGCGTGTTGAATTGCATTTAAAACTAGCTCATCAACAAAGAGAATTACAAAATTACTCCAATAACTTAGAGGAAATGGTAAAAGAAAAAACACAGGTAATCACTAAGCTGCAGTATGCTGTTGTCCATGGTTTAGCTGATATGGTTGAAAAACGTGATGGAAGTACTGGCGGTCACTTGGTTCGTACTCGCGACTTTATTAAAGAACTTATGACAAAAGTCATTGAACAAGGTGTATATTCAAACGAACTTAAAGATATAGACATTGATCTTTATGCGCATGCGTCTCAAATGCACGATGTTGGTAAAATTTCTATTCCTGACAGTATCTTACTTAAAGAAGGTCGTCTTACACCGCATGAATTTACTGTGATGAAAGAGCATACTAATATCGGTGCGAAAGCAATACGTTCTGCAATGGCAAATATTCAAGATGCTGAATTTCTAATGGTCGCTGCAGAATTTGCAAGTTCTCATCACGAAAAATGGGACGGTTCGGGTTACCCTAGAAATCTTAAAGGCACGGATATTCCTCTTACAGGAAGACTTATGGCGATTGTGGATGTTTATGATGCGCTCATTTCTCGCAGACCTTATAAAGAACCTATGGAACACGATAAAGCTATTGAAATAATCATTTCAGAAGGTGGTAAACACTTCGATCCTAAGCTTATTGAGGTTTTCAAAACTGTAGCAGATAAATTTAAAGAAATCAGTACATTATATGAAGAACCTGCAACCGAAGCAACAATGATAGTTTATTAATAATTTACTAATTTACAAACAAGGTTTTAGTTATGAAAAGTTCAAATGAGCTATTTACAAATGAACAGGTTTTAGACCTTCTATCTATCTCAAAAGTTGGAACGTGGATTTGGTTTTTGGAAACTGATGAACTTTATTATAGCAAGGAATGGAAAGAAATTACCGGTTATGATGTAGACGAGCTTCAAAACGATATTAAATCTTGGCAATCTTTACTCCATCCCGACGATCTTGCGCCTACTTTGGCTTGTATAGATGAACATATTTCTGGAAAAAATGAATTTTACGCTTCCGTTTTTCGACTCATTAAAAAAGATGGTTCACTTATTTGGGCACTCGATAAAGGACGTGTAACAAACTATAATGAAGAAGGTATACCTACAATTATTTGCGGTATCGTTCAGGACGTAACAGCTCAAAAAATGGACGATTTCGCACTAAAAGAACGTAGTGACCTCCTAGATATTGTTATAGGAATAACAAAATTTGCCACATGGGATTGGGATCTTACTAATAATTCAATAGCTTATAATGCTGAATATATGTCTCTTATTGGTTATCCAAATGAAAAATTTATAGCATCTATTGAAGATTTTCAGGATATTACTCATCCTGATGACAAAGCCCAGCTAGTTAAACAACTCTATGACTATATTGAAGGAAAAATTGAAAAATTTGAGTGTGAAGTCCGTTTAAAGCATAATGATGGTCACTATATTTGGACTAAAGATGTTGGAAGAATAATTGAAAGAGATAAAGACGGCAAACCAACGAGATTAATGGGTGGACATCTCAATATTGATGCGTTAAAAACATATCAAGATGAACTAGAAACAGCAATGCTTCAACTCGAAAACTATCAAGTTCACCTAGAAAAACAAATTGAACTTAGAACTAAATCATTGATTGAACATGATAAAATGTTGCTTGCTGTAAATACTGTTTCTCAGCGTCTACTCTCTTTAGAAAACTATGAACTTATAGATAAGGAAATAACTTCGGCTGTTCACTTTCTTGAAAAATCCTTAGATGACAATAACATAGTTATCTGGCGAAATAAAGTTGTAAATGGTAAATTATGTTGCTATGCCGCTTACCAATGGGATTATGATTTTTACGTCGATAAAGATCACATAATGCACGCACTTGATATTTTCGATGTCGAAAAACTCTCTGAAGGAAAATTTAGAACCGATCAAAAAGAAGAGTTTTATCAGTATGCTTTTTCAGATTTTGATATTTATGATCATATTGACTATGAAATTCACTTCCCTACTCTATTGAAAGCTGTTCAGGAAGAAAAGACTTTAAATATTATGTCTACAAGTCTTACATGGATGGAACAACTTTTCATGTCATTCTTGGGAGTTCGCTCATTTTTGCTCACGCCTATATACCTTAATGGCGAGGCTTGGGGCTTTATTGCAATCACAAGCAGAACTAGACAGAAGCTTTTTACAGAAATCGAAGAAAATATGCTCAAATTGAGTGGCTCTCTTTTCGCAAATATCATTCAAAAAGCTGAAATTAATGAAGAATTGCGAATTGCTCACGAAGAAGCTCTTATGAGTTCACAAGCAAAAACAAATTTTCTTGCAAATATGAGCCACGAAATTCGTACTCCTATGAACGCTATTTCCGGAATGGCTGAAATTATTTTAAGAAAATCTGAAGAAAATGAAATTAATGAATACGCTGTAGGCATAAAAAATGCCTGTAATAGTTTACTCACAATCATCAATGATATTCTGGACATATCAAAAATTGAATCTGGCAAACTTGACATTGTAGAGACAGAATACCTTCTTCCATCTTTAGTGCACGACGTTATTAGCGTTGCACGTATGCGCCTTGAAGAAAAACCTTTATTATTCTATACTTACATCGATTCTACTCTACCTGCTAAACTTATTGGAGATGAAATTCGCTTAAAGCAAATTTTAATCAATCTTGTAAACAATGCTATTAAATTTACTCCAAGCGGACATATAGGATTAAGAATTACAGGAGGTTATAGTGAGAAAGAGGCCTTGCTCAACTTTGAAGTGTTTGATACCGGAATGGGTATTAAAGAAGAGGATATGCAAAAACTCTTTGAGGAGTTTGAACGCGTAAATACCACAAAAAACAGGAATATTGAAGGAACTGGTCTAGGTCTTGCTATTTCAAAAAAACTCTGTGAAATGATGAATGGTTCAATTTCTGCAACTTCTGAATATGGTAAAGGCTCATCTTTTACAATATCAATTCCACAAAAAACACTTGATTATACACCATTTGCTCGTGTTGAATCTCCAAAAACTGTTTTGTTGTACGAATCCCGCGCGCCATATATCGCTTCTATACGTGAAACAATTGAAAATCTTGGCTCTAAGTGTACTCTTTGTACAAATCAGTCAGAATTATATGAAAGACTCAATGAAAGTTACTTTGATTATATTTTTGTTCCGAACTTGCATCTTCCAAAAGTTCAAAAACTTAAAGAAAAACAAGGTATTAACTCAAGAATTGTCTTACTTTCTGAGGGAAGCTATACAAAACTAAGCGATGATGACATTTATACTATTATCTTGCCTGTAAACTGCCTACAAATTGCAAATGCTCTAAATAATACAATTTCTTACTTTGATTCTGATTCAAAATCTCTGAATTTTATTGCTCCAACAGCCCAAGTACTCTTAGTTGACGATAATCCTGTGAACTTGAAAGTAGCAAGTGAGCTTATGCGACCTTATCAGTTCACGATAAGCACCGCGATGAATGGAATTGAAGCAGTTGCAAAAGTTAAAAATAATAGCTATGACCTTGTTTTTATGGATCATATGATGCCTGAAATGGATGGTATTGATGCAACAATAGAAATTAGAAAAACTGAGGGTGAGTATTACAAAAACCTTCCAATTGTTGCTCTTACTGCCAATGCTATTGTTGGAACAAAAGCTCTCTTTACTGAAGAAGGTATGAACGATTTTCTTGCAAAACCTATAGAAATAAATAAACTTAATGAAGTTTTGCTCAACTGGTTACCAAAAGAAAAAGTAATCATGCTTGACTTTGATTTACTTGCTAAGGAGACTGATAGCGAGAAAGAAGAAATAAAGCTAGAAATAGAAAATATTGACGTTCAGCTTGGACTCCGTAGTCTTGGTGGAAGTCTCAAAAATTATCTTGATATTATAAAGATTTATCATTCTGATGGAATCAAGAAACATTCTACAATCGCAAACTATTATACTTCACGAGACTTGCACGCATTTAAGATTGAAGTGCATGCAATTAAAAGTGCATCTGCATCAATAGGAGCCATAGCACTCTCAAAACAAGCTGCCGAGTTAGAAGATGCTGCATCAAATAGTAATTGGGACTTTATCTGTAACAATACCGAAAATTTCCTCAAAGATTTTCATGACATACTTGAAAGTTTACAAGCGGTAATAATTTCATATCAACCTAAAGAAGAAGAAAAAAAATCAAATGCTGATAAATCTTTATTAAAAACAAAACTTGAAGAATTATCAGAAGCTATTGATTTCGTTGATATAACAAAAATTGAATCCATACTCTCAGAACTTATGTCTTATGACTGGGGGGATGAAATTTTATCACTACTTACTCGGATTAAAGACTATATAGCTGAATACGATTACGATGAACCACTACCTATAATAGAACAAATTAAATCTATAATATAAAATACATAGCAAACAAAAAGGGAAAAATATTTTCAATATTTTCCCCTTTTTTTATTTTTATCTATGTGTAGTATTAGAATCAAGACCTCTACATAGTTACTGAACACCTTATTGAGAAAAGCTAATAATTTTCTTTTTACTTTAGGGTATGTTTCTAACTTATTGATATTCCAGTAAATGGTTTTTAAGGAAGGGGGAGAGCTCGAGAGGGGGAAACACCGTTTTTGACTCAAAAACGTGGTTTCCCCCTCTCGAAAATAATTATGCAGAGCTCTTGAATCACTATTTCTTACAGAGATAGCCTAACTTTATTCAGATAAAATCTGATTAATTTTTCTTTCTAGGTTAAGAAAATCTTTGTTTTCAAGCCCTTCAATAATAATTAGAATTTTAGAAATATCTGATATAAAATCTGTACCTTTAGGATTTGGATCCACAGTACCATCGTTTTTTATATAGCCCATAGCAGTACCAATGCCTGCCATAGAAAGTTTATAGAGTAAATCTCCCCATAACAATTCACTTTTATTGACTTTAAAAGTCGCAATCGAGTCTCCCTTAGAACTGAGTAGTTCCTCTAGCATTTTTTCAGACCCCTCAGCAACTGATGCACGTACTATAAGTTCTGGGTAAGATCGCGTTGGCCTAATAATTGTCATAACATTTTTACTTTGAAGCAGGTGTCGCATAGAATCGTCAATTAATTCAGCACTTATATTATTGCTTGTGTATCCATGATTTCTGATTCGTAATACAGTGTCAATCACTTTTGAATCTGAAGTCATTTTTAGTTCACTTTCGCTTAGAATGTATATGTGTTCAGCTTTATTTAGGTAAATTTTATCAAATAAATTGTGTTCATAGATATCAGCATTTATCAGTGTAACTTTTTCATTGAAGTAACTGTTCTCTTGTAAGAAAAGTGATAATTCTTCATTAATTTTAGTATCATGGCAAGCATTTACTAAAAATAAAGGAGAATTCATAAACTTATTTGAGTTGAGATTTTCATTAATAAACCTTTCAAGGAAAAGAAAATTATATCTACATAGTGATTTTACATCAAAAAAAGCTATCACGTGATTTTCAACAGCCATAAATAATCTACCTTTTTCTTTTAATTTTAGTCTATATTGCCTTGCTTGTACAATTAGTTCAACTAAATTTACAATTTTATATACCCCATAAAATGTAATACATAATATAAAAAGTATTTTCCCTAAAGGAGTTCGTGGTGAAATGTCGCCATAACCTATTGTTGATATAGAAGTAAAAAAGTAGTATGCAGAATTACCTAAATTTTCTAGAAAGTTATTTCCTCCAAGGCTTGCTTTTTCAATAAAAGCAAATGCTATAGAAAAAATCAGACCAAATATTATAAAATTTATAAGCGTTTTTACAACTTTTATCCAAGGTTTTCTGTATGATGGATTAAAATAACTCCATCTTTCAAAAAGTAACATTTTTTTTACTCGATAAGACATAAAGTAACCTTACTAATTTCTAAGTTTATACTTAATTTGAGGTATATTTAAAAATTATTTTTTTACTCTCTAAAAAAAGCAAAATCTTATAATTTATGAACTATAGCCTAGAGAAATTTTAATAAAAAATCAACTCTATTTTTGTATAATAAATTCTTCATAGCTATAATTCCTTATAGATTTATAAAAAAGAGGAAAATTATATCATTATAATTTTCCTCTTAAAGCAAACTATCTAAAGTGTTATTTTAAATCCTTTTATTACTGAGCTAACTCACCCAAAGTTTTTTCACCTTGCTGAACGTCTACAACAAGTGTGAAGTTTTCTTGTAACCCTTCAGATAATAAAGGATAAAATGCTGGATTAAAATCAAGTTCAATTGAAATTTTACCAGGTTTTTCGATAAATTTATTAACACCTGAAACAATTTGACTTATTGCGTTATCAATCTTAGGGTTTTGCGTATACATTTCGCTACTCATAAGACTAATCATTCCTGTAAGACTTGGAGCAAGTGACTCAGGTGGCATTTGCATAGTTACTGATGCTAATTTTGCTCCAACACTTGCAAATCCTTTGTCAGTGAGAGAGAGGTTTGCTTCTTTCACACCGCTACACATCACTGCATTCATTGATCCAGCGAGGATATCAAGTGCACTTTCACAAGTATATTCAGTATTTGCAAGTAATTCTAGATTAAGTAACTTATCTAAATCAAATTTGGAGTCTACTGTTGTGTTTTTTGTAGCTGAATCTAAACTATAAACAGCATTATGATTTAACACTAATTCTGCAGGAAAACTAGGTCCTAATAGTTCTAAAATTCCTGGTTGAGCCATTGAAAGATATTGAGAGCTTAGTTTAAAGTTCTCAAAAGCTAGTGTTAGATTAAGCTTTGAGTTACTTTCAGTTTCATATGCAAATTTAATCATATCTAATGTAATTGCATTATTTTCTACAACTGGAGTTATCTCTTTTGGCAAATTTAATGAAAGTTTAGAAATAAAAGCATCTGTAAAAAGTTTTCTTTCAAACGGAACTTGAGGTATTTTTGATAATTCTTCAACAAGAACACTGGTTGATAAATTTTCTGAAAGCGATTCTGTTATAATCTTAAGTAGTGGTATATCTAATTGAGTTAGCGCTATTTTTTCTATGTTCAAATTATTTTCCACAGTATCTGCGCTATCTACATCTACCGTGATTTTATCAACAGCAAATGAGAGAAGTTCATCTGCGTTATAAGGTGAAAAACTAAGCTTTTGAGTTTTTGCAACAAATCCCAATTGATCAGACAAAGAAATTTCATTAATTTCAATACCTTGATGTTGAGTAAGATATATAAAACTGTCGACTAGATCAGGGTTGACGAAAATCTCCAAGAGTTTATCGCCTGTGTAAGTATATGATTTTGCAAGAAGTGATTTTATAGTTAAGGTACCTTTGCTATCGCCTTCATCAAAACTAACTGTTATACCCTCAAGGTTTACTTCGTCGAGCACATTACCTTCAACAAGCTTTACTTCAGGATTGTACCCCTTAATCGACATTTTTTCTACGACACCTGAGTAAGCATTTCCTGCATAAACCCCTTCAAAAGTTGTATTTTTAAACATAGTTGTATTTGACTCTTTATCATATTCCTTTGAGTCAAACTTATAGTTTATATAACTCGGAACAGAAGGAACTTCAATAATTTGTTCTTCTGCCAGTAAACTATTTGAGTTTGTATTGGGCATTTGGTTTTGCATATTGCCAGACGTATTAGAGGTGTCAGTTACAGTTTCCATCACCTCAGGAGTTACCTGTTGTTCAGCTTTAGCCTCTTGAATGTTTGGGGAAAAAATATTTAGCGCAATCAAAATCGCAATGGAGTACAATGGTAATTTTTTCATTAAAATCCTCCTTAAATGGTTAAATTCGACTATAAATAATATAAATCGACTTAAAAGTTCTACACCTTTGTTACAAGTTTATCATATTTTTTGCTATTGTATATGTGCTCTTTTACCCATACACAGAATATTTCTTTAAAAAGATATCACTTTTGTATAAAATTGTCATTAAAAATGACGTATAAATAATTTATTTAAAGGTTATTATCCAATTTATTATGCGCACTAGCTAAATTTATCAATTAAATTATTTATTTGAAATATAGTAAATTATATCATATACTCCATATAAACAAGATCTAAATACATATCTAGAAAATTTAATAAGGATTGAAAATGAAACAATATTCTGTGATAAAATCAACCTTTAAAACAAAAACAGATGCTGATAAATTCAGTGAACTACTTTTTTCTAAGAAACTCATAGCTTCTGCTCAATTAAATGAAATTAATTCGCATTATATCTGGAAAAATGAACTTGTAAATCATAAAGAGTTTGAAGCAACTTACTTTACTAAATCATCTTTATTTTCTAGAATTGAAAAATGTAGCAAAGAAAGTCATCCTTATGAAACACCTCAATTAATTGGATTCTCAATTGATAATATAACATCTGACTTTGCAAAGTGGATTGAAGAGAACACTGACTAAAAAGGATTTCCTATGAATAATCACTTAGAGAAAGAAGCCATTGATATTATAGAAGATTTATATAAAAATAAAGGAAAACTACTTTATTTAGTCAAATTTGGTTCACATCTATATGGAACTAATACGAATAAATCTGATAAAGACTTTAAAGGTATATACTTACCAAGCATTAGTAATATGCTTTTAGAGAAGCATCATAGAACTATTAGGTTTAATACAAGCCAAGAAAGTATAAAAAACTCTTCTCAAGATATTGATATAGAGCTATGGTCAATTCAATATTGGTTTGAACTTCTTAAAAAAGGAAACATTGCAGCTATTGATATGCTTTTTTCGCATACTAGCAAAAATGTAATACTCTATAAATCTACAATAATTCAAGAAATAAAACTGTTTGAGTACTCTAATTCTCTTATAGATATTAAAAATTCAAACGAGTACTTACTTTACCCATTTCAACAAACAAAAAAATATGGTATTCGAGGGAGTAGAATTGAGATATTAAGTTCGATTATATGTTATATCAAGGAAAAAATTAGAAATAATGAAGTCGCTGTCAATGATAAGTTTGCACAAATTATACATAAAATTGAAAAAACATTTTATAATGAAAAATATTGCTTTATTAAAAAAGATAAAGCTGATCAGAGTATACTTTATATTTTAGGAAATGGTTTTCCCGAGAAAATAAAAATAAACGAAGCAATACAAAGGCTTGAAGATAAATTTCAAAAAGATGGCGAAAGAAGTCGACTTGCTGAACAAAATATAGATATTGACTGGAAAGCCGTATCACATGCAATGCGTTGTTTATTGCAATTTGAAGAACTTATAACAACTGATAATATTATTTTCCCTCTTAACTATTCTAATTATATCAAAGACATAAAAAACGGAAAGTTGAGCTGGAAAGAATGTGAATCAAAAATTTTAGATATGATAGAAAAAATAGAAAAATTACTTATATTTTATCCCGAGAACAAAAAAATAGAAAAATATCAAGAAGATATAATTCTAAAGTGTTATCGCTTGCTCTCACAAATTAATGATAAATCACAAGAGAAAAACTTTTTATGATTTATCATTAATAACTTATTGTTTTTTATCCTTTTTTTACAAATTCAGATTTTAAATTCATTGCGCCAAATCCAGCAACTTTACATGAAATGTTATGACCAGCTTCATCAACCAAGGTTATATTTTTAACTATTGTACCTTGTTTAATTGGGTTAGATGCACCTTTCACTTTTAGATCTTTAATAACTACAACTGTATCGCCATCTTTGAGAATATTACCATTAGAATCAACAACTTTTAGTTCATTTGCGCTATCTACTTCATCCCCACTCCATTCGTGAGAGCATTCAGGACATACATTATTCATTCCATCGTGGTATGTGTAGGAGCAGTCGCATTTAGGGCAGTTTGGATTTTCTGTTGACATATTTTCCTCTTTATTTTGATTTTCTTATGTTTCGATTCTTTATAAAGTTAAATTTCATTCTAAGCAAGAAGAAAAAAAACGTTTTATATCTGATAATTACAAAAATGCTTTTTAATATTTTTTTATAAAAAATTCATATTTCCCCTAATCCTTTTTATAAATTTGCCGATAAATCATCTGTATCATTAAGGAGGTTCATCATGATATCAAACGTGAGTTCCAGCGCAATCAACAATGCAGACTCTTCTTTACAGCAAGCTTTTGCAATTTCAACTTTTAAATCTAACCTAGATTTTCAAGCAAGTATGGTAAATCAACTTATCAATGGAAGTTTAGATAGTGGCGATGCTACACGTACTGCAGCTATGAATGAAATGGGAAAAGGATTGCGTATAAATACAGCTGTTTAGATTTATTATAATAGGCTGTTTTTAGCATAAATCTTTTTGAGGAGTAAGTATTGACTTATAAAGATTTACTTACTCCTCTATTCTTTTAGCATACCTTTAAAGTATAATTAGTTTTTATTGTAATTATTAAACTATTTTGATAATACATCCTCATAATCTTTATAAATATTTTCAACAAGTTTAAGCTGATCTTCATGAGTACTTTCTTCATTGTCAAGCTTCGCATCAAGAGCGATTAAAAGGAGTTCTTTATAAATTCTTCCTTTAGGAATTCCTAATTTTTCCAAATCTTTACCATTTATATCAGCTTTTTCAGTCCTCCATTTATATATGTATTGCGTGAGAGCTTTTTTAAGCTCTTCCTCATTAGTGCGAGCCATGCAATACAATACAGCTTCAAGCGGACATTTTTCAAGCAACCGGCACAAAACACTGACCCTTTCTTCTTGTTTTACCCAACGTTCCAAATCATGAAAAGTTGCAATAACATGAGATCGAATTTGAAGCAATTTTGCAATTCTTTGAGGAGTAAAGTTTAATCTTTGTGCCACATCTTCAAAGTCATCAATCTGAGCATTTCGTAAAAGAGCAAGGATTATTATAGATAAAAAATCTACTTTTTCAGATAAATATAACTTTTTAAACCATTCGATACTCGAAAGAACAGCACGCAGTATATTTTCTTTGCCGGGTTCAAGTTTTAAATAAGGATGTATAGCGTGCAAAAGATTAAACTCTTCCATTCTGCTGAAATATTTATATAAAGATTCTTCTTTTATAATTAATTCCAATTCACCTACTATACGAGCGCCTGAAAGTTTATCAATCATTTGAATACTTAATGCGTTTTGCATGAGTTTTTCGCACTGCACAACAATTGAAAAATTATATCTTTGTTCAAATCTGATTGCTCTTAAAATACGTGTAGGATCTTCAATAAAACTTAACGTATGGAGCATGCGAATTTTCTTATTACGTATATCAATTTGCCCACCAAAGAAATCTACCAGAGCACCATATGCTTTAGGATTAAGGCGTATGGCCATAGAATTAATTGTAAAATCACGACGATACAAATCCATTTTAAGTGAAGAAACTTCAACTGTTGGAAGTGCTGCTGGAAATTCGTAATACTCCAATCTTGCTGTTGCAATATCAAGTTTGCACTCTACTCCACTTTTATTTGTAAATATGATTGTAGAAGTCATAAATGCAAAGTGGATTCTCACCTTTCCCTTTAAATGTTTTGAAAGTTCTTTTGAAAAATGTATCCCATCACCCTCAACAACTAAGTCAATATCAAGCTCAGACCAGTGCCTTGTTTTTTGATCCATAACTAAATCTCTAACAAATCCACCTACTACCGATACGTTATAGGAAAGTTTCTCTGCAAGTTCACCTGCATATTTTAGAATTTCTACGCACTCATCACCCAGCTTATCGTAGAGCAGATTTGAAAGATTTCTTGTTTTCTTGTTTTTTGCTTTTGTTGGCATTGGAAGATTTGTATTTTCATCTGTAAACAACCGAATTAAATCAGTTCTAGTTACAACTCCAATTACCGGATATTCTCTTAAATCACTTTGTTCTAGCGTATTATCAGAAGTATGAACAACAGGAAGTAATCTTTGCTTTTCACCTATGATTCTGTCCATCAAATCTTGTAAACTTGCCATGAGCGAAACAACTTTAAAGTCTCTGTGCATAAACAAGGAAACCGGTGTATTTGTTGTAGATTGATTGAGAGCACTACCCCTTGCAGCTTGCTCTTGACTAATCCAACCAACACATTGACGAGTTTCTTTAACAAGAACAGGTGCTGCTTTCAATCCGTATCTCGTCATTATTGTATTTGCCTCACCCATAGAGGTGTTTTCGTAAACGGCAACTACCGGTGATGACATGAGTTTGTTTGCTACTTTATGCTTATTAAGTTGTAAATATACTTCTTTGATCAATCTATCTTTTAAATCATTAACATTGCTATCTTTCACCGTTGCAGAAGCAGCATATTCATGCCCGCCTCCGCCTAACGCAGAGCACAAGATACCTACATTCAAAGATTTTTCTGTACTACGTGCTAAAACTTGAATTTTTTCTCCCATCATAGCAAGAGCAAAAAATGCTTTACAGGGTTGAATCTCCATAAAGCGTGGAGCAAGAAGCGCAAAGTCATGAATGTAGTTATCTGAAGTAGTCGATGCAATCACTATTTGCAGATCAACTATTTCATGAATTTCAGCTGTTTCCAAAAGATCATTTAAAGCTTTAACGTGCATTTGTGTTAAATCTGTATGCAGATATTGTCTCACTTGATGAATATCTATGCCGTATTTCCACAAATTTGAAGCAGCTTGAAAGTCCCTTTCAGTAGTTGAACTATATGTAAAAGAGCCTGTATCTACATGTATTCCAAGTGATAAAACTGTTGCATCTTGACTAGTTATATCTTTTCCTTGACGTAGGATTTCTTCAGTTATTAAAGTAGCTGTTGCTCCAACATTTTCTACGTAAAGTATGTTTGAATTTACATCTTCATCAGTTGCGGGGTGATGATCCCATACGATAAATTCAATATCTTTATTGTCAAGAAATTGATTAATATGCGTTAAACGAGAAATTTGTCTTGTATCTACAATTATTATACGTGAAAAATCTTCATCTTTTATATCTTTAGGGCTTAGAATATGGTAATGTTGTTTGGCAATTTCATTTATGAATCTTTGTAAATTATTTTCTTGTGTGCCCGGAAAAACTAATAAAGCGTCAGGATATAAGATACTTGCACCTATAAGTGAGGCAAAAGCATCAAAGTCTGCATTAACATGGCATGTGATTAAAGTGTTCATATATCCTTTGACCTTATATGATGTTTTTTTATTGACGCTTCAAGTCTTTGCGTTTGAATATGCGTATAAATCTGTGTTGCCGCTAAATCAGCATGACCTAAAAGCAGCTGAACAGAGCGTAAATCCGCTCCGTTTTCAAGAAGATGAGTTGCAAAGCTATGCCTAAATGTATGTGGAGAAATTTTTTGTCTTATGTCAGCTATTTGAGCATATTTTTGTATCATTTTCCAAGTATATTGACGTGTTAGTGAATTTCCTGATCTGTTTATAAAAAGTGAATCGCACTTAGGACTAAAAAGTGGACGCACATTAATTATATATTCTTTAATTCTAATACTCGCTTGTTCATGAATTGGAACAAATCTATCTTTGTCACCTTTTCCATGAGTTTTCAAAAGAGAACGTGAAAAGTCAATATCATTAAGCTTTAACGATATAAGTTCTGTAACCCTCAATCCTGCGGCGTAAAGAATTTCTAGCATAAGTGAATCTCGTTGCGCAGATTTATCACTTTTTGTTGCACAGTCAATCATCTTTTGAATTTCTTCTTGAGAAAGCACGTAAGGAATTTCTTGTGCAAATTTAGGAGAATCTAAAAAAATCGCAGGGTTAAATGGTATATATTCTTCTGTATGACAATATTGAAAAAAAGATCGTATACTTGAAAATCTACGAGCTAGAGTTCGCGGAGAATTACCTTCTTTTTTTGCATAAACAGCAAATAATAGGAGTGTTTCATCGTCAATATCTTCTAGTGATGCTTTAATTTTATTTAGATAATATTCTAATAAATTGATATCTTGTCTATATGCTGATAAGCTATCCGAAGACAAACCTCTTTCTATGAGTAGATAATTTAGCCATTCTTCTTTATAGGGCAATAAATACATTTCACTCATATAATTCTACTTTAGCTTGACTTTAGGAAAGCGCGATTTCAACACAGCAATTTTATTTTGCGCATCTTTTTTGCTTGCATATGGACCAGAATCAACTAAATAGCCAGATCTTGAAGGTATTACTCTAGCCGCCAAACCTAAATTTGCTAAAGTTTCTACTGCCTTATTTGCCTCTGCTCTTGTTGAAAATGAACCTAAAGTTATATAAGTACTTCCTCCCGAACTAGAAGGAGCTACGTAAGTTTGGTCTGACTCATAAGACTGCGCAGAAGATGTTAACTTTTCTGATAAAGCTGGTGGCGTGGCTACAGTATCTTGAATTGAAGTACTTTCCAAGGGTTTATTTACATTTGGTTGGCTTACTTCATTGTTATCATTAAAACTTTCTAGAAATTGTGCAAAGACATTTTTGCTTTCATACACTCGAACTCTTGCTGTTCCTTTTTCAAGCATACCTAGCTCTAGAGCGCCTTTTCTTGATAAGTCTATAATACGACCTTCAGCAAAAGGACCTCTATCATTAATTTTTACACGTATAGTTTCACCATTTTCAAGATTTTCAACGTATACATATGTGTTTAAAGGTAGAGTTTTATGCGCAGCCGTATATAAATGTTGGTTATAAATTTCTCCATTCGCAGTTCTTTTTCCATGAAAATCGGGGCCATACCATGAAGCTATTCCAATTTCTTCAAAGCCGTCTGCTGTCGCTAAAGGATAATACTTTACACCTCTTACAGTATATGGCTTTTGTTGACCACTGATATCATAAGGATCGGGAAAAAAGCCGGCACAACCTGTAATAGAAAGAAGTAAAGGAAGAAAAAATATTTTTTTATATAATAATTTAGACATATTGTAACCCCAATCGCAAAAGAGCCATTATTCCCATCCCTAAAACAAGCGTTGTAAACAGAGATTTTGTTTTATAAGCAATTAAAAACGTCGGTACAGCCACTATAAGGTATAAATTTGAAAATGAAAAGTATAAATTTCCATCCTTTGTTACAATCTCTGATGCCACAAGAGCCGCTAAAATTGAAGGAGGTATGTATTTCAACCATTTTTCAATGATTACAGGAAGTTGTTTATTACCAAATAAAGTTACTGGTAATGTTCTTGTTAATAGCAGTACTCCTGCCAGCAAAAGTATTAAGCTGATAATATCTTGATTTGACATTAGTTTTCCTCCACTTGCTTATTTTCTTTCTCTTTTTTTATCTCAAAATAAGCACCCACACATGCTGCAATAATTGCGGATATAACAAGCCCGTATTTCCCTAATCCAACTGAAACGCATAAAATGTAGAGCCCTGCTCCTAAAAGCGCAACAATACACTGTAACCTATCAAAACAAAGAGGTACTAACAAGGCTATAAACATTGCCGGTAACGCATAATCTAGTCCAAAAGGCTTAATATCAGTCATAAGCTCACCGGAAAACGCACCTAATATAGTGCCTATAATCCAACCTAAGTGCGATGTTATATTGACAGAAAACACGGTAAATGTATCATTGCCATTTAACGAACCGTGCTTTTCCTTAGAGTAAACATGATGTACTGCGAATACTTCATCAGTGATATGTGCAGCAAAAAATATTTTTTTAAAAAATGAAAAGGGACGAATGTATTCAAGCAAGGTAGATACCATCAAAAAATAGCGTAAATTCACAAGTAAGTTTGCGACAACAATAGAGATAATAGGAGCGCCCATACCCACCATGCTCGCAGCTATAAACTGACCGGAGCCTGCATACACCATTATTGACATCAATACAGTATACATAAAAGGTATTCCACTCTTAACAGCTAAAACTCCAAATGCAAAACCTAAAGGTAAATATCCCAATACAACAGGGAAAGCCATTTTCATACCTTTTAAAGAGGCTGATAATTTATTATTTGCTACATTCATATTTTCTTTTATTAACCACGCTTTTATCAATCAATTTTGAATTAAGGCTTATATAATTAATTGTAAACTTTTTCAAGGAAAATTACTATATCTACAACGTATAATTTATAAATATAGACTAATAGAAACTCAGTCAAAATTGAAGTATATACCATACTTTAGATATCAGCATTTAATAACTTGCATAAAATTAGATTATAAGGCATATTAACTTTTAATATTATATATAACTTGAGGTTAAAATATGAGTAATATTGTCGATAATTTAAGCAGAGTTAGACTCTACTATATGCGCGCTGATTTACCAAGAGCTCTCAATTTTCTTATCACTGGCATGCACGCTTGCGTAAAAGCAAACATGAAAGTTCCGCCTGCAACAAAAACTCTACTCCGAGATGCCGTCAACACATTGGGGCAAGACAAAGAACTAGTTGTGTACTTAGGCAAAGAAATAAGCTATTCATCAGGAAATGAAAAGGCTCAGCTTCTTATATTTGAAACAGCCAGAAATAGTATGCTTGGAATAAAATCCGTTGAAACAAAAGATGAAATGCGTGCACGCAAAATGCGCATAGATAAAGCCTATAACTTAGGCCTAAAGTACCTTGCTGCTAATAAAGTATCAGAAGCTGACCATGCGTTTGGCGAAGCAATAAATGATTATAAAGATGAAACTCAACTCTACGTTTTAATTGGTAAAGCACTATGCAATGCTGGACAATACGTTCGCGCTATGCCTTACGTAAAAAAAGCATTTGAACTTTTACCAAATTCAGACGATGTAAAAGAACTTGTTCTTCTCATAAAAAATAATAGAAAGTAACTTGCTTTTTATTTTCTTGTACTTACATTATATGTAATTTTGAAATCCTCGGAGGATAAATGTTTATTTTAGGAAATATATTAGAAACTGTAGCAGGCATATTAAGCACATTAATAACGATTTATACTTATGTAATCATAATTTCAGCTGTAATTTCATGGGTAAACCCAGATCCTTACAATCCTGTAATCAGAACCCTAAGAAGCCTAACCGAACCTGTTTACTATAAAATTCGCAAACACTTACCTTTCGTAATGACAGGCGGGTTTGACTTTTCCCCAATCATAGTGTTAGTCATAATAAATTTGATTGATGGAATTTTAATTAGATCACTTATGGAAATTGCGTATAAGTTATAATTATAAAAAAGTTGAAAAAAAGTTGAAAAAAGTATTCCCTTTTAAAAAAAAATGATGTATAACAGTATTTAGAATAAATATAAACTTTTTTATGAGTATAACTATACTTCTAAGGATAAATTTATTATAAACACTCAAGCCAAACATTAAGGAGTTTATTATGTCTACACATGAAGCAGAACACATTGAGTCACTTGTGAAAAATAACCCTGAACTTCAAGAGCTATGGGATGAGCATGTTATCTTAAGTAAAAAAGTGGAAAAACTAGAATCAAAAGCTTTTTTAACTCCTAACGAAGATATTGAACTAAAGCAACTCAAAAAAATGAAGCTAGATACCAAAACCAACTTGCATTCTAAGATTGAAGTTCTACAAGCTTAAAAACTTAATTTAGTTACATTTTGCTACAAATTACATCGATAAAGCCCTTTTATATAGAGGGCTTTATCGTTTTTGTATATTAAATACTTTAAAAATTATCAAATTACCTCTTGCCAAAGTGGAAAAAAGTATATATATTCATATAAATAATAAAGATTGAGGTCAATATGCCTATATATGAATATAAGTGCAATAAATGTGAAAATAACTTTGAAGAAATAGTACTAAAATCAGATGAAATTGTTACGTGTCCTAACTGCAAAAGTAATGAAACTACTAAACTTCTTTCACCTTCAAGACATACATCAGGTGGGTCAGACAGTCCAAACTCAATTCCATCTGCACCATCAGGCGGAGGCTGCTCTGGTTGCTCCGGCGGCAACTGCTCTACATGCCGATAATAAGCTGAATTACTACTTTGATTAAGATACAAACAAACTATAAGTTCAAAGATTTACAAAAGGCTTTAGTTGGTTTTGATTACAAAAAAACAATAAATGAGTAAAAAATGAAAGAAATTACAATAGCAACTCGCGGTTCACAACTTGCACTTTGGCAGGCTAACTATATTAGAGACTTACTTATAGAAAAACACCCACATTTAAATGTAAAACTCAACATTATCAAAACTCAAGGAGACAAAATTTTAGATGTAGCCTTAGCAAAAGTGGGTGGTAAAGGGCTTTTTGTGAAAGAAATTGAAGAAGCTTTGATGGATAATCGTGCTGATTTAGCCGTTCATAGTTTAAAAGACGTTCCAATGGTATTGCCACAAGGTCTCACAATTGCAGCATATCTTGAGCGTGAGATTCCTTTCGATCTCTATATTTCAGAAAAATACCCAACATTTGACTCTTTACCAAAAAATGCTATACTCGGCACGTCATCACTTAGAAGACAAGCTCAAGCATTATCGCTTAGAAATGATTTAGATGTTAAGCTTTTACGTGGAAATGTTGAAACCCGCATTAATAAAATGAAAAATGGCGAATATGACGCTATAATTCTAGCATGTGCCGGAGTAAAAAGACTTAATCTCTCAGCTACCTATACCGAATTACTAGCTCCACCTCACTTTCTTCCGGCAGTTGGACAAGGAGCATTAGCATTAGAAATTCGTGAAAATGATAAAGAAATAAAAGAATTACTTGCATTTTTAGATGATAAAAAGACTAGACTTTGCGTTGAGGCAGAACGAGCATTTATGCGTACATTAGAAGGTGGTTGTCAAGTTCCTATTGCAGCATATGCAACTATGGATAATGACTCAGAATTTACATTAAACGCTAAAATAGCAACTCCGGATGGTACAAAGATAATAGAAGCAAGAAAAAGTTCAGACAATCCGGAATCTTGCGGTATAAATCTTGCTGAAGAAATGCTTAAAAATGGCGGCAAGGAAATACTAGAACTCATTTTTAAAGAGTAAACCTCAACGTGACTTTTAATTATAAAAAAGGATAAATATGACTCCTTCATTAAAACTTCACGTCCCTTGTTCAAACGACCGCATACCATATGCAACAAGCGATGATATTCCACGCCTTAAAAACATAAAACCGGCACAACCACGTGCCCTTCAAGCTTTAGAATTAGCAATACATATCAATGACATAGGTTACAATGTTTACCTTGCTGGTGAAGCAAATTTAGGTAGAGCTTATCTTGTGAATGAGTTTCTGAAGCCATACGCAAGAAAAAAGACTACTCCACCCGATTTAATTTATGTAAATAATTTTGAAGATCAAGATAAACCTACACTTTTAAGTCTTCCGGCGGGTCTTGGAAAAGTATTTAAAAGTGATTTGGCTAAAACAGTGCAAGCTATTCGTAAAGAATTACTTTCTCGTTTTGAATCAGATAGTTATATCAAAAAAAGATCTCAAATTTTAGATACTTTCAATGAGGAAAAATCTAACTCTATCAAAGAGATGCACTCAATTGCTGAAAAGCAAGGTTTTAGCCTCGACTTTGAAGACAAAACCTCACTCACACTCTTTCCTTTGGTCGATGGAAAGAAACTCAGTGAAGAAGAATTTGACAAGTTAGACGAAGATTTTCAACAAACCTTTAAAAAACGTGGTGATGCCCTTCTAAAAGTAATGAGCACCATCATTAGAAGAATAACTAAAGCAGAGCTTGATTCAAAAGAAAGCGAAAGAAACCTTGATAAATCCATCATGGAAGACGTTTTAAGTCGTCTTTTATCACCTTTTTCACTCAAAATTTGTAAAGCTATCATAAAATATGAGGCGAACCACGAAGAAATTGAGAATTATATTCAACTTATCAGAAATGATATGCTTGAAAACTTCGATATTTTCCTTCCTAAAGAAATACCTTCTGCTCCTCCAAGCCCTCATGATGCTTGGTTAAGTATACAAAACGAGCCGGAAATTTTTAGGTATGAAGTAAACCTTTTTGTTGATAATTCTCAAACAAAAGGCGCACCAATATTACTTGAAACAAATCCAACTGCTCATAATTTACTTGGCTGTATCGAGCGCGAATCTGAAATGGGCGCACTTATCACAGATTTCACTCTTGTAAAAGCAGGAACTCTGCATAAGGCTTTAGGTGGCTATCTTATTATACATATTGAAGATATTCTTCAGCATACAAACGCTTGGGAAGGTCTTTTACGTATATTAAGATCCGGTTACTCTCGTCTTCATGAAGTAAATGAACAACCGGAAACAAGCAAAACAAAAAGTATCGAACCACAAGCAATACCTTTAGATGTAAAGATAATTCTTGTTGGAACAGATCCTTTGTATGAATCACTACTTGCGCATGATGAAAGATTTATCAAATTTTTCAAAATCAAAGCACAACTATCTGATTTTACACCAAGAAATGCGGCAAATATTAAGTCTTGGCTTAATAACCTTGCACCAATTCTTGACCATGCAAAACTCCTACCTTTTACCCGTGATGCTCTTGCAGAACTTGTTGAATATTCTTCTCATCTTTGTGAAGATCAGCGTAAGCTTTCGTTGAAATTCCCATTAATTCGAGAAGTTATGATTGAAGCCTCTACCCTTGCTCTTATAGCAGGCAGAAATATTGTAGAGTGTGAAATCGTTCAAAAAGCATTGGATGGTAAGAAGTTTAGACAAGCTCACCTAGAAGAACTCTTCTTTGAAGAGTACAGCCGAGATGTCATAAAAGTTAAAACTGATGGCTTTGATATTGGTAAGATCAACGCGTTATCACTCACAATGCACGGCAATTATGAGTTTGGTTTACCGCATCAGATTGCTTGTACTGTTGGCGTTGGGCATGGCGGCATCATTGATCTTGAGCGTGAAGCGGAACTAAGCGGACCAATTCATATTAAAGCAATGATGATTTTAAAATCATATCTCACACATCTTTTTGCACGTACAAAACCTCTCATTCTTACAGGGTCGATTTGTTTTGAACAAAGCTATTCTGGAGTTGAGGGAGATTCTGCTTCTGGTGCGGAATTGGCAGCATTGTTGTCAGCTCTTGCTGAAGTGCCTATCAACCGTTCACTCGCTTTTACTGGTGCGGTGAGCGATTCCGGAGATATCTTAGCTGTTGGTGGCGTATCTAAAAAAATTGAAGGATTTTTTGATATATGCGAACATCGCGGATTAACCGGTTCGCAAGGTGTTATACTTCCTTACGATAACAAGGATAATCTTCTTTTAAGTAAGAAAATTGTTGAAGCTATTCAAGGCGGAAAATTCCACCTCTACCCTGTAAAACATATTACAGAGGCACTTGAATTATTAACCTGTCTTCCATGCGGAAAGATGCGAAAAGATTATACTTTCACAGCAGGAAGTCTTTTTGAAAAGGTAGATAATCGCCTTAAACTCTTTGGTTGGTATGCAGAAAACGCATATAAAAAGAAACCTAAAGAATCTTAGAGTAGTGATGTTACAATTCTATAACAAAACTAAATAGATTTAAATTTAGGATAAACTTCCTTTAAAACTGATAGTCAATTTTAAAGGAAGTTTTCTTTTAAGTTTCTATAAAGCAAAATACGTATATCATAACAAAATCAACTTTACATTTATAAAAAAAAAGCATACTTTATCGACTGCTGGGGGAGCCATTTGGCTGAGAAAGGTTTATCCTGACCCTTTGAACCTGACGCGGGTAGTTCTGCCGTAGGAAAGCACTTTTTAGATAATCTTGTTTTTTAGCAAAATTATCTTGCTTCTCTGAAAGAAACTTGTGTCGAAACTATAAAGACACTGTTTTGTGTCGGAGGATTTTGTATGTTGTATAAAAACAAAGTATTGCGTGAACTTTTTCAAAAACACGCTAAAGAACTTTCTGATTATGAAAATATGAGCATTGAAGAGCTTGAATCAGCAATAAACGCCGGCACTATGGTACTTCTTGGTAATCCTAACCATCCTAATTTACAACCTATTTTAGTTGGTCAACCGGCGAGAGTAAAAATAAATGCAAATATAGGCACATCACCTCTTACACACTGCCTCGATATGGAAGCAAAAAAAATAGAAATTTGTATTGAAAATCAAGTAGATACAATTATGGATTTATCTATTCATGGTGATCTTGATGCTGTACGAAATCAAATGTTATCAAAATGGGCGAAACCACTTGGAACAGTTCCAATGTATGCCGTTGGTCAGCAAATTTTAGATGCAGATAAAGAAATTTCATCTATGAATCCTGAAATTCTCTTTCAAGAAGTAGAAAAGCAAGCAATTCAAGGTGTTGACTACATGACTCTTCATTGCGGCATAACACGTAAAGGTGCACAGTTTGGAGACGATTCAGATCCAAAATACGGTAGAGTTATGGGAATTGTATCAAGAGGTGGTTCAATGTTAGCGCGTTGGATGCTTGATAATAACAAAGAAAATCCACTCCTTGAAAATTATGACAGACTTTTAGATATCTGCCTAAAATATAATGTTACAATTTCCCTTGGTGATGCTTTACGCCCAGGTGGCGGTGACGATGCTGGTGATGCCGCACAAATTGAAGAAGCTATTACTCTTGGTCAATTAGTTCGTCGCGCACGTGAAAAAGGTGTTCAAACAATGGTTGAAGGGCCTGGTCACGTTCGTATGAATGAAGTTGCTGCACAAATTCAAATAATGAAAAGACTTACCTACAATGCACCTATTTACGTACTTGGACCTCTCACTATGGATTCCGCCGCTGGGCATGATCATATTGCCGGAGCAATTGGTGGAGCAATAGGAGTTCAAGCCGGCGTTGATTTTCTCTGTTATTTAACACCTGCTGAACACCTAAGTCTCCCTGATCCAGATGATGTTCGTGCTGGAATTATAGCTTCTAAAATTGCTGCGCAAGCTGGTGAGCTTGCCCTTGGTAGAAAACACGCTATTGATAGAGAAAATGCAATGAATAAAGCAAGAAAAAATCTTGATTGGTGTGGAATGACCCAAGCAGCACTTGATCCAAAAAGTGTTACAGAAAGACGTGAACCGCATAAAAATGAAGAAGTATGTTCTATGTGCGGTAAATTCTGTGCTGTAAAAATGCTTAATGACAGAAAAAAATAATTATTATTTTATAAAATATTTCTAAATTAAAAAGACCTCAATTTCATAAGAAGTTGAGGTCTTATATAACTTTTAGGATTTATATAACTTAGTTTTAACTATTCTTTAGACTATCAACAATCATAGTAAGTTCATGTGCTTGTGATGAAAGTGAAACAACTGCATGAGATGCTTCATCCATTCCAGCTTTTGTTTCATGAGCAATTCCATTTATGAGCTCAATTGAAGCGTTAATTTCTTCAACAGTTGCAGACTGCTCTTCGGCAGCCGTTGCAATACTACGCACACCACCGGCACTTTGTTCTGCCATTTCAAGAATATCTTGCAATGCTTCACCGCTATAATTCGCAAGTTCGTTAGCGTCTTCAATTCCTCTTACTGCTATATCAACTTGTTTTACGTTTTCTTCTGTACTATGTTGAATAGCAGAAATTGCCTGGGAAACGTCCGAGGTTGATGTAATTGTTTTTTCAGCGAGTTTTCTTACTTCATCAGCAACCACGGCAAATCCTCTACCCGCTTCACCGGCTCGTGCAGCTTCAATAGCAGCGTTTAGAGCAAGAAGGTTTGTTTGATCAGCAATATCATTAATTACACCCATAACAGTATTAATTGATTGAGCGTGTTCTGCTAACGTGGCCATATTACTACGTAGTGTAAGAGATTCTTCACGAACATTATTAATTGCATTTTTACATTTTTGTGTAATTTCAACACCTTTGACAGCTTTATCCATTGTCATATTAGTTTTTTCTGAGCTTTCAAGAGCATTTTTAGCGATATCAATAATTGTTTCGTTGAGTTGAACCATTGCATTTGCAGTTTCTGTAAGTTTATAAGCTTGATCTGTCACACTTGTTGCTGTGGTATCGATTTGTTGAGAAAGCTGTTCGGATGCTGATGCTACAACGTGTACAACTCCTTCAAGTTCTTTACCTGCTTCTAAAAGACCTTGACGACGTGCTTGAGATGCTTTTTCTGCTGCTTCATTCGCTTCTTGTTGTGCTACTTCTGCTTGAGCAAGAGCTTGTTTTGTTTTTTCAGCTGCAATTTCACCTTCTTTAAAGCTTTTACCGAGATTTTCAATCATCACACCGATAGCACTTGCTAAGTCAGCAATTTCATCACCTCTTTCTAGAGTTTTTGCCATACCTGCTTGTTGCTGAGGATCAACTTCAAAATTGCCAGCTGCCACATAAGCAGCAATCGCTGCACCTTCTCGCATTACAAAGGCAATTTTTCTAGCATATAAAACAATAATTAAGCTTGTAATCAAAATAATTACACCTGCAAGTAATGCGATATCTAAAATCAACTGTTCGATAGGTTCATCTAATTCTTCTGTTGGAGTATCTATAACCACAATCCAGTCCATACTCTTCACTCTTGCATAGTGTGCGTCTGATTCAATACCCTCGTATTCAAAAGTATTCTTGCCTTTATCTTTACCAATATATGCTTGAACAAATGGATATTGAGCATCACTTGTTGAAACAAATTCACCAACATTATCCATTAATATAGTGAAATCTTTATCATAAACATATGCACGCATACTATCTGTAAGTGAAAGAGCGCCTGTTGTATGTTCATGAAGCTTGTTATAATCAAGAATAAAACCAAGTGCACCAACTATTTTACCATCTGAATATATTGGATATGTTAAATATGCACTAAAAGTGTTTGTAGTTTTACCAATTCGTGATTCAATACCTAATCCGCCTGACAGCGCTTTTTTAGTCGATAAATACGTTGATGTATCTGCACCAATTAAAGTTGAGCTAGAGTGCGCTAATACCAAACCTTTATCATTAATGATATAAGAAGCTGCAATATCACGGTATTGTTCAATTGCATTCCTAAGCGCTTTTTCAACTTCAGCTTTTTCGTGTGGTGTAGAAGTTCCGGTTTCAGTATTTTCAAGAAAAGATGAGAAGGCAATCCTACCAGAAGCATATTTTAGTATTCCTTCTACGTAGACCATAATATTGTCTAGTTCATTTGCCTGTACTCGGGCAAGCTCCTCTAGTTGGTTATCAGTGTGAGTAGTAAACTCTTTTTCAGCTATATAACCGGCGACATACGCTAAAACTCCCAAGCCTATAACAACCGGAAAAAGGATATAAACAAGCATTTGCTTGACTAAACTCATTTTCATAAAAGCTCCTAAAAGTCAAGGTTTATGTAGCTTAAATACAGTCTAAAATAATTAGAAAAGATTGAAGTTACATTATTTATCTTCATATCTATAATCATCGTCAAATTATCATAAATCTTAAGAGTTATCAATAAAATTTTATAAAAAATATTTATAAATTAAACAACATTTTACAACTTAGTAACTGCACTTCAATTGCTAGCAACGTAAACTATGCTTGAAGTGTGGCTGTTATATATGCACGCCTTAAGACTTTCAAAGCAGATGAGTTCGTATTTATCTTATTGAGTTCTATAGAAATATCTATAAAACCCATACTCTTTAGAGTGTACTCAAGTTCATCGCGAAGCATCGCACCAGATAAGCACGCACACAACATATTTTCATGATTTTTTTTAGATAGAGACAAAGACTCTAAAGTAATAATATCGGAAATTACTATTCTACCTAATGGTTTAAGAAGTCTTGAAATTTCAGAATAAACGGCTACTTTATTAGGAGATAAGTTTATAACACAATTAGAAATTATAACATCAACAGAATTACTCAAAAGTGGAATATTTTCTATCGGTGATTCTATAAATTCAATGTTATTCAAGGAGTTTATAACAGCTTGCTCTTTTGCTCTTGAAATCATTTCCGGAAGAATATCAACGCCAATAACTTTTCCCATATCTCCAACAGCTCTTGCTGCTATAATGCAATCATTTCCGCATCCACAGCCTAAATCAAGTACTGTTTCACCAGAAGAAAAACTTGCAATATTTTCAATTTTTCCACAACCAAAATTATAACCCTTTACGTTATTTTTTTTTGGTATGCCTATATCAGAACAATTTTCTTCTTCATCACAACAAGAACACGAAAAATAATCTGGTTCACAATAACCAAAATCTTTAAGAATAAGTAAATTACGATATTTTTTCTTAATAATTTCATAAGTTACATTTTTATTTTCAAGTAAAGATACTTCATTGTATTTTTCTCTACATAGTTTCATATAACTACCTTAATTATTGAATAGGACACTCTTGATATTCAATGGGCGACAACTTATCAACACCGGATAAAATATTTAAACAGGCATAAGACTGTGGAATATTAAGAATTTCAGTAAGAGGTATGTCCATAAGATGAGAAAGAATAACGCGATTAACTGCTTGATGCGCAATAATTAAATAACTTTCATCAATAGCACAAGTTTCTACAACAGACAAAAAAGTTGGTATTACTCTAGCTTTTAAGTCAATAAAACTTTCTCCATTAGGAGGAGAAGTAGAATCAATATCCCTCCCTCTTAGTGTCCAAAGATTAGAATAAAATTCTTTAATATACGTTTTAGATTTAGCCTCCCAATCACCTAATGATATTTCATTAAACAAAGATATTTCTTCAAGAATTACTTTATCATTAACAATGATTTTTGCTGTTTTTTTAGTACGTTGTAATGATGTTGTAAATACTTTTTTGAAGTTCATATTTGAAAATTTTTCTTTCCAAAATAAAGCCTGAGTCAAACCAAGTTCTGAAAGTGGAACATCAGTTCTTCCTATCATTTTTCCGCTAGTATTAATATGCGGATGACGCATTAAATAAATTGTTTTAAGCATAAGCGACTACTTAATGAATTCTTTATACTTATCAAGTAATGAAAAAAATTCTTTTTCTAATATACTTGTTGTTTTTTCTTCAACACAAGAGAAGGCATCTAAAGAGGTAGTTTTATCAAAATAATCTTTCACAGCGAGTGCAACATTTTCTCTCGATTGAATGGCTAACAAAGCTTGAGGTGAATCTGAATATCTTTCTTTAATATTAGAATGTCTTTCTTGTAATGTGATATGATTATCAGATTGATAAAATTTGTCTGCTAAATACACACAGAATGCAGGAAAAAGATAATTATTATCTTCTATAAAATCCTCTACATTTTCTACGTACAACTTTTCTTCCTTGAGAAAAATATCAAATTTTTCAAGCAAATTAGAAGGTAAATTCGTATGTGATGCAACAACTGCAGCCATTCTAAACCACCCAAACTTTCTTATAAGTTCAGCCCCAACTTTAGCATGTCTACTTTCACTGCGACAGATATCATGTAAAAGCCCCCCACAAAGACAGTTCAATTCATCGAAATGAATATTAATTTTACTTTTAAGTGCTATCCCTAATCGTAGGGCACCTAGAGCTACTTTGAAAGAATGTTTTTTTGTTCTACTCGAAAGATCTGAATATAGTAAAAGATGAAAAGCTTCATTTAATGATGGGTTTTCTCTCATATTTGTGATAGTTAGAAAATCAATTGCATGTTTATAGTCTTCATAAGTATCAATATCAGATATTATCCCTTCATCTGGCATAGAAAAAAAATCTACTGTATTCAGGGTATTAGAGCTAGAAATTGATGCTTCTCCTTTAAAAAAACTTTCCTTTTGATTTTCATCTAATAGTGATGAAAAATAGCCACGTAATCCAAATTGATTCTCTTTTAAATGTTGTTTTTTATAACAATCAAGTATATTTTTGAAATGTATTCTTTCAATTAATGGAGGATGGCCACATTTATTTAAAAAAGTTGGTATAATTACAGATTGTTGAATGTTGTTTATAGAATTGTTTTTTCTTCGTTCAAGCAAAGATAAAATTGTACTTGTTTTTACAAGTGCCGCATCAACAGGCAGAAGTAACGTTGCATCAATAGCAGGTTTCAGAGCAGAAATTCCACAGTAGACTGAACTAAACATCCCTTTATCATAATCATCGTTATATATAGTAGTTACATTGAGGTTTTCAATTTGTTTTGCAATTTCGTTTTCATTATAACCAAGCACAACATAAACATCTTCAATACCACATTCTAGTAAGTTAGATATGACTTTTTCAATCATACTTTTATAGCCAGCGATTGGCAGCAAGGATTTATGAGTATCTTTCATGCGCGAAGAATATCCCGCACTTAAAACAATACATGATATCTTATTACTCATAATTTACCTTAGTATTAAGCATATTAGATCTCCATTGAATGAGTTGCGCTGATATACTTATAGCTATTTCTTGTGGCGATTGTGCCCCTATAGAAAGACCAATTGGAGAGTAAATTTTATCAAAATCTTCCTTTGCATATCCCTTAGATATAAGATGATTATATGTAGATTGTCTTTTGCTTTTACTTCCAATCATTCCAATATAGCCTGCTTTTGTACTAACACTACATTCAAGGACATCTTTATCTCTTGCATGTCCACGTGTTACTATAATTATCCCATCATAATTATTAATATTTTGCTCAGACAAATATGATTCAATAGTTATTTTATCTAAACTAGGTAGTACTTTTATTTCAGCGTCAGGGAATCTATCCCTATTACAAAACTCACTTCTATCATCAAGAACAATAGTTTTAAAGTCAAGAAAATTTGTAATTTTAGCTAGATCACAAGAGACATGCCCTGCGCCAAAAATATAAATTTTATATGGTTTACATATGGAATCGAAAAAATACTCAACACCATCGAATTTATTATAATTTACGCTTTTAGTTTGTAAGAATTTATCATAAATTTCATTTGGAACAATATTTTTATTTATACTTTCAAATTTCTCGTTCTCAGATATAAACGCACGCTCTATAGTCACAGTTGAGCTATCATTCTTATCACTATGTTTAATTTTAGTAAGAACGGTGCAAGCTTCGTATGCCTTTTCACATTCTACAATTCTATTATAAAATTCGATTAGTTGTGTAGTTGGAGGAATACATTCTACTAAAACCCTTAAGTCACCTCCGCATATCATATCCATATCTGTTGGGGTTGACTTAGTTTTTAAATCAAAACTAAGTATTGCTGAAGTTGATATTTTATTGTTTTTGTAGTCCATATGAAGTTGTTTTGCATATTCTATAGCTTTTGCTTCATAAAGACCACCACCTATTGTTCCACTAATAGAACTATCTTCAAAAACAAGCATTTTGGTGCCTGCAGTTCTTGGAGCTGAGCCATTTTGTTCTACAATTGTTGTTTCTACAACGACCTTATTTTCTAAAAGATTTTGTACAATTTCAGAGTAAAGCGTTTTCATATTTCTATTATTCCTTATATTTTTCAAATTGGTTAAAATTTAATAATTAGGGGGTAAATATCTTTAAAGTCAATAGAAAATTCTTTTACTTTCTTTTTTGGTGAAATATTATTATATTCTAATGACATATTTTTTTTTATCTCTTCGTTTATATCACTATAATTTGAAGTAAGGTTTTTATATTCTTGCATTTTTATAAAACAAAAGCAAGAAGAAGTTTCTTTTTGAGAATCACTTAAAGAGCTTTTTACATCCAAGTAATCTAGATTGTACATCTTTTCAAAAAAATCTTTACACTCATTTAAAAACATAATAATAAACTCTGGATAATCATCATATAAAAAATCTACTGCAAGAACTAAATTTCGATTATTTTTTGATATATCATAAAAAATTGCTACTTCTAAATCGTATATAAACTTATTTGAATAAAAAAGATTTTGTATGTCATATAATTCTAGAGACGAATTAATCGAATGTACCGATTCATAGCTTCTAGATTTGACCTCTAAGTAGTCGAAAATATAATTTTTATTAGAACTATGCGAAATAAATCTACCTATATCGCCAGTCTTATAACGTATAAAGGGCATAGCTTCTCGTGTTAGACTTGTTATTGTTATTTCACCATATTCGCTATCTAAGATAGGATTTTCGTCTTCATCTAATATTTCAATATAAGTATCAAGTCCTCGTATAAGTAGTTCATTTTTTTTATTATATTCTACAGCACCGCCTAAACCGAATTCAGTCAAACCATAGTGTTCATATACTCTGCAGTTTAGATTTTCTTCAATTCTACTCTTTAAATTCAATGAAAGAACATCTCCACTCAATAGAACTGATTCAATTTTACTTGCTAAAGGTGTGTCTTTAATTATAAGTGAGAATTGATGAACATGCCACGGGATACCTATTAAGCATGTCGGAGAATAATCTAATAGTAATTTTTTTAGATTTATAAAGTTTGTAGATAGTGAAAAAACCTTACATTCAATTTTTGCTTTTTTCATTGCTTCAATCATTAACCTTCCAACTGAACCTTCACGTTCACTTGAAAATAATATAGCAATTTTATTAGTTTTATTTCTTAAAATATGATGCATTCCATAATAGTAAAAATCTATTGTAGAATTTAAATCACTGTTTGAACTATAAACTCGTTTACTTTTTTTTGTTCCCGATGTTTCAACACTAACTATACTTTTAATGTCATCATGATTAACTGCTAAAAATACATTATAATCATAATTTATGTTTTTATCTGATGTAAGTGGTATAAGTTTTAGCAAATCAATAATTTTTGTATTAATTTTATTCTTTACTTCTGGAGAAAATTTACATTTTTTTGATAAAATTTCTTTTTTAAATGTTTCAAATTTAACAGTTAAATCATTTATTTTTAGTGAGTTAGAATAAAAATAAGAATTTGTTTGTGCGTGAATTAGTGTATTAATCAAAGATTCATACTTCCAAAGTAAAAAATAAACTTTTAAATCATCTATCGATATTATACAAAATTCATAATACATACTTAAAAAGTTATGCAATTGATACAACAAAGCACCAGAATCTTCTATTTTTTCATTGTCGTTACAATATAAAGTATCATTTTTATCGCTATACCTAATAGGCGGAATCGAGCTAGAAACGTATTGAATTTTTTCAAAAAATAAACTACTCATAACTTCTATATAACCCCCTACCCTCAATAGAAGTCAAATTATATGAACAAAAAGGCACAAGTCTGTGTTTATCGCTTTTAGAGGAATAGATATGAACACAACATTGTTTTAATCTATCTAAATCCAAAGTAAATACATCTTGAAATGCCATACATGTAATACTAAAAATTTGTTTTTTAGATTTTTCTATAAATTCATCAAAAGCTGTAAAATTACTATCTTTTAAAGGAGTAGAAACTATTTTAGAAGTTTCTGTATAGATATTTTCCCAAGAGCGAATAACTGAGTTAATGCTCCTTTCTGGAGCATTTGCTAATGAAATACTATCATTTCCTTGAAGCTTTTTGTCTCGTGAATTTTTAACATACTCCATACTTCTATTATCGTTTATATAGTATCTTGCATGGAAAGAACATCGAGCATGCTCGCAGTCTGAAGCGAGAGCGTGTTCCAATTTTATAACATTTTCAGTTTGCTCTGACAGTTTTTTTATCACCTCGGGTAAAGTGATATGAGTCTGATTTTCGACTAAATTTCTACCCGATAATGTCATGGGTTGAATATGCAATCCTTTAACAACAGGAAATTTTGATATAGCAAAATCTATAAGATTTCCTAATATATGATCATTAACATCACGGACTAGTGTAGTTACAAGTACCACTGATAAACCAGCTTTTTTACAATTTTCTATTGCTTTTACCTTTATATCTAAAAGACTTGCACCACGAATTTTTTTATTTATATCATCAGATAGAGCATCAAACTGTAAAAATACCCAAGATAATCCAGATTTTTTCAACTCGAGCGCATAACTTTCATTTTGTCCTAATATGATGCCATTCGTATTTAATTGTACTGCCGGAAATAATTTAATTGCTTCTTTTACAACACTACATAACTCAGGATGAAGTGTTGGTTCCCCTCCTGATAGTTGCAAAATAACTGCGCCTGCATTTTGCTGTATCCATTTTAATTTATCAACAATTAGATCTAAACTTTCAAAGTCATTTGTTCTTTTATTTTGAGAACTTGCAAAACAAATTGGACAAGCTAAATTACAAGTTTCAGTCAACTCAAATAATACTGTACACGTGCTTTGTTCATGTTCGGAACAAATTCCACATTTATGGGGACAAGGGTTTTGCGTCGATAAACTAAGAGGTTGTAAGCGTTGAATGCTAGGGTTTTTAGGATGAGCAAATCGATTTTCCCACTCTTCAAACGTTGGTTCACCTCGCCAAACTACTGTTTTATATTCTCCGTGATTTTTACATGACTTTATAAGAAGTATTTCATTATTTTGACGATATAATTTTGCACCTATACTTTTTAAGCAGTTTGGACAGACACTTTTTGTATTACGTATAAATTCCATCATATCACCTTATTGAGCATAAAAATTAGCTATTTCTTTCTTCAGTAGGATCTATTTCATAATTAGCAAGAATTTCAAGACATTTTTCCCAGACTTTACCCACAATTTCTGCACAAATATGTGTATTTCCTGAAAGTCTATTTACTTTACTGTCTGTCTTATCTAAGCCAAGAAGTTGGTCACAAGTTTTAAGTTTACCGTTACAAATTTCTTCAGAAAACCAAGTAACCAGTTCATCCCACATAAGAGCTTCATTTTCATCAGGAAATTCGCTGTCATTGCCTTTTGCTGTATATAGAGAAAGTAAGCATAGCCCGCCAGTAAGAGCTCCGCAAGTTTGCCCTGTATTTGCAACACCTTGTGACAATCCATTCATTGAGCGAACCAAAGAGTCATTTTCTGTGTACATCATTCTTAAAGCTGCTTTTACAAGTATTTGTGAACAAGTATAGCCTTTGCTTCCAAATTCTAAAATCATAAACTGTGTATCTGTCATACCAACCCTCATGTATTACACAATAATTGCAAATTTTATTTATCCTCTAGAATCCTTTCAACTTCAAGCATTTTCCCAAGCGCTAATTCTTCAGGAATATACGTGAATCCACACTGCGGACATCTTGGAAGTAATACTTGAAAATTACTATCAAGATATGCAATATCTACAGGTAGTTGTTCTAGTGGAATTTGGCATTTTTGACATATCCACCCCTCAGCGTTTATTTCTTTTAATTCTGCGCGCATTTTTCTTCCTTTTGACTTTATTTACAGCAAGCTTGCTCAAACTGAGTTGGTTGATTTTCTGAAGTAATCCCAGGTACTACCATTCTGTGACAATACGCATTATAAATTGTAAATGAACCATCTACTTCTTCTTTATATTCAACCCAATACGTTACAAGTCTTGGTCTATACGCTGCTAGATAGCGATCTGTTTGCGCATTATAAAATGCTGAATTTTCTTCCTTAGTTTTCAAGATTACAGTGATAATATCCTCAGTTAATATATGTCTTAAACCTATTATATTTTTGACGTCATCTGAAATATAAAGTGTTATTGATGTTTCAAGCATTGGATCTGATGTTTCTCCCCAAAATTTTTCTAAAACGGAACTTCTAAAGTCATATCTTTTCTCTTGTCTTTCCATGAGCGAAAGTTGTTGCTTTTTAGATGCCTCTTTTATACTTTTTATAACTTCTTCTTTAGTAGAAACGTTAAAAATAGGAAATAGAAGCTCTAAAATATGAACAGAATCTTTATTGATTTTTTGATATCTTTCACGACATATTGCACAATAGACAAGTAAAGTATTATCACTTTCTTTTTCTCTTGTATAGAGAAAAGTATCCGCAATATTTGGCTTTGCATATGACGATAAACCACCGTAACCACAACATCTTGTTAATTCTTTTGAATATTGTAATTCTTCATAATCTTGCCCGATAGATCTCAGTAAGCTTCTAACTGATTCTTGCATTTGTGGAAAATCTCTAGATGAACACGGGTCATGTATTGCTAATTTTTGTTCCGATAACGAAACATTTTGACTAGGAATAGCACAATCCCTTATAACTTCCCAAAGGCTTACCTGTTTTATTTCTGGACAATGTTTATGGAAAAATTCAGAACATGATGCACACGCAAAAATATATGTCGGTTTATCTAGTTCTATCCATTTTGATTTAAATTCTTCTGTTATTTTAGTTAGGTATTTCGTCTGTGCAGCCCATTGCGCTGGCATACCACAACACGCTAAATGAAAACCTACACCACCTTCTAAATTTTCAGTAAGATAAGTATAGGCAGATTGGACCTGCTCAGGAAGAATTGTAGGCAACTGACAACCCGGAAAGAAAATATATTTATTATTTTGATTTTCTTTACTATTTTCTTTTTTGACAAATTGAATGATCTCTGAATTACTAAATACCATATCATCAAGTGCAAATTCATGAGCTGAAGGTGGCATACGTTTTGAATCAACCATCTCTTCCCTTGCGACTGCTAGATATTTGCCCATATTAAGACCTTTAGGGCATATCTTTTCACATAAACCACATTGAGTACAAGCATTAATCATGCCATTTGCTTGACGAAAACCTTGAACAACCGCCAGGTTATTATAAACCTCTCTAAGATACCTTTTAGGATAGTTTTTATACTCTTTTAAGTATGAACACTGTTTTACACACTCCATACAAGAGCAGTCTATACAACGTTTTGCCTCTTCATTTGCTTCATCAAGTGTAGGCGTATTTTCGTTTTCAAACGTGGCAGATTCTATCTTTTCATAACCTTCCAAATTTGTATAAAGCTTTGTTTCATAAGAAGCTTCTTTTTCCCTTGCTGTTGCCGGATCAACTCCTTGCATTATTCTTTCTATAGAAAGTGCCGCTTTTTTACCGTCAGCTATGCTTTGAATGCAACTTGATAAGTTCTCAGAACCGCCGACTAAAATTTTCTTGTTTTCACTTACTAAAGTAAGAGGTGAAACAGTCAGCAGTTCCTTAAAATATTCTTTTATTGATGTAGAGCTTGAAACATCGCTATCATCTAATGATAAATATACAGCTCTATTTTCTTCAAGCAACAATTCAAATAATTCTTTGTTATATTCTTTTATTTCAATGAATTGTACTTTTAGGAATTCTAATACTTTTATCGCATCAGGAAGTGCATTTTCCGGTAATGTGTTTCCTTTTTTAGCCTTGATATCATTTCCTAGCTCAGACACATGATAAATAAAAACTTTATGCCCTTTCTTACCTAATTCATGCGCTAAAATAAAACTTGAAAGCCCACCGCCCAACACTGCAAAGCTCTTCCCTGTTGAAGGAAAAGACATTGCTTTCGATGCCTTAGTATTAAGCACACACGCTCGTTCTAAAATTGGAACATTTACACCCTTATCAATCTCCGCTCTTCTACAAGCTGAAATACAATCTCCATCACACAAAAAACCTGTAAGAGAGGAAAGCGGCATTGACTTATCAAGAATTTGACGTGCCTTATCCTTTTTGCCCTCTTTCATGAAGCGGATAAAAGTTCTTGCGTCCACGTGCAAAGGGCACATACTCTGGCAAGCTGGAGCCTCCTCCTGCACGCACATCCCCTCAAATCTTCTTAAAAGTTCTTGTTCCATAGATTTTCCAAAATTCTTTTTTTCTTTTTTTGTCTCCGACGGGCAAAGGGAATGATTCCCTTTGCAAACCCCTTTTCTTTTTTCCTCCTTCGTCGGAAAAAAGGAAAGTGTATTCACAAAAAAATTATTTCCTTTAACGTCAAAATAAATATTTCAAAATATAAAACGATATCAATTGCTATGTTATTTGTTTGAAGCACGTACCACTCACCGCCACCCATTACTTTAAAGTTATAATAAAGCTTTGCGCGGTGATGTTAAAAATTTTGTAAGGAAAGGGAGGGGGTTTGTGGGAGGGAAAACCTCACTTTTATAAAAGTGTGGTTTTCCCTCCCACAAGTACATTTCTAACTATTTATTTTTTAGAGCTTCAAGAACGAGTTCAGGACGAGCAGGAACACGAGTTACTTTTGCGCCACAAGCATTGTTGATAGCGTTCAAGATAGCTGCGTGACCAGATGTGAGTGGTAATTCACCAACACCAGCTGCACCGAATGGACCAAATTCTCTTGGTTCTTCAAAGTAGTTGATTTCGATATTGTCAGGAATATCTTTTATGTAAGGGATACCAGCACCAATCATGCTTGCATGCTTTTGGATATCTTCAAAGTCTTCGCTAAGAGCTAGACCGATACCTTGTGCAATACCACCATATAATTGACCATCAACAGCTAGTTTGTTGTTGATTTTACCGATATCAGCTTGCAAGGTTACTTTATCAACTGAAACTTTACCGGTAGCAAGTTCTACAGTTACTTCTGACATAAATACGCCGTACATATAAACCATGAATGGTTTACCTTGACCGTTTGCATCACAGTCTACACCAGGAATTGTGTATGTTCCATCATATGATGTTGGTTTTCCTGCTGCTTGCATTTCAGCATAATCCATGTAAGTTCCGTCAGCTTTTTTAGCAGCTTCTAAAAGAGCTTCACAAGCAACGCGGATAGCTTGACCGATAACAACCTGTGAACGTGAACCGCCTGAAGGACCTGCTACAAGACATTTTTCTGTGTTAGGCCATGTAAAGCGGAGTTTATCAGGTGTGATTCCCATTGGGAATAAAGCTTCGTGAGCTGTACCGATTGCACCGATATCAGCACCTTGACCGTGATCTTGCCATGCTGTACGAACTGTGATTGTTCCATCAGGATTCATATCAATACTTGCATTAGCTGAGTCAGGGCCATCAAGACCACAACCGTATGCACCAACTGCTATACCAACACCTTTTTTATGTGTTTCGGTAGATTCAGCTTTTGCTTTTTCAAGTGCTGCTTTGTATTTAGGACGAAGATCGTCAATCATTGCAGGAAGTGAGTATGAATCAGGTACTTGGCCGCTGTTGTTTGTAGCACCTAGACGATATACGTTTTTATAACGTAATTCTAATGGATCCATTCCCATTTTTTCTGCCAATCTATCCATAAGGAGTTCTGATGACAAGAATGATTGTGGTGAGCCATATCCGCGGAATGCTGAGCCCCAAGCGTGGTTAGTACATACTGTACGACCTTCACCGCTCATGTTAGGAATGTCATAACCGCCACCGATGAACTGAACACCGCGAAGTGTAAGTAAGTCACCAAATTCTGAGTATGGACCGTGATCTACATCATAATCGGTATCCATAGCAAGGAGTTTACCTTCTTTATCAGCCGCAAATTTTGTGGTGATGTACCAAGGAGAACGCTTACCTGTGTATTGTTGATGTTGGCGGTAGCTATATTTCAAGAAACAAGGACGACCTGTCGCCATTGTTGCAGCACCAACTAAAGCTTCTGATGTTGGTGAGAATTTATAACCGAATGTACCACCCATTGGGTTAGCAATAACAACTGCTTTTTCAGGATCAATACCAAGACCTGGAGCAATCATCAATAAGTGTAAGTGAACACCGATTGATTTTGAGTGAATATAAAGTTTTTCATTGTCGCCATAGTAAGCAAAAGCTGTATCAGGCTCAATAGTTAAGTGCGGTTGACGGCTTGAAAGCACGCTTTCTTCCACAACATAATCAGCTGTATCAAAGATAGGAGCTGTATCTTCACCTTTTGCAAGTTTTTGATAGAAGTATGTATTTGGTGTACCTGGGTGAATTTCAATTGCATCAGGAGCTTTTGCTTCAAACAAGCTCATATATGCAGGAAGAACTTCGAGGTCAACTTTAACTTTTTCAGCTGCTGCTTGTGCTTGTTCGTAAGTATCCGCACAAACTAAAGCAATACAGTCACCATATTGGAATACTTTTTCATCACAAAGGATTGGTCTATCCCAACCATCGCCAAGGTTTGTTGGGAAGGTAATAAGACCTGTGATGCGGTTTTTACCTTGAATATCTTTATGTGTAACAACTTTTGCAACACCAGGCATTTTTTCAGCTTCTGAAGTATCAATACCTTTGATGTTTGCGTGTGATACAGTTGCTTGTACCATTGCTACGTGTAGAGCATTTGAAGGAAGTTTAATACCGATATCTGCGCCGTAATCTAAAGTACCTGTTACTTTACCAACTGCGGTTGGACGTGGGTAGTTTGAACCCCAAATACGTTTATCAGCAGGCATTTCAAATTCTAATGAAGATTCAGGAGCATCGCCGCGCATTACTGCTGCTGCTGCCATAACTGCATCAATCAAAGGAATATAACCTGTACAACGACATACGTTACGATGTTTTTGGAACCATTCACGAACTTCTTCACGTGTTGGATTTAGGTTTACATCAAGCAATGCTTTTGCTGAAACAATAAATCCTGGTGAACAGAAACCACATTGTGCGCCACCGAATTTAATCCATGCTTTTTGAACAGGATGTAAACAGCTTGGGCAACCAACGCCTTCAATTGTAGTCACTTGCGCATTATCAGCAAGTCTGCTCATTTTCATTACGCATGAACGAACAACTTTACCGTCCACAATAACTGAGCAAGCACCACACTGTCCTTCACCACAACCAACTTTTGTTCCTGTAAGACCAAGTTGTTCACGTAATACTGTTGATAATACTGTATTACTGTCTACAATAACATTGCGTTCAACGCCGTTTACAAAAAAAACTTTTTGAATCATTCAGAATACTCCTTCAAGACCAGTTTTTATAAATGTATTCTTCCTAACATGAATATATTAGAAAGACAGCCGTAAAAAAACTTTGCTTTACTTTTAGTAAAAAAACAAAGTTATCATGAATGGTTGTAACATATACGATTAAATATGTTTTTGCAAGCATAATTAACATTTTTTTTTAAATTCTTTTTGAAATTCTAATACTTGTTTCAATTATATAACTAATTGATAGATTATTAAAATAATAAAAAATACCTTTGCATATTTGATTTTTTCTAAAATTTCTTCTTGTAATTCTTTAGAAGAATATATATAATAAATTCAATCAATCAATGTAATTAAATAGGAGGTTTATATGTTGGATTTGCTAAAAAAAAGGCGTTCTATAAGAAAGTTCACTGAAACTAAAGTATCTGATGAATCTAGAGATCTTATTCTAAAAGCAGGTTTACTTGCGCCAACAGGAATGGGTATAAGACATATTGAATTTATCTGTATAGAAAATAAAGAAAGTATTGAATCTTTAGCAAATATAAAAGCTCATGGCGCATCACCTTTTAAAACAGCTACTTTAGCTATAGTTGTATTAGGAGATACTCAAGCATCAAAAACTTGGCTTGAAGATGCTAGTATAGCTACTTCGTATATGCAATTGCAGATTGAAGAACTTGGTTTAGGCTCTACTTGGATTCAACTTAATAAGCGACAAAGCCCCTCAGGCGAAGACAGTGATCAAATTCTGCGTGCTTATTTTGGCTATCCTGAACATATGAGCGTTTTATGCGCACTTGCTATTGGACACAAAAATGAATCTAAAGATACTTATACTGATGAATTTATAGATTTTTCTAAAGTACACAAAGAAAAGTATTAAAAAAATAACTTTCATCAATTATCAATTAGGCGTATACTATTAAGGTACTTTGCGGACACTATATTATATAACAGTATAAATTATTAATCTAAATAAATGAGCTAGGACGTATCATGAATCACGAAGAACTTTCAACATTAATTACAACTTATTTTACCTCTAAAGACGGATATTGCTGTAGTGAAGCAATCTATAAAGGATTATTAGAGTATTTTGGAGTCCCCTATACTGATGCAGAAGTAAGAATCTTCTCCCCTTTTGGCGGAGGCATAGGTGGAAGTGGATGTGTATGTGGAGCTCTCACAGGTGCTACTGCCATGATAGGGCGTACTTTTGGAAATATGGCTGTATCAAATGGTAAAGTCAAAGTAGGTAGAGTTTTAGCCTTTGAGTTACATAAACATTTTATGGGATTGCATCAAACTACATGTTGTAAAACTTTAACAAAAGATTTCAAGAAAGAAGATCGAAAAGAAATGAAAATCTACTGTTCCAACTTAACATCAGAAATCGGAGTTTTCGCCGCAAAGACCATAGAAAAATATAAAAACTCTCCTGAGGATATTTTAGCTCTATTACCTAAGAAAGTATAATTTTAAATTATATAATTAGTTTTTATTTTAAAAAAAAATTATTTTTTAAAAATAAAGCTTGACATTTTACCATTTTCTTACTACTTTCTTTTTGCGGGATGGAGCAGTACGGTAGCTCGTCGGGCTCATAACCCGAAGGTCGTAGGTTCAAATCCTGCTCCCGCAACCAAGAAGAATCAATAGGTTACGATGAAAGTCGTAGCCTTTTTTTGTGGCTCTTAACCAAAGACAGGGGCAAACCTATTTGGCTCTTAACCAAAGACAGGGGCAACCGCATTTTTCTCTGGGCAAATAAAGT